>JBFFEB010000006.1:0-75386 GCA_041559075.1 Woeseiaceae bacterium | reverse complement strand
GCGAATCGAACCCCTCGAGGTAGCCTTGCTCCGTTAGTATGACGGTGCGCCAGACGAGCGTATTGAACGGCGTGGGCACGATGAACACGGGCGCATCGTGGATACCTCTTGCCGCCAGCTCGTCGTCGACGTGCCGAGCGATGGTCGACTGGGCGACCCAGGACCAACCGAGGTAGACCGTGCTCAGCAACAGGCATGCACGGATCACGGTGCCGCTCGCCGGCCGCACCGCTGCGAGCACGACGCCCACCAGTAACGGCAGCGTGTACAGGGGGTCGATGATGAACAGTGTCGCCCACATCGCAGGCTGCACGTCGAGCGGCCACAACAGCTGCGTGCCGTAAGCCGTATGCGCATCGAGCAACGGGTGTGTGACCAGTGCGAGGAACACGATCGCGAGCCACTGCACGGGTGCATCGCGAACCGGTGCCCACCAGCGCCGCAGGCTCAGCCACAGCACCAGTGCGAACGGCGGCAGCACGAACAGCGAGTGACTGAAGCCGCGGTGGTAGGTGAAGTTCGCGACCGCATCGCCGTAGTCGATGAGGACGTCCAGGTCCGGCACAGTCCCCAGCACCGCGCCGGCGAGCAAGGCCTTGCGGCGCTGGCCGGCCGGCGCGATGGCCCCGCCGATCGCCGCGCCCAGTGCGGCCTGGGTCAGGGAATCCATGGCCGGCGGGCGTTCGCTGGTCTACGCATTGTCTCCGCGCACCGAGCGGAAGAACCAGCCGATGAAGACGGCGAACGCCACGGCGCCAACCAGCATCGCGGTGACCTCGCTGCCCAGCCACTCCGTGCCGATACCGTCGGGGCGCTTGCTCTGGGCCACGGCAACCAGCGCGATGCCCACGCCCAGCAAACCTTCGCCGCCGACGAAGCCGCTGCCGAGAAGGACGCCACGCTCGCGGCGGTCAGCGGCAACCGTGTCGTTCTTCGCCGTGCGTTCCATCCACAGCCGAATGAGACCGCCGACGAAGATCGGTGTCATCGTCGACACGGGAAGGTAGACGCCGACGGCAAAGGGTAGCGACGGGATGCGGGCGAGTTCGCAGGCGAATGCGATTCCCACGCCGATCGCCACGAGCCCCCACGGCAGGTCCTGGTCGAGCACGCCGTCGATCACGAGCTTCATCAGCGTGGCCTGCGGTGCGGGCAGTTCTTCGCTGCCGAAGCCGAAGCCCTTGCCGAGAGCGAGAACGGTCAGGCAGACGAACACGGCCGACGTCAGCACGCCGATGAGTTCGGACGTCTGCTGCGCGCGAGGCGTCGCGCCCAGCAGGAAGCCGGTCTTCAGATCCTGCGAGGTATCGCCGGAGATCGATGCGGCGATCGCGACGACGCAACCGACGGTCAATGCCGCGGCCTTGCCCATCGTGTCGGTCCAGCCGAACAGCAGGAACAGGGAAGCGGTACCGAGGAGCGCCGCGATCGTCATGCCGCTGGTCGGGTTGCTCGTGACGCCCACGAGCCCGACGATGCGCGAGGCGACCGTGACGAAGAAGAATGCGAATACCACGACACAGACGGCGGCCACCGCACGGATGCCGATCCCGCCGACCGCGCCGAAGACCTGCGGCACGACTATGAGGACCAACGCAATGGCGAGCGCGCCGATACCCACGACACGCAGCGGCAGGTCGTTGCTGGTCCGGCTGGCCGCCTCCGTGCTCGCGCTCACGCGCTCACCGAGCTGCGATGCGCCGATGCGGAAACTGCTGACCATCACGGGAATGCTGCGGATCAGCGTGATGATGCCGGCTGTCGCGACGGCACCGGCGCCGATATAGCGTACGTAGCGCGTCCAGATCTGGCCGGGCTGCATGTCGCGGATAAGGTTGACCGTTTCCGGGAACAGCGGCGCCGTGCGCGCGTCGCCCCACCATGCGATGCCGGGGATGATCACGAGCCACGAGAGCAGGCCGCCGCCGACCATGATCGCGGCGATTCGCGGTCCCAGGATGTAGCCGACGCCGAAGAGTGCCGCGGACAGGTCCATGCCGAGCTGCCCTTTCTTCAGGAACGGGATGTTGACGTGCAGATCGGCGGGGATCACGCGGATCCAGGAGGTCAGGAACTTGAACAGCGCACCGCCGGCCAGCCCGTAGAACACGAACCGCGCGCGGCCGCCGCCGATCTCGTTCGCAACGAGCACTTCGGCGCAGGCCGTTCCTTCCGGGTACGGCAGCTTGCCGTGTTCGCGTTCGATCAGGAAACGCCTGAGCGGGATCATGAACAAGATGCCGAGCAGGCCGCCGCACATCGCAAGCAGGGTCATCTGCAGGAGCTCGGGGGGCATGCCCCACATGAACAGGGCGGGCAGCGTGAAAATTACGCCGCTCGCCAGCGAACTGGATGCCGACCCGGTCGTCTGCGAGATGTTGGTTTCCAGGATACTGCCGCGGATGCCGGCATGCGCCAGCGCGCGAAACACCGCCACGGTCATCACCGCCACGGGGATCGAGGTACTGATGGTCAGTCCGGCGCGAAGGCCGAGGTAGGCATTTGCCGCGCCGAAAATGATGCCGAACAGGATCCCGAGCCCGACGGCCTTGACCGTGAACTCGGCAGGCGATTCGCTCGCAGGCACGAACGGGTCGTAGGCATCGCCTTCCTCGATCGGTACGTACGCTTTCTGGCTCAGTCCTTCTTTTTGCATTTCTCGGCCCGCCGACTCCGAATCAGCGCGCCATTCTACGTTAAAATGCGCCGAGGCTTTTTTCGCGGCGCCCCGCAAAGGTCCGCCAGCCCAGGTTACCCACCGTTGTGAAGATAGTCGTTATCAGTCTGCCGGATGCCGCGGAGCGCCGTGAACGGGCAGCCCGCCAACTCGGCGAGATCGGCCTGGCTTTCGAGTTCTTTGACGCGATGCGCGGCGAGCAGGTGATGGCCGACGCGTATTTCGAGGGCTGCGACGAGGAAGAGTGGCTCCTCAACACGGGGCACCCGATGTCCCTGGGAGAGGTCGGCTGTTTCGCCAGTCACCGCTCCCTGTGGCAGAAGTGCGTCGAACTCGGCGAGCCACTGATGATCATGGAAGACGATTTCCAGCTGCTGCCGGGGTTTGCCGGCGCCGTGGAACAGGTGGCGCAGAATATTTCGGAACGCGGTTTCATCCGCCTGCAGTCGGAAACCCGGGCAAAAAAACAGCGCGTCGCTGCAAGGGGAGACTACACGCTCTGGCGCTACACGAAAGTCCCCCATTCCTGCATGTGTAACAGCATGACGCCCGAAGTTGCCCGGAATCTCATCGAGCAGACGCGGGCGATCTACGAACCCGTCGACGTATTTATCAAGAGGTTCTGGGTGCACGGCCAGACGATCTACGGCCTGACGCCCTACACGGTGACGGAATCGTCGCTGAGCCAGGAGACCTACATCCTGTACCGGGAAAAAGTGCCGAAAGGCTTCGGGCGTTCGACGAAGCGTTTCCTGCGCAAGTGCGGCTGGGAATTCGAGCGCATTCGCGCTGCCCGCCGAATGGCCTGACCCGGGTCCAGGCGAGACACTAGTTCCTGAACAGGTTGACGATGATCGTCAGGATGATGCTGAGCAATATCATCGACGTGATCGGTATGAAGACACGCGTGTTGCCGGAGCCGATCTTCAGGTCGCCGGGCAACTTCCCGAACCAGTTAACGAGCCACGGCGCAAACTGCAGCGCCGCGCCGACGAGCAACAAGAGAACGCCGGCAATCATCAGCCATTTGCCCATTGCTATAGCAGGTCCAGCAGCATCGGCAATACGAGCCGCTTGATGAGACTCAGCGCCACGATGCCCGCCATGACGACGGCCAGTGTCAGCAGGTCCCACTCGTTGAGCACCAGCCCGAGCGCCAGGGCCGCCGCCGGTGGGTGCTCGGTGCGCGTGACGACCATCGTAAACATCGCGAGCGATATCGCCATAGCGCCGAATATGACCATTACGGCGTGCGTAGCAGCGGCGCCCTGGACATTCATCGCTGATTCCAGTGTCGCCATCAGGCAGCCCGCGACGATTCCGATCGCATAGCCGCCGATCATGTGGCGTGCTCCCGAATGCAGCGATCGTGGGACCGCAAAAGCGATGAACGCGCTGGCGCCGAGCGCTGCGATCAGGACGGTCTGAGTGACCGCGTCGAGTATGAGCAGCAGGATCAGGACGACAATGCCCGCGAGGCCGCATTGCAATGCGTAGCGCTTGAAGCTTTCGCGGCGGATATGGCGATCGAGATCGAGGGTCATTGACCCAAGTCTACCGCAGGCGTCTGCAGGAGCGGTTCTCGGACCGTGACCCGGTTTCTCCCGCAGGAGCGGGCCTCGGCCCGCGACAGGATCGCGGTTCGAGAACCCGTCCTACGGTTTCGTTACGCGGCAACCTCGATTTTGCGCGGCAATGCCTTCGCCTGTTTCGGAATCAGGATCTCGAGCACGCCATGGCGGTCCGTTGCCTTCACCTTCTCGGCATCCACCGATTCCGGCAGGATGAAGCGCCGGTAGAATCGGCCCGCGCCGCGCTCCGCGCGGCGGCGGACGACGTTCTCCTCGGCTTTCTCGGCCTGCACGAAGCGCTCGCCCGAAATGGTCAGCACGCCGTTTTCCAGCGTGATGTCCACGTCTTTGGGGTCGACGCCGGGAAGGTCGACATAGAGCTGGAACTTGTCCTCGAATTCGTTGATGTCGACGTTCGGGACCCAGTCGGCCGTTGCGCCGCTGCTGTCGCCGGTCGACAAGCCCGAAAACAGGCGATTGATATCGTCCTGCAACTGACGAACACCCACCCAGGGTTCATAACGTACCAGTGACATTTTGCATCCTCCAATACCTAACATATTGAAAAAAAAGGCAATAGTGCCTTGAGCAAACAAGATAAGGTCGCCGCGCGGATTTTCAAGGCTCCCTGAATCCAAGGCCTCGCGGCAGGTATCATGCCGGATTCTTATTCAGCCACCGGGAGCCAAGCCGTGCGAATTACCGTCATCATCAACTGGCTGCAGGGCACGACGACGCGCTTCCGGACGCTGGTCGGGCACGCCGGCCTCGTGGACCTGCCTGCAGCGCAAGCAGGTGCCGGGCCGGTTGCTGGTCTTCCACGTCGCCGATCACTGGATCAAGAAGGGAGCGGAGGCCCGGCATTACTGGGAGGAAGTGCACGCGTGGCTGAAAAAATACCTGCAGGATCCAGCGAAGCCGTAAGAGCGGCTCGCGGTTCGAGAACCGCCCCTGCGGATCGAATGGCCGCTACCGGGCCACCCTGATCTGCCTGCGGAAACTGTAGAACAGTATCGGGATCACGATCAGAGTCAGCACCGTCGACACCAATATACCGAAGATCAAGGATATCGCGAGGCCGTTGAAGATCGGGTCGTCGAGGATGAAGAAGGCACCCATCATCGCGGCCAGCGCGGTCAGCATGATCGGTTTTGCGCGAACCGACGATGCGCGGATCACGGCGTCTTCGAGATCGTGACCGGCGCGCTGCTGGTCGAGGATGAAATCGACGAGCAGTATCGAATTGCGCACGATGATGCCGGCCAGGGCAATCATGCCGATCATCGATGTCGCCGTGAAGTTCGCGCCGAGGATCGCGTGCCCCGGCATGACGCCGATGATCGTCAGCGGGATCGGCGCCATGATGATCAGCGGCAGCAGGTAGGAACGGAACTGTGCAACGACGAGCAAGTAGATGAGTATGAGACCCACTGAATACGCGAGCCCCATGTCGCGAAACGTCTCGTAGGTAATCTGCCACTCGCCGTCCCACTTCATCGAGAAGTAGTAGGGGTTCTCCGGCTGACTGATATACCGTTGCTCGATGGGCGTTCCGGCTTCCGCCAGTTCGTCGATCTTGCCCGACAGCGTGAACATGCCGTAGAGCGGGCTGTCGAGCCTGCCCGCCATGTCGGACGTAACGAAGACGACCGGCAAAAGGTCCTTGTGGTACACCGCATCGTCCCAGCTGACTTCACGCACGTTGGCGATCTCGGAGATCGGCACACGCTGGCCGCCCTGGCTGCGCACCTCGAGCGCGAGCAAGGCGTCGAGGTCGGCTTTCGATGAAACCGGCAGGTCGAGGCGCACCGGGATCGGGTAGCGCTCGCGGGCCTGGTGAACGTAGGTGACGTCCTCGCCCTTGAGGGCCATCTGCAGGATCGCGGCGACGCGTTGCTGTGGCACGCCGAGCAGGGCGGCGCGCTGGCGGTCGACCTCGATGATGAATCGTGCCGCATCGGATTCGACGGACGTGTCGATGTCAACGATGTCGGGCGTGTCCCGGAATATCGCTTCGAGCTGCCGTCCGAGCTGCTTCTGTTCCTCGTAGTCCGGCCCGTAGATTTCGGCCACGATCGGCGACATTACCGGTGGGCCCGGCGGCACTTCGGCAATCTTTACCGACGCGCCGAACTCACGACCGATCGCGGTGAGTTCGTCGCGAACGCTCCGTGCGATCTCGTGGCTGGACCGCTTGCGCTCGTGCTTGTCGACGAGGTTGACTTGGATGTCCCCGGTATTGCTGTCGCTGCGCAGGTAATACTGCCGCACCAGGCCGTTGAAGTTGATGGGTGAAGCCGTGCCCGCGTAGACCTGGTAGTCGGTGACTTCCGGCACGCGCTCGATCGACTCGGCCATTGCATCCAGGACACGGGCAGTTTGCTCGACGCTGGTTCCTTCCGGCATGTCGAGCACCACCTGGAACTCCGACTTGTTGTCGAACGGCAGCATCTTGAGCACGACGAGTTGCGCCACGACGAGCAGCATAGCGACGCCGATGATCGCGGCCGTGCCGCCATAGAGCCATGCACGCGCTCGTCTGCCGGTTTCGCGATCCAGGAACGGGTGCATGAGGCGCTCGAATGTACGGTGCAGCTTCGACTCCCCTTCGCCCGACTCTTCGTGAATCGGGGCATGTTGCAGCAGCCGGTGACTGAGCCACGGCGTGAGGATCAGGGCGACCGCGAGGGAGATCAGCATGCCGGTGCTGGCGTTGATAGGGATCGGGCTCATGTACGGCCCCATCAGCCCGGTCACGAAAGCCATCGGCAGCAGGGCGGCGATGACGGTGAACGTCGCGAGGATGGTCGGCCCGCCGACCTCGTCGACGGCCGGCGGGATGATCTCGCCGATCGCGCCGGAACCGAATCCGCGGTGCCGGTGTATGTTTTCGACGACGACGATCGCGTCGTCCACGAGTATGCCGATCGCGAATATCAGCGCGAACAACGATACCCGGTTGATCGTGAAGCCCCAGGCCCAGGACGCGAACAACGTCGCCGCCAGCGTCACGATGACGGCGGTACCTACCACGATCGCCTCGCGCCAGCCGAGTGCGAACCATGTCAGCAGGATGACCGACATCGTCGCGAACGAGAGTTTCTGGATGAGCTTCGACGCCTTGTCATCCGCCGTCTTGCCGTAATTGCGCGTGATCGTGACGTCGACGCCCTCCGGGATGAGTGTCGCCTCGAGTTGCGCCAGGCGTTCGACCACGGCGTCCGCGATGTGGGTGGCGTTCGTGCCCGGCTTCTTGGCGATGGCGATCGTTACCGACGGCGCGTAGGCCACGGGATCGATGCCTGCCTCGGCAGCTGCCGGACCGGTCGCAAACCAGGTATAGGTATCGGGCTGGTCCGCCTGGGCGCGCACGGTGGCTATATCGTCGAGATAGACAGGCCGGCCGTCGAACAGGCCGACCACCAGGCGGGCCACGTCCTCGCGATTGCTGAGGAAAGTACCCGCCTGCACGGGGACGTCCGTGTTGTCGTAGACGAGCGAGCCCGCGTGCGAGGCCGTGTTGCTCGCCGTCAGCGCCTGGCGCAGGTCGTCGAGCGTCATGCCGAAACCGGCTACCCGCTGCGGATCCAGTTCCACATGCACGATTTCTCGCGAACCGCCGATCGTGTACACGTCGCGCGTCCCCGGCACGCGCTTTATCTCCGCTTCCAGCGCGTGTGCGACCTTCAGCAGGTCCTGGGTCGCGCGCTCCCCGTCTTCCGTCCACAGGGTTGCAGAGACGATCGGGACGTCGTCGATGCCCTTGGGCTTGACGATGGGCGGCAGGATGCCGAGGTTCTGCGGCCGCCAGTCCTGGTTGGAGAAGATTGCGTTGTACAGCCTGACGAGCGCCTCGGTTCGCGGTTCGCCGACTCTGAACTGCACAGTCAGCACGCCCATGCCGGGGCGAGAGACGGAGTACACGTGCTTGACTCCGTCGATCTCGGCGAGCACCTGTTCCATGGGCAGGGCGACGAGGTTCTCCACCTCGGTCGTGCTCGCGCCGGGGAACCCGACGAACACGTTCGCGAAGGTCACGTCGATCTGTGGCTCTTCCTCGCGCGGCGTCACGATCACCGCGAACATGCCGAGCAGCATCGCTGCGAGCGCGAGCAACGGTGTCAGCGCATTGTCCTGGAACCGGGCAGCGAGGCCGCCGGAGATACCGAGCCTATTCTTCATCGTTCGCTACCGCCTGCGACTTCACGTAGATACCGGCACGCACCGGGTCCAGTGCTATCCGTTCGCCCGCGCTCAGGCCTGCGAGGATTTCCGTCCGGTCGTCGAAGGTGTTCCCCGCGCGAACCTGCCGCAGCCGGGCCCCGCCATCCGCGGATACGACATAGACGCCGGTGACCTCGCTGCGCCGGAGCACAGCGCGGGTAGGGATGAGCAGCCGCTCGGCGTCGCCGATGACGAAAGCGACCTTGACGAACATGCCCGGGTACAGCGCGAACTGGCCGTCGGGCAGCTCGACACGCACCGTGAACGTATTGCTCGCACTGTCCGCGAACGGGAATATCGTGATGGTGTCAGCCGCGATACGACCTTCATCCGTGAGAACGTACGCTTTCCTGTGCTCGCGGACTCTGGCGGCAACCTGTTGCGGCAGGTTCACGACGACTCTCAGCGACTCGAGCGACAAGCCGCTCATCAGCGGCTGCCCGACCGAAACCGCTTCGCCGACCTCGACATGGCGCTCGGTCACGATGCCTGCATACGGCGCCCTGACGAGCGTGTACTCCAGTTGCTGCTCCGCCGTCGCGACGGCGGAGCGGGCGGCGGCTGCGCGTGCCGCCGCGGCGTCTCTCGCAGCCAGCGCCTGGTCGTATTCACGTTTGGAACTCGAGCCCGATTCGAACAGCCCCCTGGCGCGGCCGAACTCCGCATCCGCCTGCTTCTGGCGAGCGAGCGCTTCTTCGAGGTTCGCCCTGGCCTGCTGCAGCGCCGACTGCTGCTCGACGTCCGTGAAACGCACGATCGGATCACCCGGCTCGACGTAATCGTCGACGTCGTAGAAGACCTCGGCGATGCGGCCCGCCGTTTGAGCCGACATCGTGGCCTGGTTCACGGCTTCGACGGTGCCGTCGTAGACGCGCTCGAGCGGCGCACGCGCAATTTCCACGGCGGCAGTCTCGAACGGCAGTTCTGCCGCCGCAGCGCTCGCGATCGCGAAGAACAGAGCGGCGGCGATGGTCGGCGCCGGCCGGCCAGCAATACGGGGACGTCTCTTCATGTTATTTCTTCCTCGGGTCTGCGACGCAATAGAGGGTGTGCAGCGTTTCGATGACCGAACGCGCATCGACGCCCTTCAACGAATAGAACTGGGTCTGGCCTTCGCGCCGTGCCTGTACAAATCCGTCCTTCCTGAGCAGCGAGAGGTGTTGCGAGATCGTCGACTGGCGTGCATCGAGGAGCTCGGCGATATCGTTGACCGAGCGCTCGCCATCGATGAGCTGGCAGAGGATCATCAGCCGCTTTTCGTTCGCCATTGCCGCCAGCAGCCGGTGCGCCTTGCCGGCCTGCTCCTTCATGGCATCGGCACTGACTTTCATTAGAGGATTCCCACGGCGCGCGCCAGCCGCAACTTCGCGAGTGCCAGTTCGTAGCGGGCATTGTCGCGGTTGTTGAGCGCCTGCTGGCGCAGTGTCTCGGCATCGAGCACTTCGATATTGGGGCTGGAGCCCGCCTCGTAGCGATTGCGGACGACACGCAGGTTCTCGATGGCCTGGTCGACCGCGGCTTCCGCGACGCGGGTGCGGGCCTCGGCCTCGCGCCGGTCATTCCAGGCGCGCCGCACCTGCAGCGAGATGGACGACATCATGTCGTCACGGGTGTGGCTCACCGCGAGCGCCTGCCGTTCGAGCGCGGCAGCCCGATCTCGGTTACGGCCGGCATTGAACAGGTTCCACTGGAACGAGACGCCGGCCATCCAGAACTCGTCGGCATCGAGGAAAGCGTTCTCCAGGTACATGTAGCCGCCGGTAAGGGCGAGCTGCGGCCGCGACCGGGCTCGAATCGCGGTTGAGTTCTCGCGCAGCGAGCTGGCTTCGGCCGCCATCGCGGCAAGTTCGTCACGCTGTTCCGTCGCCGTGAGGATGAGCGCTTCGAGGCTTTCGCCCGGGGGCACCAGGCCGTCGATGTCGAGGTCGGGATCGAGCGAGACCGGCCGATCCAGTGGCCTGCTCAGGAAGCGGTTATAGGCGGCGCGGGCGATGTCCAGGCCGTTCTCGGCCTGCAGTTTGCGCTGTTCCGCATCGGCGAGTGCGACGCTCGCGGCGAGGAAATCGTTTTTCGGTACCGCGCCGAATTCATACTGCTGCCTGGCGAGTTCCGTCTGTGCGCGCAAGGTCCTGACGTTCGATTCCGCGACTTCTAGCGCACTCTCGGCCCTGAGCACCTGGATGTAGTGCTCACCGGTGCCGAGCTTGATGTCCTGCAGCACGGCCTCGTACCGCTGGCTCGATGCCTCGGCCGCGTATTCGGCTGCGCCGACGCCCGCGTTGATCGCACCGCCGGCGTATAGCGGCAGGCTGATCTGCACGCCGGCCTGCAGGAAATTGTCGTTGTCGAACAGCTGTTGCGACGTGGTGCCGCCGCCGAAGTCGAACCGGGGTGCTTCGTCGAGCTGCGTGAAGGAACTCGACACGCCCAGTTGCGGCCATCGTTCCGCTTGCGCGCTTTCCAGGTTGAGCCCGGCGGCTTCACGGCGTGCCGCGGCAGCGGCGAGCTGATTGTGCGAGGCGATGGCGTCGGTCCAGGCCTGTTCCAGGTTTTCGGCAGCGGCGGTCAGGGGGGCGACGATGATGGAGGCAATGGCGAGACAACGGTTGGCTGGTTTCATCGGCTTTCGCTCGGTGGCTGATCGAGGCCGGTTGGGGGCCCGGCAACAAATTAATTAGAATATTCTAAACAACGAATATACGAAAAACAAGATATATATGGCGTTCTCATACGCTGGCATGGCGTTGCTGGCGGGTTGGCGCAGGAGTAATGATTCCCCGTAGCAGTGCGCCGCGGCGCGATCCGCCTTCCGGTCGCGGTGCGGGAACCGCTCCTGCTAGGGCTGCGCGATGCGTGCCCTGAAGTCTGACAGCACGGCCTTGATTCGGGATATGTGGTCGGGACCCATGCGGATCAAGAGCTTCTGGCCACCGGACAGGGCCTCGAGTTCAGGGTCCGCGAACTCGAACAGGACGTGCGGCTGCACCAGCCGGATGGGCGGCTCGGGCTCCGGCGTGGCCAGCAGGTGATCGATGACTGCAACCACGCGGTCGTTGAAATAGCCGTCCGGGTAGCCCAGCTGGGCGAACGCCTCCTGCAGCAGTGGGTAGAAGCGCCGGTAGGTGGCGACCAGCTCGTCGAGGTTTACCCCGGTCGCCATGTTTACGAGCGTATCGTAACGCACATGGTTCTCCGGGCTGAGATAGAACGGACCGTTTTCGCCGGCCGCGGTAACGACGAAGGTCCCGGGCAACCTGCCGAGCGGCCTGATCTTCTCCGCAACGCGGCCCCGGGTCAGGTTGTCCGCCGTTGCAACGGTCTTGTCGATCAGCGCCTCGTCCGCGAGCAGAGGCTCTAGGTCCGGCCCGAAGAGGTCGATGAGAGCCAGCGCGAAGTAGCTGTCGCTTTCCGCCAGAGGCGGCAGTTCGATCAGTTCGCCCTCACCGGGCGTGATGCTCAGCGGCTCGACCGGGTGCAGTGGCTCTGCCGGCTCGGCATCGGCAATGGGCGCCAGCTGCTCGACGGGCACCGGCTCCGGCGGCGGCTTGGCGCCATCCCAGAGGAACCACGCAAGGGCCGCCGCGGCGGCGGTAACCACCAGGGCGATCAGCCATTTGATCTCGGTATCGTCCACGGCAAATGTCCACTGTCCGGCACCCTATGATAGCGCCGAACAGTGGACATATGTGCAGTGGGCTGACGCGCTATTCGTACCGCAGTGCCAGCACCGGGTTGGAGCGGGCGATGCGGATGGCATGGCCAGCGACGGTACCCCAGGCCAGCAACGTTGCTACGATGCCCGCCGCGATCAGGACGGGGATCGTCGTATGAATGCGGTCGGCAAAGAAATTCAGATAGGTGCTGGCAGCAAAGTAGGCGGCGGGCAGGGCGATCGCCAGCGCCCACAGCACGGGCGTCGAGAACTGCCACACGAGCAGGCGCGCGATCTGGAACGAGTTCGCGCCGAGCACCTTGCGGACGCCGATTTCCTTGGTGCGCTGCGCCGCCATGAATGCCGCCAGCCCGAACAGGCCGATAAGGGCAAGCGCAAATGCAACGAACGCGAACCCGGCAAGCGCCATGTTCATGAACTTGAGGATGTTGTAGACGTCGTTGAACGTGTCATCGAGGAAGCGCCCCTGCATCGGGTAGTCGGGAATGACCCGGTCCCAGACTTCCTCGATCTGCTCAACCGCTTCCATCATGTTGCCGCTGATGCGCACGGACCCGATGCGAATAAAGTCCGGACGGTAGAGATACATCCACGGCTTCTCGGCGTTGAACAGGCCCGTAATGTTCTGCGTCGGGGCGACGCCGACAATGACGAATTCCGGCACGGCGCCGTCTTCCTCGCTGAAGTTATAGAAGCGCTTATTGATAGCCTCGGCCGGAGAGGAAATGCCCAGTCTCTCGAGGGCCATCTCGTTCACGATGACATTGACCGTCTCCGATTCCTCGCGCTCTGTATCGTTCGCGATGTCACGACTCAACGGACGGCCGTTTAGCAGACGGATATCGTAGGTGTCGAGGAACTCGGGCGACATACTCATGTACTGCAGGCTGAACTTGCCGGCCGCGTCGCCCGGCTCGATGGAAACCGTTCTCGATGCGTTGTTCTGCTCGTAAGGAACCTGGCTCGCGAAAGCGACGCCGTCCACGTTCGGCAGCGCCTCGAGCTCGTGGCGCAGCGTCTCGAGCCGCTCCTCGATGCTGTCGACGTTCAGCCGTTCCAGCGTGTAGATCTCCGATCGCGGGAACTCGTAGCTCGATTCCTTGACGCGCTCGTTCTGCATGAAGACGACAGCGACCAGCGCGAGCATGAACGCAGAGATGGCGAACTGTGCGCCGATCATGACGGACCGGACTTTCGAGCCCTTCTTGCCTTTCCTCGCGGTATCGCGCAACGCATCGATGGGGCTCGCCCGTGTGATGAGCCATGCGGGGTACATGCCCGCAAGCAGGCCAACGAGGATGGTCGTCGCGACAAGCCATGGGAGCGTGTTCAGGTAGTCGATCGTCAGCGCCTTGTTCGCTGAATTATTCAGTAGCGGGATGATTATCTCGAGGGCCGCGATGGCGATGACCATCGCGATCGCGGTAATGACGAGGCTCTCGACGAGGAACTGGGTCAGCAGCTGCCGCCGCCCGGCGCCCATGGTCTTGCGCATGCCCACCTCGCGGCTGCGCCCGAGCGATTGTGCCGTCGCCAGGTTGGTGTAGTTGACGCACGCGACGACAAGGACGAGGAAGCTGAGCAGGGACACGACGCTGATGACGGGCAGGCCGATCAGGTCCCAGATCGCGGTATTCGCACGGTTCAACGGATACACCTCGAACGACGCGATGACCCGCTGCCGCTCTTCATCGACGATCCGATCGTACAGGGCGTCCATCTGCACCTTCAGCCATTCGCCATCGAGTCCCGGTGGCAAGAGCACATAGGTCATGTTGCCGATGGAGAGGTTGTTCCAGTCCCCGGCGACATCGAAGTCCTGCGTCCGCGTTAGTGCCTGTATAGGCGCAACGATCTGAAACGCTGCGTCGATAATCGGGCTCGAATTGAAGTGAGTATTGAGCGGCAGGTCAGCGATAACGGCGGATACATAGAAGTCGAACTCGTTATCGAGAGTTACGACCTCACCGACGGCATCGGCCTTGCCGAAATACTTGATGGCAGTGGATTCAGTGATCAGCAAGGCGCTGGGATCGTCAAGCGCGCTTCTGTCGCCGTAGAGATACTCGAAGTCGAAAATCTCGAGCAGGGCAGGGTCGGCGAAACGGATCACCTGGTAGAAGCGTTCGGCACCCATGGTGATGAGGTACTCGGACGTAATGGTCCTCGCGACTGCCTCGACGTCGGAGATGCCGGCCTCGATAGCGGGCCCCACCGCAGATTGAACGGAGTTGAAGTTTTCGATGCCAACGTTCAGTTCGGGCGCTGCTGTTGCACCAATCGTGTAGATGCGGTCGGCGTTCCTGTAAAAGTGGTCGTGTGTTCGCTCGTATTCGACAATCAGGCCGCCGAAGACATAGACGGTCAGACCGATAGCCAGGCCGGTAATGTTGATCGCCGCGAACCCCTTGTTCTTCTTGAGATTGCGCAGCGCTATCTTGACGTTGTTCCAGAACATGGTTTGCCTCGCTCTGCGAGTCCGCTCAGGCGGCGCGCGTGTTGTCCGTAATGATGTGGCCATCGAAGAGGTTGACGGTGCGGTGCGCATAGTCGGCGTGCGCCGGCGAGTGCGTCACCATGACGATCGTCGTGCCCTCCTTGTTCAGGGAGCGGAGCAGCTCCATGACTTCCTGGCCGTGCACCGAATCCAGGTTGCCGGTGGGTTCGTCCGCGAGTATCAGCGGCTGGTTGCCGACGACGGCGCGGGCGACCGCAACGCGCTGCTGCTGGCCGCCGGAAAGTTGCCCGGGCATGTGCTTCGCCCGATGCGCGATACCCATGCGGTCCATGACTTCGTCGACGCGCTTCCTGCGTTTCGAGGCAGGCATGTTGTGATACAGGAGCGCGAGTTCGATGTTCTCCGCAACGGTGAGCTCATCGATGAGATTGAAGCTCTGGAAGATGAAGCCGATGTTCATCTTGCGGATCACGCTGCGCTGCGCCTCGGAGTAGGGCGCCACGTTCTCGTCGAAGAAGAAGTAATTGCCCTCCGACGGGTTGTCGAGCATGCCGATGATGTTCAGCAGCGTCGACTTGCCGCAACCGGACGGCCCCATGATCGCGACGAATTCCTCTTGCTCGATCTCCAGGTTGACGCCGTTCAAAGCGACGGTTTCGATTTCGTCTGTCTGGTAGACCTTGAATAGATTGTGCAGCTTGAGCATGTTGTTCCCCTTGTCAGGAAGGTTGAATCAGATTGTTTAGTCGGCATCGAGCACCAGCCGGTCCATGCCGGTGAAGCTCGTGTATGGCGAGGTGATGACCTTTTCGCCCGGCTCGAGGCCGTCGAGCACCTCGATGTAGTCGGTGTTGCGGCGGCCCAGGCGTACCGTGCGCTTGATGGCTTCGGAGCCGTCCGGCGCCACGACGAACACCCAGTTACCACCAGTCTCCTGGTAGAAGGAGCCGTTCGGAATCAGGATTGCATCCGAGTTGTCGCCGAGTGTCAGGCGCAACTGCAGGGTCTGGCCTCGACGCAGGCGTTCGGGTTCATCGTCGAAGGTCATGTCGACCTCGAACTGTCCTTCGTTTACCTGCGGGTAGATCTTGGCGACACGGAGATCCAGGTCGCGGCCGTTATGCGTCGCGCCTGCCACCTGGCCGATATCGACCCGGCCGAGATAGAACTCGTCGATCCTGGCATTGAGCTTGTAGCCGTCGGGATCGTCGATCTGGCCCAGCCGCCCGCCGCGGTCGATGGACTCGCCGATCTCGACGTCGAAGCCGGACAGCTTGCCGGCAACCGGCGCCCGCACGTTCAGGTCGTCCAGATTCTTGCGCGCAAGGGCGAGACTCGTCTCCAGCTGGGTACTGGCCGCGCGCAGCTGCCGCAGCTGTTCTTCCTGCAGGCGCGCGTCGGTTGCCTGGCTCTCCAGCGTTACGGCGCGACGGTTCTCGTAATAGGTCAGCTCGTCCTGCAGTTCGTCGAGCGTGGACTGCGATACCAGTTCCTTCTCCGCGAGATCGCGCTGCCGCTCGATGCTGCGCGTCAAACGCGTGATCTGGTAATCGATCTCTACCAGGTTGCGCTTGTGCGCGAGGCGATTCTGCTCGAGCTGCAGCTCGAGCGTGCGCATGAAGTTCAGCTGTTCGGTGACAGCCGCCTCGCGGCCGAGGACCTCGAGCTGCAAATTGGTGTTCGACAGGCGGACGATCGGGTCGCCTGCTGCCACGATGGCGCCGTCTTCGACGAGGACTTCCTCGACCCGGCCGCCTTCGACCGCATCGAGATACACGGTGCTGCGCGGGACCAGCCGGCCACGCAACGGGATGAAGTCCTCGAAGGTGCCGACCGACACCTCGGACACCGCGATGCGCTCCGAGTTGACGCTGAGCGTGCGGCCGGCCAGCAGCGCGCTGATCAGCCAGCCCACGAACAGGAGTACGAGCAGGCCGGCAATGCCGTACATCACTCTGCGGCCCAACGGAGTCTTCTTCGCGACGCGCCGGTCCATGCTCTGCCCGGAGATTGAGCTGCGGTTTTTCTGCTGCGTCTGCCTGATGCTTGTGATCCTGGTCACTATCGTTCCTGCCGTGTTCGCGAAAGCCCTACATCCTGTAGATAGCAATTGTCGTGCCAAGTTGGTAAGTGGTTGATTTTCAAACCATGACGCGCACGAACCGTGTCGGAACGCGCGTGCAACTGTACGCATGCGGACAGCGAGTGTACGATTCCGGACAGTTTCCGGGACGCGATAATGAGCAAGATCGGCACCATCCTGGTCGTCGATGACGACGACGACATCCTGACGGCGGCTCGCCTGCTGCTGCGGCGCCGTTTCGCCGAGGTCGTGACCTGCCGCCGGCCGGAGCGCATTCCCGATCTCATGGAACAGCATGCCTTCGACGTCGTGCTCCTGGACATGAATTTCGGGCCCGGCGAGTCGTCGGGGAAGCAGGGGCTCGAGTGGCTGCAGCGCATCCTTGGCATCGACCCCGACGTCGTCGTGATCATGATTACCGCTCATGGCAGCGTCGATAACGCGGTCGAGGCGATGAAGTGCGGTGCCACCGACTTCGTCGCCAAGCCCTGGCAAAACGAGAAAGTCGTCGCGACCGTGTCGACCGGCGTGGAACTTCGCCAAAGCCGCAGCGAGACGGCGACGCTGCGGCGTGCCAATGAAGCGCTGCGCGCAGCGTCGGGTTCGACCGTCCAGGAGATCGTTTCGAAATCGGCGGCGATGCAGGTAGTCTTCTCGATCGTCGAACGGGCGGCGCCGACCGATGCCAACGTGCTGATCCTCGGCGAGAACGGTACGGGAAAGGAACTCATCGCACGGCGGCTGCATGCCCTGTCGCCGCGTGCGCAACAGGTATTCCTCGCTGTCGACATGGGCGCGATCAGCGAGAGCCTGTTCGAATCGGAACTTTTCGGCCATCGCAAAGGGGCGTTCACCGGCGCGAACGAGGACCGACTTGGCCGGTTCCAGGCGGCGGATGGTGGCACGTTGTTCCTCGACGAGATCGGCAACCTGCCCTTGCAGCTGCAGGCCAAGCTGTTGAGCGCGCTGGAGCAGCGCGAGGTTACTCCGGTGGGTGCGGACCGTCCGCAGTCGTTCGATATCCGGGTGATAGCTGCAACCAACACGCCGATCGAGCATCTCCGCGATGCCGATCTATTCCGCCCCGACCTGTTGTTTCGTCTGAACACGGTCGAGATAACGATTCCGCCACTGCGCGAACGGCGAGAGGATATCCCGCCGATCGCTCGCCACTATGCCGCGATCTACGCGAAGAAGTACGGCAAGGCGGCGCGGTCATTCTCGCCGCCGGCCGAAACGGCACTCCTCGACTACGACTGGCCCGGCAACGTGCGCGCGTTGCGCCATGCCGTGGAACGTGCGGTTATCCTCACCAGCGGGGAAAAAATCGAGCCCGCCGATCTGCAGCTCGATTACCCTGGTGAAGCTGCGCCGCCGGCGCCGCCGACAGCGATCCCGACGATCCTCAATCTCGACGAGATGGAAAAGGCCACGATCGAGCGGGCGCTGCTCAAGCACGGCTTCAATATCTCCAGAGCTGCGGCGGAACTCGGATTGACGCGCGCATCGCTTTACCGGCGCATGGAAAAACATGGTATTTAGGCATTTCGTCGTTTCCCTGTTGTTGCGCCTCGCCCTCGTTGGCGCCGCGATGGCGCTGGTGCTATGGCTGTTGCTGCAGCCGGGGTATCACGGCGCGACGCTACTGTCGTCCATTGTCCTCGCGTTGCTGGTCGCCGAACTCTGGCGGTACGTGAGCCGCACCAATCGCGAGGTGGCGCGGTTCCTGGACGCGGTGCGTTTCGCCGATTATTCGCAACGCTTCGACTTCGAGCAGGCAGGTTCGGGTTTCGCGAGCCTGGGAAGGACGTTCACAGCCATCATCGAGGACATGCGGGCGCGTCGAACCGACCAGGAATCGGATATGCGCCACCTCAAGGCGCTGATCGAGCACATACCCGTGCCGTTGATGACGGTGCATGCCGACAATGCGATCACGCTGCAGAACAACGCCGCACGCAGGCTGTTCGGCGCGGCGCACGTTACGCGGGTCAACGACCTCAGGCAGTTCGGGGCAGGCTTCGCCCAGGCGGTCGAGCAAGCGATCCCGGGCGACCGGGAGCTCGTGACCTTCATGGTGGAGGGCGCGGAGTACCAGCTGACCCTCGCCGCCACGGAGATCATCATCGAAGGCGACAGGGAGCGGCTGATCTCGCTGCAGGATATCCAGTCCGAGATCGACGCTACCCAGGCCGAAGCATGGCAGGACCTTGTCCGGGTATTGACACACGAAATCATGAATTCCATTACGCCCGTGACCTCGCTGGCACAGACGGCGGCCGAACTCGTCGATGATGTCGTTCGCGAAGTCGAGCGCGAAGCCGGCCCGGGATCATCAATCGCCGAAGAACTCGAGGACGTGCAGAGCGCGGTTGCCACGGTAGCAAGACGGTCGGACAGCCTGATGCAGTTCATCGACAGCTACCGGCAAATATCCAGGCTTGCACCGCCGGAGAAGAAGCGGGTGGCGCTTGCCGACCTGTTCGAGACGGTGGCGAGCCTCGCAAAAGCCGAGTGGGACGATTCCCGCGTAACGCTATCATCAAAGATCGAGCCATCCGGCCTCTACGTCTATGCCGATCGCGACTTGCTGGAACCCGTGCTGCTAAACCTGTTGCGCAATGCCTGGCAGGCGACGAAAGACACGGAGATGCCGAGCATCGAGTTACGCGGGCACCTCAACCGGCGCGGCAACACGGTGATCGAGATCGAGGACAACGGCCACGGCGTTCCGGACGAGATCGCGACGAAGATCTTCGTACCTTTCTTCACGACGCGGGAGGGTGGTTCCGGTGTCGGCCTCGCGCTTGCCCGGCAGGTGATGATCGCGCACGGCGGCTTTATCCGGCTGGGTCGAAATAATGCGGAAGGCGCCACGTTCACGCTGACCTTCTGACCGCCATTCGACTAAAGGCTAGGTACGTAACAACCACTATGTCGACGCCCATCATCAGCAGGGAAGATGGGGCCTGCTGTGCTGCCTTGTCGGCGCGCAGGGGTGATGACGCGCACATGGACGTCGTAAAAGAATAGGTCGACCGGCAGGCAACCAGCCCGAACGCATCCACGCATCAGGGGAGAGTTGCTATGCCCGCCCACGAGACCTTCTATGAGGTGATGCGCCGTCATGGCGTCACCCGCCGGAGTTTCCTCAAGTTCTGTAGTCTTACCGCCGCTGGTCTGGGTCTCGGACCCGAGTTCGCCGGCAAGATCGCGCACGCCCTCGAGACCAAGCCACGGACTCCCGTGATCTGGCTGCACGGCCTGGAGTGTACCTGCTGTACCGAATCGTTCATCCGCTCCGGCAACCCGCTGGCCGGCGACGTCATCCTGTCGATGATCTCGCTCGACTACGACGACACGATCATGGCCGCCGCGGGCCACCAGGCCGAAGAGATCCTCGAACAGACCATCGAGAAGTACGATGGCCAGTTCATCCTCGCCTGTGAGGGTAACCCGCCGCTGAACGAAGACGGCATGTATTGCATGCAGGGCGGCCGGCCGTATGTCGAGAAGCTCCGCCACATGGCCGATCACTGCAAGGCGATCATCGCGTGGGGCTCCTGTGCGTCATGGGGCTGCGTCCAGGCTGCGAGGCCCAACCCGACCCAGGCGGTGCCGATTCACAAGGTGATCCTCGACAAGCCGATCGTGAAGGTGCCGGGCTGTCCGCCGATCGCCGAGGTCATGACCGGCGTCATTACCTACATGCTCGCGTTCGACCGCCTGCCGCCGCTGGACAGGCAGGGCCGGCCGCAGATGTTCTATGGCCAACGCCTGCACGACAAATGCTACCGGCGGCCGCATTTCGATGCCGGCCAGTTCGTCGAGAAGTTTGACGATGAAGGCGCGCGCAAGGGCTACTGCCTGTACAAGGTCGGCTGCAAGGGCCCGACCACGTATAACGCCTGCTCGACGGTCGAGTGGAACGGCGGCCTGTCGTGGCCGGTCAAGTCGGGCCACGGCTGCCTCGGCTGCGCCGAAGACAACTTCTGGGACAAGGGCAGTTTCTACAGCGCGGTCACCAACCTCGGTGTCACGGGCAACGTGGAATCGACGGCCGACTCGATCGGCGGCGCGCTTGCGGGCGCAGCGGCCATCGGCGTTGCAGCGCACGCGGTCGCATCGGGTATCGCAAAGGCAACCGGCAAGAAATCGAAGCCGGCTGAGGAGGTGAGCAATGGCTAGCGTAACCACGCCGAACGGCTTCGAACTGGACGACAGCGGCCAGCGCGTCGTCGTCGATCCCATCTGCCGTATCGAGGGGCATCTTCGCATAGAGGTCAACCTCGACGAGAACAACGTCATCCGCAACGCGGTATCGACCGGCAACATGTGGCGCGGCCTCGAGGTCATCCTCAAGGGGCGCGACCCGCGCGACGCATGGGCGTTCACGGAGCGCATCTGCGGTGTCTGCACGGGTGTCCATGCGCTGCAGTCGGTGCGCGCCGTCGAAGACGCGCTCGGCATCGACATTCCGACGAATGCGAACCACATCCGCAACCTGATGATGCTGGCGCAGTATTGCCACGACCACATCGTGCATTTCTATCACCTGCATGCCCTCGACTGGGTCGACGTGGTCAGCGCATTGAGCGCCGATCCGAAGGCGACGTCCGAACTGCAGCAGGCGATCAGCCCGTGGCCGAAATCGTCACCGGCCTATTTCCGGGACGTGCAGAACCGCCTGAAGCGTTTCGTCGAGTCCGGGCAGCTCGGCCCGTTCGCCAACGCGTACTGGGGCAGCCCGGCTTACAAGCTGCCGCCCGAAGCCAACCTGATGGCGACGACGCACTACCTCGAGGCGCTGGAGTTCCAGAAGGAAGTCGTCAAGATCCACACGATCTTCGGCGGCCGCAACCCGCACCCGAACTGGGTGGTCGGCGGCATGCCGTGCTCGGTCAACGTCGACGACGCCGGTGCCGTCGGTGCGGTCAACATGGCGTGGCTCAACATCGTCTCCGACATCATCGACCAGACCATCGCCTTTACCGACCAGGTCTACATTCCCGACCTCAAGGCGATCGCTTCGTTCTACAAGGACTGGGGTTATGGCGGCGGCCTGTCGGGCAAGAACGTGATGTCGTACGGCGAGTTCCCGGCTTATGCCAACAATCACACCAACGACAGCCTGATGCTGCCGAACGGCGCGATCCTCAACGGCGACCTGAGCACGGTCTACGACGTCGACGTCCGCGACCCCGAGCAGGTGCAGGAATTCGTCGCCCATTCCTGGTACCAGTACCCGGACGAGGCGGTCGGCCTGCATCCGTGGGACGGCATCACCGAGCCCAAGTTCCAGCCCGGCCCGAACTTCAAGGGCACGCGCACCGCGATCGAGCAGCACGACGAAGGCGGCAAGTACTCCTGGCTGAAAGCGCCGCGCTGGAAAGGCAACGCGATGGAGGTGGGGCCGCTGGCTCGCTACCTCGTCGCGTACGCCCGCGGCCGCGAGGACGTCAAGGAACCGGTCGACCGGTTGCTGTCGGACCTCGGCCTGCCGGTTACGGCCCTGTTCTCGACGCTCGGCCGCACCGCGGCGCGCGGGCTCGAGAGCTCCTGGGCCGCGCACAGGATGCGCGACGTCTTCGACGAGTTCATGGCAAACCTGAAGCGAGGCGACACGGCAACGGCGAACATGGAGAAATTCGATCCATCGACCTGGGAGGCGGACGTCAAGGGCGTCGGTTACGGCGAGGCGCCGCGCGGCGCGCTCGGCCACTGGATCCACATCAAGGACACGAAGATCGAGAGTTACCAGTGTGTCGTGCCGTCGACGTGGAATGCGTCGCCGCGCGATCCGGCCGGCAACATCGGCGCCTACGAGGCTGCATTGCTGAATACGCCGATGGTCAATCCCGAGCAGCCGCTTGAGATCCTGCGGACGATCCACAGCTTCGACCCCTGCCTCGCCTGTGCCTCGCACATCATGTCGCATGACGGCAAGGAACTGGCCACGGTCAAGGTTCGATAGGAGGGATTAGCATGGCTACGAGCAGAGTAGCGACGGGCGACGGCGACTATACGGGCAACGTATACGTCTTCGAGGTTCCCGTGCGCGTCTGGCACTGGGTCCACGCACTCGCCATTACCGTGCTGGCCATCACCGGCTACCTGATCGCGAACCCGCTGCCGTCGATGACCGGCGAGGCGAGCGACAGCTTCCTGATGGGCAACATCCGGCTGATCCACTTCAGCGCGGCAATGGTGTTTGCGGTCGGGCTCTTCGTGCGCTTCTACTGGGCGATCGTCGGCAACAGGTACGCGCGCGGCCTGCTGGTCGTGCCGGTCTGGCGGGGTGAGTTCTGGAAACGCCTCGTGCACGAGGTGAAGATGTACTCGTTCCTCACGCGCAAGGTCGCGAAGTACCGCGGTCACAACCCGCTGGCGCAGCTCGCGATGTGGCTCTTCAACGTGCTGCTGGCGTTATTCATGGTCTGCACGGGCTTCGCGCTGTACAGCCAGGGCACCGGTGCCGGAAGCTGGGCCGACCGCTGGTTCGGCTGGGTGTTCGTCATCGAGCCGAGCTCGCAGGCCGTGCGCATGTGGCACCTGCTGGGCATGTGGCTGATGGTGTTTTTCGTGATCATCCACATCTACATGGTGATCCGCGCCGAGTTCATGTCGCGGCAGAACGGCATCAGCGTGATGATCGACGGCATCCGCCGGTTCAAGGACGACGGTCCGCGCGACCCGCAATGACGGAGACAGTCCTCAGCCACGCGGACGGGGACCCGGGCGCGTACGAAACCCTGGTCCTCGGCATCGGCAACGTACTCTGGGCTGACGAGGGATTCGGTATCCGCGCGGCGGAGGCGCTGCACGCGCGGTACACGTTCCCATCCGACGTGCGCCTGATGGATGGCGGAACCCAGGGCATCTTCCTGTTGCCCTGGGTCTGCAGCGCCAAGCGCCTGCTGATCTTCGACGCGGTCGATTTCGGCATGGAACCCGCCGCGCTGCGAATGGTGCAGGGCGAAGAGGTGCCGTGTTTCATGGGCGCCAAGAAGGTCAGCATGCACCAGGCCGGTTTCCAGGAGGTGCTTTCGTCGGCCACGCTGTCCGGTTCACTCCCCGGCGAACTCGTGTTGATCGGCGTGCAGCCCGAGATCCTGGCCGACTACGGCGGCAGCCTGACGGCCGGCGTGAAAGCGCGCATCGGCGAAGCCGTCGAGCTGGCCTGCGAGGTGCTGCGCGGCTGGGGCATCGAGGTGAGGGAGCGCGACAAGCCGCTCGAAGGCGCCGAGAGGATCGGCCCCGGAGCGCTCGATATGCGCGATTACGAAGCGGGACGGCCGAAAATGACAGGAGAAACGCAGTGAGTCATGTTCTGATCGACCGCCTCATCGACGACCTCGGTTACGAGCGCGTGACACGCGACAACCACGACGAATTCGTCGTCGCCGACGGTATGAACGTACTGTTCTTCCCGGGCGACCCGGCGACCGTGAAGGATGCGACCGACGTCGCGGTGGTGCTGCCGGAGCTAGTCGCCGCGTTCGACGGGCAGCTCAGGCCGGGTGTCGTCACGGACACGTTCGGCGACGGCAAGGAGCTGAAACGGCACTACGGGTTCAGTCACTTCCCGGCACTCGTTTTCGTTCGCGGCGGCGGCTACGTCGGCGCGATCACCCGCATCCAGGACTGGGCGGACTACCTCGACCAGGTCAGCAACCTGCTCGTTGCCCCGCCGCGCCGGGCACCGGGATTCAGCATCCCCGTCGTGACGGAGGGCAACGCATGAACATCAGGGACATACCGGTACGCGTCATCGGGCCCGGCAGCCAGCCGGGTGACGGCGACGCCATCACCTACATGGACATGCCGAACGATATGTCGCGGTTCGTGGCCCCGATCATGCCCGAGCCGGAAGACGTGCTGCGCATGGACGGCGCGCGCGAGGCGATGGACTGGCTGCGTGCCGCGCTCGACAACTGCGAGCCGGGCGGCGAGCTGGTACTCGCAGACCTCAGTTCACTGGACGAGGAAAGCAGGGACGTCGTCAACCAGATCCTCGGTGAAGGCGAGGTCAGCATCGTTTGTGAGGGCGAGGTGCGGACCCGTACCCAGGAGTCGGTGCTCGCGGGTGTGTGGCGCACGTTCTTTTTCGATCACGATGACCGCGTGGTCTGCGACCTGCTCGAAGTGGCCGAGGTACCCCGGGTCGTCGGCTTCGCGGCCGACAGCGCCGGCACGGTCGACGCCGGCGCCGAAGGCGTCGGGCCGGAGCTCGCCAATGCGCTGCCCATACTCGTCGAACTCCAGGCGCGGCACGAGAAATTCAAAAGCGGGGGCAAGCCGCATTCGATCAACCTCACGCTGCTGCCGCTGTCGGAGCCCGAACTCGAGTTCATCGACGAGCGCCTGGGACGCGGGCCGGTCGACGTCCTCTCGCGCGCTTACGGCAAGTGCGAGGTCATCAGCACGCAGACGGCTGGCATTTGGTGGGTGCGCTACTACAATTCCATGGGTGTGCTGATACTCAACACGCTCGAGGTGGTGGACGTGCCCGTCGTCATCAAGGCGGCGCCCGAGGATCTTGCCGATTCGGCGGAGCGCCTCAAGGAAATTCTCGAGCCCTACTGGTCCGAGGTCGCGTGACGGGCCCGGAGGGCGGCGGGGATCATTCCCGGCTCGCAGACGACAGCCGGCTCGAGTGCCGGATATGCTGGTACCTGTACGACCCGGCGGAGGGTGACCCGGTGCAGCAGATTGCGCCCGGCACGCCGTTTCTCGAATTGCCGGGGCACTGGCGGTGCCCGCAGTGCGATGCCCCGCCGAACGCGTTCCTGCCTGTGGAGGGCTGACATGCGGATCAAGGTTGCCGATCTCGTCGCTCGCTACGCGGCGATCTACGAGCAGCGCATGCGGGACCTGGCGATCGTCAACCCGAGGCTGGCGGTCGAGGCGGTCGGTTTCGAGCGGTGGGAGGAGCAGGATCTCGGCGTGCTCATCACGCCATGGTTCATGAATCTCGTGCTGCTGCCGGATTCCAGCAGGCTCGCGGACATGCCCCAGGGGGATCGGATCGACTGCCAGTTCCCGTCCGGACCCTGCGAGTTGACGGTCTATCACGACGAGGAACTGGGGTCCTACCTCGCGGCCGTGCTGTTCCGCACGGTCGCGGATTTCCCGGACCAGGATGTCGCGCGAGCGGTCGCCGAAGAGGCGCTGGCGCAGATACTCACCGAGCCGCCCGACAAGGAAACCCGACAGGTCAGCCGTCGCGGCCTGCTCACGGGAATCCGGGCTTCCTGATGCATGAACTCTCCGTCTGCCTGTCCCTGCTCCGGGAGGTGGAACGGATTGCGCGCGAGAACAATGCGGGACGCGTGACGCGAATCACCGTAACAGTGGGTCCGCTCTCCGGGGTCGAGCCTGACCTGCTGCGCAACGCCTATCCCCTGGCAGTGGCGGGCACGATCGCCGAAGCGGCCGAGCTGCAGATCTCGGTTGCCGATATCGTCGTGAAATGCAGCCAGTGTGGCGCCGAGTCTCCCGCGAAAGCGAACCGACTGCTGTGCGGCGATTGCGGGGACTACAGGACCCGCCTCGTGACCGGCGATGAAATGGTCCTGCAGAGTCTCGAACTCGACGACATCGGCGCCGCTACGGCGGATTGACCGGCGCAGCCCGCTTCCCACCCTGCCGCGCCAGCGCAACTTTCAGCCACGGCGGGGCGATCAATGTGGTCACGATGACCATGAGCGCGATAGCCGCGAAGATCGAGTCGTCGATGACGCCGAGCGTCCGCCCGATGGCCGCGAATACGAGGCCGACCTCGCCGCGCGGCACCATGCCGATGCCGATAACCCAGCGCGACGGCGACTGGAATGCGCCGAGGCCGCTGGCGAGCTTGCCGACGATGGCAACGACGAGCAGGCCGGCGGCGAGCGTCACGACCGGCCAGGTAAGGAACGACTCGATCTTGACCTGGATACCGATCAGGATGAAGAAGATCGGCACGAGGATGACTTCGAGCGGCATGATCAGTTCGCGGATGCTGACGACGCGCTCGTCCGCCTTGCCGACGTGCTCGCGGAAGTAGCTGTCGTGCAGCACGACGCCGGCGGCAAAGGCGCCGATGATCGTCGCAAGGCCGGCGAGGTTGGCCATCCAGGCCAGCAGCATCACGAAGATGTAGGACGTGAACATCTTCGCTTCGACGATGTCGAGTCGCCCGAGGACGCTGGCGGCGAAGCGCACGATGAGCGGCCCGACCGTGCCGGCCGCAATGAGGAATATCGACGACACGACGATGACGGTCGTGATCTCGGTGATGTTGACGCTGCCGCTGACGATGATGCCGGAGACGACGGCGAGCAGTACCAGGCCGAGGATGTCGTCGCCCACCGCGGCGCCGATTATTATGTGGCCTTCGCGCGACTTGTCGCGGCCCATCTCCTGCAGCACGTTGGCCGTGATCCCCACGCTGGTCGCCGCAAGGGTCGCAGCGATGAACAGGTCCGAATTGAGTGCGAGGTCCGGCCTTAACAGGCGGGTCACCACAAATCCGAGCGCCACGGGCGCAATGACCCCGATGATCGCGACCCGGATGGAGTCGGCGCCGACATCGCGCATTTCGGTCAGGTTCGTCTGCAGGCCGACCATGAACAGCATGAAGATGACCCCGTAGCGCGAGAACGCATCGACGATCTGCGCGACCTGCATCACCTGCCCGCCGTGGGGGCCCGTGATGATACGCACGATTTCGGGCGCCGTTTCCGCGCCGAATATGCTGCTGGCGACGACGTCGATAGGTGCACCGCTCAGCGTCAGGTTTACGACGTCGAAAACGCGCGGTCCTTCACGCAGCACCGTGATCAGGTCGAAGCCGAGGTACCAGGCGACATTGCCGAGCAGGATTCCCATGATGAGTTCGCCGAGTACAGTGGGCTGGCCCAGTTTTCGTGCTGCGACCCGGCCGATGACGGCGAACGCAAGAATACTCGTCACCCCCAGGATCACCGGGGCGATGGGGTCGCCATGGGTGATCGGGGCAAGTTCGTTCATGGTCTGGGCCGTTGTAAAGACGTTCAGCAGATGCGAGGCAGAGGGTCGTCCTCGAGTTCTTCGAGGAACCGTTCACCCCCGAGTTCTGTCTCAAGTATCACGCGCGCGTCCTGCGCGGAGATGCGCCCGATACGTGCCGCTTCCCTGCCTTCGTCCAGCTTGCGCCAGGCAGCGAGCGCGGCGCCGGCCTGGTCCGGTGCGACGACCGCCAGCACCCGCCCTTCGCAGGCCAGGTAGTAGGGATCGTAGCCGAGCATGTCGCAGACCGATTGCACCGGGTCCCGAACCGGGATCGTCGGCTCGAAGCGCACACCCATGCCCGTGGCCCGCTGGATTTCGTGCGCGATCGAGGCGATGCCGCCGCGCGTCGGGTCGCGCATGAAGCGCAGCCCGTCGAACCTCAGCAGGGATTCCGTCAGTGCCATGACCGGGCCCGCGTCAGACACGAGGTCGCCGCGCAGCCCGAAGTCTTCGCGGGCGAGCATCACGGCAGTACCATGGTCGCCGACCGGCCCGCTGATGATGATGACGTCGCCGTCCTCGATGCGGCCGAGCGACGGCACCACGCCCGGCAGCCGCACGCCGACGCCGATTGTCGCCAGGTAGAGTCCGCCGCCTTCGCCGCGCCGTAATACCTTGGTGTCGCCGGCCGCGATGCGCACACCGGACTCGCGCGCGGCGCGCGCGAGACTCGCGACGATGCGGTCGAGCGTGGCGATTTCGAAGCCCTCCTCGATGAACGCATTCAGCGTGAGGTACAGGGGCCTTGCGCCCGCGACCGCGAGATCGTTGGTGGTGCCGTGAACGGCCAGCGAACCGATGTCGCCGCCCGGAAATTCCAGCGGCTGCACGGTGAAGCCGTCCGTCGTGATCAGGACCTCCCCGCCGTTCAAGGCGATGGGCACCGCGTCGGCCTGGGTATCGAGTTCTTCCTTGCCGAGGTGCCGGGCGAAGATCTCCTCGATGAGTTCGCGCATGAAGCGGCCGCCGTTGCCGTGCGCGAGCGATATGCGATCGTCTTCCATCAGGCACCTTCTCTCGCGGAGATGGCGGCGATATGTGCGGCCTGGCCGTAGCACAGCCCGGCATCGTTGCACGGCAGCTGCTCCGGGACATAGATGTCGAATCCGCGCCGCTGCAAACCGTCGGTCGCAAGGTCGGTCAGCAGGCGGTTCTGGAAGACCCCGCCGCACAGGCCGACCTGGTGGATATCGTGCTCGTAGCCGACGCGGCAAGCCTGCTGCACGATGAGCTGCGCGAGGCTCGCATGGAAGATCTCGGAGCGTTCCGTCGGGCTGCGCTCGTCGTCGCTGAGGACGTCCAGCAGCGGCGCCCAGTCGCTCTCCAGGATGCCATTCCTGCCGCGCATGAGGGAGAGGTAGACCGGATGCCGTGGGCCGTGCGCGAGCGACTCGAGCTGCATGGGCCCCTGCGCCTCGAAGCTGGTGTGCGTCTGGCCGCAGACCAGCGCGGCTGCCGCGTCGAACAAGCGTCCCGCGGCACTCGTCTGCGGCGAATTCAGGTCGTTGCGCCAGGCGAATTCGGCGAGCCCTTTGTCGTCGGGGCAGTTTGCCCATTGCCGGCCGCATTCCCAGAAGAGCGCTGCTGCGCTTCGCCAGGGTTCGCGTCCGGCGCGTTCGCCCCCGGGAAGACGGAACGGCCGCAGGCTGCAGACACGGCGCCAGTCGCCCGCAGTGCCCAGCAGGGCCTCGCCGCCCCATAGCGTCCCGTCGTAGCCGAGGCCGACACCGTCCCAGGCGAACATCAGCCATTGCCCCGGGCGCGCAAACTCGGCAGCGACGGCGCTGGCATGAGCCTCGTGGTGCCAGACGGTCTCGACGGGCAGCGGCTGGCGTCGCGCCCACTGATGAGTGGTGTAGCCGCGGTGGGCGTCACAGATGATCTTCCCGGCGGTGACGCCATACAGCGCCTGCAGGTCGGCGGCGACCTGCTCGAACACACTCAGACTGCGTGGGCTGTCCATCTCGCCGATGTGTGGCGAAACGACGACGCGCTCGTCCCAGGCAAGAGCCAGCGAACCTTTCATGTGCCCGCCAACGGCGAGCACGGGCCCGGGCAGCCGCCAGGGCAGCGTCAGTTCGACGGGTGCACAGCCGCGGCCGAGCCGCAACGGCCGCATGCGGCCGCCTATGCGGCGGTAAACGGGGTCGTCCGCCGGACGCACGATCGGCCGGTCGTGGTGCAGAAACGCGTCCGCGACCGGCGCGAGGCGCTTTGCGGCTTCCTCGTTTCCGGTCAGCACGGGCTCGCCGCTGATGTTGCCCGAGGTCGCGACCAGCGGGTCGCCGAAGCGCTCCAGCAGTAACTGGTGCAGCGGGCTGTAGGGCAGGAACGCGCCGATTTCCCGCAACGCCGGTGCGACGTTGTCGGCAAGCGTGCTGCCCGATCGCTTCGTAACGAGCACGATCGGCCGCACCGGGCTCGCGAGGAGCTCCGACTCCGCGTCGCTGACTATGGCGTGCCGCCGCAGGGCATCGAGCCCGTCACTCCCGGCAAGCGGGAACATGACGGCCAGTGGTTTGTCCGGGCGTTGCTTGCGGCGTCGCAGCTCGGCAACCGCCGCGGCATTGCCCGCGTCGCACATGAGGTGGTAGCCGCCGATGCCTTTCACGGCGACGACACGGCCAGCGCGCAGGGCCGCGATAGCCGCGTCGAGAGCGGCGTCTTCGCGCATGCTGACGTCCGATCCTGACGCCTCGAACGTCACCTGCGGGCCACAGGCGGGGCAGGCGACAGGCTCGGCATGAAAGCGGCGATTCGCGGGGTCGAGATACTCACGCTCGCAGTCCGCGCACAGCGGGAACCCCTTCATGCTGGTGTTGTGACGGTCGTACGGCAGGGATTCGATCAGCGTGTATCGCGGGCCGCATTGCGTGCAGTTGATGAACGGGTACCGGTAGCGGCGGTCGCCGGGGTCCTGCAACTCGCGGCGGCAGTCATCGCACATGAAGTAGTCGGGCGGTACGAATATCCTCGCACTGGCATCGGACGTACTGGGAGCGATGGAGAATTCGGCGACGTGGCGTGTTTCGACGTGCTCGATGCGGGTGATGACCGGCCTCGAGAGTGGCGGGGCTTCGGTAACCAGGTCCTGCTCGAAGCGGCGCAAGACATCCGCCGTGCCGCTTGCAACGATATCGACTTCACCGAGCCGGTTCTGGACCTGGCCGACGATGCCGTGGCGCGCCGCGAGGCGGAAGACGAACGGCCGGAAACCGACGCCCTGCACGTGGCCGGCGAGCGTGATGCGGACGCTTTCCCGCGCCCCGTGGTGACCGGTTATTGCGGGCTCAGCCAACGGTCTGCCTCTTCTTGCGGCCTTCCCACTCGTTGTCGCGGTAACCGGCTGACCACCAGATCCGGCAGGCGCCCTCGTCGGAGACCATGCACGGGCCCACCGGCTTGCGCGGCGTACACGCAAGGCCGTACAGGCGGCACTGGTTGGGATACACCTTGCCGAGCACGACGTTCGCACAGTCGCAGCCGGGCGGCATCTCGCCGACCCGCTTGCGTGACTCGTCGGCATAGGAGCGGTACACGAGACGCGCGTCGTGCGCGGCGTAGGCCTCACGTAGCCGGTAGCCGGAGTTCGGGATGATGCCGATTCCGCGCCAGTTGGCGTCGACGACTGCCATGACGCTGTCGAGGTGGCCGCGCGCCACAGGGTTGCCGCCGGGTCGCACGACTTCGGGATAACAGTTGTCGAGGAACAGCCGGCCGTCCTGGTGCTGGCGCAATACCGAGTACATGGCTGCCAGCAGCGTGTCGGGACGGAACCCGGCAATGGCCGCGGGGATGCCGTGTTTCTCCACGACGAACGCCCACTCCTCGGGGCCCATCACGGTCGACACGTGGCCGGGCGCGATCAGTGCATCGAAGCCCGGAGTACCGGAGTCGAGCAGCATCGCAACGGCCGGCCAGGTGAGGCGCCCGGACAGCAGCACGAGCAGGTTCTCCGGCGCGCCTTCCGCGAGCATCGCGGCCACCGGCGCCGTCGTGGTCTCGAAACCGGCGGCGAAGAAGATCACCCGGCGCGACGGGTCCTGCCCGGCGATGCGCACCGCCTCCGTGGGCGAGGCGATCGGTCGGATGTCGCCGCCGGCCGCGCGCGCCTGCTCCAGGGAGCGCGGTTCGCTCTTCGGCACGTTGACGGGTACGCGCAGCATGTCGCCGAACGCGACCAGCGTGACGTCTTCATTGAGCGCCAGCTGGATGGCCTCGAACACGTCTTCCTCCGGGCATATGCACACGGGGCAGCCGGGACCCGGGACGAGTTCGATGTTGGCGGGGATCGCCGTTCGCAGGCCCGCGACCGATATCGAGCGCTCGTGCCCGCCGCAGACGTTCATGATGCGCACGGGCGCGTCGATCCCGAGCCCGCGCAGTGCGCCGAGCCAGTGTTCGGCGGAGTGCTTCATGCGGCCTCGCTCCGCGCGGCACCGAGCCATTGCAGCCAGGCATCGAGGCCGGCGCCGTTCTTCGACGACACCTCGAACAGCGGTGCCGAACTCGCGAGATTGCGCAGGCACTGCTCTGCACGTTCGGGACTGAAGTCGTCCAGGACTGGCAGCAGGTCCGATTTGGTGATCAGCACGAGGTCCGCGCCGCGAAACATGACCGGGTATTTTGCCGGCTTGTCGTCACCCTCGGGTGTCGATAACAGCGCAACGTCGAGGTGCTGGCCAAGATCGAAACTGGCCGGGCAAACGAGGTTGCCGACGTTCTCGATGAAGACGATGTCGACGTCGTTCAGCGCAAGTTCGTGGAGTGCCGCGTGCACCATGTGAGCATCGAGATGACAGGCGCTGCCGGTACTGATCTGGACTGCAGGTACACCTTTGCGGCGGATCCGGTCCGCATCGTTTTCCGTTTCGAGGTCTCCCTCGATGACGGCGACACGCGTGCGGCCGTCGAGAGCCTCGATCGTCGCCTCCAGCAGCGAGGTTTTGCCGGCGCCCGGCGAGGACATCAGGTTCACGGCGAGGACGCCGTGGCGGTCGAAATGTTCACGGTTGTGCAGAGCCTGGTGGTCGTTGGCGTCCAGCAGCCCCTTCAGTACCTCGACCGACTCCCTGCCGGACACCGTCTTGTGCAGATGGCCGTGCTCTTCCAGCAGGTGTTCGTTACCGGGAGTGATATTACAGCCGCACGTATCACACATTGTTCTGCTCCTGGTTGCCGGGGAATCCGCGTCGTCGGTCTAACCGTCGGTCGCGGCCAGTATCTCGTCGAACAGCGCCCACGATTCCGCTGCGTCTTCGTCGGATACCTTCTGGATCGCATAGCCGACGTGCACGAGGACATTGTCGCCAGGCTGCAGATTCTCGTCGGCGAGCATGAACAGACTGACCTCGCGTTCGACGCCGCGGGCTTCGCAGGTACACTGGAAGCCATTGATTTTAGTTATTTTCATGGGGACTGCGAGGCACATCAGAAACCCTCCATGCCCCGAGCCGGGCGCTTTTTGGGAAAGACTAGTACACGCTGATGGTACTTGCAGATTTCGGCGAAGGACTGTACGTAATTACGCCTATTCCTGTGCGGGGATCGCGTCATTAAGGTACAGGGTAGGCGCCGGAGCCCCGGCGCAATATTGTGAGGAGGCACATGATGCGATTCCTGAGTGGTGCGCTTGCGTTGGCAGGTGCCGAAGCGGCCCTGGCACACACACCGGACACCGGTTTTCTGAGCAATTTCGGTCACCAGCTGACGTCGCTGCACCATTCGCCCGCTGCCATGCTGCTGGGCGTCCTGGTACTGGGTTTGCTGCTGGTCGCCATTCGCGGACTGAAGACGCGCTGAGACCGCAACAACTGCCTCCCGCGGCACCCCTCGGCCGGGCGGGGAGTAACGGTTAGAATGACCGTGCTTCGCTGCGAGCCGAGGAATGAACGCCGACCTCTCCTGCACAATTGCCGCTGACGACAGTCTTGCCGTCACGCTGACGGGCGACTGGCTGCTCGACGCCGTCCTCCCGGGCATCGAGCCGGTCCTGGAGCGCCTGCGGCAGACGCCGGCACCTCCCCGGATCTCTTTCGACACCGGTGGACTTGGCGACTGGGATACCGGACTCGTCGCGAGGCTGGTGTCGATTCACCGCGCTGCCGAGCGAAGCGGCGTTCCCGTCGACGACAGCGCCCTTCCGGAAGGTGCGCGCCAGCTGATCGCGCTCGCATTCGCGGTCAGGGAGCGAGAGGGCGCGCGCCGCGGCGCAGGCGACATCGGCTTCCTCGAAGGCGTTGGCGCAAAGTCGCTACAGGTGATCGATCGCAGCCGTGAGCTGCTGACATTCGTCGGCGAGTTGATGCTCTCCTTCGGGCGCTTCTTTCGCGGCAAGGCGACCTACCTGCGATCCGACCTCGTGCAGTACATCCAAGAGGCCGGCGCCGAAGCGCTCCCCATCGTCAGCCTGATCAGCTTCCTCATCGGCATGATCTTCGCCTTCGTCGGCGTCATGCAGCTGGAGAATTTCGGCGCGGGCATTTACACGGCCGATCTCGTGGCGGTCGCCATGGTGAGGGAGATGGCGCCCATCATGACCGCGATCATCATGGCCGGCCGCACCGGCGCGGCGTACGCGGCGCAGATCGGCACGATGAAGGTCAACGAGGAGGTCGACGCGCTGACGACGCTGGGCATGGATCCCATCGACTTCCTGGTCACGCCGCGGGTGATCGCGCTTGTCGTCATGTTGCCGATGCTGACGCTGTACGGCAGCCTGATGGGTATTCTCGGCGGCGCCTTCGTCGGACTATCGATGCTCGACGTGAGCCTGGTGCAATATGCGACGCAGACTGTCGACTCCGTCGGCCTGAACAGCCTTCTCGGCGGCTTGTTCAAGAGCGTCGTGTACGGCAGTCTGGTCGCCATCGCGGGATGCCAGCAGGGGCTGGCGTGCGGCAACAGCGCGATGGCGGTAGGCCAGAGTACGACGCGCGCGGTCGTGATGGGCATCGTCCTGATCGTCGTGAGCGCGTCGATACTGACCGTTATCTACATCAACCTGGGGATCTGACGTGCAGGCTAACGACGGACACATCGTCGCACGCGATATCACGATTGCCTATGGCGATTTCGTGGTGCAGAGGGACCTGAACTTCGCCGTCAATCGGGGTGACATATTCATCATCATGGGCGGCTCCGGTTGCGGCAAGAGCACGCTTCTGAAAGTCATGATCGGCCTCAAGGAACCGGCCCGGGGCGACATCCTTTACGACGACGAGGCCTTCTGGGAGTCCGGCGAAGACCAGCGCGAAGCGATGAAGCGCAAGTTCGGCACCCTGTTCCAGTCCGGCGCCCTGTGGAGCTCGATGACACTCGCGGAGAATATCGGCCTCGCGCTGAAGCAGTACACGGCACTCAGTAGCGCCGAGATACGCGAGGTCGTCAATTACAAGCTGATGCTCGTTGGTCTGGCGGGTTTCGAGGACTATTATCCCAATGAAATCTCGGGGGGCATGAAAAAGCGCGCCGGGCTTGCCCGCGCGATGGCGCTCGATCCCGAGATCCTGTTCTTCGACGAGCCTTCGGCGGGACTCGATCCCATCAGCGCAAGACGGCTCGACGACCTGATCCTGGAGTTGCGGGACAGCCTCGGAACGACGGTCGTCGTGGTTACCCACGAGCTCGCAAGCATTTTCGAGATCGGCAACAACTCGGTCTTCCTCGACGCCGATGCCAAGACACAGCTGGCCACCGGCGACCCGAAAGAGCTGCGTGATTCCCATCCCAGTGAAATCGTGCGCGCGTTCCTCAGACGCGGCGTACCGGAGGCGAATGCCGCATGAGCAAGAAGTCCAATGCTGCGATGATCGGCGCATTCGTCGTCGGTGCCGTGTCGCTGCTGGCGCTGGGCGTCGCGCTTTTCGGCGGCAGCGAACTGTTCAAGAAGCGGTTCAATTACGTCGCGTATTTCGAGGAACAGACGAAAGGCCTGCGCGTCGGCTCCAACGTGATCCTGAACGGCGTGCGCGTCGGCTACGTATCGGAGATCGCGCTCCTTATCGACGAGGAGCGGTACGAGACGCTGACGCGCGTAACCCTCGAGATACTGCCGGACACCTATATACCGGTTCGCGACGGTGTGCCGATAGCGACGGATCTCCGCGACGTCATCCCGCACGACGAGCTGATACAGAAGGCCGGCCTGCGGGCGCAGCTGGAGATCGAGAGTTTCGTGACGGGACAGTTGCTCGTGCGGCTCGACTTGCGCCCGGATACGCCGGTTCGCATGGCCGGCATGGAGTCGGAATATCCCGAAATCCCGACGATCCGTTCCGACATCCAGGAGCTGCTGGCGCGCATGCAGCGCTGGCTGGCGAACATCCGCGACAACGTCGACGTGGATGCACTGGCGAAAGGCCTCACCAATGCGCTCAACGGCATAGCCGCGCTGACGAATTCGCCGGACCTGCACGAATCCCTGGCGGGCCTGAACGAATTCATGAACGCCGAGGACGTGCAGGAGCTGGGCTCGTCGCTGAGGCAGGCGCTGGATGACATCAGTGCGGCAGCCACCGAGGCGCGCGCCCTGTTCAGGAACGCGGACGAGGACATTGACACCGTGGTGACCGACCTGCGGCCGGTACTCGAGGGGCTCGGGGAGACCCTGCTGGCCGCCGAAGCGACGCTCGACGCGGCGCGGCTGCAGTTGCGCGGCGACTCCGAACAGATCTACCAGCTGCAGTCGACGCTCAGGGAGGTCGAGGGCGCCGCAGCCGCGCTTCGTGAATTCTTCGACTATCTCGAGCGCAATCCCGAGGCCCTGATCAGGGGCAAGCAACCATGAGGGAGCAAAAGGAATGATCCGGACCAGGTGGCTCGCGGGGACCCTTCTTCTCGCGCTAAGCGTCGGCGGCTGCGGTTCCTCGCCGCCGGTTCACTATTACGATCTCGAGGCGCTCGAAACGGGCTACGTCGCAGAGCGCCAGGGTTCCCTGAGCGTGGGCGTCGGGCCACTGCGTACGCCCGACCACCTCGACCGGTCACAGATCGTCACCCGTGGTTCGGACTCACGGGTGATCGTCGATGATTTCCATCGCTGGATCGAGCCGCTTGGCAACAGGATCCACCACGTAGTCTCCGAGAACCTCGACAATCTCCTGAACGATGCTGTCGTTGTCGCGTTCCCGTACACGCATATCGCCGATCTCGACTATCAGCTCGTCGGCCGCGTCAGCCGGTTCGACGCGGACCCGGACGGTACGGCCGTCCTGGAGGTACAGTGGGGCGTGATTGCGTCCCGGGACGAATTCGTTATCCGGCCAAAACGGGCGCGCTACCAGGTCCGGGCGGCGCAGCGCGACGATTACCAGGCGTTGACGCGGGCCATGAGCGAGGTGCTGCAACAGTTCAGCCGGGACGTGGCGGAGTCGCTGCAAGGGGTCATGCTCGAGGCGGACGACTAAGCGACCGGCGGCGTACTCCACCCGGAATCCAGCGCACCCTGGTCCAGTATGATCTCGCGGTGACCGCTCCAGGTCAGGCGGATCGCTTCCGGCGTGCCGATGCCCGCACCCCTCGGGTCGCCACAGGGACCGAACCAGTGATTCTGCGGTGCGCCGGTGGTCCGCGCGCGCATGCCGCAGTAGGTCGTGCCATTCACGGTGGCACCGAGTACCTTCTGCTGGAAGATCGGGTCGGCACTTACGACAGCCGCCGTGAGGTGTTGTGACATGCGCTCGAATACGTCGAGAACCTTGTCCAGTTCGTCGTCGCTCCAGGTGGCGACAACCTGGAATGGCCCGAACAGCTCTGTCGTCAACAGTTCGAAGTGCTTGCCGCAGATCGCGTCGAGCGGCACACGGACCGCGGTCGGCTCCCAGGCGCCGTAGCACTCGGGGATGGCATGGCCGGCGAGCGGTGTGCCGCCGAACAGCAGTTCGGCGCCCGGCAAAGCCAGCACCGCATCGACATGGCGCTTGATACGATCGTTACTCCACGACAGCACCGGCCCGATGCTGAGATTGTCGAGCGTACGTCTGCCAGCAAGATCGCCGATCTTCGGCAACAGTGCGGGTGCCCAGTCGGCATGGACGAAGAGGATGCTCTGCGCCGAGCATTTCTGACCGGAGGCGTTGTAGGCATCCTCGTCCGACTGCCAGGCCACATAATCGAGCCATTGCTCGTCGTAGTCGGGCCCGATGATCTTCCAGTCGAAGCCGGCGTCCTCGATGCGCACGGCGCCGTTCATGGTCGCGGCGACGCGCTCGGCGACCTCGCTAGAGCCCGTGAACTGCACCAACCGGATGATGTCCCGGGCCTCGCCAATCAGCTTGCCCATGTTCTCGCCGCGGCAGTGCACCATGTCGATGTCGCCCGCGGGCAATCCACAATGGATGAGGAGGCGCAGGAATTGCTCGAAGACGATACTGACCTTCGAATCGATCTTCACCAGCGGCCGATTGCCCATGAACAGAGCACCCATGACCTGCAGCGCCGGGATCTCCAGTGGGAAGTTGAACGGTGCGACGACGACTACGGGCCCGTAAGGCCAGCGGTAGCCGCGCGACTCCTGGCCGGTGCGGTCGCCCGGGTTCGAAAACCCCCGCGCCAGGAAGCGCACGCCGTCGCCGGCGAAATTCTCGAGGAAGACCCGGGTGATCTGGACCTCGCCGGCGCACTGGTTCCAGCTCTTCGGCATGACCCGCTGTACCAGCCGCGTGAAGTAGTCGGAAACGTCCCGCTCGGCCAGCAGCGCGGCGGCACGTGCACAGACGCGGCCGAGCATGACGTAGCGCTCGGAGTTCTTCATCGGGTTGTGGAGGCCGGTCTTGGGACAGCTCCGCAGGCCGTCGATGAATGGCCCGAAGTCCATCGTATCCGGGATCTGCAGGAAGCGTCTGCCGTTCATCGGGTCGACGATATCGTCGCGCACCGCCGTGGTGGATACCCACTGGCCGCCAACGAGGTTTTGTGCCCGGCCGGGATCTTCCGCGGTCATTCCCTCGAACGGATCCACGGTGGCGAATGCAGCTACTTTGTCCTTCATGGCGAGTCCCTCTCTTGGCATACCCGGCATTGTACGAATGCTGGCAGGAGAATGTCAGGGGACTGGCTCCAGGCGCCAGAAGCCTGGCGTGTCTTCCGGGGCGCGACGAAATGCGCGCTCTGCATCCGGCGGGTCCGTCTCCAGCAGCGCGCGAAGATCTTCGATAACGGCCGGGTTGAGCATGTGGTACAGATGCCCGGAAATATCGTTGGTGCCGGTCGGCGTGATGTCGATGACGGTCGCATGCTCGAGGTCGAATTCCTTGGCCACGCCAAGGCGCCCCGATGCGTTGACGGTTGTCGACAGCCACAGCACACGGTCATTGTCCGACGTGTAGACGGTGACCTGGGAGGCTTTCTGCTGCAGCATGCTCGCGTTATCGCTGAACACGTCGCGCCGCATATCGGGGGCGATGAAGATCACGCTGCCGAATTTCGCTTCTTGGCCACGTGCCCGCAGAGCGTCGACCACGCCACGCGATCCCATGCTGTGAGCCATCAGTACGATGCGATCGTGACCAACGGCCTCCGCGGCCAGGGTCAGCAGCGCATTGAGTTCGTCGACGCTCCGTTCGAGATCCCTGGCGTCGCCGGTATAGGTCAGGTAAGAGCTCGAGGGCCATGAGAACAGCAGCATCCTTTTATCGAGCCCCAGGCGCTGTTGCAGTAATGCGGCCCGGCGACAGTTCTTGGCAAAGTATTCGCCGTAGCCATGCACGTAGATGACAAAAGGTCCCGGCGCGATGTCAGACCAGATCGTCTCGAGCGGCCGGGTATCGACACGGAGCACATCGCCCTTGTCGTCGCCGGGCACGAGTCCGACCGTGCAACTGCCCGCAGAGAGTTCGCCATGCCCGTCACCGAAGTATTCGCCGACCCGGCTCGAGCGGACCAGTTCGCGGTTCGTGACGAAACGCAGGTCCACGAGCGTCTCGTAACGGTCCGAGGCCTCCCTGAAGTCCGTGCCAACGGGTATGCGGGTGGCGCAGGCCGTGAGCGCGATGGCGGCGGCCAGGTGGAGAGCGAACGAGCGGGTCTTGGACATGCGTCCAGTATAAGAGCGGCGGCGCAACCCGTTGACAGAAAAATGCGTGAAATCGGCTCCGGGCCCGAACGGCGGCAACCCGTAATTGCCGCAACACGTTGCTAGAACTACGAAGTGCCTGGCTGGCCCAAAATCGGTCTAATGCCACTAGGTTGGAACGCACCGGAGTATGGCGTTGCGTAGCTATGCACACGGGAGCGGTGACACGCCCCTGCTCGGGGTAACCGTCGGGCAGCTGCTGGACACGGCAGCTTGCCGCTGGCCTGACCACGATGCGTTGATCGTCGTCGATCAGGGAGTCCGCTGGAACTGGCGGGAGCTCAGGGAGCGGGCGAGAAACTTCGCCGCAGGTCTCTTGGCGCTCGGTCTCGAGCCGGGCGACCGGGTCGGGATGCTCGCGCCCAATCGAGCCGAATGGCTGGTGGCGCAGTTCGGCACCGCCTGTGCGGGACTGGTGCTGGTCAATATCAATCCCGCCTATCGCGTCGGGGAACTCGAGTACGCCCTGAGTAAAGTCGGCTGCCGCGCGCTGGTCACGGAGTCCGCTTTCAAGACCAGCGATTACGTCGCGATGCTCTGCGAGCTTGCGCCGGAGTTGAGTGCCGCCACGCCCGGCGCGCTGCACTCGGCCCGGCTGCCGGAGCTGCAGTTCGTCATTCGTCTCGGCAGGGAGCACTCGGCCGGCATGTTCAATTTCGACGACGTACCGCTGAGGGCGGGGCCGAAGGACTTCGAGGCGCTTGCGGCAATCGGCGCGGAACTCGATTTCGATTCGCCGATCAATATCCAGTTCACGAGCGGCACGACCGGCTCTCCCAAGGCGGCCACGCTCACGCACCACAACATCGTCAACAACGCCAGCATGTCGGCGAGCATCATGACATTTAGCGAGCGCGACCGGCTGTGCATTCCCGTGCCTATGTACCACTGTTTCGGCATGGTGCTCGGAACCCTGCTGTGCGCGGCGAGCGGTGCGGCGATCGTGCTGCCTTCGGCGGGTTTCGAAGCCGCTGCCTGCCTGCGTGCCATCGAGGATGAGCGATGCACGGCCGTTCACGGTGTGCCGACGATGTTTATCGCAATGCTCGATGAGCCGGGTTTTGCGGAATGCGACACGACGTCGCTGCGGACCGGAATTATGGCAGGCGCGCCGTGCCCGGTCGAACTCATGCACCGGGTGATCGACGAGATGAATCTCACGGAGATCACCATTGGCTACGGCATGACGGAGACGGGGCCGTTGTCGACGCAGACTCTGCCCGACGACCCGATCGAACTGCGGGTAGGTACGGTCGGCCGCCCGTTGCCGAACACCGAGATAAAGATTGTCGACGAAGACGGCCACATCGTGCCGCGCGGCGAGCCTGGCGAACTGTGCACCCGAGGCTACAACGTCATGCGCGGTTACTGGGGCGACCCGGAGCGTACCGCGAAGGAAATGGACGCTGCCCACTGGATGAGGTCCGGCGACATCGCGACGATGGACGAGAACGACTACTTGCGCATCGTCGGGCGCAGCAAAGACATGCTGATTCGCGGCGGCGAGAACATCTACCCGCGCGAGATCGAAGAATTCCTGTACACGAACCCGAAGATCGAGCAGGTCGAAGTCGTCGGCGTGCCCGATCCCAAATTTGGCGAGGAGGTCGCCGCATGGATAAAACTACACGAAGGACAGACAGCGAGCGAAGCGGAGATAAGGGAGTTCTGCAAGGGCAAGCTGGCTCACTTCAAGATTCCAAGATATATACGCTTCGTCGACGAGTTCCCGATGACGGTCACCGGCAAGGTCCAGAAGTACCTGATTCGAGACAGCATGGCCGAAGAGCTGGGACAGAAAAAGACAGCGTGAATGACGCCGGCCCGACCGAAGCCGAGTTCCGTTTCTGCGACGAACTCGGTCCCAAGACGGTGCTGCATCTGTACCAGTCAACGCTCGGCATGAAAGCGATCGTGGTCGTCGACAACGTGGCCTGCGGGCCGGCCATCGGCGGCACGCGCATGGCGCCCGACGTGTCGTTCGAGGAATGCTTCCGGCTGGCGCGCGCCATGACGCTGAAGAACGCGGCCGCGGGGCTGCCCCACGGCGGCGCGAAATCCGTCATCTTCGGCGATCCGTCGATGGATCCGGAAATCAAAGAGCAGTGGATCCGCGCATTCGCGCAGGGCATCAAGGGTATCACCGATTACATCCCCGGCCCCGACATGGGCACCAACGAGGCCGCGATGGCATTCATCAGGGACGAGGGCGGAAGGAGTGCCGGGCTGCCGCAGGAGCTCGGCGGCATCCCGCTGGATGAGATCGGCGCCACGGCGTTCGGCCTGATGGTCTGTGCCGATGTCGCGAAGGAAAAGGTAGGCATGGAATTCCCCGGCGTCCGGGTTGCGGTGCAGGGGTTCGGGGCGGTCGGCAAGCACGCCGCACGCTTCTTCGCCGAGAAAGGAGCCGCGATCGTGGCGGCGGCCGATATCACGGGTGCGGTCTACGACGCCGGCGGTCTCGACGTCTCAGCCCTGATCGCGCACAAGGGGGCCGGCGGTAATATGGCCAACTTCGAAGGCGGCCGGCAGATCGAACGCGACTCGATTATCGGTGTGGACTGCGACCTGCTGATCCCTGCGGCTCGCCCGGACGTCATTCGCGCGGACAACCAGGCGTCGGTCAGGGCACGATTCATCGTGCCGGGTGCGAACATCGGAATCACGGAAGAAGCCGAGCACATGCTGCATGAACGCGGCGTGCTGTGCATTCCTGACTTTATCGCCAATGCCGGCGGCGTTATCTGCGCGGCCGTGGAGTATGCGGGTGGTCGTAAGCGCGATGCATTCGCGGCGATCGACGAGAAGATCCGGGCGAACACGGCGGAGATGCTGCAGCGCGCAGACCGCGACGGGATACTGCCGCGTGACGCGGCAGTGCGTATGGCCAGGGAGCGCGTCGACGCGGCGATGCACTACACGCGCTTCGACTGATAGGTCAGTTAGCGCCTATTTTTGCTTCCAGTTGCCGCTTGCGTCCTGGTAGTAGTGCCCCGGGGCCGTGCGCTGCACGGCCAGCTCGTAGAAGCGGACCTGCACCTGTTGCAGGGTTGCACCCGTCTTTTCGGCGGTGCGCTTGAACTCGGCCTTGCGCTTCTCGTTGACTTCGGCAACCAGGGCTTTTACCTCCGCGCTCGGCGTGCCGATCGCTGCCAGGTATCCGGTATTGGCTTCGCCCACCAGCCCTTGTTCCTTTGCCGTGTGTATGTCGATGGCCCACGCGGCCTGGAACGCAAGTAACAGGAGGAGTGCTGAGACAAATTGCCTTATTGCACAGGGTTTCATGATATCGGCCCTCAAAACAGCTCACTGTCTTCTTCGAACAGGTCTTCGAGTTCCTTGTCGACCTGCACACGGATATGGTGTTCGATCTTGACGTTCAGGTTGATCTCGATCGGCTCCTTCGGCGCTTCCACCTTGACGGTCGGGCTGCAGCCTGCGAGCAGGATCAGGAGAACGCTTGTCAGCAAGTATCTGGACATGGTCAGTACCTTCAGAGCACCCTGGCGCAGCTTAGCGTAAGCATTGCGTCGCCGAAAGCATCATTTCGAGAGCCGCTTTTCGAGCACGTCTTCGATCGATCGTGTTGCCTGCAGGCTGCGCAGCATCTGCGGCACGTTGTTCTCGACGTTCAGGTTCAGTATTACGGGCTGCGTGGGATCGACGTCCGGATTGATCCCTTTCAGCCGCATTGTCAATACCAGGTCTCCGTCCTGGGAGTAGTCGACCGCGGACGTCAATGAATCGAACTCGAAATTCCTGAGTGTCCGGGTGACGATGCCCAGTTGGGACCGGTCGTCGACGACGCCGGCGGCTGCAGTACCGCGATACTGGATGACGCCGCCCGGAGGATCGTTCTCCAGGTGGCCTCCGTCGATGACTACCTTGTTGCCTCGAATCGTCACAGGGATTTCTCCGGACACACTACCGCTGATGGTTACGGCTTCCAAGTCTGCGAGGCCCGCCATTAACGGCAGCTGAATAGCGCTGGCCCTGAGCGTTAGTTGATTGCTTTCGGCATGCAGACTGTAACGAAAGGGGTCGGCCGTCACCGTGCCGCCCAGAACCGACATCGACAATGCGCCAACCGCGATCACCGACTCGTGGGTATACGGCGTGGCCGTGCCGCCGATGTTCTCGACGGGGAAGCCGATATCGACCAAAGCAACGTCGAACCGGGCCGGCTTCAGCGAGAACCCTGTTTCCGAATCCAGTTCGATATCCAGTCTGCCACTGAACCCCACGAAGCCGATGTCGGCGTAGCGGCCGGCGAGGGCCTCCGCGGTAACGGTCGCCGATCCTTCATACGCGATGCCTTCGTCCGTGCTGGTCCAGTTGATGTCGGACTGCGTTTCTCCGCGGCCGGCCTCGATGTCGAAGTCGTAGGGCCAGTCTGCGAAAACAGAGGAAAGATTGAGCTTGTCGAATTCGATCGTCGCGCTGTCCAGCGACAAGTTGCCGTGACCGGCCACGAGATCATGCGACAGCTCGGCCGCTCCGCTGATGCCTCCCTCGGGCGTGGTGAACCGGGCGCTCGCGGACAATCGGTCGCTCGACGCAACGATTTCTGCATGGATGGCGGGAGCGAGGATGTGGCGTCCAGCATACGCGGTGCCTTTCAAGGTGAGTCGGGTATTCGGTGCTGATGCCTCCCATTTGCCGTCATCGCTGGCGAACTCTACGGCCGCGGCACTGGCCGTGATCCTGTCTATCGTCAGCGCACCGAGAGCCAGATCTTCGTATGATGCGTCGAGCGCGGTGCGGCAGCGGATGCCGGCGCGGCATTCGCTGTTCTGCAGGCGCACCGGAGGCAGGTCGAGGTCGGCGCCGTCGATCTTGACCGCGGCGCTGGCGATCTGCGCATTCCAGTCCAGTGATGGATACTCGAACACGGCATTGACGGGGCTCGCCTCCGTGACCGACAGCTCCACCACGGTATCGTTCACTTCATAAGCCATCGTCGTGCCGGAAGCCGGTTCGAAATTCGCCTGAACGCTGATCGGAAGTGCCGGGTCTGCCGCGAGCCGGAATTCGAATGCACCGCTCAAGGTGGACGTGACCTCCGTGACCTCGGCCGGCACCGCGCCGATCGCCTGCAGTACCGGCAACAGCGGCCCGAGCGCCACGTTGATGTTGCCGCGAACCTGGAAGCCAGATTCGTCGGGCGCGAGCTGGAACCCGAGCATGAGAGCCTCGGTGTCGTCCGGCATCAGCGCGCGCACGGAACCCCGGCGCGTGCCGTCACTCTCTTCGGTCGTGGTTACGAACAGCTCGAAGCCGCCGGTCGTCGCTCGCAGGGTCGGGTTCAACTGGTCTGCGTGCCAGGCGATGTTGCGGATCGCCGGCATGTCGGGCAGCAACACTTCGTCGATCCGAATCGTGGCGCCGGGCGTGAGTGCCGGGGCATCCAGAAAATTCTGCAGTCCGTCTGCGATACGCACCGGGCCGGTATCGGCCGCGCCGGGCTCGATGCTCAGCGAATGAATATGCAGCGTGCTGCCTCGCAGGCCGCGAAATCGTATCGGCAGCGTGATGCCCTCGATGGAGACGATACTGCCGTTGGCCAGTTCCAGCACGATCGCATCGAAACGGACCTCGGTCGAACTGATCGACTCGACCGATACATCGGTTACGCTTACGTCGCTACCGCGCAAGGCGGACCGGGCGACCTCGAGAGCGATCGAGTCGCGATACAGGTTGATCAGGACCGCCGCTGCCGAGATCAGCAGCAGTAGGGCGATCGCCACGATCAGGATCAGCCTGGTGCTCTTCCCGGTCATTCCTTCGGATCTCCGTAGTCGATGCGACTGAGCACGATGTCGAGCAATTGCTGCAGCTCCTCGCGACGCGTGGGACGGATGTGCCGGCCCTCGGTCCAGACGATCTCGATGTATTCGCTGGCTTGCGCGGCGTCGACAAACGGCTGCTGTGCTTCCGGCGGCACGAAATCGTCGTCCTTCGCCGCCACGATGACCAGCGGACGCGGCGCGATTTCCGGTATCCAGTCCAGGGTCTCGAAGGAGTTGCCGTAGACGAGCAACAGGGCGCCGCGAGCAAGCAGGCCCCGAAGGAACTCGTTCTCGACGTAGCGGCGCCCGACGTGCATGACCCAGGGCACGTTCTTCGCGCCACCGTGCAGCAGCCATACCCGGGTGAACCGTGTGTCCAGAGCGCCTGCCACGGCCGTGAACGGCACGCCGAGACTGGCACCGACCAGTTCAACCTTGTCGGGATCGACCCAGCGTTGCTGCAGTGCCCAGTCCAGGGCGAGCATCATCGCGGGCGGCGAGTCGAGGAACGCCTGCTGAATGCCGGGTATCGCGGCCAGCGACTCCCAGAATGCGTCGAGTTCCTGGTCGCCCTCGTACGGATAGTCGAGGGCTAGGTAGGCGACACCCTGCGGTTTGCCGACGAGGTCGACTGCGTCTTTTCCCGTGCCTTCGCCGCCCATCACGATGATAACCGGCAACGTCTGGCCCGGCTCGGTCTGCGGCCGGACCACACGCATATTCACCGTCAAGCCGGTCGATGCCTCCAGGTGGACCAGCTTCTGTACGACCCCGTCAGAACTGGCCTCGGTGACGTCGGCCGTTGCGAGCGTGCCGCGGCGTTCGATGAAGTAGTCCCGTTTGGGAATGGCGAGTTCCAGCCAGTACAGGGCGGCAGCGACGATGATCAGTCCGGCCGCCATCAGGAAAAAACGACGACGGCTACTACGCGTTTTTGCTCGTGACGCCATGCGCGGATTATCACCGATCGCGAATGTCGTTTACACGAATAGCCGCGCGGCGATCACATCGCACCTTCATTGTTGCTAGGACGCAACATCACAATGTTTTGGGCATCGACTGGTCTTTTCCTGTATTCTCGGAAACTAAGCAATGATCAAATTGTCTCTGAAGAAACAAAAGGATAAGGAAGGGTTCCTGTTTCGAACGCGAAGCACCAGTTTCGTTGTCGAAACACAACGATTGTCACAAACCGGAGGGGGATACATGAAAACTCCAATCGCACTAGCCGGGGCGTCTGCCCTGGTTCTGGGCCTCGCGATTGCACCCGCGGACATCGCGCGTGCTCAACAGGCCGAAGAAATGGAAGAGGTGGTGGTCACCGGATCGCGCATCCGGCGTAATCCGCTGGATGAGCCGGTCGCCATCATGGAGATCGGCAAGGGCGACATCGAGAAGACCGGTCTGACCAATCTCGGCGACGCACTTCGTCAGCTGCCGTTGACCGGGTCCGCGATCAATTCTCAATTCAACGTGCCGGGCAATTCCGGTTTCCCGCAGGATGGGTCCGGTATCGGCGCTGGCGCGGTGCAGCTTTCCGTCCGTAACGTAGGCGCGAAGCGTACGCTCGTTCTGGTCGACGGCAGACGCTGGATCGCGGGCGCATCTGCGTCCGGCGTGCCGAGTGCGGTCGACCTGAACACCATCCCGGACAACGTCATCGCACGTGTCGAGGTGCTGCAGGACGGTGCATCCGCCATCTACGGTTCGGACGCGATCGGTGGCGTCGTCAACATCATCACGCGACAGGATTTTGAAGGTTTCAGGCTGGACGCGCAGGCCGGCGGCTACCTCGAAGACAGCGACGGCGAGTCGTATGATTTCTCGGCATTATGGGGTGGTGGCAATGACACGACTCACTTCGTGCTGAGCGCGAGCTACCGGGACGAGAGGGGCATCAACACCTGGGACCGTCCGCGATCGGCTTATCCAAACCCGGATTCGACGACCTGCGATGTCTCCGGGTCATTCTGTTCGTCATTCACCCCGCAGGGGCGTTTCATACTCGGATCCGCCCTGGGCGGAGCGAGTATCACCCTGAACGACGGCGTGTTGAACGACGGCGGCGCGAACATTCCGCAATTCGATCCGAACGATCCGGACGGCGGTGCGGATTTCCATGCGTTCACGAATGCCGACCGCTTCAATTACAATGGTCCTGATAGAAACTACCTGCGCACGCCGAATGAGCGCGTGAACCTGTACGCCAACGTAAGGCACGAGTTTACGGACCAGGTTGCGTTGTTCTTCCGCGGCTCGTATACGAACCGCTCCTCGGCCACCAAGGCGGCGCCCGAACCGCTGTGCTTTTTCGACTGCGGCACGCGCATCGCCGACGACTTCGTCATCTCGGCGCTGAACCCGTATAACCCGTTCGGCGCTGATCTGTCGGTCGCGGCCGGTACGGCCGATTTCTTTGGCCGGCGACCCCTTGAATCGGGACGGCGCCTGTTCTTCCAGGACGTGAATACCTACATGTTCTCTACCGGGTTCGAGGGCGAGTTCACAGCGGGCAGCCGTGATTTCTACTGGGATCTGGTGGCCGGCTACGGCGACAACCGCGGCTTCCAGGAGAAATACAACTCTCACAACCAGGCCAAGTTGCAGGTCGCGCTGGGCGATCCCGCCGTGTGCGCGGCTACGCCCAACTGCGTGCCGTTCAACCTGTTCGGCGGCCAGGGCCCAGATGGTACCGGTTCGATCACGCAGGACATGCTCGACTACGTCACCTACACGCAGCGAGACTTCAGTGAACAGACGCTGAAGAACTTCGCGTTCAATATTGGTGGCGACCTCGTCGAGATGCCTGCCGGCGTGCTGGGTTTTGCGGCCGGTCTGGAATATCGCGACCACCAGGGGACGTTCCGGCCCGACCCGGTTGCTGCGCGTGGCGAGACTGCTGGCATTCCGTCCGGCCCTACCGCGGGCGGGTTTGACGTCACGGAGTTCTACGCCGAACTCAGCATTCCGCTGCTCGAAGGCGTGGCCCTAGCCGATTATCTCGAAGCGAACGCGGCGGTGCGAACCTCGGATTACAGCACCTCAGGCAACGAAACGACGTACAAAATGAGCGGGCTTTGGCGGCCGATTTCGGAGCTATCGTTGCGCGCGTCGTTCTCGACGGGCTTCCGCGCGCCTGGCATCGGTGAGCTGTTCGGTGGCGCAGCGCGAGAGGACTTCACCTTCACGGATCCGTGCACCGACTACACGGGGCAACTTGGTGAGGCCGCGAATGGACGTGACACGCCGCAGCCTGCGAATATCCAGGCGAATTGTGCGACGCTCGGCGTGCCGGAAGAGCTCCCGCAGATCAATCCGCAGTTTTCGGCGATTTCAGCCGGCAACGAAAGCCTGACGCCGGAAGAGTCCGACAGCTGGACCGCCGGCTTTGTCTGGAGCCCGGCGTGGGCCGAGGGCCAGGCCTGGGCCGAAGGCATCACCGTATCGCTGGACTTCTACAAGCTGGAGATCGAGAACGCGATCCAGGGCCTGAGCCCCGGCGCCGTCGTAACAGCATGTGTCGAGACTCTCGATCCGGACCTGTGCGCTCTCGTGCCGAGAAACCCGTCGGGAACGATCGGTCTCGTTAACAACCAGCTGCAGAACATCGGCGGCATCGATGCGGCCGGCTACGACCTGATGATCAGCTACGCGAGCCCGGAAACGAATCTCGGACAGTTCAACGTCAGTCTCGACCTGACCGGCCTGACCGAATACGAGGAACGGGTCAACAACCCGGACGGCTCGGTCACGGTCAACGATCTCAAGGGATTCCACACGGACGAGACGTTCGCTCGCGCTTTCCCCGAGCTGCGGGCGGTGACGAGGATCGACTGGAATCGAAACCGCTGGAGCGGCTCACTCGCGTTCCGCTGGACCGACGAAATGACGGTCGTCGACGGTGACCCGCTGGATTCGGCCATGTTCACGGATCTCCGCGCGAGCTATAACCCGTCATGGCTGGATGATGCGTTGACATTCACGCTCGGCTTCAACAACGTGCTGGACGAGGATCCGCCGGTCTGTTTCCCGTGCGGGGTTATCGGTCTCAGCACCGTTTCGCATGACCTGCCCGGTCGGGTCGGCTACGTGCGGGTGTCTTACCAGCCGCAGTAATCAACACTCTAAACCAGGAAAAGCAACGGCCCCTTCACGGGGCCGTTCGCTTATTGAGGTACACTGATTCCTTGTCGCCGGAGCCGCCTTCATGAAACGAATACTTCTTTCATTGGTGCTGCTATTCCCCGCGTTATCTCAGGCGCAGGAAGCAACAACCGAGATCACCGCGTTCGGCGCCTATCGCTTCGGCGGCACGTTCGAGGAAGAAGCAACCGAGGCGAAGTACGAACTCGAAGACTCGCCGAGCTTCGGGCTGATTCTCAATATCCGGCACCAGGACCCCACGCAGTGGGAGATCCTCTATTCGCAGCAACAGACGGACGCCGAGTTCGTCGGCGGGACTGCCAACGACCCGGAAGTTGACGTCGACCTGCATGTGCTGCAGCTGGGCGGTACCTACCAGTTCGAAGGGGAGGTCGCGCGCCCGTACCTCGCGTTTACGTTGGGCGGCACCCACATCAGGACCGGCTCGGCGGAGTCACGCAGCGACACCTTCTTCTCCGGCTCGATTGGCGTCGGCATGAAATTCCTGCCGACCTCGCGCGTCGGCATCCGTGTGGAAGCCCGTGCCTACGGCACACTGGTCAGCAACAGCACCGACCTGTTCTGCAGCACGGGGCCCGACACGAACATCTGCGCTATCCGGGTGGAGGGCAAGATGCTGAGCCAGGTCGAGACCTTCGCCGGAATTACCGTCCGGTTCTAGGCGGCGCGCTTCTATAACAGTCTCTTTTCCTGTTTCAGCGGGCGGCCGGGGCATTTGTCTCCCTCATGGCTCCCTTCGGTCCGCTTTACTTCGGTCGACAAACGCCCCGGTCCGCCCTGACCGGTGCGAACGGCGCTGCGGCCGGGCTTGGCGGGCGGGCTGCGAGGATGTCCTTTTCGAGGAAGTAAAGCGCAGCCGCGCGTAGCGCGGTGAGCCATGACGAGAAAAGGCATCGGAGCGGCCTGCCTCAAGAGAAGAGCGGCATCAGGGCACGAGGGCCGCTCCTGCGGCTGCGTTTCGCGAGTGTGGCAGGAGCGCGCGGAGGCGCGCTCCTGCCAACAGAGTCTTACTCTTCTTTCTTTTTGCCGCCCATCGTATAGCGGAAGCCCAGACCGACGATGACCTGCTCATCGTCGTACGGCGTTGCGCCCAGCGACAACAGGAGCGGCAGTGCATCGGGCGTCACGCCTTCGAGCGCCCAGTCCTCGGTTTCGAAAGTCTGGTAAAGCGCATACAGGTTCCACTGGATGCGATCCGACTGCCTGAACCCGAGGCGAATCCTCAGGTAATCGAGCGTCGTCTCGAGGTCGGGGAACGCGGCCGGCGCGTCTGCCGCCGAGTCGAGGTTGATCGAGGAGGTGCCTTCGGAGCGCATGTAGTCGAGCTGCAGATCGAATTTCTCGCCGATCTCGCGGACGTTGAAGCCTGCGCCGATCGTCGTGAACTCGTCCTCGTTATCCGCGCGCCAGTCCGCATCGGCGAACGACTCGCTACCGAACTGCGTCGATTCGAGCGACTCGTAGCCGGTATTGAGGTAAAGCGAGGTGTTCTCCGATACCGACCAGCCGAAGTCGAGCGCGACACTCAGTTCCTCGGCGGCCGTGAGGCCGACTTCGGAGCGCGTGTACTCGTCATCGGCAAACAGGCCGGTCAACGTGATCGAGACTGGTGCACCGCCCGGCGACCAGCTGAGCGTCGCATCGCCGAATTCGCGGTAGCGGTAGGCGAGATGGTACTTGCGCATCAGCGGGTTCTGGCCCGTGGCGGCCGCAAATGCTTCGTCGTAGTTGTCCTCGTCGCGTTTCGAAGCGCCGCCGCGGAGCTCGATGTCGAAGCTCTGGCCCGGACGGATGCGTACCCGGCCCCAGCCCGTGTCTTCGGATTGCGAGGCAACCTCCTGGAAGTCGCGGTCGATGTCCTTGCGGTCGTAGCCCGCGGATACCTTGAGCATGTCGAACAGGTCGTAATCGCCACTCAGGCTCAGATAAGACCGCTCGAAGCTGTACGGGATGTTGAGTTCTTCGCCGCCGTCCGGGAAGGTGTCGACGATGACGCGGTTCCAGGTGTCCTGCGTAGTGGTGTTATCGCGCTCGTCGTAGCGGTAGCTGAACTTGACGCGGCCCTTCTTGAATATTCGCGACGTTATGCCCACGGCGATATTGGTCGTATCGACCTCGGCGTCGAGCGATGGCCGCGCCAGCGGATCCGCAGCGAGGCTTGCGTTCGTCGTGTACGGCAGGAACTCCGTATCCTGTGTGATCCGGCCGAGCGAAGCGGACAGGCTCATGACTGTCCGCAAGTCCGGGAACGAATACCCGCCCGCGAGCGTCAGCTGCTGGAAACGGCTCTCGGGTGCCTGGGCCTGTGCCAGCGTGTCCGCGCCGGCCGCACCGGTGAACGGCTGCTGCCAGAACAGCGCGGTATTGTCGTTCTGGAAGTCGGACAGGTACCAGCTCAAGGCCACGAAACTGTTGTCGGCGCCGTAACGCGCCTCGAAATCGACCTCGTCGGTGACGTAGTCGAACGGCATCGGCAGCAGGCTCGCGTTCGTATACGTCGAGCCGCCCTGGATCTTCGTGCCGTCGTTCTCCTGGCGCCGGTAGTCCAGCGAGAAGCTGAAGCGACTGCCTGCGAGATAACGGCCGCCGATCGTGTAGATGTTCCTGTCACTCTCGATGTTGCGGCTCGCGAGGCTCGAGTCGAGAGCCGTGAAGCCGTCGGTCGTCGGCGCGCGGACCCAGCCGGCGGGCAGCAACAGGGAATCGGCGGTCTCCGCGAAGATCGACGACGTCGTTGTGAACTGCCGGTACGGCATCTGGCGAAAACCGATGTTGTAGTCGAATCTGCCTGCGTGGCTGCCTTCGAGTTCCGCGACGCGGGAGTCGAGACCGAGATCTTCGAGGGTCCAGTTCATGCGGTAGGCGCCGCTGGCATAGGAGCCCTCGCCGTCGAGGTTGCCGTAAGCGCCTTCTTCGTCGTAACCGGTCGCGTTCCCGAAGTAGGCCGAGTCGTCGCTAACGCTACTGGCGCCGACCTCGTAGTCGCCCTCGTGGCCCTGCTGGAACGGGCAGTATTCGCAGGCCCAGTCACTGGTATCGACTTCCTGCGCCCCAATGCCCGGCGCGAAAGCGATCGCACCGAGAGCGAGTAACAGTTTCGATTGCGTGTTGTTCATCCTCGTCACCGCATCAGTTTGGAGCCGGAGGGATGGTTCGATCCGTGCACCTGGGAATGGCAATTCAGGCAGCTCTGGCCCAGCAGGAACCGGGATGGCGTGCCGCCAATGAGATCGTCAGGCCCGTACGGAACGCTCGGGTGACCGAACTGCGAATGGCAGCTCTGGCACAGCAGCGGCGCGCGTTTCGCTAGCATGCCGGGGTGGTTCGAACCATGCGGCGAGTGGCAAAGCGTGCAGTCCTCGCTGACCGGCGCGTGCTCCCAGAGATACGGCCCGCGCTGCTCGGCGTGGCACTGCTGGCAGGTGTCGTTGACCGTCTGGCGCACGAGGCTCGTTGCCGCGTCGTCACCATGCGGGCTGTGGCAGCCGGTGCAGTCCATCTTGTCCTGCGAGAACGGATGGGCGAACGCCTTCATCGTCTCGGTGCGCTGCGCCTGGTGGCAGTCGAAACAGACTTCCGGCTGCGTCGCCGTCTGCAGCACCGGGTCGCGGGCGATGTGCATCTGGTGGCAGTCGACGCAGGCGACTTCATCCACCGGGTGCTCCCCGGCGTGCCAGCCGAAACCGACACCGCTGTTGTGGCAGTCGAGGCACTGGCCATTCTGTTCTTCCACCGTCGTTGTGCTGCCGAAGTGGAAGAACGGGATTGCCGGGCGTTCCTGGCCGCGGCGCACGCGGCCGGCATGGTCGCCGCCGGGACCGTGGCAGGCTTCGCACTGTAGCTGGCCGTGGCCGAACGGGCTGCGAGGATCCGACGGTACCGCATGCTTGGTGCGGAAGATCGCCAGCATCGACTCGTCTTCGTGGCACGACAGGCAGGTATCGGCGCCTTCGCGGCTGTAGTCGGGCCCTTCCTGGCCGTCAGCGTTACCGACGGCCAGGGTGGCCAGCAGGGTTCCTGCAATTACTAGTGAGAGCAGCCTCATGGCAGCATCCTTCCCCTGCGGATCAGTTGAACTGGAAGTCGGTTACGCCATGAACCTCCTGCACGTCAGCCGAGCGTCCGGGGCCGTGGCAGAGCGCGCAGCTTTCTACGTCGGCCGGATTCAGCGTGCCATCCGGGTTCTTCGTTGCGGCGAAATTGCCTCCGTTCTGTTCCATGTGAAGCTTCGCGAGGTTCGAGACATGACAGCTCGAGCACACCGACGAATTCGGCGAAATCACGACGTCGTCGGTCGGTGAGGCAAGATCGGCGCCCGCGGAGATCGTGGTGCCGAGAATCGTGCCTGCTTCAACCGGGTGATACGGGAACCGTTCCTCGTCGGGATCGGGAGTCTCGTGACAGCCTTCGCAGTTCCTGATCTGGCCGGGATAAGTTACGTCGTAAACGTGCGTGCTGTTGCCGAAACCGCAGACTTCAAAGGGTACGCCGGTGGCGCCGCTCGAATGGATCCGGTGGATCATGCGCTTGAAATCGATCGGTACGTCGTCCGTGCCGAGGTCATCGGAGCACGGCGGGTTGCGGCGATTGATGTCCGTCGCATTCGGGTTGTGGCACTGGACGCACACCTCGGGTTCGTCCGTGCGATTGTTGCCGTGTATGGTCAGCTGGTTGTGGCACTGGTCGCATCGCTCGATCGCGATCGCATTACGCCGTTTGACGACGGCCGCGCCGTCGATACCCTGGTAGCGGATCGCGTTCTTCACCGCGATCCGCTCGCTGAATCCGGCCGCGCCGTCGCCGTCGATATCCACCCATGGGTGGCCTTCGAGGCCTGCCGAGAGCGTGCCCGTTATGCCCGCGGGTACCGGTACCGGTGATGTTACGGTAAAGGTCCCGTCGCCATTATTGGTCGCGGTGCCGCCGCAAGCGGTCAACGGATTCATCGACACGGGCTGCGCCGGCGCGTTACCGCTGCCCGAATTGGTATAGTCGTCTGTCGTCCAGGCCAGGGTCACCGCAAGGCGGCTCGTGCCGTTGCACGCCGTCCAGGCAGGATCCGTGCCGAGATCGTAGGCGGAATCGTTGTCCTGCGGATTGGTCACGGAGAAAGTGACCGAGGGCGTTTGCCCTACCGCTGCATTCGCGATACTGATGACGTTGTACTGGAACAAGTTACTGGCGAGCTGCGTTGGGATCTCGTGCGCCCGTGCAACCCGTAACCTGCCGTCGGCAACGGTCGCATCGGGGCCGTGGCAGTTGATGCACTGGGTGTCGTCCGTGAACACGAGGCCCGCCGGGTGGATGCCGTCTTCGATAGCGAAATCGTTGTCGGTGCCAGGCACGCCGTCGTCATAGTGGCAGGTGCCGCAAGCCGCGCGGTTGGGCACTTCGCGCCAGTTGCTCGCCTGCGGCGTGTTCTCGTCATTCTCTTCGTGGCAGGTCTGGCAGTTACGCACATCCTGCGTCCACTTGATGTTCGAATAATCGTGAACAGTACCCTCGTGACCGATAATCACGTAGCCGTCTCGGCCAGCGTGGATGTTGTGAATCAGGGCTTTCATGTCGACGGTGTTGCCGGTGTCGCCGTCGATCGAATAGGGATTGTGGCAGGTCACGCAGTAGTCCACGTCGGTCCTCGGCCCGCCGTGGAATTCCAGGCGGTCGTGACAGGCGTTACAGGTGTTGTTATCGACAATCCTGCGCTCGAATGTCGGGTCCCCGCCTGCCGGCACGAAGGTAACGATGCCGTTCGAGGAAATCGGCGCCTGGCCGCGGATCTCGATGCCGAGGCGATGGGTCTTGGTTTCATCGTATGCGGGGCCTGCCGGGTATGCATCGAGGTTATTGGCGAACGTGTACGTGTAGGTGCCGTCGTTGTTATCGACGAAGGTGCCGTCCGAGCCTCGCTCGGTCGTCGCCTGTCCGTTCGTAATAGTTCCTGTGTCCCTGGTGACATAGGACTGCCACTCGCTCGAGCTGCCGCCGGTTCCGGGCGTCAGCTGCGACAACACGAAGCGGATGTCGCGGGCAGGCAGCCCGACCAGCCCCTGGTTCAGGTCGTTGGTCAGGGTTAGCGATACCGTCGGTGCACCACCGCCCGAAGGTACGGCCACGCTGTTTACAGCGATATTGATTCTATCAACCGAATCAACGGGTATGCCGCTGCCGGTGGACGGTCCCGGAGGTCCCGGCGGTCCGGCAGGCCCGGGCGCGCCGTCTGCGCCAGAGGCGCCATCGTTGCCTTCACAGCCAGCAAGGAAGAGGCCGAAGAGAATGAGAGATGCAATCCGGCTCGAGCGGTTCAAGAAGCTTGCCATTTTTGGTCACCCTAGCGTGTTGTTGAGGGCAGACGTGTACCTGCCGCTGTTCTTTTCCCACTGCCAAATAGTACAGCGATCTGGACCAATTCCAAGGCAGGAATTCGCCGCTCGGGTGTTCGTAGATGTACGTATTCAGTCCTTTGGCACTGTATAGCAGGCGCTTTGGAGGGGTGTATTAGAAACCTCTGATATGCAAAAGAATTCGATGCTGCCGCCCCGGGGCTGAAGCGGCTTTCGAGATATGCGCATGAAAAAGGCCGGGAGGGTGATCTCCCGGCCTTTGGTTATTGACTGAGTTCCAGATTGAGGCGGGCAAGAACGCCCGCCTCGATTTCCGGGTTTACTTGAAGAGTTCCATGATCTTGAAGATGACGCCGTACAGGACTCCGTCATCATCGCCGCCTTCTTCCAGCTCACCATTCTCGACGTACGTGCCGAACGCTTCCGTGTGTGCGTTCCATGCCGCGAGGTCGCCCGCCAGATCCCTGTTGATGAACCTGGCCCTGTGGCATCCGCCGCAGGCCCGCGACGCAGCGCCCGTCACGAACTCGGGGATCGAGCCGCTGATATTCCGGCCCGCCGGGTCCTCGACGGCGAGGCCATCAACGATCTCATACCAGGTCAGTGGGTCGTAGGATGCGGAGAGTACGCTGGGCATCGACTTCGACTGGTCGGGCACGTTGTAGACGACGGCGCCGTTCCCGTCTTCAGGACTGACGTGGCACGCCTCGCAGTTCCGGATGGTGAAGTTCGGGAACACGTGGTTGATGTGCTGGTCGTAGCGCTTTGCGAAGACCGGGTCGAACTCGTCGAGCACATAGCCCTCGTCGAACTCCTGGAACGAGTGGATCGCGTGCACGTAGTTGTCGATCGAACGCGAAGCCATCTCGAGGTGGCCGCCGGGGTACGTCACGTTATGGCAGTTCTTGCAGATCTGGATGCCGTCACCGCCACGGCCGGATTCGCTGTGGAAGCTGCTGGCCAGCGCGTCGTGGCAGACGTTGCACTTCGCGGTGCTGACCGCCGCGTTGACGCCCTTGAAGTAGTCGTCTTCTACCGCGTTGGTCCCCAGGTTCAACGTCATGCTCTTACCCTCGAGCACGACACGGCGGTTCGGACCCGGAGTGGCCAGATCGGACAGGTTGAGTTCCGGTGCCACCATGAGTTCGATCCTCGTGATGGTGCCGTCCGCGATCATGGCCGGGACGAGTGGCGTCTTGGTCAGCTGCCACTGAGCCGGATCCGCCGTCACGATGTAACCATCGGTCGGGTTGCTCGCCGGGTCCTCGGCGAAGATCGGGTTCGTGTCGGTTGCCGTCTCATCGTCAACAAGCCGGCGACTCAGGGGCACATACTCCATCTGGCAGCCAGGCCGCCGGCCCGAGCATGCGGCGTTTCCATCCCTGAAGTGCCCGTCGACGATGAAGTTCTTGCTGTTCCAGCCGTAGAAGGAGATGTACAGCTCGGGAACGATCGCCGGATCCGAGGCGCTGAACTCGACCGTGATCAGTCCGGTCGCCGAATCGTAGCTGGCCGCGTCGATCGAGACCGAGTAAGCATCAGCGTAGCGAACGCCATTCTCATCCGTGATGTTGATGTCGTAGCCCGTGTGGTAGGTCGTGAATACCGGAGCAGTGCTGGCTGCTGCAACATGGCAATTCTGGCAGTCCAGGTTCGGGTTGTGGAAGCCGTCCACCCCGGCGCGAGCCCACAGGTATGCGAGTGCCGGTGCGCGATTCGCCTGGAAGTACTTCTGGTTTTCCTCGATTCCGAGGCCTTCATCTTCCGGCCATGTGTCCGTGCCGTTCACCGGATGGCAGCTCAGGCAGGTTTCCGCCTTGAACTGGGCATCGGCCAGGATTACGTCAAGCTTGCCTTCATGGCACGTGGCGCAGTTCTGCGCGGATTGCGGATACGGAAATTCCATCACGTGCGACATGTGGGTGTCGTTCATGATGGAGCCTTCGTAGGTATAGATGCCCCCGTCATCCACGCCGGTCGCCCAGTTGAACGGCTGGTCGACCATGTACTGCCAATCCGTAACGAAGCCGTTGCGTCCGCTGTAGTGGCAGGTCTTACACGCCGAGAAGTCCGGCAAGCCGGTTACTTCGGCCGACCGGAAACCGTGCTTCAGGTACGGGGTGCCGTGGCACTTGTTGCAGCCGCTCACGTTCGCCGCCGATACGTACTCGTTCGCGGAACCGGCCTGCGCATCGCCGAAAGCGATCGCGGCGTTCGCGACGTCATCGTAGAGATGCACGTGCGTGCCGGCTGGCAGCTCGGAGCCCGCGCTCCCCGCATGCTTGAGCAGCGGTGTCTGGGCGATGTAGCCGTAGACCTGGCCGCTGACGGTCGGGTCGAAGGTCAGGCCCGTTGCCGTCAAGACGTAATTGCCCGGCGTGGGCTGCGTAGCATTACCAAGCGCCTGGCGTCCGAGCGAGTAGTCCTGGTTCGGGCCGTCGTAATTCACCACGGCGAAATAGGCCTGTCCCACGTCGGGACCCCCTGTTGCCAGCAGGTCAAGATCCTCGAACGGCAGACCGTTCTTCAGGATCGTAACATTGAGCGTGCCGTCGAACGTGCCCGCAACCGCGCCGGGTGCCGTGGTAAAGCTGGTGAAGGTCATCACGAAGGCACTTTCGTCGACGTACTTGTCGTAAATTGCCTGGTGATCTTCGCCGGCGCCAGTATGGCAGGTGTTGCAGCTTTCAACCTTGGCCGCCGCAAGGGGATCGGCCGTGGCATCGGTGCCATCCTGTCCGTCTGCGCCCGGAGGTCCTGCCGGACCTGTTGGTCCCGGAGGACCTGCTGCGCCGTCATCGCCTTCGCATCCGGCAAATCCGAACGCGACGACACAGATGACGAAAATCGACCAGGCCCATCGTTTCAGTGCGTCGAACCGGTTCATTGTTGTACTCCTATGCGTTCGTGCATCAATAATTGACTGAGTCCGGAAACCGCCATTGGAGTTGTTCGGGGCGGATGCCCGGCGCTTCGCATAGACTAGGCAAGGGCAGATTTTGCGGCACTGACTATTGTCAATTTCGATGCCGAAAATAGACGTGGAATATGCGTACTCGCAGAAGCGCTTTTGGCGGTTTATACGTAGGCGTTTTCAGCGGCGGCTGGCCTTGCCCGACGACGCCTCCGGAGACACGCGGCGTACCCGGGAAGGCGAGTAGGAGCACAAAGATAACTCGATATTTTAAAGCGGCTGACAGGGGCCTGCACTGACAAAGCGCAGTCCCAGGTAAGTAAATACCGAAATATTTCCCGGAAAGCCGCTATCGACGGGAGCCAACACATCGACTAATTAATCGAATAACCACAAAGGCTAAAGAACTTACCAGAGGGGCCGCCAATGCCGTGCAGCACCTGCCATTGTCCATTCCAGGAAATCCGTGAAGCAGAGGGTGAGTTCTCATCCGCCGAAATACGGTGCTCGCTCGATGACTTGGTGCAGCGAGTTTCATTCCGAGCCGGTGAGGTCCTGTTCGTGCAGGGCCAGCCGAGTGCCTGCCTGTTCGCCGTTTCCGACGGTATGGTGAAGATCTGTTCGTACAGTCCTGACGGGCGTGAGCAGATCGTGGGCCTCAGTACCCCGAGAAGCCTGTTGGTTGGCCTGCAGTCGATGAGCGATGAGCGCTACGCATACACGGCCATTGCTGCAACTGACGTCAGGGCCTGCAAGGTCTACCACAGGACCCTGCTTGAAATGATTTCAACCCGGGCCGACCTTGCAATGCGCCTGATCCGGTCGATGAATGCGCAGCTCGCGCACAGCCGTTCCCTGACGGAGGTGCTGGGGCACAATTGTGCGGCTGCGAAGATCGCCTCGTTCATCCTGGTGATAACCCCGAAATCGAAAAACGGCAACGGCACTTACCCACTGCCGTTCTCGCGGCTCGAGATCGCGAACCTGCTGGGTCTCAGCGAGGAGACCGTCTGCCGGATGATGGCAAGCATGAAACGCGATGGCGCCATCCACACGTCGCGCGGCAAAATCGAAATCTGCGACTGGGAGCGGCTGCACGAGATCGCTGATGGCAGAGCCAGGGTCGAGTTGCACCATTAGTTACGGCGTTTACCTATTGGAGTCGCAGTCGCGCTATGGCACACAGGGGTTGGCCGCGGCTCCGTGCCTGGCGGGAGCTGCGGCCTGTTGTATACCAATCTCTTGATTTATAGTGGGCACCGTTCAGCTCTGGTTAACGAAGCCTGTGGTACAAGTAACACTGCGATTTTTCAATCGGAAAAAGGGGATCTCATGAAGCACTTAATCTCTGTTGCAATTTCACTGACGCTCGGTCTCTTCGCCGCTTTTGCAGTGGCAGGGGACCTGGACGCTGTCGTCGAGAACTGTAACGGCTGCCACGGCAATGACGGCGTCAGCCAGTGGACCGACGTGCCGACGATTGCCGGCATTCCGGAGTTCGTGCACTCAGACGCCCTTTACATCTTCCGCGACGAGGCCCGGCCGTGCACCGAGACCCAGTACAAGCAGGGCGATACCAGCCGTGCCGCGACGACGATGTGCGCGATAACGGCCGACCTGAGCGATGACATGATCGACGAAGTGGCCGCCTACTATGCGGGGCAACCTTTTGTTGCGGCGAAGCAGGATTTCGACGCGGCGCTCGCCGAAGCCGGCAAGGCATTGCATGCGGCAGAGTGCGATCGCTGCCACTCCGAGGGAGGTGCGAACCCCGAAGACGAGGCGAGCATCCTGGCAGGCCAGCAGATGGGCTACCTGATGGACACCTTCGCGGAGTATCGCTCGGGTGAGCGCGAGCAGCCGCAGAAAATGGAAGAGAAGGTCAGCGCATTAAGCGATGACGACGTCAAGGCGCTCGTACACTACTACGCCAGTCAGCAATGACGGACCGCTCCTTCGGGGGCGTTGATTTCGGGAAGCTCTTCGTGTCCATCGATGCGATGGACACGGAGGCTTTTCTCGGTTTCATAGCGCCGGACGGAGAATTCCGCTTCGGCTCCGCGCCACCGGTCCGGGGGCGTGAAGGTATCCGTGAAGCCGTCGGCGGTTTCTTCTCCTCGATCGCCGCAATCAGCCATGAGGTGCGGCGCATGGTCGCCGAGGGCAACACAGTCGTGTGCGAAGGCGAGGTTACTTATACGCGTCACGACGGTAGTGCCGTTACCTTGCCGTTCTGCAATGTGTTCGAAACGGACGGCGGCCTGATTTCCCTCTACAGGATCTATATCGACATCGCGCCGCTGTACTCGCCCTAGGTCGCCGCGGACGCGATCGCGGGCCCAGGCCGAGGCCCGCTGCTACAGGTGGGCGCGGTCCTGGAATCGCGAATCCATTGAATCCGATAGTTCGCCCAGGCGCGCCCCTAAAGGACGACCTGCCGGTCCGGCACTGTTTCAATCCGAAAGCCGACTTCGGGAAACCGCAATAGCATAATCCCCGGCCGGGTAGTACTTAGGTTCCCAAAGCCGCTCACAAAGTGATTCAGGACAATGGATACGGCCGCTGCCAGGCCCACGTGCGCGAAAACGTTTCTCGGTCTCGGATTTCTCCTCGTCACAGCAGTCGTGTACGCCCAGGATCTGGATTGCCTCGGGTGTCACGACGATGTCGAGTATACGTCCTCTGCGCATCCTGACGTCGCGTGCGGCGAGTGTCACACGAACATCACGGACAAGCGTCACAAGCGGGGTGTCGAGCCGCTGACCGACGCAGACAGCTGCGGCAACTGTCACGGCCGAGAACTGCGAACGGTCGGCCGCAGCATTCACAAGGACCAGGCTGCGTGCATCGACTGCCACGGCGACCCGCATTCGATTCGCAAGGTCGAGGAGCATGATTGCAGGGTTTCGGCGATCAACCAGATCGACCAGTGCGGAGCGTGCCACGATAATCCGAAGACGCCGCTGCAGGAGTTTATCCAAGGCGAGCACGGCCGGGCTCTCCTATTATCTGGTCTTACAGCGGCGCCAAGCTGCAGTAGCTGCCACGGCAGCCACAAGATCCTCGCAGTCGACGATCAAAACGCACCGACCGCGCGCGCGAACGCGCCCGAGATGTGCGGTACCTGTCACGCGCTGCTGCTGGAAACCTGGCGGGAACAGAGCGCCCATGGCCTCGCTTGGCAGGCGGGTGAAGAAGGGCCGGTCTGTATCGACTGCCATTCGAGCCACGGCACCGCCGATCCGATTTCGGCAGAAGCGCGACTGAAGACGCCGGAGACCTGCGGCAACTGCCATGACGCGCAGCTGGGTACATTCAGAGACAGTTTCCACGGCCAGGCGACCGACCTGGGGCTTGCGGCCGGCGCAAACTGCTCCGATTGCCACACGCCGCACCAGAACATGGGCAAGGAGGATCCACGCTCCAGCGTGAATCCGGACAATCTTCTCGCCACCTGCGCTCACTGCCACGAAGGTATAACGGCTTCTTTCGCGACGTTTAATCCGCACAACGATCCGAAGGATCCCGAAGACGACTTCGCCGTTTACGTGGTCTGGGTGTTCATGACCGGCCTCCTGATCGGCGTCTTCGCGTTCTTCGGCGTGCACGACCTGCTGTGGCTGCAGCGTTCGATGGTTGCGCTCGTGAAGGGCGAGTTCAAGGAAGAGCGCGATAAGCACGGGCCGTACATAAGACGCTTCAATGCGATGAACATCAGCATGCACGTCGTCATAATCACGACGTTCCTGCTGCTCGCGCTGACCGGCCTGCCGCTCAAGTTCCACGACATGCCGTGGGCGCAGACCCTGATCGGAATGCTCGGCGGTATCGATTTCGCGCGGGTGATCCACCGCCTTGCTGCGATTGGCACCTTCGGTTACATGGCGTTCCATGTCGGAAACGTGTTCATCCGCTGGCTGGTCCGCAAGGAGCCGGGGATGTTCTGGGGGCCGAACTCCATGACGCCGCAGCCACAGGACGTCCGCGCATTCATCGGCAATATCCGTTACTTCCTGTATCTCGGCGACAGGCCCGTGGGCGATCGCTGGACCTACTGGGAGAAGTTCGACTACCTCGCGGTCTTCTGGGGCGTCATGATCATCGGCCTCTCGGGCCTGATGCTGTGGTTCCCGGATTTCTTCACGCGCTTCCTGCCGGGCTGGACGCTGAACGCGGCTCACGTCATTCACAGTGACGAGGCTCTGCTGGCTACCGGATTCATCTTCATTTTCCACTTCTTCCACACGCATCTGCGCCCGGAGAGCTTCCCGATGGACCTCGTAGTGTTCACGGGCAAGATGCCGCTGCACAAATTCAAAGCAGAACGACCACTCGAGTATCAGCGGCTGGTCGATAACAATGAGCTGGAGGATTATCTTGTCGATCCGCCGACCAAAGCGGAGAGCCTGACCGCCTATATTTGGGGCACGATCTTCCTTACCATCGGGATCGCACTTGCGATCGGTATAATCTGGGCACTGCTCAGCCACTGATCAGAATAAGTAATAACGCCGGCCAACGACGCACTCGAGGATTGCCATGTTCAAAGACTTTCTTGCATCCATCACCCACAACGTGATCAGCCTGATCGGCACCGCGCTTGCCGTCGCGAGCCTCGTGCTTATGGCCTGCCTGTTCACGATGGAGCAATTCGGGTTCGAAGGTGGACCGTATATCGGAATCCTGACGTACCTGATTTTGCCGATGATCTTCGTCACCGGTTTGCTGCTCATCCCGATCGGTGCATTGCTGTACCGGCGGAAGATACGCCGACTGCATGGCGATGAAGCCATAGCGGCGATGCCGGTGTTCGATCTTAACAGGCCGGCCACGCAACGCTGGACGTTGATTTTCCTCGGCGCGACGATGCTCAACATCGTGATTCTCGCCAGTGCCACCTACAAGGGCGTGCACTACATGGAAAGCATCGAGTTTTGCGGGACGGCCTGTCACACGGTGATGCAGCCGGAGCACACGGCGCATCAGCGTTCGCCGCATTCTCGCGTTGCCTGTGCCGAATGCCACATCGGTCCTGGCGCCGACTGGTTCGTCAAGTCGAAGCTCGATGGTGCCTGGCAGCTCGTCGCGGTCGCATTCGATCTGTACCCCCGTCCGGTGCCGACGCCGCTGCACGAACTGCGCCCGGCGCGCGACACCTGCGAGCAGTGTCACTGGCCGACAAAGCACATTGGCGACAAACTGCGCGTGATAAAGCATTACAAGGAAGACGAGGCGAATACGGAGCTGACAACGGCGCTGGTCATGAAAGTAGGCGGTGTAGAAGGCACGGGCGGTACGGGCATCCACTGGCACGTCAATCCGGACTTCGAAATACGTTACCGGTCTGACGAAACCCGCGAGGAAATCTACGAAGTCGAGATGACCAAAGCCGACGGCACGGTGGTTACGTACGCGGACCGCAAGGCGCCGGAAGAAGGTGGACTGTGGCGCACCATGGATTGTGTCGACTGCCACAATCGGCCCAGTCATATCTACGAGCCGGCGCACGTAGAGGTTGATCGGGTTATCAACGAGGGGCGCGTCGACCGGTCATTGCCGTTTGTCAAACGCGAGGCGGTGCGCATCGTGGACCAGGAGTTTGAGAGCCACGAAGCTGCTCGAGAGGCAATTCGCGAACAACTGCGTTCGTATTACGCGGAAAATTATCCAGACGTCGCTGCCGAGAAGTCCGACGCGATCGACGAAGCCGATGTGGCGCTTGGCGATATCTATAGCGTGAATGTGTTCCCGCAGATGAATGTCTGGTGGGACACCTATCCGAATCATATCGGCCACGAGCAGTCGGATGGCTGCACCCGTTGCCACAATCGCAGAATGAGAACAGCGGACCGTGAGCAGATCGGCGACGACTGCGATACGTGTCACCTGGTCCTCGCGGAAGAAGAAGAAAATCCCGATCTCGTAACCATGTTGCAATCAGAATGAACACGATAAACCCGACGACCACCGCCAAACGCCAACTCACTTACGAAGTCATCAGCGGTGGCAGTGGGCTTTTCCTGGCCCTGTTCATGTGGGGCCACATGGTGCTCGTCGGATCGATACTCACGGGCGAACGCGGCTTCAACTGGCTGGCAACGATGCTCGAGGACTACTACATCGCGCAGCCGACGGTCGCGGCGATTCTCGTGCTGTTTTGTGCGCACGCCGTGCTGGCAAGCCGCAAAATTCCCGCGCAGTTGCGGGAGCGCAAGAAGATGCTGGAACTCGGCAAAGGACTGAACCGCTCGGGCCGGGAGAAGGTTGCGAGCGCTAGCGAGTTCTCACCGTTCCATCCGCACACGGAATCGCTGCTGTGGATCTGGCAGGTGCGCACGGGGATGATCATCCTCGTACTCGGCAGCTTCCACATCATCCTGCTCGGCATGGATGTACTGACGGAATTATTCGGCACGCGCGTCGGCATCGAGGCGGTAACGACGATGGAGCGCGTGCAGGCCGGCCTGTGGCTGCCGTACGCGATACTTTTGGTCTGCGTCGAGTTCCATGCCAGCATCGGGTTGTACCGGCTTGCGACGAAGTGGGGTGCGGGCGCGATGCTGTCAAGGACCGCGATACACGCCATCGAGCGAGTATTGCTGTGGTTCTTCCTGGGTCTCGGCATCGTCGTGTTGCTCGTGCTGTCCGGTGTGCTGCCGCCGCCTCTTGCATTTCTGATCGGGGGGGCAGGCTCATGAGCGGTTCACTTGTCAGCACCGACGTACTGGTCATTGGCGGTGGGCTTGCCGGTGAGCGCTGCGCCATCGAGGCAGCCGCGGCCGGTCACGACGTTCTTATTCTCTCGCTGGTCCCGCCGCGGCGCAGCCACAGCTGTGCGGCACAGGGCGGCATGCAGGCGTCTCTCGGCAACTGCGTCAAGGCAGAAGGGGACAACCCCACGTTGCATTTTCTCGATACCGTGCGCGGTTCCGACTGGGGTGCGGACCAGGAAGTGGCGCGCATCTTCGCCGAGGAAGCACAGATTGCGGTGCGCGAGCTAGCACATTTCGGTGTGCCCTGGACGCGCGTTCGCGGTGGCAAGAACAGCTACTTCATCAAGGGTGAGCGCGTCGAGATCGAGGAGGCCATGGAGAACGATGGCCTGATCATGCACCGCGACTTCGGCGGCACCGCCAAGTGGCGGGCCTGTTATGCGGCTGCGGGCACAGGTCATGCCGTGCTGTATGCCGTAGACAGCGAGGTAGTAAGGCTCGGCGTCGAGGTTCGTGACCGCACGGAAGCCGTCGAACTCATTCACGACGGTTCTCGCTGCTGGGGTGCCGTGGCCCGCTGCCTGCGTACCGGCGAGCACTACCCGATTCTCGCCAAAGCGACGGTCATCGCGACAGGCGGATATGGCCGCATCTACGGACAGTTCACGACCAACGCGACGATCAACGAGGGCATGGGCGCCGCGATCGCGCTCAATACCGGCGTCGTGCCACTCGGCAATATGGAGGCCGTGCAGTTCCATCCTACGGGACTGATACCGAGCGGCATCCTTCTGACCGAGGGCTGCCGTGGCGACGGTGGCTACCTGCTGAACAAGGACCTGCACCGGTTCATGGTGGAACTGGAGCCGCACAAGCAGGAGCTTGCCAGCCGCGACGTCGTGTCCCGCCACATGGCGCAGCAGATGCGCGACGGCAAGGGCGTCGAGACGCCGTACGGGCCGCACCTGTGGCTCGACATCCGCCATCTGGGCGAGGAGCACGTTACGACGAAACTGCGCGAAGTTTTCGACATCACGCGCGACTTCGTCGGCCTGCATCCGGCCCACGACCTGATCCCGGTGCGGCCTACGCAGCACTATTCGATGGGCGGCGTGCGCGTCAACAAGGATGGTGAAGCCTACAACCTGGCGGGCCTGTACGCGGCCGGCGAAGCGGCATGCTGGGATATGCACGGCTTCAACCGGCTCGGCGGCAACAGCCTGGCCGAGACCATCGTTGCCGGTCGTATCGTGGGACGCAGTGTTGCGCGCCAGGCGGAAGGGTTCTCCCTCGACGCGAAGACCGGCCTCGCATTCGAGGCCACCCGCCACGCAGAATCGCGGTCCGCAAACTGGCTCGGCCGCAGCGGCGATGGCCCGAGCGTCTACGAGCTGCGTGACGCGATGGCTACGACGATGATGGACAAGGTCGGCATCTTCAGGACCGGTGACGAGCTCCAGGAAGGTGTGGACGAGCTGCGCACATTGCTTGGTGAGTGCGACCGCGCCGTGCTGCGCTCGAAAGCGCCCGGCATGAATCCCGAACTGACGTTCGCATTGAGGCTGAAGAACATGTTGCGCCTGGCGCTTGTTACGACGGAGGGCGCGCTGGCGAGAACAGAAAGCCGCGGCGCGCATTACCGGACCGACTATCCGCTGCGAAACGATGCAGAGTGGCTGAACAGGACGCTGGTTCGCTGGCCGGTCGATGCGCCTGAACCGAATTACAGCTATGAGCCCGTCGGGCTGATTGATCTTCCGCCGGGCCATCGGGGCTATGGTAGCGACGAGCGTATCGAGCTGACCGTGTCCGTCGACGAGTACAACTCGAACGTCGATGAGAAACAGCGCGAGCACGGCAAGCTCGACACGGTCGACCCAATCGGCACGCGAATTCAGTGGGGTGCGTGGGAGCAGGCGGTATGACGGACAAGACAACACAGGCCGGACGGCGGCTGCGCTTCGAGATCTTCCGCTACAACCCGGAGGACCCCGAATCCCGGCCGTACATGCAGACGTTCGAAGTCGACGAAACGCCGTACATGTCGATTTTCATCGCGCTCAACGAGATTCGCGAAAAACAGGACCCGAGCCTGCAGTTCGATTTTGCCTGCCGCGCGGCCATCTGTGGATCGTGCGGCATGATGGTGAACGGCCGGCCGGCGCTCGGCTGCCGTACGCTGACTTCGGATCTTCCCGAGGTCATCAAGCTGCACCCGTTGCCGGTCTTCAAGCTTATCGGTGACCTGTCCGTGGATACCGGGACCTGGTTCCGGGAGATGGTGGAGAAGACCGAGGGCTGGATACACGCACAGGAGGCGTTCGACCCGGATGCGCAGGAAGCGCGTATGGACGACGACACCGCTGCGGCGATCTACGAGAATGACCGCTGTATCGAATGCGGTTGCTGCGTGGCCTCCTGCGGTGCCGCGAATGTCAACGAAGACTTCCTTGGTCCCGCCGGGCTGAATCGCGTTGCCCGATTCGCGATGGACCCCCGCGACGAACGCGACGACAACGACTGGTTCGAAGTGGTTTCGAGCCAGGATGGTGTTTTCGGTTGCATCGGCCTGATGGCCTGTCACGACATCTGCCCGAAGGAACTGCCGCTGCTCGAGGTTTACGGGTACCTTCGCCGCAAGGCCCTGTCCTCGGCGATGTCCAAACGCGGCTGATGAGCGCCGCGGGCCGTTGACTCGCGTCCCTGCGACGATGAGCCCAAGGCCATGGGCTCATCGGTCACGTTTGCAGCATCGCAACGAAAGACCGATACGGATTCTACGTATTGTGGAGCCCTCTGCAGGTACGTATCCATAGACATGGGGGACAAAAACACCAGGCAAATTTTTTAATTCGCAGCCCTGTCTGTGCAGGGGGAGAAGCGAGAATGAAATGGCACGTCTTACGCCCGCTGTGGCTGGCCATCGGATTGGTGGTGGTACTGCTCATAGCCCGGCAATTCCTGGTACCCGAGGATTTCGGGGTCCACGGCGAGAGTTTCACCTACAACTTCTATCGCCTCGGCAATGTGCAGGAATGGAAAGATTTTCCGGTCAAGCACCTGGGCCGCGAGAGCTGCGTAGAGTGTCACGAGGAAAAGGTCGCGATGCTCAACGCATCGCCGCACGCTCCCATCGAGTGTGAAAACTGTCACGGTCCGGCGGTGGGTCATCCCGACGACGTGGAGTTGCTCCCCCTGGAACGGGCACGGGAGCATTGCCTGCGTTGCCACGAGTCTCTCGACTACCCGAACCACGCGCGCTCCGAACTGCCGAACATCAGGAACAGCACGCACAAGCGGCGCCGGGAATGCGTGGCCTGTCACGTACCGCACGACCCCCGGGAGAAACCAGCCAGGGAGAAATCAGAATGAGCTGTTCACGACGAGACTTCCTGAAGCAGGCCTGCGGCGGGACACTGGCGAGCGTGTTGCCTGTCAGTGCTTTTACATTCCTGACGAACGAAGAAGCCAGGGCGGCGGTCGAAAACGCGAACGTCCGCTGGGCTTTCCTCGTCGATACGCGTAAATGCGTGGGTTGCGGCCTCTGCGTCAAAGCGTGCAAGAACGAGAACGAGATTCCGTACGATGCACCGGTTACCCGGACGTGGGTCGAACGCTACGTAATCACGAAGGACGGCCAGGCCCATATCGACTCGCCGAACGGTGGGCGCGACGGATTCATCGATAATGTCATCAATGGCGAAGAAATCGATCCGGAGAACATCGCCAAGGCCTTCTTCGTGCCGAAGCTCTGCAACCAGTGCGACAACCCCCCGTGCGTGCAGGTGTGCCCCGTCGGTGCGACTTACCAGACTGGCGACGGTGTCGTCCTGGTCGACAGGGAATGGTGCATCGGCTGTGGCTACTGCATCATGGCCTGCCCCTACGGCGTGCGCTTCTTCCACCCGGTCCACAAGGTCGCGGAAAAATGCAACTTCTGTTACCACCGGATTACGAAGGGCATGAACCCCGCCTGCGTCGAGTCCTGTGCCTTCGATGCCCGCAGGATCGCGAACCTGAGGGATCCGGACGATCCTGTTACCAAGATCATTACGACCGAGCGCGTGGCGGTTCTCAAGGACGAATACGGCACCAAGCCACACGTATTCTATATCGGTCTCGACGAGAACGTGAGGTGATGTCATGACGAGCGAAGCTGTTGTTCACGGTGTCGAGTGGACTATAAAAGAACTGTTCGTCTACCCGAACGAATTCATCTACTGGAGCATCCAGATCGTCATGTATCCGTACATGACAGGCCTGGTCGCCGGCGCGTTCGTGCTGTCATCCCTCTACCACGTCTTCGGCCAGAAGGACCTCAAGGAGATCGCGCAGTTTTCGCTCGTGTTTTCTCTGGCTCTGCTGCCGGCCGCCGGACTGCCGTTGCTGCTGCACCTGCAGCAGCCGACACGGGCGATGGAGCCGTTACTGACGCCACACTTCACGTCGGCGATCTCCGCCTTCGGCATCGTCTTCACGGCCTACGGCCTTATCGTCGTCAGCGAAATCTGGTTCGTATACCGCAAGTACTTCGTGGATCAGGTTAACGAACTCAAGGGCAAGGAAGGCTTCGGGAACATGCTGAGGCTCAACGTCTACCGCGTTTTGACGATGGGATCATTCGACATCAGCGAGGAAGCCCTCGCGGTCGATCACAAGGCTGCAAAGATCCTGGCCGGCGTCGGTATTCCGGTCGCCTGTTTCCTGCACGGCTACGCGGGTTTCATCTTCGGCTCGGTCAAAGCCAATGCCCTGTGGATGTCGCCGCTGATGCCGGTGATATTCATCATGTCCGCCGTGGTTTCGGGTATTGCGCTCTGTATGCTGACGTACATCGTCATTATGGAGTGGAAGGCTTTTCGGAAGCGCCGCACGGAAGGTGCAATCGCGGCTGTCGAGATCAAGGGCGCAGAGATAGACATCATTGCCAAAGCCACGACATACCTGCTGGGTTTCCTTATTGCGGCGATCAGCCTCGAGATCCTCGATCTCATCTTCCGCGGCTACACGGCGATGAAGTCCTGGGATATTCTGCGCTCGGTCATGTACGGCAAGGACTTCGTCAATATCTTCGTGCTGCAGTACACGCTGGGTAACCTGGTGCCGTTCGTGCTCCTGTTGCTGCCCGGACGAACCCTCAAACGGACCGTGGTCGCACTGCTGCTGGTTCTGTTCGGCGTTTTCATGATGCGCTGGAACGTCGTGATCGGCGGACAGGCATTCTCGCTGTCGTTCTCCGGCTACATGCACTACCACGTCCCGATCATTCCCCACAGCCTCGAGACCTTCAAGGAAGGGCTGTTCGGTGCGCTGACCGTAATCGTGACGCCGTTCGTCCTGTTCTGGATTATCAACAAGTTCGTGCCGTCGCTGGAGAGGGGCGAGGAAGCCAAGTACTGACGACATCCGGACGTACCGTGAACATGTACCAAGGTCGTCGTCATGAAAGATCGGATTGCTGAACTCGAAGCACGGCTCGCCAGGGTCGAGGCGCGGCTCAGTGTCCTGGAAGGGGAGAAACCGGCGAAGGCTGCGGTCGACGAGCCGATGCCGGAATCCTCGGCAGCCCACCGAATCGTCGCGGGCGCTCCGACGCACATCGGCCATACGCTGCTCATATTCGGCGGCGCCTACCTGCTCAGGGCGATCACCGATTTCCAGTTCGTTCCCACCGGCATCGGCATCTTCATGGGCGCGACGTATGCGATGTTCTGGTTGTACATGTCTTATCGCAAAGGCGCCTTCGACGCGCAGCGCACCAGTGCTGCCGTCTACGGTGCTCTCTCGATCGTGCTTGCCATGCCGCTGCTCGTGGAGGCTGTCCAGCATTTCAAGTTGCTGACCGGCCAGCAGAGCGCGGCAGCGCTGGCTGTCTTCTGCGCCCTGGCTCTCGGCGTTGCGTTGAAGCGCAACCTGCGGACGCTGGCCTGGCTGACAACGTTGGGCGGCATCGTGACGGGCGTCGCGATAATCATGGTGTCGCACACGGCCTACCTGGTAGCGGCCATACTGATCCTGCTCGGTGTCGCGACTTTATGGGTCGCGTATTCGAAAGACTGGATAGGTCTGCAGTGGCTGGGGGCCTTCGGCGCCAACGGCGTCGTACTGGGACTGGTGGGCCTGAGCGCCACCGACCAGTGGCCAGTCGAAGCAGACACGGCGGCTATTTTCGCAACGTTTCTGCTGCTGACTTACCTGGTGAGTTTCGTGTATCGCTCGCACTTCAAGGGCCAAAGTGTCGCGATGTTCGAACCCATGCAGGCACTCGCGGCATCGGCCATTACGTTATCGGCCGCCATCGTCGCGGCGAGGGTCGGCCAGTTCGGGCTGGGTCTGATGGGTATCCTCAGCATCGTAGTTGGCGGCAGCGCTTACGCTCTGGCGTTCTCGCCGGAAACGCGTCGGGTCCGTGGCCGCAACTTCTTCTTCTATTCGACGCTCGGCCTCCTGTTCGTACTCGCAGGGAGCGGACTGATATTGCCGCACATTGCTGCCGCCATACTGTGGTCGTTTCTCGCGACAACGATGGCGGTGCTGAGCGGGCGTACCGGTCGTGTCGCCCTGAGCCTGCAATGTACGCTGCTGCTGCTCGCCGCAGGCATCTATTCCGGAATACTGGCGACTGGCCTGCAGGCCCTGGCAGGCGACGCAGGGCCCGGCTGGCCCGGTCTGCGAGGGACCCATGTCGTGGTCGCGATCGCGACCGTGGCCTGCCTATTCATCCCGGTCGCGCAGCAGTCCGAGCGCTGGGGAAAGCTGGCCGGAATTCCGCAGCTCACCGTGCTGGCGCTGTCCGTCTGGGAGGTGGGCGGACTGATTGTCGCGGTGCTGGCGCCGGTTCTGGCCGCTGCAGCGAGCGAGGCGGCGAACCTCGGATTGCTTGCGTCCATCCGTACCGCCGTGCTGTCCGTGGCATCGGTTACCCTGGCGCTATCGAGCCGGCACTGGCGCTGGCCCGAGGCACGCTGGCTGGCCTATCCGCTGCTCATTCTCGTCGCCATCAAGCTGTTTTCCGAGGACTTTCCGAATGGCAACGCTGCGACACTTTTCGTGTCGCTGGCGTTCGTGGGCAGCGCGGTGCTCCTGGTGGCGAAGGTCATCAAGCGCGACAAGCCCGCCGAGAAAGCGTAGCCGGTACTCGTGCGCGGCCGCTTCAGGTCGCTTGCTGTTCGAGGAGGCGTTCGTAGATTCCGAGATCCTCGGTCGAGAAGCAGCAGAATGTCACCTCCCGGATACCAGGCTCCATGGAGGACAACGAAGACCGTGTCGCAGTCACGGCGATCCTGGCCGCGTCCTCTTTGGGGAAACCGAAAATTCCCGTGCTGATGCAGGGAAACGCGATGGTCTCGATGCCATGCTCCGCTGCCAGGGCCAACGTGCTCCGGTAACAGGATTCGAGCAGCTCGGATTCTCCGGCGGAACCGCCTCGCCAGACAGGCCCAACCGCATGAATCACGTGCTTCGCGGGTAGCCGGTGGCCTCTGGTTATTCTGGCCTCGCCGGTAGGGCACCCGCCCATTTGCCGGCATTCCGCCAGTAGCCCCGGGCCCGCCGCCCGGTGAATCGTGCCGTCTACCCCGCCGCCGCCCAGCAGCGACGAGTTCGCAGCGTTCACGATAGCGTCGACGGCAAGCGTTGTAATGTCCGCGCGAATCGACCGCAGTGTGGTTTCATTCACGGTTACGATACCGGTCATTCGTGTCGTGTGCCTCAGTCGCTGGCAAGCTCGCGGAGGATGATGCTCCAGTGGTCCAGTGCATCATAGAAGGTCTTGATGGGCACTCTCTCGTTGAGGCCGTGCGCATACATATCATCCGGGTTCATGAACGCCCCACTGACCGCCCAGGTCGGGATGCCTGCGCGGCGAAAGTGCATGCCGTCCGTGCCACCGGACTCCATGTAGGCGATGATCGGTACGTCCGGATAGCGGCTGTGCACAGCCTTCGATACGGCCGCTGACACGTCTTCGCGCAGCGCCGAAATCGGGCTCTCCACGGCGTCCGTCAGCAGGGTCAACTTGGCGGCCGGGTTGCCGACGATGCCCCTGATCGTCGCCTCGACTTCCGACACGGCAACGCCCGGGAAGATCCGGCAGTTCACGGTGGCCGTAGCCGATTGCGGCAGGGCGTTCTCGGCATGGCCGGCCTGCAGCATCGTCACGACACACGTGGTTCGCGTGGTGCCGACGTAGGAGGGCTCTGTGGCCAGGCGTTCGGCGGCATCCATGTCTTCTGGGTTGTCGGCAAAGCGAATCATGGTCTCGCCGAGCTCACCGCCCAGGTTTCGCCCGGTTATCCGGAAGTAGTCGCGCGTCATGCCGCTCCAGCTCACCGGGAAACGGTGCGCCTCGATCTTGCGGATCGCGTCCGCGAGATCGTAGATCGCGTTATCGGTTCGCGGCCTGGAGCTGTGGCCGCCGGGATTGGTGAACGTCAGTTCCCAGGTTGCATAGGTCTTCTCGGCGGCCTGGATCCTGTAGGTAATGGCGTTGCCGTGCTTGTCCAGCGCACCTCCGCCCGCGTCCGAGTTGAGGGCAAATTCCGCCTCCGCGAGATCAGGGCGTTCGTTCGCCAGCATGCGCGTCGTGCTCATGCCGCTTTCCTCATCCCCCGAGAACGCGATGATCAGGTCGCGGTTCGGAACGAACGCCTCTTTTTTCAGGCGAATGAAGGTCGACGTCAGCTGCGCGATGCCAAACTTGTTGTCGATCGCGCCGCGGGCATAGAAATACTGGTCGTCCTGCGTGAGCTCGAACGGCGGTCGTTCCCAGTCCTCCGAGTTGGCCTCCACGACGTCCATGTGACCGAGCAGGAGTATCGGCTTCTGGCCAGAGTTCAGTTTGCCCCGGTAGCGTGCGACCAATGCCGCAAAGGGTGGTTTCATCACCACTTCTACGTCTTGCGGGGGAAACCCGGCGGCGATCAGTTCATCAGCCAGGTATTTCGCAACCTTCGGCGTGTTGCCGGCGTGTTTCGAGGTGTCGATCTCGATGATCGTTCGATAGATCTCGAGCGTCTTGCGAGCATGCTCGGACGAGCGATCCTGCGCAACGGCAACCTGGGCGAGGCATAGTGCAATTACTGCAATGATCGGTTTTCTCATAAGAATCTCGTCATCGCTTTCGAGGAAGCTACGATGATATACAGGATTACCGTTGCAATAATCAATTTGGCCGCGCTGCTGCCAGGCCTGCCACAGTCAGCGCGTGCCGAGGCGCAAAGAGATCGACGTGAACGTCTTCGGCGTGTGCCGGGCTACGAAGGTTTTCGCGCCGCTGATCAATGAGTCCAGAGGCCGCATCGTCAATATCAGCTCCATATCCGTCATTGTCGTCCCGAACGAACATGAAGCGGGCTGGACGATCCGCGAGATAATCGATGAGATGGCGGAGCTGAATGCCGACGAGGAGTATTGACCCCTGCCTAGGAAGCGACGGAGAGCTTCTCCAGCGCCCTGAGCACGTCCTTGCGGCTGATCTGGCCGACCAGCCGGTTGTCCTTCATGACGGGGTAGCGCCGGAAGCCTGACGCCTTGAACAGCTCCGCAAGGTCGATGATGCTCATGTCGGCGTCGACGGTCTCGACATCGGCCGTCATTAGCCGGGAGACGGGACCGCCGGGGTGACCGTGGTAGGCGGCCGCCAGCACCACGTCCAGGCAGTCGAACTCG
>JBFFEB010000005.1:0-77788 GCA_041559075.1 Woeseiaceae bacterium | reverse complement strand
TGGCGACCGCGTGGCCGACGTGATGATCGGCAAGGGAGGCGAGTTCTTCCACGGCTACACGTATTCCGGTCATCCGGTGGCCTGCGCGGTTGCGATTGCGAACATCCGCCTGATCCAGGAGCGGGGACTGGTCGAGAGAGTCAGGAACGACATCGGCCCGTACCTGCAGCAACGCTGGCGGAAACTCGGCGAGCATCCGCTCGTCGGCGAGACTCGCATGGTCGGACTGATGGGCGCGCTGGAGCTCGTGGCCAGCAAGGACACGCTGGAGCGATTCCCGGAGAAACGCGGCGCCGGCACGGTTTGCCGCGATATCTTCGTCGAGAACGGTCTCGTACTGCGCGCCGTCGGGGACACCATGGTCTGCGCGCCGCCGCTGGTGCTGGCGCATGAAGAAGCCGACGAGCTCGTCGACAAGGCCTGGCAGTGCCTGGATCTGACGGCCAGGGCCCTGGGTTGCTGAGTAGTCGCAGGGAGTAGTCGCTTGGACAAGAAGATTACCGACCACGCGATCGAACGCACGGATCTGTACGGCACGACGGCAGAGCCCACCTACGGTGGCGTGCTGTCGTTCATGCGCCGCAAGTACACGCGCGACATGAGCGGCGTGGACGTCGCGGTCATGGGCGTGCCGCTCGATACGGCGACGACCAACCGGCCGGGCGCGCGCTTCGGTCCCCGGGCGATCCGCGCCGCGTCGTCAATCATGGCCTGGGAGAGGCCGTACGGAATGGCGTTCGATCCGTTCGACCGGCTGGCCGTCGTCGACGCCGGCGATTGCTACTTCGATCATGGGCGGCCCGATGAGACGCCGGCGAAGATCGAGGAGTACGCATTCAGCATCATCGATCAGGGGCCGGCGCTCTTGTCACTGGGCGGCGACCACTTCGTTTCGTACCCTTTGCTGCGAGCACATCGCCGCAAGCACGGCGGCCCGCTCTCACTGCTGCATTTCGATGCGCACAGCGATACCTGGGCGGACGAGAACGATCGCATCGATCACGGTACGATGTTCTGGTGGGCAACCCGTCAGGGTCTGATCGATCCTGCCAGCTCCGTGCAGGTCGGCATACGAACGTCGAACCCGGACACGCTGGGTTTCACTATCATCGACGGGCCGGAGGTGCACGCATCGGGTATCGAGGCTGTCATCGGCCGTATCCGCGAGATCCTCGGCGGCAGGCCCGTCTACCTCACCTTCGATATCGACTGCCTGGACCCCAGTTGCGCGCCGGGAACGGGGACGCCAGTGTGCGGCGGCCTGACCACGCACCAGGCAATGAGCATCCTCCGGGGGCTGGCCGGCATCAACGTCGTCGGGATGGACGTTGTCGAAGTCGCGCCCGCCTACGATGTCGGTGAAATCACTGCGCTGGCGGGTGCGCACCTTGCGATGGAGATGCTGTACCTGTATGCCTGCCGTACGGCCGGCTGAGGGCGCAGCCGCGATTCAGGTGATGACTTTTCTGAGGCTGTTTTCGTAGTCGGATTTTGGCCGCACGCCAATGATGGTATCGACGATCTGGCCCTTGTCGAACAGCATGACGGTCGGGATCGAGCGGATGCCGTATTGCATGGCAACCTGCTGGTTCGAGTCGACGTCGACTTTCGCGACCTTCACCCGTCCTTCGTAATCCTGTGACAGAGACTCGATGACGGGTCCGAGCACGCGGCAGGGGCCGCACCATTCGGCCCAGAAATCAACGAGTACCGGCGTTTCGGACTTCAGGACAGTGTCCGCGAAGTCATTGTCGGTAACGGATACCGGTTGCGTTGCTGATTCGTTCATAATGTCCTTCTCCGTTGAAGCGGCCATGAGATTTGGGATCGCCGCTCGCGGTTTCAACCGTTTGACCTTGCAGAGGGTGCCAGTACTCAGATGAATTCGCTATACGGATATTCCGGGTGGGAAGAATCATGAATACAGAGAGCCTCGTCCGGTTCTTCGAAGTGCGCCGTGCACGCGGGGAGCCGCTCGTGCTGGTCACCATCTACGAGACCAGCGGTTCGACCTACAGCAAGGCCGGAACCCAGATGCTGATCGACGGCAATGGCAATTTCCATGGCATGTTGTCGGGAGGCTGTCTCGAGGGCGACCTCGCGCTGCGCGCGGCTGCCGTCATCGAATCGGGAACGCCGCAAGCCGTGACCTATGATCTCGCCCAGGACGACGAGCTCTGGGGTCTCGGCGTCGGCTGCGACGGGGTGATGCGCGTCTTCCTGCAGTCCCTGACTGCAGCGAACGGCTACGAGCCCTTCAGCGCCATCGCTGATGCAATGCGCGGCGACCGCCCGGCGCAGCTTGCGATCGTGATCGAGTCGGCGAATGCGAATGTTCCGCCCGGCGCAGCGGCTGTCGGAACGGGCACAAGTACACGGGGATTCGGCACCGCCGACGAGACAGCCGCGCGGCTTGTCCGGGACGCGCGGCGTCCGGCATTCGAGTCGGTTGCGCTGGCTGGCGGCAGCGTGAACGTTCTGGCGACCGTGATACAACCGCCGCCGCGGCTCATCGTGCTGGGCGGGGGACCCGATGCGGAGCCGGTCGTGCGGTTTGCTGCGGAACTGGGCTGGCGCTGCACGGTCGTCGATCATCGCGACGCGTATATCGAAAGCGGCCGATTCGGCGTCGCCGAGAAGGTCCTCTGCCTGCCAGCCGAAGGGCTCGGCGAAACCCTCGAGCTGTCCGACTACGACGCGGCTGTCGTCATGAGCCATCACCTTGCGAGTGACCGGTCTTACCTCGAGCAGCTTGCCGCGACGGAGGTGCGTTACATCGGCCTGCTCGGGCCGGCTGCGCGGCGCAACCGCCTGCTCTCAGAACTGGGCGAGACCGGGCAAGCGCTGGAGGGCCGCCTGCACGGACCAGCCGGGATCGACCTGGGCGGCCGCGGTCCCGCGGCTATCGCCCTGTCGATCGTCGCCGAGGTCCAGGGTGTCCTGCAGGGGCGTATCAGCTGACACCCGCTTCCCTGACCTCGTTGCCGGGAAGGAAGCAGCGAATGATCATGTCGGCAAGATTGTCGAGTGAGCCTTCCGCGTCGAAGTCGATGTTGCTCGTGCCCTTGATCTCTTCCGAGAGAGCGAGCAGGCCGCCGGCCGATACCCGGATCATGTTGAATAGGATCGCCGGATCCCCCGGTGGCGCGATGCCGAGGTCCTGTAGCTCGCGGAGGGACTTCACCACGATCTCGAACAGCGGTTTCAGGTGATGCTCGATGAGCCAGTTCAGCCGTGCAGACGGATGGCTGGACTCCTGAAGGATGAACTTGTGCAATGCTGGCTGATTGTGCGCATACCGGACGTAGGTGCGAATGAATATTTCAGCGCGCGCCCGCGGCCGTGATTCCGGAATATCCGCCATTGCCTTGACGAGAGCCACGTTGAACTCTCGGAAGATGCGCTCAGCGGCAGCACGCCACAACTGATCCTTGTTCTTGAAATGGTAGGTGATAAGTGGGTGGTGAACGCCCGCCCTGTCGGCGATGTCACGCGTGGACGTGCCCTTGAAGCCGCTCTCGGAAAAAGCCTGCACAGCGGCATCCAGCAATTTCTGCTGCGTGACGATACTGCGTTGTTGTTGTTTTCTCGCGGGACGCCCATTGCCCGCTGCCGCCTTGTCAGACACGTCAGCATTTCCCGGTGATTGGTTGTTGTCGGGGGATAGACTAGCGTCTGGACGCGAATTGGTCCAGAAAGGACAGTTTTTTGACAGGTGCGCGAGTTTCGGCTACTCGATCGCGAACATCATTCGTACGCCGGCGCGCTTATCGACGATCTGCCCATCCTCCACCACGGGCTCGAACTCCCATTTCTCGACGGCCCGAGTCGCGGATTCCACGAAGGTGTCGCCAGGCTCCGATCCGGCGACCTCGATGTCGGCCACGTTGCCGTCCGTCGTGACCGTGAACACCACGTCGACCCACCCGGAGATGTTCCGCCGCTCTGCGGACCTCGGGTAACGCGGGGCGACGTATTTCGTCCGTGTGAGCGTACTCGCGGCTACCGGTGTCTGCTGGCGTACCGGCACTGCTTGTGCTGCCTCGGCCGCAGGTGGAGCCGCCGATTCCTGGGCGTCTGGCTCTGCGCCGTTCGTAGCGTCCGCACCGGCCCGGGCCGCACCCGTTTCCGGGGGTGTATCTGCCTCAGCCGCCGCACCTGTCTCCGGGCTGGTGTCTGTCGCTGCGGCCGCTGCAGCCGCAGCAGCCGTCGCAGCTGCCGCAGCTGCTTCCGCAGCGCGGCGTTGTTCCGCTTCGCGCTCCGCCGCCTGCCGTTGAGCCTCAGCGCGCGCTTCCGCTTCCCTGAGTTCCTCCGCGGCACGCCGCTCGCGCTCCGCACGCAGGCGATCCTGTTCCACGCGCTCGCGCGCTTCCGCCAACGCCTTCGTCGACGCCGCGAGTTCGGCACTCTGGGGATCGAGTTCGCGCGCTTCTGCAAGCAAAGCCTCGGCCGTATTGAAGCGACTGCCGTCGATCTCTGCGCGCGCCTGCAGGACGATTTTGCTCGCGACGACGGTAAGGCCTGACTGGGCAGCAGCGTTGCCGGGTTCGTTGCTGAGCGCCAGCTGATAGTAGAAGCGCGCGTTGTCGTTAGCCGGCGAGGTCAGGGCCCCCTCTTCGAGTCGCTGTGCGGCCAGCGCGATGACTTCCTCCACGCGACGGGCATTGCGTGCGCTGAGTAATTCCTCTTCGACGACATCGATCTCGCCGTCGTCGGTAACGTCGAGTGCCCGCGCATCGGCGATGGCCGCCGCCGCGTCCTCGAGCCGTTGCTCTCGGATTGCCGTCCTTGCCGAGTCGATGTAGTCGCGAAGCTGCATCTGCGATACCTGCGCGCTAAGGAAGTGCAATCGCGAGTGATCCGGTTTCGCCTGCCGGACGCGCTCCAGGGCCTCGACCGCGTCGTCGGCTCGCCGTTCCAGCAATGCTGTTTCTGCCATGCCCAGCGCTTCGTCGAGCGTGGCGTCGAGTTCCGCTGTGGCGTAAGCATTGTCAGGAGCCGCGTTGACGGCAGCCACGTAGAGCTCGATCGCGTTATTGCCCGGCGGATTGAATAGCTGTCCTGCATCGCGCGCGAGACGCGCTGCTTCCAGCAGGTCGTCGATATAGACGGACGATTGCTGCTCGGTGCTATCGACCTGCGGTGGACTTTCCTTTACGGAGGATGTCGCCTCCGGTTGTGGTGTGCTGACCGCGGGCTCGTCCGAGCCGCCGAACAACCAGAAGCCGGCTGCTGCAATCGCCACGATGGCAACCGCACCGATGCCGAGCAGCTTCGGGTTGACCGACGACGAGGCGTCGCCGCTGTCCCCGGAATCTGCGAGCGACGGAGCAGCAGCCTCGTTCTTGGTTTCGTCTTCCTTATTCTTGCTCGAGATCGACTTGGTGATCGTCGAGACGATGCCGGTCATCGTTTCCGCGAAACTCGAATCGTTCGCGAAAGCGTCACCCAGGCTACCGCTGCTTCCCGCGAGTGACTGGTCTTTGTTCACCTTGATCGAGACGATCGCCTCCGCCGAATTCTTCGCGATGGGTTGCGGTTTTTTTGCAACCGGCCTCTGCGGTGAAGCTTTTGCAGCCTCCGGACGTTCTTTCGGTTTCGTCACCGCAGCTGCCGCTTTGCCGCCTGCCTTGAATGCCGAATCCGGCGCTTCGAGATGGTGCTTTACCGACGCCTCGACGGCGAGCCTTGCCCGTCCCGGCGATACCGGTTTTAGCAGGAAGCGATAGACCTTGCCGCGGTTGATCAGGTCCATGAGCATCTCGCCGTCGTCACGCCGACCGGCAACGATGGCGACCAGCCTTTTCGTTAGGCTTCGAAGGTGCTCCGTCAGTTTCTCGACGTTCTCTCCGACCATTGCCGCGTCGACAACGGCGACTCCGACCTTGTTGCTACGGACCGCTTCTTCCGCCTGCTTGCGCGTATTTGCATAGTGCACGTTATGCAGGCCGCGCGAGGAGTCCTTGATCGTCGACAGGAACTCCTGGTCTTTCGTGATGACCAGCACGTCGACGGTGGCGGCCCCGAGCGCAGCGGAGGGGGAGACCTTCTTCGGGTCCAGCGCGGGCATTCGCCCGGTTGCGTCGGTGATGATCGACGATCCGTTCTCGGACGTCTCCATGATGATGTGCTCGGAAGCCGGTTCGTCCGGGTAGGCGCGCGTATCGTTCGCCGATTCAGCGATCGCCATCAAGCGCGATTGCTGGGCGGCGTTGTCGATGAGGCGCCGCAGGTCCGACGGGGCGACGCCGCCGCGTATGACCTGGAAAACTTCCTTCTCGCCGACCAGCGCCTCGTCGCTGTCGCCGGCCAGCAGGATCCCGATGGTTTCGGGGGAGCGTTTCTTCGCTTCCCGCAACGCCTCGGCGCCGCTCATGCCCGGCAGTTTCTGTGCCGACACGATGACGTGGATCGGGGTTTCACCGAGCGTCGTGAGGGCTTCACTGCCCGAAGTCGCGCAGTGGACCGTGTAGCGATCGTCGAAGCCCGTGCTGAACTTGTCCAGCGTAGACTGCTCGCTATGCAGCAACAATACCTGGGTCCTGTAACGATCCAATGCCACCGGCTTCCTCCATCGGCCTTATGTCTAGTTATACGCGTGCTCCATGCGTTGAAAGAGTATATCGCCGGGTTTTCCGTCAAATGTCGCGGTGCGCCGACATAGTCCTTAATCTGTGACGCGCCGCACAGTGAAAGTGCAGGGCGCGTCACAGTCGAGTTTCGGTGGGCCGGGACGGTTGCGCGGGATATTTTTCGGAAAGCGTCGAGCGAGGCACTGGTTTCTTCGTGGCCGACCAGCGACATCCTGTCGCTGGCCTCTCGGGCCCGCAAGCGCGTCCGAATCCGCTCCCGGCAAACTTGTCGCTTCACTGCGCTTTTGCGTCCGACGAGAACCACCCAGCTGCCTGGTCTTCGTGGGACTCGGAGAGCGGGACTGCCATCGCGCTTCGAGAAGCGCTCCCACGGGAAGTGCGCTTGCGCGGCCCGCGCCGTCGATAGCCGATCAGCGGCGCTCGAGGACCTCGGATTCGATGGTGGTGAGGGCGTCGTCGAGGGGCATCACCTTCTGCTGCTTGGAACCGAGGCGACGCATGGCGACGGATCGGTTCTCGACCTCGCGGTGGCCGACAGCGAGCAACACCGGCACTTTGGCGACACTGTGTTCGCGTACCTTGTAGGAAATCTTCTCGTTCCTCAGATCCGCCTCGGCACGCAGGCCGCGCTCGGCAAATGCCGCGACGACCTCGCGAGCATAATCGTCCGCGTCCGAGGTGATCGTCAGCACCTTGACCTGCACAGGCGCGAGCCACAGAGGCAGGTTGCCGGCATGGTGTTCGATCAGGATGCCGATGAAACGCTCCAGCGAGCCGAACATGGCCCGGTGCAGCATCACGGGGAGGTGTTTCTCGCCGTCCTCGCCGACGTAGGTGGCGCCGAGGCGTCCCGGCATGTTCAGATCCACCTGCAGCGTCCCACATTGCCAGTCGCGGCCAATGGCATCGCGCAGGACGAATTCGAGCTTTGGCCCGTAGAACGCTCCTTCCCCGGGGTTGTGCGTGTAGTCCAGGCCTGCCACCTCCAGCGCTTTCAGCAACGCCGCTTCGGACTGGTCCCAAACGGCGTCTTCGCCGACCCGTACCTCCGGTCGATCCGCGAACTTGATGCGCACGTCCTCGAAACCGAAATCGCGGTAAATGCCCAGGATGAGCTGACATACCGCGATCGACTCCTCCGTGATCTGCTCAGGCGTGCAGAAAATATGGGCGTCGTCCTGGGTGAATGCGCGGACCCGCATCATGCCGTGCAACGCACCGGACGGCTCGTAGCGATGGCACTTGCCGAACTCGGCAAGGCGTACCGGGAGGTCTCGGTAACTGGTGATGCCCTGTCTGAAAACCTGCACGTGGCCGGGGCAGTTCATCGGCTTGATGGCAAAATGACGGCCGTCGACGGTCTCGGTCGTGAACATGTTCTCGCCGAACGCCTCGAGATGGCCCGACTTCTGCCACAGCGTGGTGCTCATGAGTTCGGGAGTATTGATCTCGCGGTAACCGGCGGCATTCTGCTTGTCACGCATGTAGCCGATAAGGTTCTGGTACAAGGCCCAGCCCTTCGGATGCCAGAACACCGCGCCGGGCGCCTCTTCCTGGAAATGGAACAGGTCCATGACGCGGCCCAGCCGGCGGTGATCGCGTTTTTCGGCCTCCTCGAGCATATGCAGGTACTGGCGCAGCTGCTTGTCGTTCGGCCAGGCCGTGCCGTAGACCCGCTGCAGCATCTCGTTCGACGAATCACCGCGCCAGTAGGCGCCGGAAACGTGAGTCAGCTTGAATGCCTTGCCGAGTTTACCCGTCGAGGGCAGGTGCGGACCGCGGCATAGATCGATGAAGTCGCCCTGCCGATAAAGGGTGATCGATTCACCGGCGGGGATGCTCGCGATGATCTCCGCCTTGTACTCTTCGCCGATGCCACGGAAAAACGCCACAGCCTCGTCACGATCCCATACTTCACGCTCGATCGCTTCGTCGCGATCGACGATCTCCCTCATGCGCGCTTCGATGACCAGCAGGTCGTCTTCCGTGAACGGTGCTTGTCGCGAGAAGTCGTAGTAGAAGCCGTTTTCAATCGCCGGTCCGATCGTCACCTGAGTATCCGGCCACAGTTCCTTGACCGCCTCCGCGAGTGCGTGTGCTGCGTCGTGGCGCAGCAGTTCGACGCCTTCATCGGATTCGCGCGTGATGATCTCGACAGCTGCGTCGCCCTCGATATCGCGAGTGAGGTCCCACAGCTCGCCGTTAACGCGGACGGCGACAGCGTCGCGCGCGAGGCTCTTGCCGATGCTGGCGGCGATTTCGGCGCCCCGCGTAACAGCATCGAACTGTTTCTCGGAGCCGTCGGGTAAGATAATTGTCGGCATGTCGGTCGTTGTCTTCAGGTTGCCCGCGGGAACGGCGCGCCATTGTACAATTGGTTCACCGTATAAGACACCCGTACGATCAATGCATGATGCCGAGGATCCATCGCCGCCCGCCGGCCACGACCATGACAGCTGCGTATCCGCCGCGATCGCCACGGCCGAGCAGCTGTGCCGCGAGCGAGGTTTGCGTTTCACGGCGCTGCGTCGCCGGGTGCTGACGCTGGTCTGGGACAGCCACAAGCCCATCGGTGCCTACGACATCCTCGACAAACTCGGCGGTGAGGGCAAGGCGGCCGCGCCACCGACGGTCTACCGGGCCCTCGACTTCCTGATCGAGGCCGGCCTGGTGCACCGGCTCGACTCGCTCAATGCGTTCATCGGCTGTCCCGACCCGGCACGCTCCCATGCCGGCCAGTTCCTGATCTGCCGCCGTTGCCGAACCGTGGTGGAGCTGGACGATCGGGAGATCGACTCGGTTGTGGCGATGAAAGCGGAGCGGCTCGGGTTCACGGCGGTGCACCAGATGCTCGAGGTCCAGGGTCTCTGTGGTAAGTGCGGCGAAGCAGGCTAGGCTGGGTCGAGACTTCGCGTACAATAACGCCCGGTCAAGAGCAGCGAATTGAATCGATGAGCGAAGCGCCGCGGGATTTTATCCGCCAGATCATCCACGATGACCTAGAGTCCGGGAAGCACGCTGAGATCGTCACGAGGTTTCCCCCGGAACCGAACGGTTACCTGCACATCGGCCACGTCATGTCGATCTGCCTCAATTTCGGTGTTACCGAGGAAACGGGTGGCCGCACCTACCTGCGATACGACGACACCAATCCGCACAAGGAAGACCAGGAATACGTCGACGCCATCGAGAAGGACGTGCACTGGCTCGGCTTTGACTGGGGAGACCGGCTGACCCACGCATCGGATTATTTCGACCAGCTGTACGCAGCGGCTGAAAATCTCATCGAGATGGGACTGGCGTACGTCGATTCGTTGAGCGCGGAGGAGATCCGCGCGCACCGCGGCACCCTGACCGAGCCCGGCAGGAACAGCCCATACCGCGATCGCGGTGTCGAGGAGAACATGGACCTGTTCCGGCGCATGCGGGCGGGCGAATTTGCCGACGGCGAGCACGTGCTGCGGGCGAAGATCGACATGGCGTCCCCGAACATGAACCTGCGCGACCCTGCGCTGTATCGCATCCGGCATATCGACCACCAGCGAACGGGCGATACCTGGTGCATCTACCCGATGTACGATTTTGCCCATACGATGTCGGACGCCTACGAGCACATTACTCACTCGCTGTGCACGCTGGAATTCGAGGATCATCGGCCGCTCTACGACTGGTTCCTCGACCAGCTGAAGCCGCCGCACCGGCCGCGCCAGATCGAGTTCTCGCGGCTGAACCTCGCCTACACGATAACCAGCAAGCGCAAGCTCGGGATGATGATTGCCAATGGCGTGGTCAGCGGCTGGGACGATCCGCGCATGCCGACGATCGCCGGCATGCGGCGCCGCGGATATCCGGCGGCAGCCCTGCGCGACTTCGTGAAGCGCGGTGGCGTGACCAAGAAGGACAAACTGATCGAGATGGGCGTGCTCGAGAACAGCGTTCGCGAGGTGCTCGGCGAAGATGCGGAGCGTCGCATGGCGGTCCTGAAACCACTCAAGGTGGTGCTTACGAACTATCCCGAGAACCAGGTCGAAACGATGCAAGCGATGAACCACCCGAATCGTCCAGAACTCGGTACGCGCGAGGTTCCTTTTTCGAGGGAAATCTGGATCGAGCAGGAAGATTTCATGGAGGAGGCGCCGCGCAAGTTCTTTCGGCTCAAGCCGGGCGGCGAGGTGAGGTTGCGCAGCGCTTACATCATCCGTTGTGACGAGGTGATCAAGGACGGCGATGGCGATGTCGTCGAACTGCGCTGCAGCTACGATCCCGACACGCGCAGCGGTACCGGAACCAGCGATCGAAAGGTCAAGGGTACGATCCACTGGGTATCAGCCGCGCAGGCGTTGCCAGCGACGGTCAGGCTCTACGATCGGCTGTTCACGGTGCCGAACCCGAACGCCGCAGACGACTTCATGGACGTGCTGAACCCGAACTCGCTGCAGACCGTCGAGGCGATGCTGGAGCCCGCGCTCGCAGGCCTCGAGGAGGGCGAAGCAGTGCAGTTCGAACGGCTCGGGTATTTCACGCCGGACGCCGGCGACGATGCATCGAGCGCCAGGGTACTCAATCGTGTCGTCACGCTGAGGGATTCCTGGGCGAAGATCGAAAAACAGGCGATGCAGGGACAGAACTGAGCTGCGGTTGATTCAGTTCTCGAAGCGGTAACTCAAATCCACGCCGGACTCCTTCTGGCCGGAGCTCAGGGTGACACCGAAGCCCCGCTGCAGGTCGTAACGGACACGGATCACGTTATCGTTGTCGAAAAGGCCTATGCCGTAACTGGCGTATACACGCGGCGCGATGTAGCTGCCGAAGTCGAGCGCGCCGATGCCTCGCTCGTAGTCGAAGTCGCTACCGGTCACGAGCAGCGTCAAGGCGCGTTCCTCCGTCGTTACCGGCGTCGTGTAGGCCTCGATCGTCGGTCTCGAGACCGATCCGGCCACCAGGACACCGGCCCGGCGTACCTGGGTATTGCCGAAGATCTCGCGTTCCGCACGAATGCGCAGGTAGGGATCGTTTGCCGGCACGTCCGGGAATTGCACCGCGCCCTCGGTGATCTCGAGCCTCTGTCCGAACGCGAGGATCTCGCCGTCCACGATGAATCGCCCGCTTGCGATCGGCATGGGGTCACCGCTCCAGGCGAGTAGCGTGTTGCCCGTCACGGAAGTTTCGACGACGCCGAGGTCGACGATGACGTCATTCCCGAGCGATACCTCCAGCGAACCGAACAGGCGGATGTCGGCTGGCTCTGCCCCTTCCGTAGGCTCGTCCGGCAGTTCGCCCGAGACGATGATGACGTCTTCGCTTTCGTAAACGCGGCTGGTGCCGATAGTACCGGGCACGATGCGCGCGCGAGGGACCGTCAGGTTACCGTCGATATCGAGTTCCTCGCCGTTGAAGCGGATCCGCACGTCGGTATTCGCGATCGCTTTCACGTCCGGCACATCGATGAGCGTGAGGTTGTGGCCGCGAAGCGTGACTTCCAGACCAGGCGCATCCGAACGGGCGTGATCCGCGCGCGTACGGATCTGTCCGCGGCCCTCGCCGGCGCGAAAAGAGCCCATCACCTCGATGTCGCCGCGACCCTGCAGTTCGCTCTCGACTACGATCTCATCGAGCCTGAGTCCGATGGGGAGATAGGCCAGGCTGCCGTCCTCGAGCGCGACGGTACCGGTGATCAGGGGTTCCTCGAGCGTGCCGCCGAGATCGATGTCCGCTCGCAGCGCGCCGCCGGCATGGTCCAGTACCGGCACAAACGGCAGTACGATGCCGATGTCGGCGAGATCGATATCGATGCTCCCGTCGAGGTCGGCGGCGCCGGTGTCCACGACATCCAGCAACTGGAACTCGGCGGCGACCTGGCCTTGGCCAGGGAGCGGCACGTTGACGATGCCACCGCGCAGGTCGTCACCGTCCACGTCGAAGCCGAGCCTGGATTCGCCGGTCGTCAGCCTGCGATCGGGGTCGTCAATGCTCACCACGGCGCCGGCCGTCATCCACAGATCGGCGCGTCCGTCCGACTTGCCGTCGGGTCCCGCGCGCCAGCTGAACGCGCCACTAACGACCTGGTCGAAATCCAGCCGGGTATCGACGAAGGCGTTGATCAGATTGACGGGGACTGCCGATAGCCGGGCGGCCACGTCGAAGCCTGCCCCGGGTGCCCAGCTGCCGCCCGCGCAGAGGTCGATGCCGTGCCCGCCGCTCATGCAGACTTGCTCGACGAAGGCACGCTGCGTCGACAGGGTCATCGCAGCGGACTCCCGCAGCGTGGCGTCGAACTCCTCGTGATGCACGTCGAGCCGGGCGATGTTGCCGCGCCACGTCGACGTTCGCTGCCAGTCATCGAGAGCGCCCTGCACCGATAGCACGATCTGCAGCCCGTTGGTCAGGACGTCGAGGTCGAGGCTCTGCGCCTCACGTCCGATGCGCGGTGCGATACGCAGCTGCTCCACCTTCAGGTTGTCGTAGGCCAGCGCAGCTGCGACGGCCTGGACGTTGAATACGCTGTCCTTGTCGTGGTCATCCGTGATCCTGAGTGCCTCGACGGTCAAGCCGCGATAGCCCAGACGGTCGCTCTCTGCATCGACGCGCAGGAACTCGCCTTCCGGTCGCAGAGAGACGACACCGGCCGCCGCAAGCGCGCCGAAGGCGCCGTCGACATAGAGGGCGAGGTCATCGACGAGCACATCGAAGGCCAGGCCGTCCGCGGCGTGTAGATCGCCATCGAGGCGGGCGCTCGCCTCGCCGTGGCGCAACTCGAGATTCATGACGCTGACGGCGCCGTCCCCGTATCTGACGCGGCCATCCGCCTGCAGCGGCCGGTCGCGGAAGCGTCCGTTCACGCCGCGCAGGGCTGCTGCAATTCGCAACGGCTGTTGCTGGCCCGTTATCTCGACGCCACCGTTCAACTCGGCCGGCCACTCCGGCAGCAGCGCCTCTGTCCGTATTCCGCGCATCTCGAGGTTGGCGGCAAACGCGCCGGGCTGCCGCCAACTGTATCTGGCTTGACCCTCGATCGCGCCGCCGAGCAGGTTGCCGTCGATGATCTTCACGGCCGCGCTATCGCGATCGCCGCCGCCGTCGATAGTGAAGCGCCCGGGCGGTACCTGCTGCACGTCCAGGTCGAGTGTGCCGGCGACGGTCCAGTCATCGAGCGAGCCGCCGACCGTAATCCGTCCGCGGCGACTCGTCACGCGCGGCTCGGTCTCGCCAAGGGGCCAATGCGCGTCCCGCCAGTCGAGATCGCTCGAAATCGCGCCGGACGCGATGTCGATATCCGCGGCGATGCCGACCTGCATGCTGGTACCGGTGATGCCGAGGTCGGCCTCGGCGGTGAGTGCGCGAGTGTCGCCCTGGACGTTCGCGGACAGCGACAACGGTGGCACGTCGCCGAATTCACTGTCCACCGGAACCGAGAGGGCCGGTGCCTCGATATCGGCTTCCCACGCGAGTTCGCGCCCCAGTCCCGAAAGGCGACCCGTCACGGTCGCCACCGGGTCCGCGATCTGTGCCTGGAGCCGCAGGTCGTCGATCGTGCCCGTTACGCCGGCGTCGAACGACACGGTCCTGGCCAGCCCGGTCAGTGCGGGCTTGGCGTCGATCGAGATGTCGGCATCGATCTCGTTGCCGTCGGACAGTTGGAGCCGGCCGCTGCCCTCCGCATCGTAGTATGGCGTTACCGCCTGCAGCCGCTCCACTCGAAACGCATCCTGCCAGCTGCCGGAAATCGTGGCGGCATCAAAGCTCAGGAACCTGCCGACGGCAAAGCCTTCGAATACGGCATCGCGCATGTCGAGTTGTGTGATGGCGATCTCGAACGGTAGCTGCAGCTTTGCGAATACCTCACCGAGATCCGTTTCGCCGTCGGCGTCTCCGTCCCGCTCGCGGATGCGCAGGGAAAACCCGCTCGACTCGGCCTGCTCGACAACCACGCGCAGCGGCAGGACTTCCAGCCTGGCCCCGAGCGACACGTTGTCGACGCCGAGCTCGACCGAATCGTTGACGAAAGCGATCCCCTGCAGTTCGACGCCCGAGCCAATATCCCCTTTCACGCTGGCAGCGGTTAGCACGCCGCCGGTGGCGGATTCCGCCAGTGCCCAAAGCCATCGCGCGCCCGATTCGGTATGCAGCAGCCAGAACCACGCGGCTGCGGCACAAACGACGGGGGCGGCGGCCAAAAGCAGCAGCGCGCGGCGAAGGATCATAGCAGCGGCGTCCCGATCGTCAGGTGATAGCGCAGGGGCCTGCCCTCGAAGTCGATCGCCCGCGCGACATCGACACGGATTTCACCGGCAAACGAGTACCAACGGATGCCGATGCCGATGCCACGCTTGAGGTCGGGATCGGTCCATTCGTTGAAGGCATTGCCAATGTCCGCGAACGCGGCTGCCGACCAGGCGTTGAGGAAGCGGTATTCGGCTTCGGCGCTTGCGGTGATGATGTGGTTGGAGCCGATGTCGTTGTTCGACAGCCGTTCGAAACCGTAGCCGCGCACGCTCATGCTGCCGCCAGCCTTGAAGCGGTAGAAGTTCGGCAGGGTCGTAAACGACAGGTTCAACGGCTGACCGCCAATGTCCAGCTCGAACTCGTCAACAGCGGCGTCGGTGTAGCCGACCTCGCCGCGCACGTGGAACTTGAGTCGGTCGCCCAGCACGTAACTCCGACGTGTCGCGAGGTACAGCTGGGTGAACTCCACGGTCGAGCCGAATGCCTTGTCGGAATGAAAAAGCCAGGCGCGGTCGCGCCGCCCGAAGGTCTCGAACGCGCGGCCCTGCACGTCGACGACCTCGTAGTCGATGCCGATCGAGAACGCGTTCTCGATGGTCCGCAAGCGGTCCTCGAGGGCAGGATTGCTGACGCGGGTCGTCGGGTCGTCGGGTGTAGTATCTACGAGGTCGAAGCGCTGGTCGGAATTCAGGAACTGAACGAATGGCGTCGTGAACCGCTGTGCCTCGCCGCCCTTCAGGTTCTTGAGCTCGAGCCGCCCGAATCGCAGGTGGCGCTCGTCAAGGTCGCCGTTCGCCAGCCGGATGAAATCTTCGTCTTCCTCGTCGCGCTTCACCTCGAGGTCCTGGTTCTCCATACGCAGCGTGAACTCGGCGTCCCACCACTCCCGCGCGCGGCCGACCCGAGGAGCGCGGTAGCGGCTGCGTAGAGTGAACTGGTCGTCGAGCTCCTGGTAGCCGATACCGACATCGAGCCGGTCGCCGCGAGCCGACATCGGGTGCCGGCTGTAGTTCGCCTGCAGCCGGATGCCGGTGTCGTCACCCCATCCCAGTGCGCCGGAGTAATGGTTCTTGGTCTTGGTCGCGACGCGCACATCGAAGTCGACGGCTGGCGGCTCGAGTTCGGGACGATTCAGTTCCAGCACCGTTACGTCGTCGAAGTAACCCGTCTTCCAGAGGTCGGTGCGCAGCCGGCTCACCAGGCGGGCCGTGTACGGGTCGCCTTTCTCGAAGCGCGGAATGTACTCGAGTATGCCCGGATTCAGCGCGTGGCCACTGTAGCTGACGTCGCCCATGACGTAGCGCGGGCCCGTATCGAGCAGCAGGCCGAGGCTGGCGGTATTTTTTTCGAGGTCCAGCTCGATTTTGTGCTCGGTGAATGCCGCGGCGAGGTAGCCACGGGACTTGGCCGTCTCGATCGCATTCTGTTTCTCGGTCTCCCAGACCGACTGGTCCAGCACCGCACCCTCGCCGAGTGGCAGCGCGCGCAGCCAGGCGTTGATCGAGCGGTCCTCGGCGCCCCGACCGGTGATGCTGACATCGACGCTTGCGATCGTCACCGGTGGACCCGCATCGATGGTCAGTTCGACGACCGCGGCCTGTTCGTCCTTTTCGATGATGCGTGCAGAGATGTTGGGGGAATAGTAGCCGTACGGACGCAAGGCGGCGCGCGCATCGGCGATCGCCTTATCGATGACCTTCTCGTGATCGCGCGGGCGGAGCCGGACGCGGGGCCCGAACTGCACGGTGTCGACGTGGCTGATTACGTTTGCCGACAATGCGTTGTCCAGCCCGATCACGACGTAATCGACATCACCATGGGCAACGGACGCTGCAGCAAGCAACAGGAGGCAGACTGACCTTCTGATTATGACCAAAGTCGGAATCCTGCTGACCCGCAGTTTCGGGAACTGTCGGAAATTAGACAGAGAGCGAAAGAAAAGATTCACGCTGCGCAACTCGGCGTCGGGTCAGGTCTGGATCCCGTCGTTGATAACGATAGGCGCACCGCGTTCCAGGCCTAGCCCCTCGGCGGCATCTCCCTCTGCCCTGGCGACTTCGATGACATCGAAGGAATTCACGAGGGCCAGGTAATCGCCGGGTGTCGCGCGGCCGTATGTCGTCAGCATCCTGATCGTGTGGCCAGCGATATGCGCCACCGGGTCGCGAAAATGCTCGATCAACCCGCGGTCGATGTTGCTGATGAGATTGCCGAAAGTGTCGACAGTAACGATGATTCCGCTCACCCTGCCGGTCGTAACTTCGGGTTCGTCGATCCAGCCCGGAATCCACTCGTAGGCTGGCACGCCGACGGAGACCGGGTTGGTCCTCCCCGATGCGATGTCCGCGGCAATCGGGGCAAAAATGTCCCGACCGTGGAATGTGGCGCTGGGCTCGCTCAGCCCGAGCCGCTTGAAACAGCTCAGGTCGAGCTTGAATACCTGCGTATCCCCCGACACCCCGAGGATCGGGGCCAGCAGGCCGTTATCCGGCGCCATGAAGTAATGACGATCGTGTTGCACGAGCAGAATATCGCGTTCCGTCCCGACGCCCGGATCGACGATGGCCAGGTGCACCGTCCCCTTCGGAAAGTACTGGTAAGCGCGGCTGACCCAGAAGCCGGCCTCGGGCGGCCACTGCGCGGGAATATCGTGGATGAGATCGATGATCTTCGCATCGGGGAATCGCGCGATGATCACTCCCTTCATGACGGCCGTGAACGGCCCTTTGTGGCCGAAGTCCGTAGTAATCGTGATGACGCCGGAGGGCTGCATGACGGACGATCTTATCAGGCGGACAGCGGATTTTCCGGATGTTGTTTCAGAAAACTGCTGCGCGCCCAGTAGATGAAAACGGTGTCTATCGCGGCGATGACCAGCTTGAATACGTACTTGGCCGCACCGAGCGCCAGCGCGGTCTGCAGGTCGACCGTGCCCCACCACACGATGAGCGAGTAGATCGTCGTATCGAGCAGCTGCGACACCATGGTCGAGCCGTTATTGCGCAGCCAGAGCCAGCGTTCGCCGGTCCAGGCCTTGATCTTGTGGAAAGCCCACACGTCGAAGCGCTGGCTGACCAGGTAGGCGAGCAACGAGCCGAACACGAACCGTGGCGAGAAGTTCAGGATGGTCGAAAACGCGTCCTGAATGTCTTGCGAAAACGCCGCGGTCTTTGGATTGGTGCTCGGCAGATACATGAGTCCGAGGCTCATCATGACCAGTACGATGACGCTCACCGTGAAACCCATCCAAACCGCCCGTGCGGCCTCGTGCTTGCCGTGGTTCTCCGATAGCACGTCGGTTGCGAAGAATATGCTCGAGTAGAAAATCACGCCAAGGCTCGTCTCCAGGCCGAATATGATGGTCAGCTTCGGTCCCTGCAGGTTGGCGAGGATGATGGCGGTCGCTATGGCGACCTGCAGGCCGACCCTGCCGAACAGCCGGTACAGGATCACGGTACCGGCGAGATCGAGCATCAGCGTTGTGAGCCACAGAACCTCCTGGTTGGCGGCAAAAAACTCGACCAGGGGCTGCGGGAACATTCAGCGGCTAGCCGGCGAGTCTGTCGAGATGCCAGTCCGCGTTGCCGAGAATCTGGTCGATCGTCGTCAGGCGCTTGAAGTAATGCGCGATATCCACTTCCCAACTGACACCCATGCCGCCGTGGATCTGCACCGCTTCCTGTCCGACCTTGCGTCCCGCCGTGCCTACCTGATACTTGATGGAACTGATTGCCCGCTTGGCATCCTCGTCACCTTGTGCAGCGCGCATCGTTGCCCAGAGCAACAGCGAGTAGCTTTGCTCGCAGTCCGTGAACATATCCACCATGCGGTGCTGGAGGGCCTGGAAACTGCCGATCGGCACGCCGAACTGCATGCGGCTCTTCGAGTACTCCACGGTCTTTTCCGCCATGGTCCGCATGATGCCGACCGCCTCGGCCGACACCGCCAGCGTTGCATCGTCGATGGCGGCATCCAGCGCGGCATGGCCCCTGCCGGGCTCGCCGAGAACGGCGCTGCCGTCCACGGCGACCGTGTCGAACCGGATTTCGGCCGCCTGCTGGCCGTCGACTGTGGGATAAGCCCGCACCCGGACGCCGTCAGTGCCGGCGGGGACGGCGAACAGCGTGATGCCGTCCGGGTCCGTCTGTGCGCCCGCGGTTCTCGCAGAGACGACCAGGAGCTCAGCGTTGCCACCGTTTAATACCACACCTTTATCGCCGCTGATGACCCAGCCGTCGCCATTCGCCACGGCCCTCGTCCTGACGTCGCCGATGTCGTAGCGGCTCTGCGGCTCGGAATACGCGAGCGCGGCCTGCAGTTCACCCGCAATGATGGGATGCAGCCACTTATGCTTCTGTCCGACATCCGCCGCGCGGCGCAGGACACCACCCGCGAGGATGATGTTGGCGAGATACGGCTCGACGACGAGCCCCTTGCCGAACCGCAGCATCAAGACCATCAGGTCGGCCGGTCCGCCGCCGATACCGCCGTCTTCCTCGCTGAAGGGCACCGATGTCCAGCCCAGTTCGGCAAACGTCTGCCAGACTTCCGGGCTGTAACCTTTGTCGCTGGCCGCATACCTCTGCCGCGCTTCGAAGTCGTAATCGTTGGCGATGAATTTCTCGACGCTGTCGTCGAGCATTGCCTGAATCTCGTTGTAGGAAAAATCCATGTCTGGTGCCTAGAGTCCGAGCACGTGCTTAGCGATGATGTTCTTCTGGATTTCGTTGGAGCCGCCGTAGATCGAAGCCTTGCGATAGTTGAAGTACTTCAGCGACGACTGGGTCTCGGCATTCTCGCCGACCCACTCGGCGGGGTCCGCATCCAGGGTGTATTGGTCCTGCAGGTAAGGCAGGGCGTAATAGCCCGAGGCCTCCAGGTAAAGTGTATCGATTGCCTGCTGGACCTCGGTGCCCTTGATCTTGAGGATCGACGACTCCGGGCCGGGCGCCTTTCCGGACTGCACGGCAGCGAGAGTGCGCAACTCCGTGTACTCCAACGCCCTGAGGTCTACCTCCACGGCCGCAAGCTTGCGCATGAAGTTGCGATCCTCGCTGAGTGGCGTGGCACCACGCACGGATTTCTTCGTCTGCGCCCTGAGCTTGCGCAGGCGGTATCGCGATATCGCCACGGCGGCAATATTGGCGCGTTCGTGCTGCAGCAACACCTTGCCGTAGGTCCAGCCCTTGCCTTCCTCGCCCACGAGGTTCTCGGCAGGAACTTTCACGTCCTCGAAGTGGACTTCGTTGACCTCGTGGCTGCCCTCGATCGTTATTATCGGGTTCACCGAGATGCCCGGGGATTCCATGTCGACGAGCAGGAAGCTGATGCCTTCCTGGCGTCTCGCGACATCGGTGCTCGTCCGCGCGAGTATGAAAATCCAGTCCGCATGCTGGCCGAGCGTGGTCCACGTCTTGGTGCCATTCACTACGTAGTGGTCGCCCACCAGGTCCGCTCGCGTCTTCAGCGATGCGAGATCCGAACCGGCACCCGGTTCCGAGTAGCCCTGGCACCACCACACCCTGCTGGCGAGGATGTCCGGCAGGAACCGTTTCTGCTGTTCCTCGTTGCCGAATGTGTAGATGACCGGCCCGACCATGCTGAGGCCGAATGGCACGATAGGCGGGGCGTCGGCCTCCGCCATTTCGATCGCAAAGAGGTGTTTCTGTACCGGCGTCCAGCCGGTGCCACCGAACTCGACCGGCCAGTTTACGCCGGCCCAGCCGCGTTCGTGCAGCCACTGCTGGAACCGCACGAGATCCTCGCGCTCCATCGGCACGCCTTTTTCCCGCTTGCGGCGGATGTCTTCCGGGAACTCGTTCCTGAATACGGCGCGAATCTCCTCGCGGAAGGCAAGGTCCTCTTCGCTCAAAGTAACGTCCATGGCGCTCCTCGGAAAATCGGCAGGGCGTTCGGGGGTCACGATTGTCACAGAATGCGTTCAAAGGATCGAGCCAATCGTGCAGAATGTAGCCATGAGCATCGACCCATTGCTGGACCCGTTTAAGGACCCGAGACTCGCCGCCGAGCGGGTCGAGACGTGCGACGCGCTGCAGCGGCCGATGCACGATCTGCGCATTTCCTTGCTGGACCGATGCAATTTTCGATGCCCCTATTGCATGCCGGTATCGGAGTATCACGAGGATTACGAATTCCTGACCCGTCCCGAGCGCCTGACGTACGACGAGATCCTCGCGGTGGCGCGCGCGGCCGCCGCGCTCGGCGTGTCCAAGTTGCGCATTACCGGCGGCGAGCCGCTCCTCGACCGTAAGCTCCCCGACCTTGTGGCCGGGCTGGCCGCCCTGACGGGCATCGAAGACCTGGCGATGACGACCAATGCGATGTTGCTCGCGCCGCTGGCAGATACCCTCGCCGAGGCGGGGCTGCGCCGCGTCACGGTCAGCCTGGACAGCATCGACGAGCAGGTCTTCCTGCGTATGAGCGGCGGTCGCGGCGAACTCGGCAAGGTTCTCGCCGGCATCGAGGCTGCGGAGGATGCCGGGTTGGCGCCGATCAAGATCAACGTGGTCGTGCAGCGCGGCGTGAACGATCACACTTTGCTGGACTTGCTGCAGCACTTCCGGGGCACACCGCATATCGTCCGCCTGATCGAATTCATGGACGTCGGCAACCGCAATGGCTGGCGCATGAAGCAGGTCGTGCCGTCGCAGGAGCTGCTGCGGACGATCGAAGCGCGCTGGCCGCTGCGGGCGTTAGGACGCAACTATCCCGGCGAAGTCGCACGGCGCTACCAGTACGTGGACGGGCGGGGCGAAATCGGGTTTATTTCGTCCGTGACAGAACCATTCTGCGGCGCATGCAGCCGGGCGCGGCTGTCTGCGGACGGCACGCTCTACACCTGCCTGTTCGCGACGCATGGCACGGATCTCAGGGAGCCGCTGCGGAACGGGGTTGGCGACGAGGAGATCGCCGAGATTCTCGCGCGAACCTGGCTGCAGCGCGCGGACCGTTATAGTGAGCTGCGCCGAACCGACATCGCCGAGGCGCACCATTTCTCGAAAGTCGAGATGTACAGGATAGGAGGCTAGCGTGGCGAAACTCAGTCACGTCGACGAGAACAACAGGCCGGCCATGGTCGATGTGACCGGCAAGGTCGTAACAGCCCGCGCAGCACATGCGCGCACGGTGGTCGTACTTCCGCGGGAAGTGCTTGTGGCCCTCGATGGCGACGAGATTCAGAGCAAGAAAGGGCCGGTGTTCGCGACGGCGATCATCGCGGGTGTAATGGCGGCGAAGCGGACGCACGAGCTGATCCCGTTCTGTCACCCACTCGGTCTCGACAGCTGCGACGTCGCCATTACGCTGGAGGGTAATCGTGCGGTGATCGACTGCCGCTGCAAGGTCACGCACAAGACCGGCGTGGAGATGGAGGCGCTGACCGGCGCCAGCGTCGCGGCGCTGACGGTATACGATATGTGCAAGGCGCTGTCGCACGATATCGTGATAAGTGAGACGCGGCTGATGATGAAGACGGGCGGCAAACAGGATTTTCATCTTGGCGGAGACCATCCATGAAGACCATAACCGTGCGGTATTTCGCCATGTTCCGGGAACATGCCGGCGTCGAAGAGGAGACTCTGTCGCTGGACGCGACGACGGCCGCCGACGTGTTCGAGCACACCAAGTCCCGGCACCGGTCCTCGGAGCCGGCAGGGCACTGCAAGGTCGCGATCAACGACGAGATGGCGGACTGGACGTCGCCGGTCGAAGACGGCGACACCGTGTTGCTGTTCCCCCCCGTGGCAGGCGGCTGACATGATCCGCATGACGACAGACACCATCGACCCCGACGTCCTGCGCCGCGAGCTGTTCGATCCTGCTGCCGGTGGCTACTGTTCATTCGAGGGTTGGGTGCGAAACGAGAACGAAGGTCACGAAGTCCTGCGGCTCGAGTACGAGGGTTACGAGCCCGTGGCCGTCGTCGAGGGACAGAAGATCCTGGCCGAGGCGGCCGAGAAATTCCCTTATCTGCATGCCCACTGCGTGCACAGGACCGGGATGCTCGAGATCGGCGACTGTGCGGTGTGGGTGGGCGTCGCTTCCGCGCACCGCGACGAGGCGTTCAAGGCCTGCCGCTACATCATCGACGAACTAAAGCACCGCCTGCCCATCTGGAAAAAAGAGCACTACATCAACGGCGATTCGGGCTGGGTCAACTGCGAGCGCTGCGCCGAGCACGCGCACGGGATATGACCGGTAGGAGCGCGCCTCGGCGCGCGACCGATCATTGCCGGAGTCTTCGCAGGTCGGCCGGGGTGTCGATGTCGATCGCCGCGTCCGCGAACGGGACAGTCGTGACGTCGAATTGCGGGTCCTGCAGCACGCTCTTCGCGCCCCTGTCACCCGAGAGTCGGCCGAGCGCATCGAGAGTACTACGCGGGAACAGTACCGGCGGACCCAGGGTTCCCGAGAACGCGGTCGCCACTATTTCGCGCTGCGCGCCACTCCACGCAGCGACGAGCGCGTCGACATGCTTCGCCGTGACAAGGGGTTGATCGGCGAACAGAAGCAGCAGCGCGTCCGCGGTATGCGCGACGGCACGCGCGGCCAGGGCGATGGAGGTGCCCATACCGTCTTCGTGTCGGTCGTTGACGATCACGAATTGCGGAGCATCGCCGGCAGCGGCGGTGACGGCGGTACTTTCGTGCCCCGCGATGAGGACGCTGCGATCGCCGCAGACCTTACGTGCGATATCGACAGCACGACGCACGAGCGGTTTGCCGTCCACCGTTTCGAGCAACTTGCTGCGTCCGAAACGCTGCGAACTGCCGGCTGCAAGCACGGCGGCGAATACGATCGGCTCTCGAGGTGTCAACGTTGGTTCCCGTGTGGTCCATTCCGCTGTTGCAGCCACGCATTGTAAGCCGGCGAGGCCCGCCTGCCGAAAAAATCCTCGCAGAAAACTTGCGGCGGTCACGGCTAATGTGTATTTCTTAACCGGTTGAACCAGCAGGGAATGTCAATTGCGCGTCATCAGTTCCATCGAAGATGCAAAGGCACTGGAGGGTGTTGAGGTCGGCCTGTCCGACTGGGTGATCATCGATCAAAACCGGATCGATCAGTTTGCCGAAGCGACGGGAGATTACCAGTGGATCCACGTCGATACCGACCGTGCAGCGGCGGAGATGCCGAATGGCAAGACCATCGCCCACGGCTACCTGACGCTGGCATTGATCCCGGCCCTGACCGGCAACTTCGTCGAGGTCAAGAACCTGGCCAGGGCGATCAACTTCGGCGTCAACAAGGTGCGGTTCTATACGCCGGTGCGGGCCGGCGACCGCGTTCGGGCGCGTGCGACCGTGCTGCAGGCGAGGCGCCGCGCCGGCGCCCTGCTGCTGACGTCAGAAACGCGCATCGAAGTGGAAGACGAGCGCAAACCCGCCTGCGTTGCCGAAACACTCGGCATGTATTTCTTCGGCGAATAGCGACTTAGCGCGATTGCAGCCACCCCGGCAGGAACGAATAGGGGTCCCTGTCGGCATCGGTGTTCCAGGCGACGTTCGACCGATCGAGCAGCCTGGCCATCGAACCGTCCCTGCAGGCGTCGAACAACTCTGTCGCGCCGCCCACGTGTTCGCCGCCGATGAAAATCTGCGGAATGGTCTTGAGGCCCGTTTGCTCCAGCAGCGCCGCGCGAATCTTGCCGCCCCTGTTGTCCTGCTGGTATTCGACGGAATCGAGGTCGATGGAGCGGTACGGGATATCGTACTCCGCGAACATCTTGCGCACCGACCAGCAAAACTCGCACCACTCCAATGCGAAGAGAACGACCGGGTTGTCCGGATCGTGCGTCGCATCGTCGAGAAAAGCCAGAGCATCGGGGGGCGCGCCCGGGGCGGATTCCTCGGCGCTCTCGGCCGGCGGCGCGGGTGGCGGCATGTCGAATCGGTAGTTCGGCGTTGAGCGGGAGATCTCGTGCTCTTCCGGCGTCATGTCCGCTGAAATGTCTTCGAACAGCGGCGTGCTCAGGTACCGTTCGCCGGTGTCGGGGAGCATGCAGAGAATATTTGCACCGGGCTCGGCCTTTTCCGCGATCGCCATCGCGCCTGCGAGCGTCGCGCCCGCAGAAACGCCGACGAATATGCCTTCCTGTGTCGCGAGTGCCCGCGACAGCCGCAGCGCGTCGTCACCGGCGATCGGGAGGATGCTGTCGATGTACTTCGCGGTAACGGCATCCTCGGTCAGGCGGGGTATGAAATCCGGCGTCCAGCCCTGCATCAGGTGCGGGCGGAACAGCGGGTGACTGTCCTTCGGCGCGCCGTCGGCATGGCGCTCCTGCGGTATCCCGCTGCCGAGGATCGGCGAATTATCGGGCTCGCAGACGATGATGCGCGTTGCCGGGCTCTTCTCCCGCAATACCCGTGACACGCCCTTGAGGGTGCCGCCGGTGCCGTAGCCGGTCACCCAGTAATCGAGTTGCGTATCGGCAAACGCCCCCAGGATTTCAGGCGCCGTCGTGCGCGAGTGCGCGTCGGCATTGGCCTCGTTCTCGAACTGGCGCACCAGGAACCAGCCGTGCTCCTGCGCCAGCTCGACTGCCTTGGCCAGCATGCCGCTGCCCTTTAGCGACGCGGGCGTCAGCACCACCTTCGCGCCGAGAAAGCGCATCAGCTTGCGTCGCTCAACACTGAAGCTCTCGGCCATCGTTACGACGAGCGGGTAGCCCTTGCAGGCGCAGACCATCGCGAGCCCGATGCCGGTATTACCGCTCGTCGCTTCGATGACGGTCTGGCCGGGCTGCAGCGCACCGCTTTGCTCGGCGGCTTCGATCACGCCAAGGGCGAGCCGGTCCTTCACGGAACCCATTGGGTTGAAGGACTCGACCTTCACGTACAGGTTCACGTGATCGGGTGCGATACGGTTCAGACGGACGATCGGCGTCCCGCCGATGGTTTCCAGAATATTGCTATAGCGAGTCAGCATGACAGCGCCTCTCTCTAATCGCCCAGGATCGCGTAGCGCACCATCGTGCCGCGGTAGCTCACCTGGTCCCGCATGAGTTCCGCGAGCCGGCCGTGAACGCGATCGTCCCAGTAGTTCCAGCGCTCTACGAACGCCTTCGTCGCCGCATAGTCCCCGCCGTATTGCAGAAGCAAGACCTCGCTGAGCAGTGCGGACACGACCTCGTGGTAGCGGTCGTAATTGATGGTGAGTAATGCCTCATCGCCGCGCAGCTCGATGAGGCCGTGTTCCATGAAATAGTTGAACTGCATGAGCTGCATGTTCTGGTACGGCTGTTCCGGCCTCGGTCTCACCACCTGCAGGGTACGCCGAATGCCGTCGGCATAGTGCGCGCGCAGTCCCTTCTCGTCGTAATAGCCTATGTCGAGCAAGCTCGGTGCGGCATGCAGCGACACCAGGTCGGACTTCATCTCCTCGACGAGATCCGCGTATTCCGCAAGTGCTGTGCCCAGGTTACGGCCGTCCGCGGTCACGCTAACCCCGAGGTAATGGCCGATTTCGTGCCACAGCGTGCGGTTGAAGCTGCCGTCGATCGCCAGGTGTTCACGCTGCTCCGGGACGACGACTGCATCGAATCGCTGCCGGACGCTATCGAAGATCGCCGGGTTTCCAAGGATGTTGTTGCGGATTAGCACGATGCGACCGTATTTGCGCGCATGATCCGGATCGTTGGGAAGGATCGTGGCCGTGTTCGCGCCGCGGGCCTGGCCGAAATCGGCCACGACGTTGTAGACGCCGACGGGGATGTGCGAGCGAACTCGCTTCCGGTGCTCGTAGGGCAGGGCGTCCTCGATGGACTGCAGCTCGGTCATCGCGGCTGCGAGCGCCCGGCTCCTCACTGTGTCGCGCGCCAGCAGGCTGGCACTGTAGAACGCCTTGACCCCCATAAGGGAGTCGTCGTAGGTCTCGTAGCTGCCGAACTGCAGGTTCAGATTCCCGAATCGGCCCGTTACCCACGACGCATCGCCCGACTCGTAATCGCCGGAAAGGAGGTCGCGGCCACGGTTTCTCAGGTAGGCGGCAAAGTCCGGCGTCTCCTCCGCGACCGCGTCCGCTGCGCGTTCCAGGTGCTTGCGTGCCGCCGCAAGCTGCGGGGCGTAGGCCAGCGCATAAGGCACCGAATACAGCGCGGCCGTGTGTTCATCGACGGCCTCGAGACGCGCGCGCAATCCGGGATGCAGCGCCTCGACGCCGGGATGCGCGTCGAGGCGCGCGAGATCGCCGGCCACGGCATCCGCAGTGGCCCGCCGGACCACCGTGCGCGTGGCGAGCAGCGTTTCGCGGGCCGCCGGGTTGGCCGCCAGGAACGCATCGATTTCCTGCCGCTCCAGGCCGGTGGGGTAAAGGGTCTTGCCGGGATGCGGGCTCCCGACCGGCAGGAACGGCAACCGCTGGTTATCGAGCGTGGTCGCGACCGGTCCCTTGAACAGGTAGTAGAGATCGAGGAGGTTGCGGGTCGCACCCGGGTCTGCGGCTGCGGCATGGAGCTCCTCCAGGCGGCGTTTTGCCTCCAGCGCTTCCTCGTGCAACTGCTGCTCATAGAGCGCGTGCATGATCTTGCCGGCGGCGAGCAGTGCATAGAGTGCCTGCCGCTCGGATGGCGAAAGGTGCCCGAGATCCGGTGCCAGCGTGACCTCGAGCCGGGCATCGAGTATCGGCTGAGTTCGTTCGACCGGCCAGTAACCGTCCGGCAGTTCGGCGGCGGCGGGAAGCGCCATGAGCAGGAGGCAACAGCCGAATTTGACAGGTTGGTTCATTAGCTAATCCGAAAAGTCGGCCGTGGATTGGCGCCGCCGATCGACGTGGAGCCGGGTGACGTCCGGGCGCGAATAGTGGCCTGCGACGTCCATGTTCTGTCTTTCTTCGAGGACCACGCGGTGGTCGAGCTCCACGACACGCAGCGACTCCACGCCCGTTTCCGGCTCGAGGAGCCACTCGCCGGTCGGAGCAGCGATGCACGAGCCGCCGTTGGCCATGATGTCGTCGGCCGTTTCGCGCAGCAGAGCAGCCCTCGGTATACCGTCCGGGATGTCGGACTTGCGCATCAGGCCCGACACCGAGACAACGAAAGAGCGTGCCTCGCGCGCGATGAAGCGCGTGATGTCCTCGGTGTTGCGGAGGCTGCCCGGCCAGATCGCGACGTGCAGGTCCTCGCCCTGCGCGTACAGCGCAGCACGCGCCAGCGGGAGCCAGTTCTCCCAGCAGTTGAGGCCGCCGGCCGTGAACGGACCCAGCCTGTGGGTACGCAGGCCGTGGCCGTCGCCCATCGCCCAGACGAGCCGCTCCTCGTAGGTCGGCATCAGCTTGCGGTGCACGGATCCGATCGCGCCGCCGGCATCGATGTAGACCATGCTCGCGTACAGGCTGTGTCCGCCGCGGTCGGCCGCACGCTCCATGATGCCGAGATAAACTGCGATGGCATTCTGCCGGGCCGCATCGCGTACGCTATCGAGGTCGCCCGCCTGAATGCAAACCGACTGTTGCACGTAGTAGCTGTACAGTTCCTTCTGCAGCCCGGATTCGAAGCGCGCGCCGTCGGTCCGTTCCACCCAGAACGGGTAGCCGGGCACCAGCGCCTCGCCGAAAACGACGAGCCCGCAGCCGCGCGCGGCGGCTTCGCGAACGCGAGCGACGATCTTCGCCAGCGTAGCGTCGCGATGCAGCCAGACCGGGGCGATCTGGGCGACCCCCACCGTCAGTGTGTTTTTCGATTTATTCTTCAAAATCAGTAGCTTTTGGTGGTAACCTGAAGATCATACGGCGCCACCAAGCATAGCACGTAACGCGCGTTACGACGGCTGGCGGGGAATGCACACCAACAAGGATATACCGCCATGAAAGGTCTGATGATGGAGACGCAGCTGCTCATCTCCTCGATTGCAAAGCACGCAGAAAAGTTCCACGGCGATCGCGAGATAGTTTCGGTAACGGCCGATAATCCGCAGCATCGCTACACGGTCCGTGACGCGATGACGCGCGCGCGGCAGCTCGCGAACGCGCTTGCCAGGCTCGGGGTAAAGCAGGGCGACCGCGTTGCCTCGCTGGCCTGGAACGATCACCGCCATCTGGAGATTTATTACGGCGTGAGCGGCAGCGGATACGTGTGCCATACGATCAATCCGCGGCTGTTCCCCGAGCAGATCGTGTACATCATCAACCACGCTGAAGACCGTTTCATCTGCGTGGATGCGATGTTTGTGCCTCTGCTGGAGGCCGTCGCCGACAAGATTCCCAACGTCGAAGGCTTCATCGTCATGACCGACGAAGCGCACATGCCGGACACGTCGCTGTCCAACGCCATGTGTTACGAGACCGTGATAGGCGCGGAGTCGACGGAGTTCGATTGGCCCGAGTTCGACGAGCGCACCGCGTCGGCGCTCTGCTATACCTCGGGTACAACCGGGAACCCCAAGGGTGTGCTCTACGATCATCGCTCGACGCTACTGCACGCATACGGCACGCTGGCGATCGACGTCGCCGGGATGTCGAGCCGAGACGTGGTGCTGCCGGTGGTGCCGTTCTTCCACGTCAACGCCTGGGGCATCCCGTATTCGGGGCTGATGGCCGGTGCCAAGCTCGTGCTGCCGGGCCCGAAGATGGGTGACGGCGAAGCGCTGTACAACCTCATGGACAGCGAGGACGTCACCATGGCTCTCGGCGTGCCGACCGTCTGGCTGGCGTTGCTGCAGTACACGGAGAAGGCCGGCAAGCGGCTCGACAAGCTGCAGCGGTCGCTCGTGGGCGGCGCGGCCGTACCGCGCGCGATGATCGAAGCGTTTCGCGACAAGCATGGCGTCGAACTTCGCCAGGGCTGGGGCATGACGGAGACCAGCCCGATCGGCACGGTCAATACCGTCAAGGCCGGCCTGGAAGGCCTGTCGAAGGAGGAGCAGCTCGATCTGGCGACCAAGGCCGGACGCGGGATTTTCGGCGTCGAGATCCGGATCGTCGACGACAACGGCGAAGAGCGGCCCTGGGACGGCCAGGCGTTCGGCGCGTTGCAGGTGCGGGGACCGTGGGTGTGCAGTGACTACTTCAAGCTCGAGGGCAGCGGCGGCACCCATACCGACGATGGCTGGTTCGAGACGGGCGACGTCGCGACCATCGATCCACAGGGTTACGTAGCCATTACCGACCGCACGAAGGACGTCATCAAGTCCGGCGGCGAGTGGATCAGCTCGATCGAACTCGAGAACACCGCAATGGGCCATCCCGCGGTCGTGGAAGCAGCGGTGATCGGTGTCGCGCACCCGAAGTGGACGGAACGCCCGCTGCTCGTCGTCACCACGGCGGAAGGTGCGGAAGTCAGCAAGGACGAGTTGCTCGCGTATTTCGACGGCAAGGTGGCGTCCTGGTGGGTACCGAATGACGTCGTGTTCGTTGATGAAATGCCGCACACGGCAACCGGAAAAGTGAAGAAGATTGAATTGCGAAAGCAATTCGCTGAGTATCGCCTACCTGACTGAGCGCGCTTTGCGGCGCTCGGGCGTTTTCGATTGGGCAAGGAGTGAACATGGCCGAACCGATGCGGCTGTACGGAATGAAGGCGCTTGTGACGAGTGCCGCGGGAGGAATCGGTGAGGCGGTCGCGAGGACCCTCGTCAAACACGGGGCGGAAGTGCTCGCCGTCGATGACCCGAAAACCGGCATCGAGCAGCGTTTCGCGTCAGTGCGTGGTATCCATGGCCTCGCGACGGCGTTCGGCGACCCAGTCAGGATGCCGGCGCTGGTGGAAGAAGCCAACCGGAAGCTCGGCGCGCTGGACATCCTGGTCAACGAGTTCCGGCTGATGCCGCCAAGGCCCATCGGTGAGGAAGCGGGCAACCTGGACGAGTTGCTGCGCCTGCGCGCAGAACTGATCATGGCGATGTGCCGTTCGGCATTGCCCTACCTGAAGAAGAGTCCGGCCGGCCGCATCATCAACATGGGATTCCTGCGGAGCGCGTTTGCTGCCGGAGCGCAAGCGGCCAGCCACAAGGCAGAGCGGGATCTTGCCGCGGTGTCGCGTGCGCTGGCCGCGGAGACCGGTGGCTTCGGGATTACTGCGAACTACGTGCAGCCCGGCGGGATCATGACGCCCGAGAGCCGCGAGGTATTCCGCAGGGACAAGGCACTCAGGGACTACTGCATCGCCTCGTCTGCCGCGAAAAGGCTCGGCGAGCCGGTCGACGTCGCCAAGGTCGTTTTGTTCCTTGCGAGCGGTGATGCCGTATTCGTCAGCGGCACCGGCGTGGCGGTCGACGGTGGCCGCATGGAAGATTGATGGCCGTGACGGTTTCGAGATGCATCCCGTCCTCCAAGACCTGATCGCGCTGCTGCAGCTCGAGCGCATCGAAGACAACATATTTCGCGGTGACAGTCGGGATATCGGCAGTGCCCAGGTGTTCGGTGGGCAGGTGCTGGGACAGGCGTTGTCGGCCGCGCAGCACACCGTCGAGGACCGGGTCGCGCACTCGCTGCATGCGTACTTCCTGCGCCGCGGCGACATGACGAAGCCCATCATCTACGAGGTCGACCGGGCGCGTGACGGCGGCAGTTTTTCGACGCGGCGCGTTGTCGCCATCCAGCACGGGCGGCCGATTCTTAACCTGGCGGCATCATTCCAGTACCCGGAGAAAGGTCTCGAACACCAGGCCGATATGCCGGATGTGCCGGGCCCGGACGGGCTCAGGGACCTGTTCGATGTAGCCGCTGAGGTACTCGAAAAGGTGCCTATGAAGATGCGACGCTTCCTTACCGAGCAGCGCCCGTTCGAGTTCCGCCCGGTCGAATGGATGAGCTTCACGGAGCCTGTCAGCCTGCCACCGGTCAAACATTGCTGGATTCGTGCGGTCGATTCGCTACCGGACGATCCGGCTTTGCACCAGAACCTGCTGGCCTACGTCTCCGACTATGAGCTACTCGGTTCGAGCGTGCTGCCACACGGTCTCAACTTCGTTTCCGGCAGGGTGATCATGGCGAGCCTCGATCACGCTCTCTGGTTTCATCGTAAGTGCCGGGCCGACCGCTGGCTGCTCTATGCCATCGAAAGCCCGAATGCGGCGGGCGCGCGCGGGTATGCGCGTGGACAACTGTTCACCGAGGACGGCTCACTGGTCGCGTCGACGGCCCAGGAAGGGCTCATCCGCGTCGTCGACGAGGGCGAGCGGCGGAGCCGCTCCGACCCGCGGCTGCAGGTCTGACCGCGCGCTTCTACGTTGCCTTGCCTTGCGCGGCGACGGCTGCCGCCGCCTTTGCCACGGCCTCAGGGTCGCCGAGGAATTCGCGCGAGCGCGGCTGCAAATCGTCATCGAGGTCGTAAGCCATCGGGATCCCGGTCGGGATATTGAAGCCCGTGATTTCCTCGTCCGATATCTTGTCGAGCATCTTGACGAGGGCGCGCAGGCTGTTGCCGTGCGCGGCGATGAGGACGTTGTGGCCCGCGCGAAGCTCGGGCGCGATTCTTTCGCGCCAGCACGGCCGCACGCGCTCGAGCGTAAGCGCGAGCGATTCCGTGCCCGGCAGGTCGGCGATCCCGCTGTAGCGCGGATCGTGAGACGGGTGTCGCTCGTCGTCGATCTCGAGCGCCGGTGGCGGCACGTCGTAGCTGCGCCGCCAGATGTGCACCTGTTCATCACCGTATTTCGCCGCCGTCTCCGCCTTGTTGAGACCCTGCAGAGCGCCGTAGTGGCGCTCATTCAGGCGCCAGTCACGCACCACCGGGATCCACATCCTGTCCATCTCGTCGAGCATGAGCCAGAGCGTGCGGATCGCACGCTTCAGGACGGACGTGAAGGCGATATCGATGTCGTAGTCGAGCGCGGCCACGGTACGCCCGGCCTCGCGCGCTTCCTCTTCGCCTTTTTCGGTCAAGTCCACGTCGGTCCAGCCCGTGAACAGGTTCTTCAGGTTCCAGTCGCTCTGGCCGTGACGGCAGAGGATCAGCTTGCCAGCCATTTCGTCTCCGTATTCAGGTCGATCTACCGAACAGTGTGTATGTTTCGCGAACTGGTCTCAATCGGCCACCAGCTCGCGTAATTCCTTGGCGGCCACAGATAGGGTCGCGATGTCGAAAGCGCCGCGCAGTTTCATCTCGTCAAGCATTGCGACGAAGCGCTCGACCCGGGCGCTGCGCTGTTGCAGCCATTCGTCGACGAGCTGCTCGATGTTCTTCTTGCTGCGTTTCCTGAGAATGTCCGCCGCCATGTCGCGCCGGATGCTGAAAAACTCGTCGCGCAGGTTGCTGCGTGCCATGGCCTGCCAGCGGCCTCTTACCCTGACGTCCTCCGCACCTGCGTGCAGCGCGAAGATGCCCAGCCTGTCGTTGAACAACGAGTATACGCGCGCAGACTCCATGACATCGCGCTTGTACTCGGCGGCAAGATCAGTGATATCGAGACCGGCCCGCGTGAGCAGCAGCGCCGCCATCTTGTCGGCAAGTTTCTCCGGAACGCCCATCTTGACATAGTTCGTCGTGGCCTTTGCATGGCGTTCCCTCGCGGCCGCCGACATGATGCCCCCGGTGCGCCCGTACACGGTCGACATGCCGTCCTTGAGCCGATCCACCAGGCCGTCGATGTCCACAGAATCGCCGTAATGCTCGATGATCCAGTAAGTCGCATGACGTTGGGTGCGGGAGAGTTCGAAGAGCATGGACATCTGCGCCATCGCCGGGATCACGTTGTCGAGTTCTTCGATCGTGCGGTTGAGCGCGTCCGCGCGCACGATCTGCCGCGCGACCGTGTAGGCGCGGGCGATCGTCATGACGTCGGCCCCGGTATCCAGTTGCACGCGCTTCACGAACGCGGGCCCCATCCGATTCACGATGTCGTTGGATATGAGCGTCGCGAGGATTTGCGGGCTCAGACGGTGCATAGGGATGAACTCGGCGTAGCGGCGTCTCAGCACCTCGGGGAAGTAGCGCATCGGGTGCGTCTTGAGGAAGTCCTCAAGTTTTTCTTGCCGCGAGGTCAGCGCATTGTAGACATCGATCTTGGCATAGCTCAGGACGACCGCCAGCTCCGGTCGGGTCATGCCCTGTTTGCGCGCCTTGCGTTCCTCGATTTCCACTTCGTCCGGCAGGTGCTCTAGGTCGCGGTCGAGCAGGCCGCTGCGCTCCAGCCCGGTGATGACCCGCGCTATCTCGTCGATGCGCTCGAGCGAGCGCACCTCGCTCATACTCAGTGCCTGCGTCTGCATGTAATTGTTGCGGAGGACGAATTCGGCCACATCGTCGGTCATCGAGGCGAGCAGTCCGTTGCGTTTGCTGCGCGACATGCCCTTGCTCTTGGCAACATCGCTCAGGAGGATCTTGATGTTGACCTCGCGATCGGAGCTGTCGACACCCGCGGAATTGTCGATGAAGTCGGTATTGACGCGGCCGCCTCTCAGGCTGAATTCGATGCGTGCCCTCTGTGTCAGGCCGAGGTTTCCGCCTTCCCCGATTACCTTGCAGCGAAGCTCGTTGGCGTTGACGCGCACATTGTCGTTGCTGCGGTCGCCCACGTCAGCGTGTCCTTCGGTGCTGGCCTTGACGTACGTGCCGATGCCGCCGTTCCACAACAGGTCGACACGCATTCGCATTATCGCCCGAATCAGTTCGTCCGGCTGCATGGATGACTTCTCGGTCTCGAGCATCGCACGCGCTTCCTTGCTGAGACGAATGGTCTTCGCCTGCCGCGAGAAGACACCGCCGCCCTTGGAGATGGCCGCATCGTCGTAGTCCGTCCAGCCCGAGCGCTGCAACCTGAACAGCCGTTGGCGCTCTTTGAAACTCGCGACCATGTCGGGGTCGGGGTCGAGGAAGATATGCAGGTGATTGAATGCGGCCACGAGCTTGATCTTGCGGGACAGTAGCAAGCCGTTGCCGAATACGTCGCCACTCATATCGCCGATGCCAACGACTGTAAACGGTTCCGACTGCGTGTCGAGACCCTGCTCACGGAAGTGACGCTTGACGGCCTCCCAGGCGCCGCGCGCCGTGATGCCCATCTTCTTGTGGTCGTAGCCGGCGGAACCGCCTGACGCAAAGGCATCGTCAAGCCAGAATCCGTAACTCTGTGAAATCCCGTTTGCGATGTCCGAAAATGTCGCGGTGCCCTTGTCGGCGGCGACGACGAGGTACGGATCATCGCCATCGCGGCGAATGACGCCCTCAGGCGTCACCACCTCGCCATCGACGACGTTGTCCGTGACGTCGAGCAGGCCACCGATAAATGTCCTGTAGCAGGCGATGCCCGTTTTCATGACGATCTCTCGGTCGCCCTCGGGCATGCGCTTGCAGAAAAATCCACCTTTCGCGCCGGTCGGCACGATGACGGTATTCTTGACGATCTGTGCCTTCATCAGGCCCAGAACCTCGGTACGGAAGTCCTCGCGCCTGTCGGACCAGCGCAGCCCGCCTCGCGCTACATCGCCGGCGCGCAGGTGCACGCCCTCGACTTCGGGCGAGTAAACGAAGATCTCGTACTTCGGCCGCGGCAGCGGTGCTTCGGGAAGGCGCGTGGGATCCAGCTTGATCGAGACGCAGTCGCGGTGCCCGTCGAAATCGCCGGGCAGGTAGTAGTTGGTTCGCAGCGTCGCATTGAACGCGCCCGCGAACGCATTGAGGATGCGATCCTCATCGACGTTCTTGGCCTTGCCGACTTCGCGATAGATCGATGGCATCACCGCGTTCAGCCGCCGGGTTCTTTGTGCCTTGACCAGCGCCGGGTCGAACATCGCCTGGAATTGCTCGGTCAGCAGGCCGACGAGCCGAGCGTGCGCAACGAGTACGTCCTCCATGTAGTCCTGGGAGAAAGGCAGGCCCAGTTGCTGCAGGTACTTCGCGTAGCAACGCAGGAGCGCGGTCTCGCGCCAGTCGAGTTCGGCGCTCAGTATCAGACGGTTCAGGCCGTCGTTTTCCGCCTTGCCATCGAGGACCATCATGAAGCACTCTTCGAAGCGCTCCGACGCGGCTGCGACATCGAAATCGGAACCGCTTTCATGCCGAAGGTTGAAGACCTGGATCCAGAACGACTTGTTGGCCCGCAGGGACAGTTCATACGGGTGCTCGGTGTGAACTTCGAGACCCATTCCTTCGAGGATCGGCAGAGCCCGCGACAGGGCCAGCGGTTCCTCCGAGCTGAAGATTATGAAGTGCAGGAATCCGGGCGCGGCGTCCGAGGGCCGGTACAACTCGACGGACCGGCTGGCGCCGGCACTCAGCATTCTGTCGATGGAACTGATGTCGCTACAGGCGTCCTTGGGATCGGTCTCCGCCTGGTAACCCGGCGGGAATACGTCGCCATAGATCCTGAACAACTTGTGGCCTTCGTCGTCGCCGAATGCCTCCAGCATCTCGCCGCGTAGCTTGTCCGACCAGCTGACCACCACCGCGGCCAGCTTCGCCTCGATATCCTGGATACTGATTCGCGGCCGCTCGCGCGGCGCCGTCCGGACAATTGTGTGAAGCCGTGCCAGCGGCGAGTCGGAGATTTCGACGCTGGAATCGACAGACGTCCCGTCGAAGGCTTCCTTCAGTACCTTTTCGATGCGCCTGCGAACGGCCGTCGTATAACGTTCGCGCGGTACGAAAACGAGGCACGAGAAGAAGCGCCTGAACGTGTCGCGACGGAGGAAGAAACGTACGCGCTGCCGATCCTGCAGATTCAGGATGCCGATCGCGGTACGCGACAGGTCGGGGATCGAACTCTGGAATAATTCGTCGCGTGGAAACGTGTCGAGGATATGCCTCAATGCCTTGCCGCGATGCCCCGTTGCCTCTACGCGCGAACGTTCGATGACCTTCCTGACCTTGTGGCGCAACAACGGGATGCTGCGCGGACTCTCGCTGTAGGCAGCCGACGTGAACAGGCCAATGAAACGCCGCTCGCCGACCGCCTTGCCGGATTTATCGAACTCTTTGATGCCGACATAGTCGAGGTAGACGTGTCGGTGGACCGTGGAGCGGGAATTGGCCTTCGTCAATATGAGCCAGTCCCGCGAACGTGCCAGGCGTTGCATCTCCCGGGTCAGCTCGACGGTCTTGTTCTGGCCCCGCTCGTCGTGCGACAACAGGCCGAGGCCACTGCCCTCGATGGGCGTCAGGAATATCTTTTGCTTCTGGTAGGAAAGCCTGTACTCGCGATAGCCGAGGAAGGTGAAATGGTTGTCGACCATCCAGTCCAGGAGCTGCTGGCTTTCCTTGCGCATTTCCTCGTCCACGCCCGGCGGTCCGAGCTCGAGTAGCTCGCGCGCTTCCTGCATCTTCGTGCGCATCTTGCCCCAGTCGCGAACGGCTGCGCGCACGTCGGCCAGGACCTTGAGGATCTCCTGCTTCAGCAGCTTGATCTGCTGCGCATCCGTTTCCTTGTCAACAGCGAAACGAATGTAGGATTCGAGCTGGCCGTTCTTGTCATCGCGCTCCAGGATCTGCTCAATCTTGCCGCGGCTGTTGCGGACGACTCGAATGATGGGATGCACGGTGATATGAACGGTCAGACCCTGCCGGTTGATCGCCGCAAACACGGAATCGACCAGGAATGGCATGTCGTCGTTGACCATCTCGATGAACGAAAAGGCCGATTCGTACCCGTGATCTTCGACGGTCGGACTGAAGATCCTGACGAGGGGCTCCCCTTTCTTCCGCCGGGCACCGAATTCCAGGTGGTCCAGCGCCACACGCGCCATGATCTTCTCGACCCGGCCGTGCAGGTCTTCGTAAGGGACGTGGGCAAAATACTGGCGAAGGAAGAGCTTGATCTGCTGCCGGTTTTTCAGGATATCGGACGGCACCCTGGAAGCCACGATGGCGTCGACGATCATTTCCCTGACGTCGCTTCCCCGGCGATATTCGGTTCGTGTCACTCTTGACTCTCCGGCTGCGAATGGCAGCGCGAACGCTTGACGTTGTCGGGCGGCGCTATTCTACGCACTAAATTGGAGCAACGGAATTGTCAGGGCGTTCCGAGCAGTCGCGCTTTGGCTAGCAGCCGCTCCATGACCACGTTGAAGACTTCGATGTCTTCGTCCTTGAGCCCGTGCAGCAGATCGCGCTCGAACTGCAGCGCAAGCGGCGCGACCTCATCGTGGACACGCTTGCCTTCCTCCGACAGGTTGAGGATCGACCGGCGGCGGTCGGCATCAGCGAACTCGCGATCGAGCCGCCCATTCTTGATGAGCTTGGTGACGGCACGGCTTACCGCCACCTTGTCCAGCATGGTTCGCTCGGCCACCTCGACCGCCGAAAGTCCCGGGAAGCGCCCCAGGATCGCGATAACGCGCCATTCCGGGATCGTCAGGCCGAAGCGCTTGTCGTAGACGCCCGCGATCTTCGTGCTTACGGTATGCGAGAGCACCGCCAGCCGGTAGGGCAGGAAGTCCTCGAGGATCAGCTCGTCGGTCATCATCGTTCTCGATTTGTGCGCGTGGTGCTCCGAGAACGTTACCACAAGCCGGTTTCCGTTCAACCGTGGAACAAACCTACGGGTGCCGTCAGGCGAGATGTGGCAGGTGCAGATACTCGAGCGACTGCATCTCGATAAGGCGGCTGACGGTCCGCTCGAACTCGAATCGCAGGCGGTTGCCCGAGTAAAGCGTGTCCGGCGGCCGGTCGGCCGATACCACGAGCTTGACATGGCGATCGTAAAATTCATCGACCAGCGCGATGAAACGGCGCGCCTGGTTCTCATGATACTCATCGAGCGCCGGCACGCCGGAGAGGATGATGGTCGGATACCAGCGCGCGATCTCGATGTAGTCCGCCTGGCTGCGTGGGCCGTCACACAGCTCGGGAAAGTCGAACCAGGCGATACCCTTCGCGCAGCGACGGGTTCTCAGCCTGCGGCCGTTGATCTCGAGATCATGGTCTTCCTCGACCTGGATGGATGCCGATTCCCCGAAGATCTCGCGCAGCCGTGTGTCTGCCGCTTCATCGTCGGGGGTGAGGTAGGTTCCCGCCTGTCGCAGGAGTTCCAGCCGGTGGTCCTTGTCGCCGGCGAGCTCGACGACCCGGGTGTAACGCTCCAGTGCGTCGATAGCCGGGAGAAACCGCTGCCTCTGCAGGCCGTCGCGATACAGTTCGTCCGGCCGCGTGTTCGACGTCGCAACGAGTGTCACGCCCTGGTCGAACAGCCCCTGTAGCAGCCGGCCGAGGATCATCGCGTCGCCAATGTCGCTAACGAAGAACTCGTCGAAACAGAGCACGCGCGCTTCGGTGGCCATGTCGCGTGCTATCACGGCGAGCGGGTCTTCAATATCGCCCAGCGCGCGCAGCCTGTCGTGGACGTCTTTCATGATCCGGTGAAAGTGTGCGCGCCGTTTCTCCTCGAGAGACAGCGTCTCGAAGAAGAGATCCATGAGAAAGGTCTTGCCGCGACCAACGCCGCCCCAGATATATAGACCCGTTGTCCCGGGCGCTGCAGTTCGTTCCCGGGCCAGGAGTCTTGCGAGACCGTGTTTCGGCGCTGGCGCTGCGAGGAGATGCTCCTGCAAATCGGCAAGCAAGTCGACAACGATTGACTGGGACGGATCACGTACGTGTCCGTGTCGCAGCAGATGCTGCTCGTAAGCGTCACGAATACTCAATGATGCGATCGCCCGCTGTCTCTGTGAGGATGTGGTCGTCAAGGTTACAATGCACCACTCAGTGTCGCCAGACGCGAAGTCTGCGGCAACCGTCAGCCAGGCAAGAAGAACGGACAATCATGACTGAAGCCACCGAACGTGAATCCATGGAATTCGACATCGTCATCATCGGTGCCGGCCCGGCCGGGCTCGCCGCTGCCTGCCGACTCATGCAGCTCGATGACAGCCTGTCGGTCGTTGTGGTCGAAAAAGGGTCCGAGATCGGAGCGCACATCCTTTCCGGCAACGTCTTCGAGCCCTCGGCCCTTGACGAGCTCTATCCCGATTGGCGCAGCATGGGCACGCCCGTCACGACGGCCGTCAAGGGTGACGACATTCATTACCTGACCAGTGACTCCGGCGGAATCAAGGTTCCCGGACTGTTCGTGCCGCGCCCGATGCACAACGAAGGCAACTACATCATCAGTCTGGGCCGCCTGTGCCAGTGGCTCGGCGAGCAGGCCGAGAATGCGGGTGTCAACGTGTTTCCCGGTTTTGCCGCCGCGGAAGTGCTTTACGATGACCAGGGTCGCGTCAAGGGCGTGGCGACGAGCGACATGGGGGTCGGCAAAGACGGCGAGAAGAAAGCCGGTTACCAACCGGGGTACGAATTGCTCGGCAAGTACACGATTTTCGCCGAGGGCGTGCGGGGTAATCTCAGTGAAGAACTCATGCGCAAGTTCGATTTGCGCGCGCACGCCGATCCGCAGCACTACGGTATCGGTTTCAAGGAGATCTGGGAGGTCGAGCCGGACAGGCACGACGAGGGACTCGTCGTGCACACGATGGGATGGCCGCTCGATAATCACACCGAAGGCGGAGGATTCCTCTACCACGCATCCGGCAACCAGGTGTATCTCGGCTTCATCATTGCGCTCAGTTACCGAAACCCGCACCTCGCGCCCTTCGAAGAGTTCCAGCGCTGGAAACACCACCCGCGAATCCGCAAGTACCTGGAGGGCGGTACCCGTATCGCCTACGGCGCGCGCGCCGTTAACAAGGGCGGATTGCAGTCACTGCCCGGGCTCGTGTTCCCGGGCGGCATGCTCGTCGGTTGCGGCGCCGGATTCCTGAACGGCATCAAGATCAAAGGTGCGCACACGGCAATGAAGACCGGCATGCTGGCGGCCGAGAGCGTGCACGCGGCGCTGGTGTCAGGGGACGCGGGGCAGGGCGTGCTCGACGGCTACAGCGACGCGGTCAGGGCATCCTGGGTGCACAAGGAACTTCACAGCGCGCGTAATTTCGGACCCGGTCTGCACAAGCTGGGCACGTTCTGGGGATCTGCGTTCACGTTTGTCGACCAGAATATCGCTTTCGGCAAGATGCCGTTCACCTGGCGCAATAAAGACCCCGATCACGAGCAACTCGACGAAGCGGCGCAGGCCAAGTCGATCGACTACCCGAAGCCGGACGGCGTGATCAGCTTCGATCGGCTGTCGTCCGTGTTCCTGTCGAGCACGAATCACGAGGAAGACCAACCTTCGCACCTGAAGCTGAAGGACGACACCGTGCCGGTCGAGTACAACCTGCCGAAATTCGACGAGCCCGCGCAGCGGTACTGCCCGGCAGGCGTCTACGAGATCGTCGAGGAAGACGGCAAGCCTGAATTCAAAGTCAGCGCAAGTAACTGCGTGCACTGCAAGACCTGCGACATCAAGGATCCGACCCAGAACATCGTCTGGACGGTGCCGGAAGGCGGCGGCGGGCCGAACTACTCCGGCATGTAATCCGATCGGCGTCGGCGCGCTGGCGGGCGCAGCGTTTGTCTCTCTCATGGCTCGCCGCGCTGCGCCCGCCAGCGAAGCGTTCCAGCTTCACTGTCGAGCCGGCGCAATGCCGGGGTAGATTCTCCTGGCCCTTCTCCGGAGTGTGATCCGCGATCGCGGATCAGGATCCGATCCGTCAGGCTAACAGGGAACGCGCGCACCGGCCCCCGGTCTGCGGTGTTTGCCGACGAGGCCTCAAGCAAGCACAGCGAGCAGCCCGGAGGCAAATACCGCAGACCGGGCGCCTTACCGAGCTGATACTATTTAGGCTGCATGCGAATCGCGCCGTCGACGCGGATCGTCTCGCCGTTCACCATCGTATTGCCGTAGATGAACGCGACCGTGTCCGCGTATTCCTCGGGTTGCCCGAGGCGTGGCGGGAACGGCACCTGCTTGCCGAGTGACTCCTGTACCTCCTCGGGCATGCCGGCCATCATCGGTGTCCTGAATATGCCCGGCGCGATCGTGTTGACGCGGATACCGAACTGCGCGAATTCGCGCGCAAGCGGCAGCATCATAGCGACGACGCCGCCCTTCGAAGCCGAGTAGGCCGCCTGGCCGATCTGGCCCTCGAACGCGGCGATCGAGGCGGTGCTGATGACGACGCCTCGCTCGCCGCTCGGCTCCGGTTCGTTCTGCTGCATAAAGGCAGCCGCTTCCTTGGTCACGTTGTAGGTGCCGACGAGGTTGACCTGGATGACCCGGTTGAAGTTCTCCGTCGGCCAGGGACCTTCGCGCCCGAGCGTGCGGCCGGCAGTGGCAATTCCCGCGCAGTTCACGGCCAGCGTTATGCCGCCCATGAACTCGTTCGCGGTTTGCAGCGCGGCGCGGACCGCTGCTTCGTTCGACACGTCGGTCTGGATGAATGTTGCGCGGGTGCCGAGCGATGCAGCGCTGGTTTCGCCCTGATCGTTGTTGACGTCGAGTAATACCGCGTAACCGCCGGCATCGACGACGCGCTTGGCAGTTGCATAGCCGAGCCCTGAGGCTCCGCCGGAAACGACGGCCCTGGCAGTCGATAGATCCACGTTTGCTCCTAGTCGATTTCGAGCGCAATGGCGGTCGCTTCGCCGCCGCCGATGCACTGCGTTGCTATCCCGCGCTTCAGGTTACGCGCTCGCATCGCGTGCAGCAACGTCGTCGTGATGCGTGCGCCGGTCGCCCCGATGGGGTGGCCGAGGGCGCAGGCGCCGCCGTTGACGTTCACCTTGGCGTGATCGATGCCGCAATCCGTCATGGCGGCCATCGTTACGCAGGCGAAAGCCTCGTTGATCTCGTAAATGTCGACGTCGTCGGGTGTCCACCCCAGCCCTTCCTGCAGCGACTTCAGAGCATGGACCGGCGCCGTCGTGAACCAGGCCGGTTCGTGGGCGAAAGCCGAATGACCGACGATGCGGGCCAGCGGCTTCAGGCCGCGTTTTTCGGCTTCCGACGCACGCATGATGACAAGCGCCGCTGCGCCGTCAGAGATCGACGACGAACTGGCTGCGGTTACCGTACCATCCTTCGCGAATGCCGGCCGCAGGTTCGGGATCTTCTCGACGCTGACCGTGCCCGGTACCTCGTCCACGCTGACCGTATGTTCGCCCTTGCGCGTCTTGACCGTCACCGGCGTGATCTCGGCATCGAACGAGCCGTCGCCGGCAGCACGGGTCGCACGCGTCACCGACTCGATAGCAAAAGCATCCTGATCCTCCCGCGTGAAGCCGTACTTTTGAGACGTCGCTTCGGCGAAGTGGCCCATCATGTGGCCTTCGTAGATATCCTGCAGGCCGTCGTAGAACATGTGGTCCAGGACTTCCTGGTGGCCCATCCGGTAGCCCCTTCGGGCCTTGGGCATCAGGTACGGCGCGTTGGTCATGGACTCCAGTCCGCCGGCGACGACGACGCCTGCGCTGCCCGCTGCGATGAGATCATGGCCGAGCACGAGCGCCTCCATTCCGGATCCGCACATCTTGTTGACCGTTGCGCAAGGAACGCCTTTCGGCAGCCCGCCGCCCAACGCCGCCTGCCGCGCGGGCGCCTGCCCGAGTCCGGCGGGGAGCACGCAACCCATCAACACTCGGCCGACGTCTCCCGGCTCGACGCCCGACTCGGCGACGGCGGCGGCAACGGCAGCGGCGCCCAGGTCGGTCGCGCTGACGTCCGAGAAGACACCCTGGAAGGCGCCGATGGGGGTGCGCTTTGCGGCGACGATGACAACAGGATCGGTACTCATTGGTTTTCTCCGGGCTCTTTTTTTGGGCTCCCTACTTTGGCGCGATTTTTTTTGCAGCGCAACAAAAATTGCGCCGAATTAGTCTAAAGTCGCAAGCAAGTCGGGTTCGTCGAGCACTGACAGTATGCGCTGACGTGCCGTTTCTGCGAGCGTGTGATGATTACCGTAAGCGGGGTCGTCAGGCAAGATCGCTGGCAGGATATCCACGCGAACCGCTGCCGGCTGCGGAAGGGCGCGGCCCGCAGCCAGCATTTCGCGGGTACCGGAAATGGCGACCGGCACCACGGGCATGCTGCCTTTGATCGCAGCCATGAAGGCGCCCGCGCGGAAGCGCCCGATGCCCGGCTGCTCGAGAAACGTACCCTCGGGAAAGAAGCCCAGTGACTCGCCGCGGCGCGCGGCCTTCACGATCTGGCGAGCGTCGCGGGCACTCTCGGACGATTTGAAGCGTTCGACGAAGCGCGCCCCGGAGCGCCGCATCAGGAAGTGAACGATCGGCACGTCGCGCATCTCGCCCTTGATGACGAACGAGAAGCGCGCCGGGAGGAATCCCTTGAGGAGGATCCCGTCGAGATAGCTCGCGTGGTTGGCGACGACGACACACGATCGGGCCGGCAGGTTATCCAGGCCGTTGATCTCGGGTCGTATCCCGGATAGCAGGAACGATGCGCGCGCGGCACCGGCGACGAGGCGCCGCCGGCGCTCGAGTCCGGGCACCAGGACGGCGACGAAAAGCGAGAACAGGACACACAACGCGAACACGAAGATCGCGTAGAGTCCGAACAATGCGTGCAGCAGACGCATCAATGGTCAGTCACGGAACGGGACCAGCACACGCAACATAGTGTGACACAGATCACTTATGTTAACGCCTTCCTTAATCTGTGAAGCCGGTCACGCCGGTTGGCCGCCATCGTTATCATACTCAAAACCGTGAGAAATCCGTCGCTTGGCGATAGGCCCTCGAAAGCGCCGGGCGGGCCTGGACACGACGCCGGATTGCGTAACCGGCCTATGCTACCAGCTGCCCCGTCGGAATGTTCGCTGGCAGCTCGCGCGGAAACGCAGCGACATCAACCGGGCAATGGATTGCTGGAAGACGATATGGACACTATGGCTAGCAATGAACTGACACAGGAACAGACGCAACTCCTCGCACGCTCCGAGGAGCTCGTCGATCGCTTCCTGGACGCAATCTGGATGGAACGCGGCTTGTCGCAGAATACGCTGGGTGCCTACCGAGCCGATCTTATGACCCTCTGCCGTGAACTCGCCGCCCAGAACCAGACGATCGACAACGCCGGCAAGTCCGAACTGCTGGAATTCATCGCCGGCCGTGTCGAGAGTGGCGCCAAGCCGCGCTCGACGGCGCGCCAGCTGTCGAGTTTCCGACGATTCTTCCGCTACATCATGCGTGAAGGCCTGCGCAGCGACGACCCGACGGCCGAGATCGAAATGCCGCGTATCGGCCGCTCGCTGCCCAAGACGCTCAGCGAGGATGAAGTCGATTCGCTGCTGAATGCCCCGAACACCGACGAACCCCTCGGTCATCGCGACCGCGCCATGCTCGAACTGCTGTATGCCACCGGCTTGCGCGTATCCGAGCTCATCAACCTCAAGCAGTCCCAAGTCAATTTCAACCAGGGCGTCCTGCGGATCGTCGGCAAAGGCGACCGCGAGCGCCTGATACCGCTCGGCGAGGAATCCCAGCGCTGGCTGAAGGACTTCATCGAAGGCTCGCGCATGGAGATCCTGCTGGAGCGCCAGACGGACTACCTGTTCCCGACTCGCCGCGGCGACCGTATGACGCGGCAGGCGTTCTGGCACATCATCAAGCGCTATGCGGAGAAGGCCAGTATCCGCAAGAAGCTGTCGCCGCACAGCCTGCGCCACGCGTTCGCAACTCACCTGCTGAATCGCGGTGCCGATCTGCGCGTCGTCCAGTTGTTGCTTGGCCACAGTGATCTATCGACGACCCAGATTTACACGCACGTGGCACGGGAGCGCCTGAAGGATCTGCACAGTCAGCATCACCCACGCGGGTAATCGGTTTGCTACACTTGCCGCGCCGGAACTGACGGCTCGCGGCCCTGTCCAATAGCTGCACCCGGCCGGTGAACGGTCCGGTTAGCGCGTAGCAATGGAAGCATTTTTATGACAAATACGAATTTCAGCAAAGGCGTCGCTCTGCTTGCGGCCCTGTTGGCCATGTCAATCGCGTGGTCGGCGGACAGCGGTGAGATCCCGGCGGAGGAGCGCGAGCGGCTGGCCGGCATGTTCGAGACCATCGCGCCGGAGAACATCAAGCCGAGCCCCATCGATGGCTGGTACATGATCCAGAAGGGATCGGTCCTGGCCTATATTTCACAAGACGGCCGCTACCTGTTGCAGGGCGATCTCATCGATCTCGATAGCAAGATCAACCTGAGCGAGGAGAGCCGTACGGACGCGCGCCGCGATCTCATGGCGCAACTCGGCGACAACGAGGTCATCCTGTTCTCGCCGGAAGAAGCGGAATACACGGTGTCCGTGTTCACGGATGTCGATTGCACCTATTGCCGCCGTCTCCATAGCCAGATCGACGAGTACATGGCCAACGGTATCGAGATTCGCTACCTGCTGTATCCGCGCGGCGGGCCGGCTTCCGCAGCGTGGAATACGTCGGAGGCGGTCTGGTGCGCCAAGGATCGCGGCGAGGCGCTCACGCTCGCGAAGCTCGATCGAGAGTTCGATTCGTCGAACTGCGACGCATCGATCGTCCAGCAACACTACATCCTCGGGCAAGAGGTCGGGCTGTCCGGAACGCCGGCGATCGTGCTCGAAGACGGCGAACTGATCGCTGGCTACCTGCCGCCCGACGCATTGAAAGCGCGCCTCCAGCAGAAGACTGCGGTGCCTGAAAAGGTCTCCGCCAGCCAGTAGCGCTTCTGGAAGCTCGACCCGTTCGTGGGCCCAGGCCCGCGCCTACGGGGGGAGCCGGCAGCTACCTGCGGAAGCGGCGTAACTCGTGGAAGTGCACGCCATTATCTTCGCCACGGTCCTCGAAATACCTCTTTAACGCGAAGGTGCCGCTGCGGAAGGCGATCTCGTCCCATGGGATCTCGTCTTCGGCGAAGAGCCGCGCCTCGAGGCTTTCATGCCCGGCGGCATAATCGCCGACGAGCTTTCCTGTGAAGAAAAAATGTACCTGGCCGGCGTCGATGACATCCACCGAGGCGAACAGGCGGCCGATCTCGACCGTGGCGCAGGCTTCCTCGAGCGTCTCGCGGGCTGCTCCTCCTGCCAGCGTCTCGCCGAGCTCCATGAAGCCGGCGGGCACCGTCCAGTAGCCGTAGCGCGGCTCGATAGAGCGCTTGCAAAGCAAAACCCTGCCGTCCTGTTCGGCAATACATCCGACGACGATCAGCGGGTTCTGGTAGTGCACGGTTTCGCACTGCTCACAGATCCAGCGTTCACGGTTGTCGTCGGCCGGTATCCTGCGCGCGACGCGTGCGCCGCATGTGGAGCAATATTTCATAGCTGCTTCGAAGGTGTGGTGCCGGGAGAGGGAATCGAACCCTCACTCTGTCTCCAGAACCGGATTTTGAATCCGGCGCGTCTACCAGTTCCGCCATCCCGGCTTGCACGGCCGAGGTAAAATCAGAGAACCCCCGGCCGGAAGCCGCACAGTATACGAATATTTCGCGATTCTGCGACCATTCGCCGCGCCGGGGCATCTAGGTTTCGAGACATGAGCAAGTTCGCCGATATCCAGATCGATCCTGCGATTATCAAGCGCGCCGCGCGCGGCGACGTGCGGGCGCACGAGATCCTGTATCGGGCGTTCGCGTCCCCCGTGTACTCGCTGTGCCTCAGGTTTACCCGGGTGCCGGCTCACGCGGAAGACCTCGTCCAGGAAACCTTTATCGAAGTCATGCGCTCGATAAAGCAGTTCCGAGGCGAGGCTGCCATCGGCAGCTGGATTCGGCGGATCGCGGTAACGAAGGCGCTGATGTTCCTGCGCTCGGCGTGGACGGCGCGCAGCCAGTCCCTGGCCGAGGACTGGGATGACATGACGCCGGGCGATGCGGCCAGCCACGGAATTTCGCGGCACCCGGACGACGCGCTCGACCTGGATGCGGCGCTTGCGAACCTGCCGGAGGTCAGTCGTGTGGTCGTGTGGTTGCATGATGTCGAAGGATTCACGCACAAGGAGATCGCGGCCGCGATGGGTAAGACCGAGAGCTTTTCGAAGTCGCAGTTGTCACGGGCTTATCAACGCCTGCGGCCGATGCTCGATGCCGGAGGCGACCCCGGGACGCAGGGGGCCACGGTGAGGGGTTTTTGAGAATGACGAAAGACGTAAAGGACGAAGAGATGATCTGCGGTTTGACGGCCGACGAACGAAACGTGTTGCGAGACGGACTGCGTGGTTTGCCGGATACGATGCCGCCACGCGCCGTGTGGCACCGTATCCGTGAGCAGGCGGAGGCGGAAGGCTTGATTCACAAGCCGGTCGCGAGGCGTCCGTCGACCTGGTATCTCGGCGGCAGCATTGCGGCCGCTATCCTGATCGCGGTGCTCGTCGTGCCGGCCATGCTGCAAAACGAGCCCGTCGTGTATCCCACGACGCCGGAAACCGTCGGCACGAACTCGCCGATCAGACTCAATACGCTGCAGACGCTGATGACCGAATCGCGCGAACTCGAGAGTAATCTGCGCGATCTGCCGGCCAAGCCGCGCGTGATGCGCGCGGGCACCGCCGCGACGATTGCGAGCCTCGAGGATCGTATCGCAGCGATCGACTATCAGCTCAATGACCCCGAATCCCAACTCAGTCCGGAAGACGAGGAGATATTCTGGCGCGAGCGCGTCAGGTTGATGAAGTTGCTGGTCGGCATGCGCTATGCGCAGGCGCAGCGGACCGCATTTTGACTGTTTCAGGAGAACTGTTTCGATGAAGACGACAAGTGTATTGATACCTGCCATGGCGGCGTTGCTGCTGGCCGGGCAGGCGGCTGCGCAGGGCACGGAGGCCGAACAGAGCCGCGCGCAGGCAGAGCTAGAGAAAGAAGAGGTTCAGCGCCAGATGCGCGAGGCCGAGCGCCAGCTCGAGGAGGCGGCGCGGCGCATCGCGGAACTGAGCCAGCAGAATCTGCCCAAAATGGTTGAAGTCGAACGCAAGGTCGTGGACCTGATGGGCAGGCCCCGCCTCGGCGTCACGGTCGGCGGCAACGAAGGCAAAGGGCCTGTGGAAGGCGTGAATATCCTCGGCGTTTCGCCGGGAAGCGCGGCGGACGATGCGGGCCTGCGCGCGGGCGATGTGATAACCGCGGTCGACGGCCAGTCCATGAGCGCTGACGACGGCGCCGAGGCGAATTACCGGCTGCTCGACGTTATGAAGGGCGTCAAGGAGGGCGACAAGCTCTCCGTCGAATACCTGCGTGACGGCAATGTCGGCAAGGTCGAGGTCGAACCGCGGGTCATGGGGCCGCACGTCTATGCCTGGGCCGGCGACGGTAAGAATTTCGACTTCAAGATCCCGCCCGTTGCAATGGCTCCCGATGCCATGCGCAAGTACCAGTTCGTCTCGCCGCTGCTCGCAGGCAGCTGGAGTGACATGGAACTCGTTGAGCTCAATGAAGACCTGGGCCGTTACTTCGGCACCGATGCCGGGCTGCTTGTCGTGAGCGCGCCGAAATCGGAAGCGCTCAAGCTGCAGGCAGGCGATGTGATCCAGAGCATCGACGGGCGCGAGCCGACGTCGGTCGGCCACGCGATGCGCATCCTCGGTTCCTACCAGGCGGGCGAGAAGCTGGAACTGAAGATCATGCGCGACAAGCGCGGGCAGCAGCTGGACATCACGATGCCCGACGATCGTAGGAGCATGCTCGCGCCGCTACCGCCATTGCCGGCCAAGCCCGCGGACGCAGACATCCGGGTGATCCGGGCGCCGCGCCCAGAGCAGAGGACCTGACGGGTCATTTCTTTAGGCGTGGGCGCGCGCGGCTCTGATACCATGCGCGCCCATGCAAATCTCCGACTTCGATTACACGCTGCCGGACGCGCTGATCGCCCGGTATCCGGCGGCCGAGCGGCGCGCGAGCCGCCTGCTCGAGGTCGGGGCGCGGCTCACGGACCGGCAATTCGCGGATCTTCAGGATCTGCTGGGCCCGGGCGACCTGCTGGTGTTCAACGACACGCGGGTGATCCCCGCCCGTCTCGCCGCCGTGAAGGACACGGGCGGCCGCGCGGAGATTCTCATCGAACGCGTCGAGGGCGAGTACCGCGCGCTCGCACAGGTGCGCGCCAGCAAATCGCCGAAGCAGGGCGGCCGCCTGCGGCTCGCGTCCGGTGAGGAAATCGTTGTCGCAGGACGCCACGAGGCGTTCTTCGTCCTCGATTTCCCCGGCCCGGTGCTGGCGATACTGGAAACGGCCGGCGAGGTGCCGCTACCGCCATACCTCGGCAGGGAGGCGGAGCCCGAGGATATCGAGCGCTACCAGACCGTTTACGCGAAGGATCCCGGTGCGGTCGCGGCACCGACAGCCGGGCTGCATTTCGACCGGCAGATGCTCGACGACACCCGGGCGGCGGGTGTGGGCCATGCTTACATCACGCTGCACGTCGGTGCGGGCACCTTCCAGGCGCTGCGCCGAGAGCACGTCGAGGAGAATCGCCTGCACACCGAACGTGTGCGGGTGAGCGAGGCCTGCTGCAAAGCGGTGCTCGAGACCCGGGCGGGCGGTGGCCGGGTGATCGCGGTCGGTACCACGGCCGTGCGCGCGCTGGAGAGCGCATCGCGGAATGGCCAGATCCGGCCCTTCGAAGGTGAAACCGACCTCTTCATCCTGCCCGGCTATGAATTCCGCAGTGTTGACGCGATGATCACCAATTTCCACCTGCCCCGTTCGTCGCTGCTTATGCTGGTGGCCGCATTGGCGGGCCGCGAACGCATCCTGCGCGCCTACGAACACGCTGTGCAGTCCGGATATCGGTTCTTCAGCTACGGCGACTCGATGTTCGTCACCCCCGGAGCGGCCGAGTGAAATTCGACGTCCTTACGCAGAGCGGCGCCGCGAGGACCGGCACCCTTGCGTTTCGCCGCGGTTCGGTCAGGACGCCGGCGTTCATGCCCGTCGGTACGTACGGAACGGTGAAGAGCGTCACGCCGGAGGAGGTTGCCGCCGACGGCGCGGAAATCGTCCTCGGCAACACCTTCCACCTCATGCTGAGGCCCGGCACGGCGGTGATCCGCAAGCACGGCGGGCTGCACGAGTTCATGAACTGGGGCGGGCCGATCCTCACGGATTCGGGCGGCTTCCAGGTGTACTCGCTCGCGAGCATGCGCAAGCTCACCGAAGAAGGCGTACGTTTCCGGTCACCCGTGGATGGCGACGAGGTCTACCTGACGCCCGAGCGATCCATGGAGGTGCAGCACGATCTGAATGCGGACGTCGCGATGATCTTCGACGACTGCACGCCGTATCCGGCATCCGAAACCGAGGCCCGCGAGTCCATGCAGCGATCGCTGCGCTGGGCGGAACGCTGCCGGCGGCGGTTCGACGAACTCAAGGTTGCCGAGCCCGATCGCGGTGAGGCCTTGTTCGGCATCGTGCAGGGAGGCGTCTACGCGTCGCTGCGGCACGAGTCGCTTGCCGGTCTGCAGGCTATCGGCTTCGACGGCTACGCTATCGGCGGGCTCGCCGTCGGCGAGCCGGAGGCGGAGCGTCTCGCGATTCTCGATGCGCTCGCGCCAGTCATGCCCGGCGACCGGCCCCGCTACCTGATGGGGGTCGGTACGCCGGTCGACATCGCCGAAGCGGTAATTCGCGGTGTCGACATGTTCGACTGCGTGATTCCGACACGTCATGCGCGCAACGGGCAATTGTTCACGTCCCGTGGGGTGGTGAAATTCCGGCACGGCCAGTACATCGACGATACCTCGCCGCCGGACCCGGCGTGCGACTGTTACACTTGCAGCAACTACAGCCTCGCGTACCTGAGGCACCTGGGCAAATGCGGGGAAATCCTCGGACCACGCCTGGCGACGATGCACAATCTTCATTACTATCAGAAACTTATGACCGATCTGCGGGCGGCCATCGATGCCGGGACGCTACCGGATCTCTTGGCCTCGCTGCGCGGTGCTTACGCGTAAAGCCGATTTCGCCTTGGCTTTCGCAATCGCGTCCCCACGTCCGACGCTCTATGCCATAATACCGCGCTGATTTTGCGGCCCCAGCAACGAGAAGAACTTACGCCATGGACTTTTTTATCAGCAATGCTTATGCGCAACAGGCGGCACCCCAGGGAAGCCTCATCGATTTATGGCCGCTCGTCGTCATCTTTATCGCGTTCTATTTCCTGTTGATCAGGCCACAGCAGAAGAAACAGAAAGCACACAACGAGATGGTTTCTGCCCTGCAGGTCGGCGACGAGATCATGACCGCCGGCGGCATCCTGGGCCGGATCACGGGTGTCAGCGACCACTACGCAGTCGTGCAGATCAGCGACAACACCGAGATCAAGATTCAGAAGAACAGCGTCGCGCAGGTCGTGCCTAAGGGCACGTTCGAAGAAGCCTGATTGACGACGCGCCGTTTCGATGAACAAGTATCCCGCCTGGCTCAATGTCCTGGTGCTCGTCGTACTGCTGACGGGTATCCTGCTGGCCCTTCCCAACATTTACGGCAGTGCGCCGGCGATCCAGCTCGCCGACCGCCTTGGTGAACCGATTACCGTCGCGCAGCTCGAGGAGTTCGCAAAGACGGTAGAGGAAGCCGGCGTCGCATCCGAAGCCGCCTACCTGAAAGACGAGCGGGCGGTGCTGCGCTTCGCAACACCCGAAGCGCAGAATGCGGCCGGTGAACACCTGCGCGACCGTTATGGCCGCGATCTGAACATCGCGCTGACGCTGGCGCCGAGGCTGCCTGCGTGGGTGCGCGGTCTTGGTCTCAACCCGATGAGCCTCGGCCTCGATCTGCGCGGCGGGGTCTACGTGCTGCTCGAGGTCGACATGGCGTCGGCCATCCAGAAACGGCTGGAGTCGTACGAGCAGGACTTCAACGATCGCCTGCGCGAGGCGCGGATCCGCAATCGCGTCGACCTCGATGGCGACACCATTACCGTCCGGCTCGCGGACGGCGCCGATTACGACACGGCCAGGAATATCGTGCGCGACGCCGATTCCGAGGTACTCATCGACGACGGTGACGACGGCAAGTCGTTCACCGTGCGGATGTCGGAGGCGCAGATCCGCGCCCGCCAGGACTTCGCGATCGAACAGAACATCACGACGCTCAGGAACCGCGTCGACGAACTGGGTGTGGCTGAACCGCTGGTGCAGAGACAGGGCATCGACCGGATCGTCGTGCAGCTTCCCGGCGTGCAGGATCCGACGGAACTGGACAAGATCCTGACGGCCACGGCGACCGTGGAATTCCGCCTCGTTGACCAGTCCGGCAACGCGCCGGGCTCGCGGCGTTATCCGGGCCGTGGCCAGGAGCCGGCGCAGATACTGAAGCGCGAAGTGATCGCCTCCGGCGACGAGATTGTCAATGCGTCGGCCGGCTTCAGCGCCGAGGGACAGCCCGCCGTGAATATCACGCTGGACGCGGCCGGCGGCGAGCGGATGCTTGCCACGACGCGGGACAATCTCAACAAGCCGATGTCCACGGTGTTCATCGAGTGGCGCGAGGAAGAGGTCACGCGAGGCGGTAAGACCGAAACACAACGCGTAAAGTCTGAAGAGATCATCAATACGGCGACGATCCGCGGTGTGTTCAAGAATAACTTTCAGATCACCGGCCTGAACCCGATCGAAGCGAGTGATCTCGCCAAGCTGCTCCGCGCAGGTGCGCTGGCAGCGCCGGTCTACAAGGTCGACGACCGCACCATCGGTCCGACCCTCGGGCAGGACAACATCGACCGCGGCTTCCGGGCAATCCAGATCGGGTTCCTCGCGGTGATCGTCTTCATGGTCATTTACTACCGCGTGTTCGGGCTCATCGCCAACGTCGCGCTCTTCTCGAACCTGGTATTCATCGTTGCGGTATTGTCGCTGCTCGGCGCATCGCTGACACTGCCCGGCATAGCCGGCATCGTGCTCACGGTCGGTATGGCAGTGGACGCCAATGTGCTTATCTTCGAGCGAATACGTGAGGAACTCGCGGCGGGCTCATCGCCGCAGCAGGCGATCCATTCCGGCTACGACAAGGCGCTCTCATCGATCGCCGACGCGAACATTACGACGCTGATAGCGGCCATCGTTTTGCTGGGCTTCGGCACCGGTCCCATCAAGGGCTTCGCGATTACGCTGATGATCGGCATCCTGACGTCGATGTTCACGGCGATCGTCGGCACCCGGACTATCGTCAACCTCGCATACGGCCGGCGCAAGATCGAAAGCATCCCGGTGTAGGAAGCGATCATGCAATTTCTGAAAACCACGACCACTATCGATTTCCTGAGCCTGTCGCGTCGCCGTATCGCGCTGACGATCTCGCTGGTCCTCATCATCGTGTCGCTGGTATCGCTGGGGATACGCGGCCTGAATTTCGGTATCGATTTTACCGGCGGCATCCTGCTCGAGCTCGGCTATACGGAAGACGCAGACGTCGAAGGCATCCGCAGCGATCTCTTTGCGGCCGGTTTCGAGGATGCACAGGTGCAGCTGTTCGGCGCAGCCAACGACGTGCTGGTTCGCCTCCCGCCGCAGGAGGGCGCCGACCAGGGCGCCATCCGTGAGCGGTTGCAGGCTACCCTGACCGAGGGCGGCAAGGAAGTCGATGTGCGCCGCATCGAAGCGGTCAGTCCCCAGGTTGGCAGCGAACTCGCCGAGCAGGGCGGGCTGGCAATGATCATCGCGCTGTTGCTGATCTTTGCCTACGTCATGTTCCGCTTCCAGTGGAAATTCGCCGCGGGTGCCGTCGCAGCGCTCGTGCATGACGTTATCATCACCATCGGTTTTTTCTCGATCTTCGGCTTGCCCTTCGACCTGACGGTCGTCGCCGCCGTCCTTGCCGTGATCGGTTATTCATTGAACGACACGGTCGTGGCGTTCGATCGTATCCGCGAGAATTTCTTCAAGCTGCGCGGCGTAGAGTCGGAGGAGTCGATGAACACCTCCATCAACGAGATGCTGGCGCGCACGATCATCACGGGATTGACGACCTTGCTCGTGCTCTTCGCGCTGCTGACTCTCGGCGGCGAGTCGATCGCGCCCTTCTCGATCGCGCTGATCGTCGGAATCATCATCGGCACCTACTCGTCGATCTATACCGCGAGCGCGACCGCGCTGCTGCTCGGCGTGAACGCGCAGGACCTCATCGAGCCCGTCAAGGACCCCGAACTCATCGACGATTTGCCCTGAGCGAAGCAGGCCGACGGGGTGTTCCGCTCCGTCATGGCTCGCTGCGCTGCGCTTAACTTCCGTCGATGAACAACCCGCCGGCCTGCTGTTGAACCTGAGTCAGGAAATTCTTTTGGCTTCGGCGGTTGCTGCTCGATCGTGCAGCACGGCTTTGATCTCGGAAGCGCACAGTTTCGCGAGCCCGGCGTAGATCTTCGGCGTGCCGGCCAGCACGTGGCCGGTCTCGAGGTAGTTCTCGCTGCCGTCCAGGCCACTGACGATGCCGCCCGCTTCGCGGATGATCAGGCCGCCGGCTGCCAGGTCCCAGGCCGACAGGCCTGCTTCCCAGAAACCGTCGAGGCGGCCGGCGGCGACGTAGCAGAGATCGAGCGCGGCGGCGCCGGGCCGGCGCACACCGGAGGTAGTCTTGATGATCTTGCCGAGCATCGCAAGGTAGGGCGCCATCTCGATATCGGCGTGCCGAAACGGAAAGCCGGTGCCGATCAGGGCGCGCTCGAGGTTCTTCTGCCCGCTGACGCGGATGCGGCGGCCGTCGAGCTGTGCGCCGGCGCCGCGGGAAGCGGTGAACAGCTCCTGGCGCATCGGATCGTACACGACACCGTGCTCCATCCGGCCGTTGACCTGTACACCGATGGACACTGCAAATACGGGGAAGCCGTGCAGGAAGTTCGTGGTTCCGTCGAGCGGGTCGATGATCCAGACCGTGTCCGAGTCGCCGCTCGCGCCCGACTCCTCGGCGAGGATGGCGTGGTCAGGGTAGTGTTTGTGGATGGTCTCGACGACCTCGCGTTCAGCGGCCCGATCCGCCTCACTCACGTAATCGTTGTGACCTTTGACCTCGACAGACAGCTTGTCCAGCTTGACGAGGTTTCGCATCAGCGAATTGCCGGCGCGACGCGCGGCCATCACGGCCACATTCAGTAGTGCGTGCATGTAACGATTCCGTCGATGTCAAAGAGCTGCGGCGATACGGCCCGGGAATTGTCACTGCCGGGGGCCGATCGGGGCGGTAGAATACCGGACTTTGACGGCCACTCGCCAGAACATTGTCATGTCGATACGCATCGTACTCGTCGGCACCACGCATCCGGGCAACATCGGTGCGGTGGCCCGCGCGATGAAGAACATGGGCCTCACGGACCTGGCACTCGTCGATCCGCGCTATTTTCCGGACAAGGAGGCGACGGCGCGCGCATCCGGCGCCGAGGACCTGCTCGAGCGTGCCACCGTCGTCGAGACCCTGCCCGAAGCCATCGCGGACTGCGTTTACGTGGCCGGCGCGAGCGCGCGGTCCCGCGCCATCGGCTGGCCGTGCCTCGACGCGCGCGGCTGCGCAGTCCGGTTGCTGGACGAGAGCCGCAACGGGCCGGTCGCGGCCGTATTCGGGCCGGAGAAGTCCGGGCTGTCCAATTCCGATCTCGACCATTGCGATGCGCTGCTCACGATCCCGACGAACCCCGATTTCAGTTCCCTCAACCTCGCGATGGCCGTGCAGGTCGTCACCTACGAGATACGTGCGGCCCGTGCCGCGAAGCAGCCGGAATACGAGGCCGATGCGCCACTCGCCACGAGCGCGGAAATGGAGCGCTTCTACGAACACCTCGAAGGCGTGCTCACGGACGTGGAGTTCCTCGACCCGGACAATCCGCGCCACCTGATGCGGCGCCTGCGGCGGCTGTTCATCCGGGCGCGCCCGGACCAGAACGAGGTCAACATCCTGCGCGGCATCCTCGCGGCCGTGGAGAAGGCAACGGGGCCGCGCTCGTGAGCACCGCAGGTATCGTGTACCTCGATTACGCGGCGACGACACCCGTAGACCCGCGTGTCGTCGACGTGATGACACCGCTGTTCGGCACCGGGGGCGAATTCGGGAACCCGTCATCGGGGCATGTCGCCGGAAGGCGCGCGATGGCGCACGTCGAGCGCGCCACCGGGCAGCTCGCCGAGCTGCTCGGCTGCAGTGAAAGCGAACTGGTATGGACGTCCGGCGCGACGGAATCGGACAACCTGGCCATTATCGGTGCCGCGCATCACCGGGCCAACCGCGGCCGCCACCTCGTCACGATGCCGACGGAACACAAGGCGGTGTCCGACACGTTTCATGTCCTGGAAAAACAGGGCTTCGAAGTGAGCTGGCTGTACCCGGATGCCGCTGGCGTGCTGGATCCCGCAGAACTCGAGGTGACGATCCGGCCCGACACTCAGCTCGTGTCGGTCATGCACGTCAACAACGAGACCGGCGTCATCCAGGACATCGAGGCGCTCGGTGCCGTCTGCCGTGAGCGGGATGTGCTGTTCCACGTTGACGCTGCCCAATCCGTCGGCAAGCTGCCGCTGGACCTCGAATCGCTGCCCGTAGACCTGCTGTCTGCGACGGCGCATAAGGTCTATGGCCCCAAGGGCGTCGGCGCGCTTTACATCGCCGACCGCCCCGGCTGCCACGTCGAGCCGCTGATCTTCGGGGGTGGGCAGCAAGGGGGGCGGCGTCCGGGCACGCTGGCCGTGCCGCTGATCGCCGGGTTCGGTGCAGCTGCGGCCATCGCGATGGCGGAGATGGAGGGCGACCGGGCTCATCTGCAGTCGCTGAACGCCAGGCTGTGGCGGGGCATCCGCGATCTCGACGGGATCATCAGGAACGGTGTCGCGAGCAACACCTTCCCCGGCATCCTCAACGTCAGCATCGAGGACCTCGAAGGCGAGAGTCTGCTGCTGTCGCTCGAACCGCTGTGCGTGGCTACGGGGTCGGCCTGTAACTCGAAGAGCCAGGAGCCCTCGTCGGTGTTGCGCGCCCTCGGTCGCAGCGACATGCTTGCGCAAAGCGCCATACGGTTCAGTTTCGGGCGCCCCACGACGGCCGTCGAGGTCGATTTCGCGGCGGCCCGTTACCGGGATGCGGTCGTGCGCCTGCGAGACATCGCGGCGGGGCTTGCGGCGTGACCAGGGACCCCTACAGCGAGCGAGTTCGGGAACTGTTCACAGCATCGGACCATGCCGGCGACCTTGAAAACCCGGCGGCCCGGGTGCAAATCAACGATCAGGGCGTGCGACTTGCCCTTGCGGCGGCAATGGACGGCGATATCATCGTCGCCCTGCGCTTTCGCGCGTGGGGCTGTCCGCACGTGCTGGCGGCTGCGGAGGCGTTCTGTCGTGCGTACGAGGGCCGGCCCGCCTCGGCGCTGCAGTCATTCGGGGCGGCGGAAATTATGCAAACTCTGCCTGTACCGAGAGAGAAACTGGGCCGTATACTGGTACTCGAAGATGCAGTGCGCTCGCTTGGGCAGAGCGCTCGCGTGAGCCCCGATGCGGGCAAGGACACGGATTAGACATGGCAATATCGTTGACAGACTCGGCAGCAACCCGGGTACGCAATTACCTCGAGGCTCGGGGTGGGGGGGTCGGCCTGCGCCTGGGCGTGACCAAGACCGGCTGCTCCGGCTATTCCTACGTCATCAATTACGCGGAAAACATCACCGACGCCGACGTCGTATTCGAAGACAAGGGCGTTAAAGTCGTCGTTGACGCTGAAGCGCTGCCGCTGATCGACGGAACCGAGGTCGATTTCGTGAAAAGCGGCCTCAACGAGGCTTTCAGCTTCAGGAACCCCAATGTCACCGGGGAATGCGGCTGCGGAGAAAGCTTCAACGTCTGACGCGCGGCCGTTGCCGGGCTCCGATAGGCCAAGTAAAATCGAGAGTTTACGTCCGCCCCGCCGAATTCTGACTGGCGCGGGTTTCTCCACTTATTCGAAAAGGAACATCGCATGGCCGTTGAGCAGACGCTCTCTATTATCAAACCGGATGGCGTTCAGAAAAACCTGATCGGCGAGATCTACAAGCGCTTCGAAGACGCTGGCCTGGAGATCGTCGCCGCGAAGATGAAGCACCTCTCGGACAAGGATGCGCAGGGTTTCTATGCCGTCCACCGCGAACGGCCGTTCTTCAACGACCTGGTGACGTACATGACGTCGGGGCCGGTTATGATCCAGGTCCTACAGGGCGACGGCGCGATCGCAAAGAATCGCGAGATCATGGGTGCAACCAACCCGGCTGATGCGGCTCCGGGCACCATTCGTGCCGACTTCGCTGCGAGCATCGAGGAGAATGCAGTCCACGGTTCGGACGGCCCCGATACGGCGGCCGCCGAGATCGCGTTTTTCTTCGGTGAGGAAGGCGTCTGCCCAAGGACCCGCTGAGGCAGGATCCGTGATTCGTGACGCTGACAAAGTGAACCTGCTCGGCAAGCCGCAAGGCGAGCTCGAGGCGTTTTTCGCCGGTCTCGGCGAGAAACCGTATCGTGCGCGGCAGCTATTGCAGTGGGTGCACCAGCGCGGGGTCACCGGCTTCGACGCGATGACCGACTTGTCGAAGTCGCTGCGCACGAAGCTCGCCGAGCGCGCGACGATCACACTGCCGCGGGTCGATTCGCAGCACGAATCCGTCGACGGCACGGTCAAGTGGCTGTTCGCCAGCGGCGCCGGGCAACGGGTCGAGGCTGTCTACATCCCCGAGCCGGCGCGCGGCACCCTGTGCATCTCGTCGCAGGTCGGTTGTGCACTGGACTGCGCGTTCTGCGCCACGGGTGCGCAGGGGTTCAATCGCAACCTGACGGCCGCAGAGATCGTAGGTCAGGTGTGGCATGCGAACACCGTGCTCCCGCGTCGTCCGAGTGGCGAGCCCGCCGTGACGAACGTGGTCTTCATGGGCATGGGTGAGCCGCTCGCGAACTACCGCAACGTCGTGCCCGTGCTGCAGACACTCATTTCCGATTACGCCTATGGCCTGTCTCGCCGCCGCGTGACCGTCAGCACGTCGGGCATCGTGCCGCACATCGAGAAACTCGGTGACGACTGCAACGTATCGCTCGCGGTGTCGCTGCACGCACCGAACGACGAGCTGCGCAACCACATCGTACCGATCAACAAGCTGCACCGGATTGACGAACTGCTGGATGCATGCTGGCGGTATGCGGCAAAGCGCGCAAACCGCTTCATCACCTTCGAGTACGTGATGTTGCGCAACGTCAACGACTCACTGCAGCATGCAGACCAGCTGGCTGGCCTGCTTGCGAGCAGACCAGCCAAGGTGAATCTCATTCCTTTCAATCCGTTCCCCGGAACCGAGTTCAAACGCTCGGGCGCGGAGACGATTCGCTATTTCCAGGACCGGCTGCGCGACCGCGGCATCGTGGCGACGACGCGCCGCACGCGCGGGGACGATATAGACGCGGCCTGCGGACAACTGGCCGGCAAGGTTAGCGACCGTATCCGCAGGCGCCTGGGCGACAAAAACATCAGGGTGGCGACGGCGTGAAAAAGAGCTATCTCGTGCTGGGGGCGATGGCCACCATACTCGTTGGCAGTGGTTGCGTTTCGACGACGACAGGTCCGCCGCAGAAAAAGGCGGACCAAGGCGATGCGGCGGAACTCAATTACCAGTTGGGTGCGCGCTATTACCGCAAGGGCGACTATGACCTCGCGAGAGACCGACTGCAGCTGGCGCTGGAGCAGAATCCGAAAAACGGTTTCGCCTGGTCGACGCTCGGCCTCACTTACGAGGCGCTCGGAAACGTGCGGCTTGCAGAAGACGCCTATGATAATGCCGTGCGCGTTGCACCGCGCGACTACAAGATCCAGGAAAACTACGCGGTCTTCCTGTGCCGCCAGGACCGCTTTGACGATGCCCGCAAGTATTTTGACAAAGCGATAAAGGCACCCACCAACGATTACTCCGAGCAGACATACACCAATGCCGGTGTGTGCATGATGCAAAAGCCGGATCACGTCGCGGCCGAGGAGTACCTGCGTGCTGCACTCGAGCGACGTCCGAATCACGGCGAGGCGCTGCTACAGATGTCGGTGCTGTTCTACGAAACGGGCGATAATCTGCGGGCGCGGGCTTTCCTGCAGCGGTATCTCGGCAGCAACTTGCCCACCGCGCCGGTGCTCTACCACGGCATCCGCATCGAGGAAAAACTGGGGGACGATGCGGCGCGCCGGCAGTACACGCTGCAGTTATTGCGAGATTTTCCGGATTCCGCGGAGGCCGAGCGTATACGCCAGGCCGGTTAGGGCGCATGCGGTGCACGATTTATGACCGATGATAAGGAAAAGCCGGGCGACGAGACGCCCGAGGTGAAACCAGAAGGCCCGCTCGGCGGCGAGCGGCTCGCCGAGGCCCGGCGCGCGAAGCAGATCAGCGTACTCGAGATTGCCAAGGAATTGCATGTCGAGGAGTCGAAGATCCGGGCGCTGGAGAACAACGACTTTGACGTCCTCGGCGCGCCCGTATTCGCCAAGGGCCACCTCAGGAAATATTCGCAGCTCGTCGGCGTGAACCACGACGACGTTCTGGCCGACTACTACCGCCTGACCCGCAGCCACGAGATGCCCCCGGTAATCGTCAAGCGGTCGAGGCCCCGCCGAGAGTTCTCGCTGGGGCCGTGGATTGCACTGTTCGTGGTGGTAATGCTGCTGGCTTTGGCCTACTGGCTGCTCGTCGAGCGGCCTTTCGAGACGCAGCCGGTGTCCACTGTCGCCGAGCCGGCACAATCCGAGGCAGCGGCGCATGCCGAGACTGAACCTTTGGAGTCCGAGTCTGGTGAGCCCGACGCTACGCAGCCCGAGCCTGCCGGAGACGCGCCGGCCGGAGAAGGGACTACTGCTGAGCCGGCGCCGCGGGACGAAGTGCCTGAACGGCTGCCTGCGGATGAACCGCCGCAGACTGCGCTAATGCCGCAAGGGCAGCCGCGGTCAACGGAACAGATGGTGCCGTCCGCCGGCGGCGATGACGACGTGCGGTTGTCGGTGATATTCGCCGGCGATTGCTGGACGGAAATCACGGACGCGACCGGGCGCCGCCTGTTTTTCCAGCTCGGTCGCAGCGGCCGCACGGTCAATGTCAGCGGCCCCGGCCCGCTGACCGTGCTGTTTGGCGATGCTGAAAACGTCGAACTGCGCGTCAATGGGGAAGATTTCACCATTCCTGCAACGAGCCGCCGTGGACGCACGGCGCGACTGAGCATTTCCGGCTCTTGAGCGGCCCCGGAACGGACGGTCATATGAAGCCCAAGGCGATCAGGGGAATGAACGACATCCTGCCGGGGGCGACTGCGACCTGGCGTTATCTCGAGCAGGCACTCCAGGGGATCGTGCACGCTTACGGATACGAGGAAATCCGCCTGCCGATACTCGAGCACACGGAACTCTTTCGGCGCTCGATCGGGGAAGTCACCGATATCGTCGAGAAGGAGATGTACACGTTCGAGGACCGGAACGGCGAAAGCCTCACCATGCGGCCGGAAGCAACGGCGAGCGTGGTGCGTGCCGGTATTACCAACGGATTGTTGCATAACCAGCGCCAGAAGCTGTGGACCTCGGGCCCGATGTTCCGCTATGAGAAGCCGCAGAAAGGGCGTTACCGGCAGTTCCACCAGTTTAATGTTGAGGCGCTCGGGTACGCAGGCCCCGATATCGATGCCGAACTCATCATCATGAGTGCCCGGATGTGGCGGCGGCTGGGGATCTCAAAACTCAGCCTGGAACTCAACTCGCTGGGGATGCCGGATGCGCGGACGCGCTATCGCGACGCGCTGGTCGAGTATTTTTCCAGCGTGAAAAGCGAGCTCGATCAGGATAGTATTCGGCGCCTCGAGCGTAACCCACTCAGGATCCTCGACAGCAAGAACCCGGACATGCAGGGGGTTATCGAAAGCGCCCCCGTGATGCTCGACTACCTGGACACGGAGTCGGCGGAACACTTCGAGGAACTGCGGGAACTGCTCGGCGTCGCCGGTATCAGCTACACGCTGAATCCGCGCCTCGTGCGGGGACTCGATTACTACAATCGGACCGTGTTCGAATGGGTCACCGACGCGCTGGGGTCCCAGGGTGCAGTTTGTTCCGGAGGGCGCTACGACGGCCTGGTCGAGAAGCTGGGTGGTCGGCCGACCGCCGCGGTGGGGTGGGCGATGGGTATCGAACGATTCGTCGCGCTGTTCGAGGCCTGCGGTGGCAACGCGCCGGACACCGCCGCCGACGTTTACATCGTTGCCGTTGGCGAGGGGACGCTGCACCGCGCGGTGCAGCTGGCCGAGCAGCTGCGCGATGAGATCGCGGGAGTTCGCGTGGAGCTCAATCTCGGTGGAGGCAGCTTCAAATCGCAGATGAAACGTGCGGATAACAGCAAGGCTGGTTACGCACTGATACTCGGGGAGCGGGAGCTGTCCGAAGGAAGCGTCGGTCTGAAGCCGATGCGTACGAACGAGGAGCAGTCGAGTATCGGTATCGATGAGGTGGCATCGATACTCGCCGGCAAACTGGACAAGGCGGCAGCAGGTGCTGGCGCCGCTGATGAGTAAGGGCAGTATTCGTGGACGATCTACTTTCGGAAAAAGAACAGATTGAAAAGATGCGGTCGTGGTGGTCGGACTACGGCTGGTACGTTGTCGGTGGTGTCGCGCTCGGCGCGATCATCCTGTTCGGCATCAATTACTACCAGGCGCAGCAGACCGAGGCCGAGGTAGCGGCGTCGGTCCTGTACGACGAGATCACGGAGCACGTGACCGACGGCAACCTGGAGGCGGCCGAGGCAGCCGCGACTCAGATTGATAGCGCACACGGGAACAGTTCCTACGCTGCGCAGTCCAAGCTCGCGATGGCACGCCTGTACATGGACAAGAACCGTGACCAGGATGCAGCAGACGCCCTGAATGATCTGCTGTCGATGCGGGACTTCGAGCACCTCAAGCACATCGCGCGTGCGCGCCTCGCAAAAATCCTCCTTTACCAGGGTAAGCCGGAGGAGGTCCTGAGTCTGCTCGAAGGCAGGGGAAATGGCGCGTTTGCCGCGCGCTACGCCGAGGAGATGGGCGACGCCTACGTTGCGCTGGGTCGCTACGATGAGGCGCGTGCATCCTACCAGGCGGCACTCGGTGAAGCTCAGCCGACCGTCGACCAGGGGCTCATACAGCTCAAACTCCTGGATCTTCCGAATGCTGCAGGAGCGTCCGTTGAAGCGGCTTCGGATGACGCGGCTGCTGCTCCCGGTGAGGACAGCGACGAGTGACATCGGCTGGCCGCAACCTGCTGGCCCTGTCGGCGGTATTCCTGCTTTCCGCCTGTGGCCTGTTCGGTGATGACGACGAGGAACTGAAACCGGCCGAGCTGATCGACTTCGAGACCAAGGTCAAGGTCAAGAGGTTGTGGAGCACGTCGGTCGGTTCCGACGCCGAGTTCCTGCGCGTTGCGCTGCGCCCGATGGGCGACGGCAACCGCATCTACGCGGCCAGCGTCAACGGCAACGTTGTTGCGCTCGACCCCGAGACCGGCAGGCAGGTGTGGCGCAACAAGCTCGGCATCGCATTGTCGTCGGGTCCGGGCGTAGGCGAAGGCCTCGTCGTCGTGGCGGCTGCGGACGGCTACGTCATCGCACTCGCCGCCGCCGACGGTACCGAGCGCTGGCGCGGCTACATTTCCGGGGAGTCACTGGCGGCGCCGCTCGTGTACGACGAGTACGTGGTCGTCCAGACGGTGGACAACAAGCTGACGGCCCTATCGATCTTCGACGGTACCGAGCGCTGGAACCTCCAACAGTCGACGCCGGCACTCACCATGCGCGGCTCGACGTCCCCGATGCAGGTTGGTCAGGCGGTCGTGACCGGCTTCGACAACGGCCGCGTCGTGGCAATCAACTTCGACACTGGCGACGTGGAGTGGGAGAGTATGCTGGCGCCCCCCAGCGGGCGTTCCGACCTGGATCGGCTCTCCGACATCGACGGTGACATTGCCATAGTCGGGCAGGATATCTATGCCTCGGGTTACCAGGGGCGCATCGCATCGCTGGCCTCTGAATCGGGACAGGTGCTCTGGGCGCGCGAGCTGTCGAGCTACGAGGGCGTGACCGCTGACTGGAACAACGTCTATTCGACGCTGCAGGATGGCGAGTTGATTGCGCTGAATCGCCGCAGCGGCACCGAGCTGTGGCGCCAGAGCGCGCTGCTGCGCCGCGAGCCCACGGTTCCGATGTCATTCCGGACGACGGTGGTCGTTGGCGACCTGGAAGGCTACCTGCACTTCTTCAGTAACGTGGACGGCGAGCCGGCGGCGCGCGTTCGCGCCGGGAAGAGCGCGATCGTCAGCACGCCGCTGGTCATGGCAGACCGGCTGTTCGTGCAGTCGGATGACGGTAAGGTTTCGGCATGGATCATCGTCGAGCCGGAACGCGAGCCCCGCCGCGCACCCGACATCGCAGAAAGCAACGACGAGGGCGCCTGACTCGCGCCCGTGTCGGTGATCCCCGATGCTTCCCGTTATTGCACTGATCGGCCGGCCCAATGTCGGTAAATCCACGTTGTTCAACCGCCTGACCCGCTCCCGGGATGCGCTGGTGGCGGACTACCCGGGCCTTACGCGCGACCGCAAGTACGGCTTCGGCAAACTCGGCCCGATTCCCTACCTGGTCATCGATACCGGTGGCGTTGCGGGTGGCGAGATCGGGATCGACGAACGCATGGCCGAACAGACGGTGCGCGCGCTCGAAGAGGCCGATGCCGCCATCGTGCTGGTCGATGCGCGCGAGGGGTTGACCGCAGCCGACCAGCACGTGGCCGAGCTCACGCGACGACATGCGAAGCGCGTTTGGCTGGCTGTGAACAAGGCTGAAGGCCTGGATGCGGTGATTGCCTCGAGCGAGTTTCACAGCCTGGGCATCGGCGAGCCGTACGCGGTATCCGCCGCGCACGGCGATCACGTCAGCGCGCTGATCGAGGCGGTGCTGGAAGAATTCGAGATCGACGCCGGCGCAGCCGGGGAGCAGCAGGCAGACGACGAGACGCTGCGCATCGCGGTCATCGGGCGCCCGAATGTCGGCAAGTCGACCCTAATCAACCGGCTGCTCGGCGAGGACCGTCTGGTCGTCTACGACCAGCCCGGAACGACGCGCGACAGCGTCGCCGTGCCGTTCGCGCGCAACGACCGCAAGTACGTCCTGATCGACACCGCGGGCATCAGGCGGCGCGCGCGGGTGCACGAGGCGATCGAGAAGTTCAGTGTCGTCAAGGCGCTGCAGGCCATCGAGGAGGCACACGTGGTTATCGCGCTGCTGGACGCGCACGAGGGCATCACCGAGCAGGACGTGAGTCTGCTCGGCCTGGTGCTGGAGCGTGGCCGCGCGCTGGTGGTCGTGACCAACAAGTGGGACGGCCTCAGCGCGGCGCAGCGCAAGCAGGTCCGCGACGAGCTCGACCGGCGTCTGCCGTTCCTCGACTTCGCCGAGCGCATCACGATCTCGGCGCTGCATGGAACGGCGGTCGGCGATCTGCTGCCCGCTGTGGAGCGGGCCTACAACGCGGCCATGCGCGACCTGTCCACGACGGAACTGACGCGCGAACTCGAGAGCGCGGTCACGGCACATCCGCCGCCCATGGTTCGCGGGCGCAGGATCCGCCTGCGTTATGCCCACCAGGGCGGCCGCAACCCGCCCGTAATCGTGATTCACGGCAACCAGACGGAGCGCGTCCCGGAAGCGTACCGACGGTACCTCATCAATCGATTCCGTAAAGCGTTTAAACTCCGGGGTACACCGGTGCGCCTGTCGTTCAGGACGAGCGAGAATCCCTACAAGGGTCGGCGCAACAAGCTGACGCCCCGTCAGCAGCGGCGGCGCAAGCGGCTGATCAAGCATGTGAAGAAGTAACGGCGATGACCCTGGCAACCAAATTCATGACCCTGGAAGGGCGCTTCAAGATGCATCGCGGCGGCTATCTCGAGTCGCCGACGCTCGCCTACGAGACCTGGGGCGAGCTGAATGCCGCGAAAGACAACGCGATCCTGATCTTCACCGGCCTGTCGCCATCCGCGCATGCGGCCTCGTCAGGGGTGGACCCGACGCCGGGTTGGTGGGAGAACATGATCGGCGAGGATCTCCCTCTCGATACCGACAAGTATCACATCATCTGCGTCAACTCGCTGGGCAGCTGCTTCGGCTCGACGGGGCCTGCCTCGGTCAACCCCGAGACCGGCGAGCGCTATGGCATATCGTTTCCAACGCTGTCGCTGGAGGACGTCGCGGAGTCCGCGTACCAGGTCGTGCGTCGCCTCGGCATCGAGCGCCTGCACACCGTCGTCGGTTGCTCGATGGGCGGCATGAGCGGTCTCGCCTTGTGTGTGAAACACCCGGAGGCGGTTGCCAGCTTCATATCGATTTCTTCGTCGGCGCGGCCGCTGCCGTGGGCCATCGCGATCCGTTCCCTGCAGCGCGAGATGATCCGGTCCGACCCGAAATGGCAGGACGGTGAATACCACCCCGATGACCCACCGATCAGCGGCCAGCGCCTGGCGCGCAAGCTGGGCATGATCAGCTACCGGTCGCCGGAAGAATGGGAGAAGCGATTCGGCCGCGAACGAGTGACGGACGTCGGCCCTGTCGACGACCGCTTCCGCATCGAGTTCTCCGTCGAGTCGTACATGGAAAATCACGCCGAAAAGTTCAGTGGCACGTTCGATGCCAACTGCTACCTTTACCTGTCGCGGGCCTCGGACCTGTTCTCGCTGGCTGAACACGGCGGTTCCCTGGAGGCGGGGTTCCGCCGCCTGAGGCTGGAACGCGCGCTGGTCATCGGCACGCAGACCGATATCCTGTTCCCGATCCACCAGCAGCACCAGCTCGCCGACGGTATCAAGGAGGTCTGCAAGGACACCCACCTGGTGGAACTCGACTGCATCCAGGGCCATGATGCTTTCCTCGTGGACATGGATGCGTTCCGGCCTGTGATCTGCGATTTCCTGGAGTGCGCCGGGCGGTTCAGTCGTTAGGAGCGTTTCGATCGGGGGAGCGGTTCTCGAACCGCGACCGGGTCAGAACGACCAGCCTACCTCCAGCCGCGCTGCATTGAGTTCGGGGTCGCCGCCGGCGTCGCCCACGTCGATCCAGTACTGATTCACGCTCAGTTTCAGCGTCGTGCCGCCGCGCATGATGTAGCGCAGTCCCAGCGCGCCGCCGTAGGTGAACTCGGTGGAGCTGAACGTGCTGTAGAAATTCTCGCAGATGTAACCCCACCAAGGATGCCACCAGCACCCTGTGAGCGGCGGGCCGTCGGCAACGTTAGAGTCGAAATACGACCAGCCCGATGCCCGCCTCGACAAACGGCGACAGGGGACTGCTAAGGAAGGTCAGCGTGCCCTTGATGCGGCCGTTGAACTGGCTCATCGTGTGATTGATGGTCTGCCTTTGCGGATTGAGTTCATCACTGATGATCGTGGCCGAGAAATCCGGGCGCAGCCATTCGAAATCGCCGCCGAGATAGAGCTTGTCGGTGAAGTTGTAGCCGAAGTTGATGCCGAGGCCGAATTCGTTGTCGAGCTTCAGATTTGAGCCGCCTTCGGCGCCGCTGCTCGCCGAGTCCTGGTAGATCGCGGCAATGGACCACTCCCAGGAGTTGGCGCGGTTCGCCTGCGCGAAGCTCAACGCCGGGACGGTCAGCACGAAAATGGCGATCAGTATTGTTCGCATGTCAGTTCCTTTATTGCAGTAACAGGGCCGGGTCGACGGCGGTGCCGTTGAGATACGTTCCGAAATGGAGGTGCGGGCCGGTAACGCGCCCCGTGGCGCCCACGGCGCCGATCGGTTCGCCCGTTTCCACTCGCTGCCCTTCGTCGACGACGATCTTGCTCAGGTGGCAGTACATGGTCACGAAACCTTGCCCGTGGTCGATGATAACGGTCTTGCCGTTGAAGAAATAGTCGCCGGTTGCCGTAACGACGCCCCGGCCGGGAGCGGCGACCACGGTTCCTTCCGATGCGGCGATGTCCATGCCCTTGTGCGGCGCGCGCGGCTGGTCGTTGAAAAAGCGCCGCAGGCCGAAACTCGAGCTTCGGCGCCCGTCGACCGGGGCTGCGAGCGTCGGGCCGGGGATGTCGATATCGCGCCAGTGAACGAGCGCGGCATCGATGATCCTGCGCTCGCGACCGATACGCTCGAGCTGGGCCTCGTCGGGGGTCACGTACTTCTTGTTCGTGACCGTCAGGCGTTGTTCGCGATAGGCATGCTCGCGCACGTCGAAACTGATGTCTCGTGCCGTGTTGACCCGGATCGACAGTTCGCCGGGCTGTGCATCGAGCGGTATGCCGACGGCCGCGAACCAGCGGGCGCCATTGCGCGCAACCAGCACGCGGCGCTCGCCGAACTCGACGATGGGACGGGGCGCTTCGGCAGGGCCGACGTCGATGACGGCGATGCCTCCCGGCCACGGTGAATGGTCCGGCGCCGCCATGATCGTCATTACGGGGAGCAAGCCAAGCAACAGCAAGGCGATCCTAGTCCTTGTCATCCACGATCCCGGTAATCGTCGCGAGCAACTCGCCGTGCGCAAGCCGCGCACGAACGTCGTCACCCGATTTGACCTGCGACGCGCGGGTGAGTGCCTTGCCCGTGGCGGCATCGGTGACGATCGCGTAACCGCGGTCGAGTGTGGCCAGCGGGCTCACGGCATCCAGCGCCCTGGCGGTCAGCCGCAGCCGGTGACCGGCATCCGCCACCCGCCCCCGCCCGGCTGTCGCGAGCCGCTGCCGCAATTGGGCGGCGCAGCTAATGGCACGCTGCACGCGAATCGCCGGCGACGCCTGCAGCAAAGTCCTGTTCAGCGTAAAGAGCCGGCTGCTTCGAGCGTGCAGCTCGCGCCGCATGGCCGCAGCAAGCCGTGCGGCATTCTCGCGCAACAGGTCCTGCTGGCGTGCGACGCGTGCCGCCGGACTGGCCGTGGCAAGACGGCGGCCGAGCCAGTCGAGCGCCTGCGACGTGTTCTCCAGCGTCCGCCGCCCCTGGCGTGCGATGCGCGTCGCGACGGTTTCGATGGCGCGCAGCCAGTCGCCGCGGTCCGGCACCACGAGTTCCGCGGCGCCGGAAGGCGTCGGGGCGCGCACGTCGGCAACGAAATCGGCAATCGTAAAGTCCACCTCGTGCCCGACAGCGCTCACCACCGGCAGCGGGCATCCGGCTATGGCGCGTGCGAGCTGTTCATCGTTGAAGGCCCAGAGGTCCTCGAGCGAGCCGCCGCCGCGCGTCAGGATCAGCACGTCGCACTCGTTGCGCCGGACCGCGGCCTGCAGGGCGCCGATCAGCTCTCCGGGTGCCGCATCGCCCTGCACGGCGGCCGGGTAGATGACGACCGGTACGAACGGGAAGCGGCGCCGCAGGACGCTCAGCACGTCGCGCACGGCCGCGCCGCTTGGTGAGGTGATGACGCCGATGCGCCGCGGTAGCACAGGGATCGGCTGCTTGCGGTCCTCTTCGAACAGGCCTTCGGCGGCCAGCTTTTTCTTGAGCGCTTCATAACGGCGCTGCAGAACGCCTTCGCCGGCTGCTTCGATTTGCTCGACGATGAGCTGGTAGTCGCCCCGCGCCTCATAAAGGCTGACCTGGCCGTAGGCGAGGACATGGTCGCCGTTCTTGAGTGCGTGCGTCGGGCCTCGCTGGCGGTTGCGGAAAAAAGCGGCACTGATCTGCGCCGACTCGTCCTTGATCCTGAAGTAGAGGTGCCCGGAGGCGGGCCGCGCGAGATTGGAGATTTCGCCCTCGACCCAGAGCCGGCCGACGCCCCGCTCGAGCAGGGTCCTGACCTGGCGGTTCAGCTCGCTGACCGTGATCGCGGTCGCCTGACCCGAGTTTTCCATGGTCGCGAGTATAGCCGATCAGTCCAAGCTAGTGCCGAAAAATCGAGAGGCGTACAATTGCACGTTTACCTTCATCCAGAGACACGAAACAGACCATGCGCATCGCCAAGGAAGCACTGACGTTCGACGATGTCCTCCTGCAGCCCGGCTACTCGGAGGTGCTGCCCCGCGAAGTCGATCTCAGCACGCGGTTGACGGCAGAAATATCGCTCAATATCCCGATCCTCTCCGCCGCCATGGACACCGTGACCGAGGCGCGGCTCGCCATCGCGCTCGCCCAGGAAGGCGGCATCGGCGTCATCCACAAGAACATGAACATCGAGGAACAGGCGCGGCAGGTCCACACCGTCAAGAAATTCGAGAGCGGCATCGTGCGCAACCCGATCACCGTGACGCCCGACATGAGCATCCGCGAGGTCATCGACCTGACACGCGCCATGGGTATCTCTGGCGTGCCGGTCGTCAGCGAGAACCAGACCGTTGGCATAGTGACCGGCCGCGATCTGCGCTTTGAGACAAAGCTCGATGCACCGGTTTCATCGGTCATGACGCCGCAGGAGCGTCTGGTTACCGTCACGGAAGGTGCCGACGAGGAGGAGGTCGTTTCGCTCCTGCACCAGCACCGCATCGAGAAGGTCCTGGTGGTCGGTGACAACTTCGAACTGAAGGGCATGATCACGGCCAAGGACTTCCAGAAAGCCAAGGACTTCCCGCGTGCCTGCAAGGATTCGAGCGGGGCGCTACGCGTGGGTGCGGCGGTCGGCACCGGTTACGATTCTGACGACCGGGTCGATGCACTGGTCGAGGCGGGTGTCGACGTGCTCGTCGTCGATACCTCACACGGGTTTTCTAAAGGCGTGCTGGACCGCGTCGCGCGGATCAAGCAGAAGTACCCGGACATACAGGTACTCGGCGGCAACATCGTGACCGGCGACGCGGCTGAAGCGCTGGTGAAAGCGGGCGCCGACGGCGTGAAAGTGGGCATCGGCCCGGGGTCGATCTGCACGACCCGTGTCGTCGCAGGCGTCGGCGTACCCCAGGTGTCGGCCGTCGCCGAGGTGGCGAACGCGCTGCGCAACAGCGGTGTTCCGCTGATCGCCGATGGCGGTATCCGCTACTCCGGTGACATCGCGAAAGCGCTCGTCGCCGGCGCCTATTCGGTGATGATCGGTGGCCTGTTTGCCGGCACTGAGGAGTCGCCCGGTGAAGTCGAGCTCTACCAGGGGCGTTCCTACAAATCCTATCGCGGGATGGGGTCCATCGGCGCCATGGGCCAGGCGCAAGGTTCTGCAGACCGCTATTTCCAGGACGCGACGGAAGAGCTGGAGAAGCTCGTGCCCGAGGGCATCGAGGGTCGCGTGGCTTACAAGGGCAGCCTGATCGCGATCGTGCACCAGCTCATCGGCGGTGTGCGTGCTGCCATGGGTTATACGGGCAGCAGCACGATCGAGGAGATGCGGAGAAAGCCGCAGTTCGTCCGCATCACGGGTGCCGGTATGAAGGAGAGCCACGTCCACGACGTGACGATCACCAAGGAAGCCCCGAACTACCGGGCCAGTTGATCGCCGGCAGACACTCATGAGCGAGCCCGCAAGCGTTACCGACATCCCGCACAAGGACATCCACGCACACCGCCTGCTGATCCTCGATTTCGGCAGCCAGTACACCCAGCTAATCGCGCGCCGGGTGCGCGAGCGCGGCGTCTATTCCGAGATCCATCCCTGGGACATGGCCGATGCTGCCATCCGAAGGTTCGAGCCATCCGGTGTCATATTGTCCGGCGGTCCCGAGTCGGTGAACCTCGACGACCCACCGCGCGTCTCGCACACGGTTTTCGAACTCGGCGTCCCCGTTCTCGGCATCTGCTACGGCATGCAGACGATGGCGGCGGAACTGGGCGGCAAGGTGGAAGCGTCGGCGCACCGCGAGTTCGGCTACGCCGAGATCGAGCCCGGCGATTCGGGATTGCTCGGCGGGCTCAGCGATACGGAAAGCGGGCCACCGGTACTCAAGGTTTGGATGAGCCACGGCGACCGCGTCGAGTCACTCCCGCCCGGCTTCGAGGCGACCGCCAGCAGCAGGAACTCGCCGCTTGCAGCGATGGAGGACCGCACCCGGCGCTTCTACGGCGTGCAGTTCCACCCGGAGGTCACTCACACGCTGCAGGGCCAGGCGATCATGGAGCGCTTCGTCCACGACATCTGTGGCTGCTCCAGCGACTGGACGCCCGGAAATATCGTCGCGGACGGCATCGCCCGGGTGCGCGAGGAGGTTGGCGACGCCAAGGTGCTGCTCGGCCTGTCCGGCGGCGTCGATTCGTCCGTCGTTGCCGCGCTTCTTCACGAAGCGATCGGCGACCAGCTCACCTGCGTGTTCGTCGATCACGGGCTGCTGCGCCACAACGAGGGCGACCAGGTCATGGACACGTTCGCCGACCACCTGGGTGTTCGTGTGATACGCGTCAACGCGGCCGAGCGCTTCTTCGACGCGCTGGACGGTGTCAGCGACCCGGAAGAGAAGCGCAAGATCATCGGCGGCAAGTTCATCGAGGTATTCGATGAAGAGGCGCACAAGCTCGAGGGTATCGAGTGGCTGGCGCAGGGCACGATCTATCCGGACGTGATCGAATCGGCGGGAGCGTCCACCGGTAAGGCCCACGTCATCAAGTCGCATCACAACGTCGGCGGGCTGCCGGAGGACATGCGCCTGTCGCTGGTCGAACCGCTACGTGAACTGTTCAAGGACGAAGTACGCAGGATCGGTCTGGAGCTCGGCCTGCCGCACGAGATGGTGTACCGGCACCCGTTTCCGGGACCCGGGCTCGGCGTGCGTGTGCTCGGCGAAGTCAAACGCGAGTTCGTCGAGAAACTTCAGCTCGCGGACGACATCTTCATCGACGAACTGCGGAAGAATGAACTCTACGACCAGGTCAGCCAGGCGTTCGCCGTGTTCCTGCCCGTGAAATCGGTGGGTGTGATGGGTGACGGGCGCCGTTACGACTACGTCATCGCATTGCGCGCCGTGGAGACGATCGATTTCATGACGGCGCGCTGGGCGCGACTGCCTTACGAGTTCCTGGAACACGTCAGCCTGCGCATCATCAACGAGGTGGAAGGCATCTCCCGCGTGACCTACGACATCTCCGGCAAACCGCCGGCGACGATCGAGTGGGAGTAGGGCGTGTCCTTGAACGACGCTTGATTCTCAAGTCCGTTCAAGCCTGATGTACGTAGCTACCGGGGGCGTCACCCAGGACAGCGTAACCGTCATCCGGCGCCCCCATCGCCGGCGGCGTCGTGCGCGTTGAAGAGTGGTCGGCCAGCCAGTGTTCCCAGGCGGGCCACCATGAGCCCTCTGTGCGGGGCGTGCGCTCAAACCAGGTCTCCGGGTCGACGTAAGGCTGGTGGCCCAGCCGCGAGCCCATGCGGTAGCTGCGCCCCGGATGGCCCGGTTCGCTGACGATGCCGGCGTTGTGGCCGCCGCTGGTCAGCACGAAAGTGACTTCCTGCGAATTCGCCAGCAAATTGATCTTGTATACCGACTCCCAGGGCGCAACGTGGTCGGTCTCTGTGCCGATGGAGAAAATCGGAATACGGATATCGTTGACGGCGATCGCCTTGCCGTCGACCCGGTAGCGACCCTCCGCCAGGCTGTTGTTCAGGAATAGATCACGCATGTACTCGGAGTGCATCTGGAAAGGCAGGCGGGTCTGGTCGGCGTTCCAGGACATCAGGTCGTTCGGCGGCCGGCGTTCACCCAGCAAGTAGTCGTGCACCATGCGTGACCAGATGAGGTCGTTTGAGCGCAGCATCTGGAAGGCACCCGACATCTGGTGCGTATCCAGAATGCCGCGATCCCACATCATGCTTTCCAGGAAGCTGACCTGCGCCTCATTCATGAACAACATCAGCTCTCCCGCCTCGGTGAAGTCGGTCTGTGCGGCCAACAACGTCATCGTCTGCAGACGTTGGTGGTCGTTCCGTGCCAGCGCGGCTGCGGCGATCGCCAGCAGCGTGCCGCCCAGGCAATAGCCGACGGCATGTACCCGAGTCTTCGGCACGATATTCCCGATAGCGTCGAGCGCGGCGAGCACACCCAGACGCCGATAGTCGTCCATGCCCAAGTCACGGTCCTGGTCGGTCGGATTCCGCCAGGAGATCATGAATACCGTGTGGCCTTGTTCGACCAGGTAGCGGACCAGCGAGTTGTGCGGCGACAGATCGAGAATGTAGTACTTCATGATCCAGGCCGGCACGATCAGCACCGGTTCAGCGTACACCTCGGAAGTCGCCGGCGCATACTGGATCAGTTCGATAAGGTGATTGCGGTAGACAACCTTGCCCGGCGTCACCGCGACCGACTTGCCGGGCTCGAATCGCTCGGTGCCCGCCGGTTTTTGCCCGGTCAGCCAGCGCCTCCAGTCGTCTGCACAGTTCTGCCAGCCACGCACCAGGTTCGCGCCGCCCTCGCGCAAGGTGGCCTGTCTTACCTCGGGATTGGTCCAGGCAAAGTTCGAGGGCGATACCATGTCCAGCAACTGGCGAGTGACGAAGGTCAGCATGTCTTTGTGTTCCCGCGACAATGCCGGCACACCCGTGGTGGCGTTTGCCCACCACTGCTGCGTCAACAGGAAAGACTGGCTGAACAGGTTGTACGGCCACTGACGCCAGGCCGGGCCCCGGAAACGCTTGTCCTGCGGTAGCGGTTCGATCACGCGCTCCGGCTCGCGGTTGCCGATGTACTGTGCCAGGAACAGCCCGATACGGGCCCACTTGCGCAACGCCTTTTCGGTCAGGCGCGCATGGGTCCCGGGCGACCATGCGAGTTTCACCCACCAGTCGAGATAGGCGAGGAGGACCACCCGCGGGTCGAGGCCCGCCGTGCTCCTCGCCATCGCGGCGTTGAAAAGGCGATCCCAGGTCTTGGCCACTTCCGGGCTGATGAGAGAGCGCGGCAGTTGGCTCGGCGCGCCACCGGTGGACGGCGACGACCGGTCTACTGCGGCCGATCCGTTCTCGCCGGCGGCCATTGGCTCCCGGTCCTCCGGCGCGGTTGATACTGTTTTCAACTTCGTCGATTCGTGCACGGTGGCCATAACAATGCCTCCCGAATAGGATATTGATTGAACGCCCGATAATCGGGGCGAGCAATTCGGGGTTTCCCTCATTTGCGGCACTACCGGATAATCATGAGCCATCTGCTGACGGCGGAGAGACAATGGCTGGCTGGCCGGACATAGACCTGGACCACATTCGCGCGGCGCTCGCCGAGGCGAGAATCGCGGGCGAGGCCGGTGAAGTGCCCGTCGGCGCCGTGGTCGTGGCCGGCGGCGAGGTGATTGCGAAGGGCCACAATCGCAGCGAGATCGACAACGACCCGAGTGCGCACGCGGAGATCGTGGCGCTTCGCGAAGCGGCCCGGAAGACCGATAATTACCGGCTGACGAACGCGACCCTTTACGTGACGCTGGAGCCTTGCGCCATGTGCATGGGCGCGCTGGTGCAGGCGCGTATCGAGCGGCTCGTGTTCGGCGCCTACGACCCCAAGGCCGGCGCGGCCGGCAGCGCGATCGACCTCTCTGACAGCCCGTCGTTCAACCATCGGTTCGAGATCAATGGGGGCGTGCTCGCCAACGAGTGCGGCGCCGTTTTAAAGGCATTTTTCGAGTCGAAACGAAATCGGTAGGAGTGATTTTTGATTCGGGATTAGAGGTCGCGGGTCCGGGCCTGCTCCTGCGGCGTGCGATGGAGTTCCTATAGGAGCGCGCCTCGGCGCGCGATCCGTCGCGCTTTCAGGTTTCAGTGATCTCGCGTTCTTGTTCCAAGGCCTCGGGCTCCGGTACCGTCTCCTCCGGCAGTTCACCGTCTTCGGGAATCTCCGGCTCCTCGTTCGCCGTGAGCCATTTCAGGATGTTGTAGTAGCTGCGGATGTTGTTGACGTATAGCACGGGCTCCCAACCGCGTGCATACCCGTATGGCACTTTCGTGTACCACTTGCGCCGCGCGAGCAGGGGCAATGCCTTCGATACGTCGACCCACGTGTCCGGGTCGCCACCTTGCCATTCCGTGATCATGCGCGCGTCTTTAAGGTGGTTGAATCCGACGTTGTAGGCGGCCAGCGCCATCCAGGTGCGATCCGGCTCGTCGACCGTGTCGGCAACGCGCTCGGTCTGGCGGGCGTAGTACTGTGCGCCGCCGAAGATACTGTTCTTCGGGTCTACCCGGTCGTCGATGCCCAGAAAAGCGGCGGTGTCCTCCGTGAGCATCATGATGCCGCGAACGCCCGTCGGCGAGACTGCTCCCGAGCGCCAGTGCGACTCCTGGTAGCCGATGGCTGCGAGCAGTCGCCAGTCCACACCCCACTGGGCGCCAGCTTCCTCGAACATCTGGCGGTAGCGCGGCAGACGGCTCTCGTAGTGCCGGATGAAGTTGCGCGTGCCGACATAGTCGAATTTCTTGGTATGCCCGTAATAGCGGTCATGCACGCGCGCGAGATAGCCCTCGCGATCCGCATTGATCAGGAACCGGTCGGCGCGGGCCAGCAGGCTGTCGCCGGAATCCTTGGGGAAGGCCCAGGCGATCGGGTCGCCGAGCTCGAGGTCGAGGGCCACGCGCAGGTCGGGATGAAAGTGCCGCTGGATGTTGAACTCCGTGCTGTCCGCGATCGTAAAATCGACTTCCTCATTGGCGACCTTGGCCAGCAGGTCGGTAACTTCGGCGTCGGCGTTCTCCGACCACTCGAGTTCGGGATGAACGGCCGACAGCGCCTGCAGCACGTCCGCGTGGCTGCTGCCCGCCATGACTTCGATCGAGCGGCCGATGACGTCTTCGATATCCCTCGGCTTACCGGTGCCGAGCTTGTAGACGAGGTGCATGTCCACCAACTCATAGGGATGCCCGAAGTGCAGGTATTCACGCCGCGATTCGGTGATCGAGAGACCCGCGGCGGCCATGTGTGCCTTGCCCGAGAGGACATAGGGGACGATCTCGGAGATGCTGTGAACCGTCTCGATTACGAGGTCGACGCCAAGTTCGTCGGCGAATCTCCGCACCAGATCGAACTCGGGACCGGTAGGTCCGTCTGGACCTTCGACGTACGAGACGGGACTGTCGCGCGTGACGACTCGCAGCTCGCCGGTTTCCAGTACCTGGTCCAGCAGGGGAGGCGGCGACGAACAGGTGCCGAGTAGTGCTGCCAGCGTTATATAGAGCAACAGGCGCAAGAGCAGTCTCCGTGTTGCATCGCTTATTGGTTTGACCGGATCGACAGGCAGTGTTCCCCCCAACTGCGCTGTCGCCGGCCCGGCGTTATGCGTAGATTTTACCGGTTTTGTTGTAGTCCGTGCTGTTAAACTTTGTATCACCTGCGTACAATTCCGACGCCGCAATGCAGCATCGTAGA
>JBFFEB010000004.1:0-88917 GCA_041559075.1 Woeseiaceae bacterium | reverse complement strand
TGTACCGGGCCTTCGCAGTACAAGCGATTGGCATCGATATCGCAACCGATGACGCGCGCGTAATGACGTTCATCGGTCGTCTCGATGTGCCCGGTCTGCGTGCCACTGATGATGAAGGCGCCGGAATCGCCCTCGAGAATGCTGACGTTGCCGAAACCGACGCGGTGCTCCGGGTAATACCCTATGAGTCCCTGTTCATGAAGCCGGTTGCGCCAGGCGTTGAGTTCTGCGACGGACTCCACGGGCAGGGCCGGCGTCTGCTGCCAGTCGCATTCGTACTTTGTATAACCTTCGTCGATCATCGCGCGGCGCATTCAGGGAAGAGCCGCGCGAGTCCCTGCTCGCTGGCCTCGCACACACCGCGCTCCGTGATGAGGCCGGTAACGAGGCGCGCCGGGGTCACGTCGAATGCGTCGTTCCTGACCGGGGAACCTTGAGCGACGGTTCTCACCGTGCGGACCTCCTCGCCATCGAGGCCGGAGACGTGCGTGACCTCTTCGTCGCCGCGTTCCTCGATCGGTATGTCGCGCAGACCGTCGGCGATCGTCCAGTCGATGGTGGTAGACGGCAGCGCAACGTAGAAAGGCACGCCATTGTCCTGTGCGGCGAGCGCTTTGAGGTAGGTACCGATCTTGTTTGCGACGTCGCCGGCTCGCGTGGTCCGGTCGGTACCGGTGATGCAGATATCGACGTGGCCGTGCTGCATCAGGTGGCCGCCGGCGTTATCGACGATGACCGTGTGGGGGACGCCGCATCGCGCCAGTTCCCAGGCCGTGAGTTGTGAGCCCTGGTTGCGGGGCCGGGTCTCGTCGACCCACACGTGGACCGGGATGCCGCGCTCCTGCGCCACGTAGATCGGTGCCGTCGCGGTGCCCCAGTTGATCGTTGCCAGCGAGCCCGCGTTGCAGTGAGTCAGTATGTTCACGGGCTCGCCGTTCTTGCGCTCCGCGATGCCGGCCAGGATCGCCGCGCCGTGCTCGCCGAGGCTTCGCGAGATTGCAATGTCCTCGTCGCAGACGGCTTCCGCCTCGGCCCTCAGTCGCGAGACCATGGTCTCGCTGTCGCGTACCTCCTCGAGCAACGCGAGCATCCGCTCGACGCCCCAGCGCAGGTTCACGGCCGTCGGCCGCGTCGCGGCGAGCGTTCGGGCAGCCGAGCGCACGAATTCGACCTGGCCGTCGAGCGATTTTCCTGACGCCCGGGCTTCCAGCGCGGCCAGGTAGATACTCCAGGCGGCCGTGGCCCCGATCAACGGTGCGCCGCGGACCAGCATGTCGCGGATGGCGAACGCGCCGTCGGCGTGCGTCCGCAGGTCGACGACCTCGTAGCGGTGCGGCAGCCGCCGCTGGTCGATGATCTGCACCGTGGCCGGATCGTCTGGATGGAGCCAGATCGTCCGGAAGTTCTTGCCGGGATTGCTGTTCATGGCGCCTTGCCCACTCGACGCAGGGAATCGTCGAGAACCACGAGAGCCTCGGCCCGGCCCCCCGGCAGCGCCGGGCGGTCCGTGGTCAGCAGGGTAGCTCCATCCGCGAGCATTGCGTCGGCCGTGGTCATGACAGGAAACAGTCTGTAACAAATCCGCCGGGTTTGGAAATTGCCGTGAAACATGATGCTTGCAGAGTTTTAACGTGGGTCGATGATCTTCACTCGATTCCGGCACAAGGCGTCTGGAGAGAGCGAGGGGAGCACGACTGATTAGAGGAGGATCAAGCAATGAAAACCAAGTTATCTATCGGCCTCATCGTGGCATCGATATTGCTGCTCATATTCGTGGCCGTTGACGCGCAGCAGGGACACGGCGCCGGCAGCGGTGACCGAGACCAGCAAATGGATCGCGACTACGACCGTGATATGGACCGTGATCGTGACGTAGTCGGGGATCGCGATTACGACCGTGACAGGGACCAGGACCGCGATCGTGACCGGTCAAGCGGACACGATCAGGATCAGGACAGGGATCGCGTCCAGGATCGCGACCGTCTTCATGTCACGGATCCGGCAAGCCTGCGGAACAAAGACATCTACGGTAGCGCGCTGATGACAGAAGAGGAGCTGAAGCAATATCGCAATCAGCTCATGAACATGGAGACCGCCGAGGCCCGCGAGCACTACCAGGCCAGGCACGAGGCGAAAATCCAGGAGCGCGCGCAGTTGCAGGGCAAAGACCTCGTGCCGCCGGGGCAGGGGCCCATCTACGGTGGCGAGTTGATGACCGTGCAGGAGCGCAATGAGTATCGCGAGCAACTGCGGCAAATGCAGTCGGAGGAAGAGCGAGAAGCGTTCCAGGCCCGGCACCACGAGCGGATGAGTCTGCGTGCAAAAGCCCTGGAGCTTGATATCGAGGAAGCCGAGTAACCCCGTCCCCCGTATTCGGTGACCTCATTGACTTGGGGGCCGGCGCAGTCCGGCCCCCCCTTTTACCGGGAGGACAGCATGAAATTCGCACAGAGAATCCTGTTGCTTGGCGGCCTGGTCCTGTTTACCGGCGTGACGGCGGCAGAGCAGGAAAATGGTCCGCGCTTCTCGATCTCGGCTGGCGCGGAGTACACGACGGGCACGTATGGCGGCGACGCGGACATCGAGGACTTCTATGTGCCGCTGAAGGCCACGATGGACTTCGGCCGGCTTTCGTTCCGCCTGACATTGCCTTACCTCAGCGTGAGAGCGCCCGAGGGCACGGTCATTACCGGCCCGGGCGGCGAACCGGTCCCGGGCACCGGGGACATCGTTACCAACAGCGGCATCGGCGACGTAATCGGCAGCGTCACGATCTACGACGTCATTCGCAACCGTCGCCTGGGCTTTGCCATGGATCTCACGGGTAGGGTGAAGTTCGGCACGGCCGACGTCGACAAGGGCCTCGGAACGGGCGAGAACGACTTCACGGTCCAGGCAGACTTCCTGAAATTCACCGACAGCATCACGTGGATAGGCTCGGCCGGCTACAAGTTCCGTGGGCAGCCGCCCGGCGCGACGCTGGATGATGCACTCCTGGCTTCGGCAGGCGGCATCTACAAGTTCAGCGACGACACGAGAGCCGGAATGTTCTTCGACTATCGAGAGTCGTCAATCGGTGCCGACCCGACGCAGGAACTCAGTGTCTTCCTGTCGAACCGAATCGGTGTCGACTGGCGACTCCAGGCCTTCGTATTCAGGGGATTCACCGACAGCGGCGCGGACTGGGGTGCTGGCCTGCAGGTCAAACGATATATGCCGTCGCTGCGTTGAAGAACCGCACAGCCCGAAACGTTGTCCGGGCGGCAGCGAGAGCTTTGCTCTCGTTCCGCCACCGTCCCGCGGCAGCAGCTCGATCTTCCAGCCGTGTTTCTGCGCGAGCTGGTTCGCGATGGCCAGACCGAGACCGCTACCCCCGGAAAATTGGGTGCGCGCCGATCCGAGCCGGTGGAACGGCCGGAAAACAGCTTCCACTTCCTCGGGCGGAATGCCGGGCCCGCGATCGCCTATTTCGATGACGACCTCTTCGTCATTGCAGTGCAGGCTGACGTCTATGAGCCGTCCCATGCCGTGCTGCGCCGCGTTCTTCAGCAGATTTGCCAATACGCGCTCGAGGGCGGCGGCATCGGCGAAGTAGACGCAAGGCGGATCCTTGCGGTGAAGTACTATCTGGGAACCATCGAGTTTCAGGTCGGCTGCGAGCGATTCGACCATTTGCCAGAGGTCCAGCTGCACGGGCGTTTCTCCCTCAATGCCCTGTGAGAACTGCAGGAACTGGCGAATCAGGCTGTTCATGGTGTCCAGGTTGTGCCGGATTCGTGCGATGAGTTGCCGGTTCGAGTCTTGGTCGAGCATCTCGACTGCCAGGCCCAGGCGGGTCAGCGGCGTTCGCAGGTCGTGCGAGATGCCGGCGATCATTACCGTGCGGTTCTCCGCCAGTTGCTGCAGGTCGGACGACATGCGGTTGAAGGCCTTCGCGAGACTGATGATTTCCTCGGGGCCCTCCTCCGGAATGCGTGGCGGGTTGCCCCCACGCGACAGTTTCTTCACGGCGTCTGACAACTGGTTGAGCGGACTCACGACCCTGCGGACCACAAGCAGGCTCGCGATCAGTGTAAGCAGGGCGCCTACGCCTACGGCGAGGATCAGCACGACGGGCGGATTGATGCCGAGCCGTTCCCTGTCGAAGCCCAGCCTGAAAATCTTGCCGTGTGCAGGAACGTCCACCCAGATGATCGGGCTGTCCGCGGGTTCGACGATCCGCAGGTCTGCGCCGGCCTGTTCATCGAGCGCCTCGTGGAAGAACGGGTAAAATGGCAAGTCGGAGGTGATTTCCAACGACTCGAAAGGCTGTTCGGCGACGATCAGGCCGTGATCCGCCAGCAAGCGGTTCTTCAGCTCAGCGTGCATCTCCACAGGCAGGTCCTGCAACGAATGAGCCGCCGCGACGATGATCGCGGCGAAATCGTCGGCATGCCGCTTGGCCATCGGGTTATAGATGAAATACACCGAGGCGGCCGTGGAGATCGTCACGAAGGCGAGCAAGGTGAGCGCGATCGTGATCGCGGTTCGGCCGAGCAGCGAGCGTGGATAGAACGTCATGGCACGTCTCCCTTCGGTGTGAACTGGTAACCGACGCCCCACACCGTACGTATGAGCTTGGGATCGGAGGGGTCGTCCTCGATCTTGTGTCTCAGTCGCGTTACGCGGACATCGATACTGCGGTCGAAAGGATCGCGGTCGCCGCCGCTGAGGCAGTCCATGATCATGTCCCGGCTAAGCACCCGGTTGGGCCGATGCACGAAGACCTGGAGCAGGTCGAATTCGGCCCGCGAGAGATTCACCTCGTGGCTGCCGCGGTACAGAACGCGTGTCACACCGTCGAATCGAAAATCGCCGAACCGCATGTTTTTGCCGATGTTCGGCCCGGATTCGGATAGCGGGACGCTGCGGCGAAGGACCGCGCGGATGCGGGCCAGCAGTTCCCGGGGGTTAAACGGTTTCGGCAGGTAGTCGTCGGCGCCAACCTCTAGCCCGACGATGCGGTCGAGTTCCTCGCCGCGAGCCGAAATCATCACGATGGGCAGCTTGTGGTCGCTCCGCAGGCGCCGTGCGATCGAGAGTCCGTCTTCACCCGGGAGCATCAGGTCGAGAATGACGAGATCAGTGGAATTATCGGCGAGCCAGGCGTCCATGGCCTTGCCGTCCTCGACCGCGACAACTTCGAAACCTTGTTGTCCCAGGTAAAGCGACAGGAGTTCGCGAGTCTCACTGTCGTCGTCCACGACCAGCAGATGTGAGCCGCTGGCGTGCATCACACGTCGTCCAGCGTCCATACGAAACACACTGTAACAATTTCACGCGCCGCGGAAATACGTAAGAAACACGACTAAGGCAGCCTAGCTATCGTGGCCGAGATACAAGTTCTTCAGCCACTGAACACCAAGTACAAGGAGGTGTACATCATGAAGACTAGACTGCTTCTTACATTACTCGGCGCACTCGCAGTCGGCGCTGTCGGCCTTAGTGGAACAGCTGTTGCGCAGGGCCACGGCGGCGGCGGCGGTGGGGGCGGCGGGGGCGGTGGCGGCGGCGGAGCGCCGGAGCCACCGGACTACGGCGACCTGGTCATCCTGTACAGGGATGCGGGCGGCGTACCCATACTTGATGCTGCAATGTGCCAGCAACCGATTGCGTTCCCCGAGAACGTGGGCTGCCCAGACGAGGGCCTGATAGACCTTGGCGACGCCTTGGTCGTCCCTACCGACGAGGCAACCTGCGCGATTGAGCCGGCCTTCGCGACCTGCGTAGAGGAAGCGGACTTCGGCCGCGTGAACTTGTCACGCGCGTCAGACAGGGTCCTCGCATCGCAATTGCAGGATGTGTTGGTCAACCTGGCAATCGCCGACTGCACATCACTGGATGCGGCGGGCCGGATGGTCTACAGCCGCTTTATCGGCGATGAACTGGTGACGGGTACGATCGATTCGCCGCTGCAGAATCTCGCGGTTTACAAGTACCTGATGCTGGACGGCGAGATCGGTGTGCCGCTGCCGCAGGGCGCTGGCGTACTCCAGACCGCAGCCCGGGGATTCGGTGTTGCGATGGACAAGGCAGGGCAAGTCAATATCGACCTGCTCGTCTACCTGAACCAGTTCATGGGTCTGACCAATCCTGCTGTTGATACCTATCTCTACAAGGTGTCGAAGGACATCAAGATGGAAGTGATGGGCAACATGGAAATCGTCACCAAATGGTTCCTGGACTACACTCGCCTCGCCGACGGCACTGCCACCGGTTATTACTATGACCGGCAGACAAACTTCGCTGGAGTAGCTCCGGCAGGACTGCCGTCACCGGCATATCTCCCGACCGACGCACCGGAGACCGGCATGTTCGAGTTCCTGCAGGATCTGGGAGGCGGGACGTACCAGGCCGGCGTTGGGGAGATAATGGAAGCCGTATTCCTGCTTGATGCGGGACATTCGGGCGGCAATATCGGCGGTTTCGCAGAAGCGGCCGATGACACGCGTGAAGTCATTCACTTCATGCACACCTACGCCGTGCCCGATGTCGACAAAACCCCGGTACCGTGCACGCCATTGCCGGATCCGACCGATGAGTACGACCTCTCGATCAGCCCGAAATCCGGGTTGAAGGTTCCGAGGCAGGTCGTGGCGACGACCGAAGGACGCGAGTTTGTCGTAACCGTTGACAATGCTGGTCCGGACACGGCTGCCGGCACACTCACCGTGACCGCCAATACGGATGCTGGCGGAGACGTTCTCGTGAACGGAGAGCCCGGACCGTTCGTCTTCGAGTTTGATGGAATTCTGCCAGGGCTGAGCTACAGCACAGGCTTGCAGTATTTCACGATCGCGGAGCCGCATGAATCGGCCAAGATCACTTGGACAGCGGTGGTGGAGCCCGAGGAAGAGGACCCCTACATGGGCAACAACGCGGTCACGGCGGTCAGCAACGTCCGGGTAACCGGAGGCGGTGGCCACTAGACCACGCTCCCTCCGAATAACAACGCCAGCTGAAGACAGCAGGCAACACACCCCGGGCCGCAACGGCCCGGGGAACCAGGAGGACAGCCATGAAACCGAGGTACAAGAAATCCCTGTATCTGCTGGTGGCGGCAACGGTGGTGACAGGCACTGCGGTCGCGGACGAAAAGGAGAGCGTCTTCCGATGGAACACCGTCATCAACAATAGCGATGTGATGCCGCCGCTATACATACGTAATTTCAACAGCTACAACCCGCCCTCGGTCAATACCAAGGGTATGGTCGTCGTGCGCGCGCGCAGCCGCGGCGGACCGCCGCTGGGACCGGCGACGCATGGCATCTACATGCGCGACATGGGACAAGCAGATAGCGAGATTGTCCGGGTGCTCGACCGGACGACACCCGTGCCGGGCCCGAACAACCTGAATTCGACATTCGTGGAGACGCCGTCGTTTCCGCGCATCGACATGCATACGGACACGATCGCGACGCGCGGAAACCATCAGCCGGTGCATCGCTACTACGAGCCGGACGGCACGGAAACCCGTGCCGGCACGACCGGCATCTACAGCAACCCGTATGACGGTGAGCTGATTACGGGTGCCGCGAAGCTCGGCCATGTGCCGAACTTCGGTTTCTTCGGCGTGCCGGAGCAAAACAACGTCACGTTCGAAGTGTTCCCGGGCGCACCGTCGGTGACCAATGGCAACGTTATCGCGTTCAAGGGCAATTACACGGGAGACGGCACGGAAAAGACCGGCGTCTATTTCCGCCACCTGTCACCCGGCAATCACGGCGGCACGGACCCGTCGATACTCATTGCCAATACGGGCACCCTGATTCCCGGCACGGACACGTTCTTCGGTTCGACCGCACCACCGAACGCAGCCGACCGCAAAGTCGTGTTTGCCGGATTCGATGACGAACTCAACCCGGCCAAAGGCGGCATCTACATGGCGCCGCTCATGTACTCGCCGACGCTCACAACCTTGGTCAGCATCGGCCAGCGCGTTCCCGGTGATACAACCAAGGCCCGGTTCAACGCGCTCGGCGAAGGCATCGCTTTCGACGGTCGCTACGTCGGCTTCTGGGGCGCCTGGGGCGAGGAGGCTCGCGCGCTCAAGCTGTATTGCCCGCAGGAAGGCAACAAGGATCGTATCGCCTACTGCAACCAGCAACTGGTTTGTGAAGACACGGGCGAGCTGAAGGGCGACCCGGGCAGCATCTGTGACGACACGGGTTGCTACCAGGAGCGCGGAATTCCGGTCAACCAGGGCATCTTTGTCCACGACACGCGAACGAAACGGACGCACCTCGTGGCGAGAACCGGCGAGGACTTTGACGACTTCCTGTTCTGGAATTATGCGGGCAAGGCCCCTTGCACGGGCGGTGGCCACCACGGTGGTGGAGAGGAAGGCGGCGAAGAGGACGGCGAATCCGTGCGCTGGCGTTCTTCGGCATATCTCGCGGTGTCGACGGGCATCCGGGCGACTTTCAGGAGCGCCTTCAAGGCCCGCGCGGCGGAGACGGTCGACAGAATGTACGTCGATCCCGTCGACGGAATCTACCTGAGAGAGGGGCCCGGTCGGTCGCCGATACTGACCGTTGCTGATACGACCATGGTTGGCCAGCGGCTCGATCCCGAAGCGCCTCTCGACTCGACGATCGTCGAGGTCGGCATCGAGCGCGAAGGACTGCGCGGTGACTGGCTCGCGATCAACGCCAAGATGGGCGTCGAAGGCGGTGAGGAAGAAGACGATATGGCAGGTATTTACATCACGAAGCTGGACCCGCGCACCTGTTGCCGGGCGCCAGCTGCGAACTAGGTGCTCCAAGGGCAGGGGTCACTGCGGAGCGACTCCGGGAGCACGACAAATCGTAAGGAGAACGATTTGTGGCACGAGAGTGCCGCCCGGGCGGGGCGCAGGGAGCGCCTCGCCCTCCTTTTGGTAAGTCAGAATGCGGCCGTACCTTCGGCTCGGGCAATCACCGGGTCGGTCTGGTTCTTTCGCGGCGCGAATTCGTCGGCGTCGAATTCGGCATCGACCGTTATGCGCTGCAATCGCAGTACGGCGGTATTCATCCCCCCGACATACTTGTTCTCACGGTGGTGAACGAGGACGCCGTCGACCATGGAGAATTCGGAATACTCCGTGATGAACCGCATCGCCGCGCCGTTGACCGAGAGCTTGCCGACGACCTTGACGATTTGCCAGGTGTCCGCGCTGACGATGTAGTCGGCCTCCAGCCCGAATTCCCTGAGAGTGAGCGTCACGTAGCCGTCGCCACGGGATAACTCCAGCGCGTCGCGCTTGTCGCGCAGTGTCAGTGGCGAGTAGAGGCGCATGAGCTGCAGCCGCATCGCGCCGGTCTGCATCGGGCTGGCGACGGCCGGCTCGCGGTCGTTGAAGATTGCGTAGCCCTTGTCACCGTTGAGGACGCGCGTCTCCTGCTTGTCCGGATACGTCAGCTCGACCTTGAGTTGCTCCGGCAGGCGGATGCTGCGCTTATCGCTCCCCTGCTGATTCCGGGTCAACGCCAGCAGTTCCCATTCCTGAACCATGCTGTCGAGTTTTTTCAGGTTTTCTTCGCCGCCGTAGCTCGAGATCACGCGTTCCAACGCCTTGGATACCGCATCCGACTGGCTGCTAGCCGGCGCCGCGATCATGACAGCGAGAACGATGGATATCAGTCGAAACGCCATGCCTTGCTTTACCCTTCGATTACCCGCGAGCGTTTCCGGCGGGTCAGTGCAGTGTCCGTCCGGGGCCGACCTCTGGCGGGGTTTCCGATTCGGGCTGTGCTTCTTTCCGCGACTTAACCGCCGATTCGTCAGCAGCCGGCGGTTCGGCTTGAACGTGGTTGCTGGCAGCGGGCCGCTCGTCCGGTGCGAAGTCGCGCGGCGCCGATGATTCCGGCTGTTCCTCGGCGATGGACTCGAGAATCGCTTTGGGAGCGAACGACAGCTTCAGGTCGACGGCATCGCGGTCGCAAAGGGAATCGGCGCCGCTCGCCATGTGCTCGTACAAGTCGCGGTACTCGCGACCGATGGCCCGGAAATGCTCGGCCGTTTGCCCGAAATGCCGCGTGACCTGGCGCCGGTAGTCCTCGAATTCCTGCCGGACTTCGTCGGCCCTCGCCGATTCGCCGCGCGACCTCAGCTTCGCGAGCCAGTATCCCAGCCCGGTACCCGCAGCGAGGAGACCGATAGCGCCCAATACGATCAATACCGTTCCACTCATGGATTGCCCTCCGCGGCGTGCTCCTCGATGGTAATGAATGTACGTAGACAATGCTATTTCATCGCTGTGGCGCTTGTGGGAGCATCGGCTCCTCAACGAAAAACAGGGGAGTCATCATGGGATTCGCACTATCAGACATGACGCTGACGAGCTCCGCTTTCGAGGACGGCGGGCCGATCCCGACAAAGCATACCGGCGAAGGCGAGGACGTCTCGCCGGCACTGTCCTGGAGCAAGGTTCCGGAGGGCACGCGCTCTTTCGCGCTGATCTGCCACGATCCGGACGCCCCTTTGGTGTCGCCGGGCACTTACGGCTTCGTTCACTGGGTGCTCTACGGAATTCCGGGCTCGGTTACCGAGCTGCCCGAAGGGTCCGTCGACTACGTGAAGGGCGTCAATAACTTCGGCAACACGGGATATGGCGGACCGATGCCCCCGGAGGGCCACGGCACCCATCATTATTTCTTCTGGCTGCTCGCGCTCGATTCGGAGCCGGGGCTGGATGCGGGCCTGTCGATGTGGGAATTGCTTGACAAGATCGAACCCAGCGTCATCGCCATGAATCGCCTGGTCGGAACCTATACGAGATCGTAAAGGGGCACCGGCATCGCCCGGCCTCGAGGAGGAGAGTGCCGGACGATGCCGATGCATCGGGGGTACTCAGGAGTGCTTACCCAGCTTCCGATTGACCTCGTCGAGTAAGGTATCGATTTCCCGCTGCCGGCCTTCGTCGGCAAGCGGGCGATCCGGCCGGTGTGGCGCGTTTTTCGCCTTCAACAATGCCGCCTTCGCCGCCTCGTACTCTTTCTGCTCGAGCAGGAACTCGCCGTAGAAGTAGTTCGGGTCGATGCCGTTCGGATTCTGCTGCACCGCTTTCTCCAGGTAGTCGCGGGCGAGCTCCTTGTCACCGAAGCCGATCAGGCCTCCCGGGACCTTGAAATAGAGTGTCCCGAGACTCGTATACACGGAGCCATCGAGGACCGACGGGTCCAGCGCTTCGGCCTGCATCAGCACCTCGCGGGCTTCCTTCGCCAGTGACATGGCGCCGAACGGCCCTTTCACGCCGGCATAAGTGCTCGCGACGATGCCCTGCCACACGAGCGCTTCGGCGCGTCCGGGGTTCGCGGCAGCAAGATTCCGCGCATCCTCAAGCAGTGCTTCGAAGGCTCTTTTTTGAGTACCGCCGGATTGCTTGTAATTGGCTTCCGCCCAGCGGTGCTGAATGTCGTGCAGCGTGTCGCCGAAATCCTCGGCTCGAGCGGCGCCGGAGGTCAGAACAATCAGGCCGGCCACAAGAAGGGCCAAGATCGACTGCCGCACTGGCAGTGCATTGTGGAATCGGGTTGTGGTCATCATTTCACTCCATGAGAGATAGCATGTGGTTCGTTGGGGACTCGCGCACGGTCCAGCAATCGGGCCTGTTTTTGCAGCGACCGGTCCACCAGTACCGGGAACAGCGCGTTGATCTTGACGAACATCCGCTCGGGCCAGCCGACGAATCGTTCGGGTTTGGTGCCCGTGATTGCGTTGACGATGTGTCTCGCGACCACGGTCGAATCGTCCGTCCTGACGCGCGTGAGTTCGTTCATTTCCCGCATCAGCGGATCGTTCATGTCGGTATCGGTGCTGCGCGGGGCCACATACAGAACTTTCACGGAACTGCCTTGAAGTTCTCGACGCAGTGATTCGCTAAATCCGTGCAGGCCGAACTTGCTGCTGCAGTAGGCTACCTGGCCCGGCATGCCGATCGAGCCGACGATGGAGCCCACGTTGAGCACGATCGCCTGCTCCCGTTGCCGCAACAGCGGCAGGAGCTTCTGCGTCAGCAGCATCGGCGCGAGCAGGTTGGTGTTGACGACGGTCTCGAGATCTCGGCCCGCCTGCTTGTCCAGCAGGTCGAAGCGGTTGACGCCGGCGTTGTTGATCAGCACGTCGATGCCACCGGGATACGCCTGTGCCGCCGCCACCAGGCGCTCCCGCCCCTCGGTCGTTGCGAGGTCGGCGGCGACCATTTCGACCCGCGATCCGAATTCCCGCAGCCAGTCCCGATGACCGCGCAGCCGGTTCTCGTCCCTGGCGGTGAGGAGCAGGTTGGCACCTCGGGTAGCGAGCAGGGCGGCGGTTTGCAGGCCGATGCCACCGGTGGCACCGGTGAGAAGCACGTTCAATTCGAGCGTCTTCATGCGACCTGCCTCAGGTCGTCCCGCAGGGTCGCCGAGCGCCTGTCGGGTAGCTCTCGGAACAGGTTCGCGTAGAGATAGAAAAAGCGCTTCGCGCAGTGAATGATCGTCGCGTGGTCCCTTGGGTCGTCGAAACGATTCATGAGGCCCTCGAGAAACTGCACGTGCTCCTGGTCGATACTGCCGTGCGACAGCAGGTAGCTAAACGCTTCTTTCGGCAGGTCCAGTGAAGTCTGAAGGGTGTTCGCCGCCCGGGTGGCGAGCGCGACGCTCGTTCCTTCGAGCACGTATACCATGCCGAAGAAACCGATCGGGTCGCGACGGTGGATGGTATCCCATGCGTAGCTGACCATGAGCTCAGTGGCGCGCGACGGCTGACCATTGCGAATGCGCTCCGCGTCGGCACCGCAGGCCCGGATGTCGTTGAGAATCCAGTTCTCGTGGCCGTACTCGTCGTCGATGTAATGGGCGACAGCGGCGCGCAGCCACTCCCGGTCGTCCGCCAGGCGGCTGCCGCAGCCCATCAGCAAAGGCACCGTCTCCTTGACGTGGAAGTAGGCTTCCTTGAGAAACGCGACGTACTGGGCAAGCGTAATTTCGCCGCGCAGTGCGTCGACGATGACGGGTGATGAAAAGAGATAGTCACGCTCCAGAGCGACCGCGTTTCTCAACGATTCAAACAGTTTCATGAGTTGTCCTTTTTTCATTGGTGAAGCGATACTTGTGCGAGCCGCCCAGTCGTCTGGCAGACAGTGGCTCGTTCGGCACGACGTATCGCAGCGCGATGGCTTCGCGACGTAGCTTCCCCGTCTGGGTGAGCAGGCCGCTAGCCGCAGAAAACGGTTCATCCGCGATGATGAAGTTGGCCACCCGGGCATAGTCGGGGAGGTTGCGATTTGCCCTATGGATCGCGTCCGCGATTGCCTGGGACGTCACCGATGGTTCTGCCGGGCAGATTACGGCGGTGTTGAAAGGCTGTGCCTCGCCGAATACGCAGGCCTGCGCAATCTCCGGTTCATGCAAGAGTTCGGCCTCCGGCCATTCCGGGGACACGTTACGGCCGAAGCTCGTGATCAATACGTCTTTCCTGCGCCCGGTGACGTAAAGGAACCCGTCGTCATCGAGGTGGCCGAGGTCCCCGGTGGCAATAGCCCGGCCGGTGGTTTCGGGCTCACCCAGGTAGCCGAGCATGGCCTGGTTTTCGACCAGGATCTCGCCGTCCGGAGCGATGCTCACCGTCACGCCGTCCAGCGGCCTGCCGACGCTTCCCGGGCGCGCCGCCCCAGGGCGATTGAGCGCCACGACCGAGGCGCATTCGGACAGGCCGTAGCCCTGGAATGCCGGGATACCGGCTGTCGCGGCCTCGAGCAGATCGGAGTCGGCGACGCGCGCGCCGCCCACGGCGACGAACTTCAGCGACGATGTTCCGGCATCCGCTGCAGATGCAGCGGTGAGTTCACGCAGCAATTGCGGCTGCAGTATCAGGCTTTCCGCGCCGACGGTATCGATCGTACGTTTGAAACGGGCGACGTCGAGACGGCTGGAGCCATACAGGCCCAGTGCCTCCAGCGACGGGACGTGAACCGTCGTTCCGAGCAGCAGGGGCACGTAGACTCCGGCGATGTTCTCCAGCAGCGTCGCGAGCGGCATGACGCAAAGGTGATGCGAAATCTCGATGTCCGCGAAAGTGCTGCAGAGCCGCAGGGCCACGTGGTCGATCGTGTCAGCGGACAGGCAGACGCCCTTGGGTTGCCCGGTGCTTCCCGAGGTGAACGTGATCTTGGCGGCAGCCGCTGCGCGGGAGTCGCGGGTATCGATCGCCGCGGGCCGGTGCAACAGGCACAGGTTCCCGCAGTCTCTGTCAGTGCGCTCGAATGCAAAGGCCTGCGGAAACCGTTGGTGCGATATCCGGTCGAGCATCAGCACGTCCATCGAGCTTGCCTCGATGACGTGCCTGAGCTGCGCTTCGCCGAAGTACGGTGGCAGCGGGACGAGCGTCGTGCCGCTTTGCAGCGACGCGAGGTCCGCGATGACCCAGTCGATGCCGTTGTCCGCCAGCAGTCCGGCAGTCCGGCAACGATGCGTCTGCAGGAATTCCGAGAACCGGTCAACCTGCTGCATTAGTTCCGCAAAACTGAGCTTGCGCTGGCTGCCGCAAAGGGCGGTTCTGTCCGGCGTCGCATGCGCCTGCATGCGCAGTGCTGTGATGATCGCGGACATGTTCAGGAGGCCTCTGCGGCAGCCAGTGACCCGCCGCACCAGCGGCCCTGGGGATCGTCCAGTTTGCCGAGGATAACGACGGGGTCGAAGTCGTAATAGCGGCCCCAGCGGTCGCCGGTGTCCCGGGCCCGGGCCGCTTCGGCGCTGGCAACCGGGAGCCCGTGGAAGCCGACTCGAGCCAGCAGTGCCCTGATCCTGTCAGTGCCGGTGAAACAGACCCAGTCATAACCGTTCTCGACGAGGAATGGGACGAGATCGCGGAAGAAGCTCGTGACGATGTCCCGGTCATCGACCACGAACTGACCGACCTCGGCGATACGGTCCCTGCCGATGAGAGCGCCGGTCTCATCGGCTATGACGGACTCGACCGAGGTGTTCAGGTAGCTCTCGAGAAACAGCGGTTCATCGGCTGCGCACCGAAAGCCGATCACGCCGGTCGCGCCGCTGGCATGCCGGTAGTACGCGAAGCGCGGCATGAACCCCTCGATGCAGGCGTCGAAGTGCATCCCGAAACCGGAACGGATTCGTGCTTCGAGGGAGGCGCGCTCAACGGAATCGTGTTCCACGACCGAGAATGTGTTGCATCGAGGCGTTGTGCATCCCTGCAATACCGGCATGGCCGGCGGTGTCAATTCCGTTTGTCGCATGTCTGTTCTCTCCGGGGCTGTGCGCGGACAATTGCCGCGTTCGAGCCCGTTAGATAAGCAGCACTCGAAAATCCTTCGGCCGTATAGAAAATGAGGGATAACATGGGATCGAAGGATTTTCGGCGACCCCGACTCTAATGAGTTGGACACTCTTCCAGGGAACTCCCGGGTGAATCAGGAAAGACCCCAGATAGAACAGGACCGATCGCTGGCGCGCCGCGTGGCGGGCGGCGACCAGGGGGCGTTCGACGAGTTCTTCAAGGAATACTTCCCGCGCCTGTTCCGCTTCACGCTGACGCGCGTCGATAACAACCCGGAACTTGCCGAGGAGATCGTGCAGCGCACGATGTGCATCGTCGTCAGGAAGATGAGCAGTTATCGCGGCGAGGCAATGCTGTTCACCTGGCTGTGCCAGATCTGCCGCAACGAGATGCACGCCGTGTACCGCCAGCGCGGGGAAGAATTTCGCGCCGATATCCCGATCGACGACCACCCGGCGGTGCAGGCCGCACTCGAATCCATCGGCGGTGATGATTTCCATCCGGAGTCGGTGCAGCGGCGTGACGAAATCGCCGGCTTCGTGCGGGCGACGCTGGAACACCTGCCGGCGAAGTACGCGATCGCCCTGGAGATGAAGTACATCCACGGCAATAGCGTTACCGAGATCGCGGAACGACTGGGGGTCGGCGATAAGGCTGCCGAGTCCGTACTGAGCCGCGCGCGGAGTTCGTTCAAGGACAGGTTCCGCTCACTTTGGGATTTTGAACCGGGTTTTGTCGTCGACTGAACGGCACCCGGTCCGACAACAGCGCGATGCGCGAGAAGGCAAAATGAACGAAAACACGAGTCAGGGTTATTCGAAGGACCGCGATGACGCGACGATGGAGCGATTGCTGCGTCTCGCCGGCCCGCGCGCCCGGATACCTGGGGACATCGAGGCACGTGTCTACGAGCGCGTGCGTCGCGAGTGGCAGGCCAGCTCGCAGCAGCCCGACGGCGCACGCGTGTATCAGTTCGTCCGCCGCGAGTGGGAGAAAGATAAGACCAGGCGGCGGTACCGGCGCTGGGCGCTGCCTGTGGCGCTGGCCGCGTCGCTCGTGCTCGCCGTGACGATGGTATTGCAGCCGCCGCCGTCGGCGCCGAAGAGGCTGATGATAGGCACCGTTGCCAAGGTGGTCGACGAAGCGGCATCAGGTGCATTGCCCGGGGTCGGCCAGCCGGTCTATGCGGGTGACGTCCTGTCGACCGGCGATGGGCAGATGCTCAGTGTCGTCGTCAATAACGCCACGTCGTTGCGGCTGGATGGGAACACGACACTCGCGTTCGTGGCCAAAGACGAGTTCCGGCTCGAGTCCGGCCGCGCCTATGCCGACACCGGTGACTTCATGTACCGGGACCGCGGCCTCGTCATCCACACGGCGATGGGTAAAGTAACCGACGTCGGGACACAGTTTTCAGTCCAGGTGGCTGCGGAGCGTCTGGACGTGGCCGTCAGAGAGGGCCGGGTCGACGTCAGTCACGGCGCGGGCGAATTCGTCGCCGTGGCTGGCGAGCGACTGCGGCTCTACGAAAACAACACGACGGAGATGGATGCGATTGCGCCGCACGACCCCTACTGGGACTGGACGGCATCGCTTGCACCCGAATTCAACATCGAGAACAAGTCGCTGCTCGACTTCCTGCGCTGGGCGGCGCGCGAAACCGGCCGTGAGCTGGTATTCGAAGACACCGAGCTGCGCATGTCGGCGATGCGGACCGACCTGCACGGTTCGGTGCAGGACTTCGAGCCACTGGAAGCCGTGGAGTCGGTGCTCGCGACGACCAACTTCCGGTATCGCCTGGAGGCGGACAGGATCGTCATCGGGCGATAGACCGCGTTGGCAGCCCAGCATGCTTGCACTAAGATCGCAGCATGCGGTCTGCAACCATCTGCTTCGCGGCGCTGACCCTCGCGCTTCTCTTTCGGCTGGCCGCGGCGGACACGGCCTGGCAAGGCAGGAAACTCTCCGATTACCTCGACTTCCTGAACGCGCAGGGCGCGAAGATCATCTACACGAGCGACCTGGTTGTCGGCGACATGCGGCTGGCGCGAGAGCCGTCCGGCGAGGGCACCACGGACGAATTGGCCGGCTTGCTTCACCCGTTTGGGCTGACCTTGACGCCCGGACCCGCCGGCAGCCTGCTCGTGGTCCGGCTGCCCGGGGCAATCGAGGTCGCTGCGCGGCCCGCGGTCACCGAGGACTTGGCTATCCCCGAGATCGTCGTGACCTCGAGCCTCCACCGCCTTGATTATTCGCCGCCGGCCAGTCACACCTATCTCGACCGTGAACTGGCGACGCGGATCCCGACCACGGCGGAAGAAGCCGTTCGCCTTACGAACCGGCTCCCGGGAACCGCGAACGGCGGCGTTTCTTCCCGCAATCATATTCGCGGGGGCGAGGTGAACGAGGTGCTGTTCGTCCTCGACGGCCTGCGGCTCTACGAGCCCTACCACCTGAAAGATTTCCAGGCGATAGCGACGATTGTCAATTCTGGCGCGATCGGCGGAATGGACTTCTATACCGGCGCTTATCCCGCGCATTTCGGCGACAGGATGAGCGGTGTGCTGAGCATCGAGCTGCGCGAGCCGGAGAAGCCCGTCGAGACGGAAGCGGCCCTGAGTTTCTTCAATGCCTCCATCGTCTCGCTCGGCACGTTCGGAAACGCGCAACAAGGCGACTGGCTGCTGTCGGCCCGGCGCGGCAATCTCGATCTCATCGTCGATATCGTCGATCCGGATCGTGGCAGTCCCGATTACCGCGACTTTTTGGGGCGTGTGGGCTGGGAATTCGGTCAGCGCGCCGCGGTCAGCGCCAACTTTCTGGCGTCGAACGATAAGCTTGGACTTGTCGACGCCGACAGAGGCGAGCGAGCCTCCGCAAAATACAGGAATCATGTCGTCTGGCTGAACTGGGATGCCGAATGGAGCGATGTGCTGAGCAGCGAGACGATGGCGGCCGTCAGCGACATCTCGAATAGTCGCAGCGGTGAACTGGATCTGCCTGGCATCGCGTCGGGATCCCTGGACGAGATTCGCAATTTCCGTGCACTGGAGTTTCGCCAGGACTGGCGCTGGGTGATGTCGTCGAACCGTATGCTGCGCTTTGGCGTCGACCTTAAGGACCTCGATGCCGAGTACCGGTTCGAGTCCGTTAAGACGGTCGAGCCGCCATTCGACGGCATTCTCGACAACCGGCCTTTTACGGCTTTGGATTTCGATCTCGACCCGGCCGGCGCACAATACGCAGCCTACACGGAACTGCGCTGGCGATTCTCGGACGCGTGGACGGTCGACCTCGGGCTGCGCTGGGATCAGCAGAATTACACGACCTCCGAAGACGACAAGCAGTACAGTCCGCGTGCCGGCATCCTCTACCGCCCCGGTGAGAGCACGGAGATTCGCCTCGGCTGGGGACAGTACTACCAGGCCCAGGAGATCAACGAGCTGCAAATCAGCGACGGGGTGGCCGACTTCTTCCCCGCGCAGCACGCCGAGCACTTCGTGCTGAACATGCAGTATGCGTTCGGCTCGGGGCTGCGGGCGAGTTTCTCGGTTTACAGGAAGAGTTTCCGGGCCTTGCGGCCCCGTTTCGAGAACAATTTCAATGCACTGACGCTACTGCCCGAGCTGCAGTTCGACCGCATCAGGGTCGATGCATCGGGCGCCGAGGCAATTGGCGCCGAAGTGACGCTCAACCGGGGGTCCTCGGAAGAAGACGTGCTCTGGTGGCTGAGCTATGCCTGGTCCGAGGTCGAGGACGCAACCGCGGACGGCGACATCAAGCGGAGCTGGGACCAGACGCACACCGTCAAGGGCGGCATGAGCTGGCGATGGGGGCCGTGGAATATCAGTGCAGCGGGGGAGGTTCACACGGGCTGGCCGAAGACCGCGATGATCGGCGAGACGGTCACCGGGCCGGACGGCAGCACCGTACTCGTTCTGCAGGGGTCCAATCGGAACGAGTCCCGCTATTCCGTTTTCCACGGGGTCGACATTCGCATCAGCCGCGAATTCGACGTGGCGCGTGGCGACCTGACCGCGTTCCTCGAGATCACCAACCTGTATGATCGTGCCAATCCCTGCTGTACCGAGTATTCGTTGCTGCCCAACGGTTCGCTGGCGAGTCGTGAGTCGCACTGGCTGCCGCTCGTCCCGTCACTCGGCGCCGTCTGGCGATTCTGACTTTAGAAGGAAGAGACTCATGTTGATCAAGTTCAAGACCACGGCCGCCTATCCCGAGATCACGATGTTCGGCGAGGTCGCGCTGAAACTGCTCGAGATGATGGGGCGCAGCGGCAAGGTGCCGAGCGCCATCAACTCGGAAGACATACCCGCGGCACTGGAGTCGCTGCGCAAGGGCGTGGCCGACGCGGATGCCGCCCTCGAGGATCAGCCCCCGCACGAGGAAGAAGAAGGCGAGGAACGGCGCGTGAGCATGCACAATCGTGCGCTCCCGCTGATCGAAATGCTTGAGACCGCTGTGCGCGAAGACGTCCCGGTGATGTGGGAATAACGGGTATTGCGCGTCAAGCAGCGCGCCTTCAATCGGTGCGGTCCTGCAGGGATGCCTTGGGAGCGGTTCTCGAAGCGCGATTCGATCTAGTGAGCGCCGCCCAGCGGTTCCGGTTCCGCCTCCCGCTGTTCTTCGTGCTCGCTGACCCGCGTCCAAGCGAGTGCGGACAGCGCGACCGCGATCGCCGATATCAGGAAGATCGCGTCCTTGTCGGCGGCGCGGCTGACGGCGAGAGCGACGCCGAGACTGACGGTCAGCTGCGGCAGCACGACGGACAGGTTGAACAGCCCCATGTAGAGGCCCATCTGGTCGCTCTCCACTTTCTGCGACATTATCGCGAACGGCAGGCTTACGATGGACGCCCAGCCGACGCCGACAAGTGCGATCAGCACGTAGACCGCGAGCTGTGATTCGCCGATGAAGTACAGGGCAAAGTAAGCCGCGGCCATGATGGCCAGAGCCGCGGTGTGCGTCGCGACCCGGCCGATGCGGGCACTGAGCGGCTGCAGCACGAACAACGGTAGCAATGCCCCCACCGCGTTCAGGATCAGGAAGCTGAACGATACTGAACGGCCGGCATCGATGTCGCTCAGCAACGGGAACTGGTACTGCACGAATACGATCATGTACACGAAGGTCGTGTGGATGCCGATCCAGCTGAACGAATGTGCGGCCAGCACCTTCTGGAACTGCAGGTGGTGATCGGCGGAGCCGTCGGCAGGCTGTTTCGCAAGCAGGGTCCGGGCGACGAGCACCAGCGTCAGGATGCCGCAGACGATCTCCGCGTAGAAGTGATCGGTGTCAACGCCGGCCAGGCGCAGCGTCATCGCGTAGGCATCGTAGGTGAGGAAGCCCCAGAGCGGCTGGATGCTCAAAGCGAGTTCTCGGAGCGAGCGTTTCTCGCGCGGCCGCGTTTCTTCCTCGACGACGAGTTCCTTCGGCTCCTCGATGAACAGCGGCGGCAGCACCGAGAACAACAGCACGACCAGCGCACTCGTATAGATCAGCACGTAGTTGTCGAAAACCGCGGCGACGGCGTAGCCACCGACGCCGACAGTTCCCGAGATCGTCTGCATCCAGGTGAACCCACGTGTGCGCTCGTCGCCTTCCAGCGTGACGTCGGCGATGAGGGAACGTGTCGGGTTGAAGCTGACGTTGACCGCGAAATCGAGCGACAGCGCGACGATCAGGGCGATACCGACGATCGACTCGATGCCGAGCGCGGACGAGATGACGCCGATCTGCGGCAGTGCGAGCAGGGCCAGAGCCGCGACGATGCCGCCGATCAGGATGAACGGTCGCCTGCGGCCATTCCAGAACCATACCGTGTCGGAGATGAAGCCGATGATGACCTGGCCGAAGATACCGGCCAGCGGGCCCGCCGCCCAGACGAAGCCGATGTCATGGACGTCGAGGCCGTATTGCGTGGTCAGGATCCAGCTCAACGCCGAAAGCTGGGCGACCAGCGCGAGCCCCATCGCTGTCGACGGCAGGCTCAGCGTGGCAAAGAAGAGCTTGTTCCGCTCGCGCTGGAACTTGAGCACGGGACCCCCGGATCGTTCCTGTAATTGCAGCGGGAGTATCTCCGCGCGGCATGCGCCGTTGCAAAGCTTTGCAATCGTATTCATCGTGGCAGAATCATTTTTCTGGATCGACTGGCATTTACGGAGCATCAGAGATGGTCAACGTTCGTGAGGCTTGCCGGCATGCGCCGGGGCTATCGTGTTTTGGTCTGGCGTCGCGGGCGCGCGGTTCGCTTCTATGGCTCGGCGCCGTCATTTGCCTGGCTGCGACGACGAGTGTGGCTTACGGAGAAGATTGGGGCCCCATGAAGCTCCTGGGTCGTGAGATACCGGTCGGCACCAGCCAGCGCTTCCCGTTCGTCCCCGACAGGTCCTTCGAGGCGTCCTACCTGAACATGCCGGTGTTCGTGGCCAGGGGCACGGCGGCGGGACCGACGCTCTGTATCACGGCGGGGGTGCACGGTGACGAACTCAACGGCGTCGAAATTGCTCGGCGTGCGTTTGCGAATGTCGATGCGGGATCGTTGCGCGGCACGCTCATCGCGTTACCCGCGATCAACGCGGAGGGCGTGCGAACGGGCAACCGCTACCTGTCCGACCGGCGGGATCTCAACCGTGCTTTTCCGGGCAGCGCTGGGGGTAGCGTGGCACGGCTGATCGCGCACAGGGTTACCACGGAAATTCTGGTTCACTGTGAGGCGCTCGTCGATCTGCACACGGCGTCGAACGATCGCACAAACCTGCCCCAGGTTCGAGCAGACATCTCCGATCCCGAGATCAGGGAACTCGCCATCCATTTCGGTACCGGCATCGTCATCGCGGGCAAAGGGCCCGACGGCAGCCTGCGGCGCGAGGCGGCAAAAGCAGGTATCCCGTCGATCATCTACGAGGCGGGCGCGCCGCATCGTTTCGAGCAAGAAGAGATCGCGCGAGGCACAGCCGGTATCGAGAGTGTCATGGCCTATCTCGGTATGACGGATCGCGCTGAAAAGGAAATCCCGGAATCGAGGGTCTACGAACGCTCTCGCTGGGTTCGCGTATCGATCGGCGAAGGCGGCTTCTTCTTTCCTCACGCGGGACTCGGCGCGGCAGTGAAGAAGGGCGAGACGATCGGCTCAGTCGTCGATCCGCTCACCGATGCGTCCCACACGGTGGTGTCGACCGTGGATGGGGAAATTATCGGGATGGCATTTTCGCGACCGGTACTTTCAGGGTATGCGCTCTACCACGTGGCGTGGCATACGGCGGAGTGAACCGGGCTACGCGGCTGCCACGATCGTCCAGATGCCGATGATGATGAATCCCGCACCGGCGATGTAAGACAAGTAGCGGGGATCGACGTATTGCGAGATGACCGAACCGGCGGCGACCGCGATAAGCGACGAGAGGATCAACGCGAGCGAAGCGCCAACGAAGACGGTGGCGAGATTGACCGATGGTTTACTCGCGAAGAGAACGGTCGCGAGTTGCGTCTTGTCACCCAGTTCAGCCAGGAATACAGTTCCGAAAACGACGAATAGAACTTTCAGGTCCATTATCGAAGGTGCTCCTGGTGGTTGGTGGCGGAACCGACAAGTCTAGTCTCAAGCATCGGTTGGCGATAGCCGTTTCCGGGCTGGCGGATGCCGACGAAGCGGTACTGGATCGTCTGCTCGAGAACGCCCAGGTCGTAAAGCTCGGTCACGACCGCTTCGTCTTTCACGCCGGTGACCTCTGCCAGGCATTCCTGGTGCTGCTCGACGGCGTGGTGAGGGTGCAGCTGACGGCGTCGAACGGGCGCGAGGTCACGCTGTATCGCATCGGACCGGGCGGGTCTTGCATTCTCACGACGTCCTGCCTGCTGAGTGACGATCACTATCCTGCCGAAGCCATCGCGGAATCCGACGTGGAAGCGCTCGCCATTCCCGCCTCGAGCTTCCAGTCCGCGCTGGAGAGTTCTCAGTGGTTCCGCCGTTTCGTCTTCGACGGATTCTCCTCGCGGCTCACGAGCGTCATCCAGAAGATCGAACAGATCGCATTCACAGCCATCGATGTCCGCCTGGCCGCCGTACTGCTCGAACTGGACAGGAAAGGCGTCGAGAAAATCACCCACCATGACATCGCGGTGGAGCTCGGCACGGCTCGAGAGGTCGTCTCGCGGCACCTGAAGCGCTTCGAAAGCCAGGGCTGGGTACGCCTGGGTCGTGGCCAGGTGTCGATCGTCGATCGCCCGCAGGTCGAAGCGCTGACCGCCCCATCGCTCGGTGACTGAGTCACTGACGCCGGAATCCGGCTGGCTCATTATCGACACCGTGTTCATAACCTCAGATTGCGCGAATAAGGAGAATCATCATGGCATTCAAGAATGAAGGTACGGTTGATCGTGTGCTGCGGGTCATCGGCGGCGCCGTGCTGGTAAGCCTGGTCTTCGTCGGACCCGAAACCCCCTGGGGCTGGATCGGCGTCGTACCGCTGGTGACCGGCCTGATCGGCAATTGCCCGGTCTACTCGCTGCTCGGCATCAGCACCTGTCCCGTGAAGCAGTAGATTGACATCCCGGCCGGCGGATCCTCCCTCCCGCCGGCCGATTCTCTCTCTCGATGTCGCCGGCCGGCGACATCCGTACAACTACCTACCCGAAAATTGCGCCGATCGCGGAACCCGATGTCGTCCGAGTCCGTGTAACCGGGTGAGCGAATCCAGAAAAAGTCGTGCTTGGGCACATTAACGACGATAGCCGGGCTACCGGCACAAGGATATTCAAATGAGCAGAGGGAATAGATATGCGCTGGTACCGGCGGTGCTGGCGGCGGTGCTGTTTGCATCATCAGGCGCGAATGCGTTTCCGAGTTGCGGCAACCTGTTTGCCGACACTTATCCGAACTCCACGACCGAGGATCAGGGCGGCTGCCAGACCTGCCACCAGTCCCAGAATGGCGGCGGCAATTTTAACGTCTACGGCAGCGACCTGCGGCGCAATGTCGATCCGAACGTAGGCGCGGTCTGCGCGAGCAACGGATTTGCGTTTGCTGCGAATGCTGTCGAGGCAATCGATTCGGACGGTGAGGGCACTGCGAACATCGACGAGATCATTGCGAATACCCAGCCAGGCTGGTGCGATGACGGCCAGAGCGCCAGCTGCAGCAATTCCGCGGGCACGCCGCCGAACGTACCGCTCGACCCCGAGCCTGCCGCGCCCGCGAACAACCCGCCGATGGCGAATGCAGGCGGACCCTACTCTGGCGAAGCCGGCTCGACACTGATCCAGTTCGACGGTTCCGGATCGAGCGACCCCGACGGCGATCCGCTCAGCTTTACCTGGGACTTCGGCGACGGAAGTACGGGATCCGGAATGATGCCGACACATACGTATTCGTCGGCCGACAGCTACACAGTCGAACTGGTGGTCGAGGATGATCAGGGCGGTAGCGCTTCCGCTATTACCTCGGCTGAAATTACGGCGCCGTCCGCCAATATTGCGCCCGTTGCCGATCCGGGCGGTCCCTACAGCGGCGAAACCGGGGTGGAAATCCGCTTCGACGGCACCGCATCGACAGACCCGAACGGCGACGCGCTGTTCTACAGCTGGAGCTTCGGTGACGGTTCGAACGGCACAGGCGCGACTCCGACACACGCTTACGCGATAGCGGGTGCCTACGAGGTCAGCCTAGTTGTCAACGACGGCGAACTCGAAAGCGCTGCGGCAGTCACCAAGGTTGACGTAGTCGACCTCATCGCGAGTCAACCCGATGATTCAGCTCTTTACGAGGCCTATTGCTCTGGGTGCCACGGCGAACCCTGGGCAGGCCCGGCCGTTGACGACATGCTGTCTGGATTGCGACGTGTTGCTGGCGCGCGCGCCTGCAATATCGCCGGATCCATCTTTGGCACCAGCGTGTTCCCGGACGGCGTCCCGGCAATGCGCGGACTTGCGGACATCGTGACGACGGCCGATATCGAGCAGATGGCAGAGTACCTCAACTCGCAAGATACCAGCGGTGAGCAACGCTACGTTACGGCCTGCGCCGGCTGTCACGGTAACGACGGTTCCGGCGGACGGACCGGCGAAGACGTGCACGGCGAATCGGCGGAAGAGACCTGGGAAGCCATCTACGACGAAGAAGAGATGAACTACCTGGCGTGCATGCCGCGCTCGGATATCGAAGCAATCGCCGGTTTCCTTGCGGGCTTCGATGACGACTTCGACGATGACGGCATCAGGGACGATGATGATAGCGACGACGATGGCGACGGGATCGATGACGACATCGACCACGACGACGACAACGACGGCCGCAGCGACGACGACGAACGCGAGGATGGTACGGACCCACGAGACGACGACAGCGACGACGACGGCGTCAGCGATGGTGACGAGCACGAAAACGGCACTGATCCGCGCGACAAGGATACCGACGATGACGGTCTCGATGATGGCGACGAGCGCGATCGCGGAACCGACCCGAAGGATCCGGACACCGACGGCGACGGTAAAACGGACGGTGAGGAAGTCAACGTACTCGGCACGAACCCGCTGGTTGCCGACGCGACGAGCGCGGACAGCGGTTCCGGCGGTGGCGGCACGACCGGACTGCCGCTGCTCCTGACACTGCTCATGTTCGTGCGCCGCAGGCTGCACCGGTAGTCGCGATCCCGGTGGGGCGGGCCGCAGCGCGGCCCGCCCTTTTTTCGTTGTGGTGGCGGAAGGGCAGCTGCTAATGTAGGAACGGTTCTCGAACCGCGACCCGAGTTATCCTTTGAAAATCAAACGCCAACATTCCCTCGGCGTCGAGGAAGCCAGACGACGCGTCGACCAGGTCGCCGACGAACTCGGTGGCAAGCTGGGCTTGACCGCCGAGTGGGAAGGTGACCACATGCGTGTCCATGGCAAGGGCGTGTCGGGCCGTATCCTCGTCTCCGACGACAGCGTCGAGGTTCGCGTGCATGTCGGGCTCACCATGATGATGTTCCGCGAACCCATCCGATCGGCGATCGAGGGCTCGATCGACGAGTACATCGCCTGATCGTTATGCGGTGATCGCCGGCTGTCGCCTGCTCCCCACAACCTTTTTCCCGGTTCTTGCTTGCTTCGGCGTCTTCGGCTTACCGAGCGCGGCGGTCTTGAGATCGTTGAACGACGCCTCGATGCACTCCGCGTAGAACTCGGGGTCGGGCAGCATGTCGCGGCATGCCGTGAACGAGATGCAGGCTTCTCCGCCGAACGAAACGACGGCGTGAAAAGCCGCCAGCCGATCGAACGGGGGTGCGGTGGCGAGCACCTTCGAGAGCTTAGCGCCCGCAAAATAAAGAGGAGCGCTGTCGATCGCGATGTTGCTTACGAGCGTGTTGAAGGGCAGCTTCCCCGACTGCACGCTCAACGCCACGAGCAGCGGATACAGGCTCCTCGCCACGGGCGCCGGCAGGTTCATCGGTATGCGGGTCAGCGTCGCTTTCCCGAGTACCGCCGTCATCGATTTCGCGCCCAGTGTGTCATCGCGGATTGCGCGCAGGCGTTCTGCCGGGTCGCGGATGTCGGTATGCATTGACGGCGTCATGATGCCGAGCAGGTTCGGGCGGCCCTGCGCTGCATCCGACGGACCGCCGATGTTGATCGGGCAGCCCGCGACCAGCGGTGCGTCGGGCAGACTTTCGCGAGCTTCGAGGTAGTAGTGCAGGCCACCGGCGATCACCGTCAACGCCACGTCATTGACCGTCGCGCCCCTGCAGGTCGCGCGGATCGCCCTGAAGTCTTCGAGCTCGAAAAAACGGGCGCCGATTGCACGGTTCGGCGACACCCGGGCGGGGTTGAAGATCGAATCGGGAACGGGCGGCTTCGGCGCCTTGTTACGTGACAGCACCACGCGCACGGCGCCGGGGAGCGCGAAGAGCAGGCCGAGGCCCAGTTTCGTGGATCGCAGTGCCGTGTTGAACGGCGTTCGCGCCAGCAGGCCCCAGCTACCGGGGCTTTCGCTATCGCCGGGCCCGATGGACGGCCGGTAGGCCGAGGCATCGGCCACCAGGGGTTCACGGTCGTGCATGACGGCCTGCACGTCCTGGCCCGTGGCGCCGTCGATCGCCGCGTGATGGAATTTCATGAACACCGCGAACGCCCCCTCCGGCAAGCCCGGGATACCCTGGAGGCCCTCGATGACGTGTGCCATCCACAGCGGTCTCGAGTGATCGAGCTGCCTGGCCTGCAGCCGAGCAACCTGGGCCATCAGCTGATCCCAGCCGCCGGGTTTCGGCAGTGAAATGTGGCGGACGTGATACTCGAGATCGAAGTCGTGGTCTTCGGTCCAGTACGGGTAGTCCAGCGAGAATGGGACCTCCACCAGTTTCTGCCGGAACAGGTCGACGCGATCGAGGCGCTGCTGGAACGTCGCGAGGATTTCCTTGAAGCGAACCGTCCCCGACGGCGACGTTGACGGATCATAGATCTGCAGGCACCCGACCTCGAGCGGCGCACGGTGGTTCTCGGCGAAGAGGAAAAGCGAGTCCATTCCAGATAATTGTCTGAGCATTGGCTTGTCCGTTTCAGCGCGACCAGCCTAGCAGGCGGTCGAGCGTGTACATGTTGAACGGTTTCCAGTCGTCGTCCGGCTGCGAAAGACGGTCGGCGATGATGAACAGGACCATCGGGTTCACGACCATGCCGAGGTGGCTGGAGGTTACCCGTATGTTCTCGACGTTCGGCGAGACGAGGTCCTGCGCGATATCCGCCGATACGATGCCGTCCGAGCTGCTGTAGATGCAGATACAGCGCACGTTGGGGAGCGGCGACGCGACTTCGCGCATCACGCTCATGAGTTCGTTGGTAATTTCCTCCGCCGAGGTCTTGCGGAAGATCCGGAACAGCGTCGTGGCCTCCGGGGCATCGGCGAGCGGGCTGCCGAGGACGATCACCTGCCGCACGAGATCGGGCCTCTGCTTGGTCACCTCGCGGGCGATGACGCCGCCCTGGCTCCAGCCGACCAGCGTTGCCGGCGCGCCGTGCCTCTCGACGACGTTCTCGAGCTTTTCGAGCATGCGCTTCTCGTAGTCGATGCGCTGGTAGCCGATACCGAGGTTGGCGCCGAGCCCCCACGGATACGGCGCGTAACCCCAGCGGGCGAGATACCGGCGCATCGCAAGCATGGCCGTGTCGTCACTGCGGTAGCCCGGTAGTGTGATCACCGGGTGGCCGTCGCCGCGAGGCGCGCGCTTGAGGAACAGGTGGGCGGGGAGCAGGCACACCAGTTCGAACAGGGCCCGCGGCAGTTCCGCTATCGCGTAGCCGAGGGCAGGCGGTTGCGCCTGCGTACCGAGCCTGTCGTCTTCGGCTGCCATTCGAGAGACCGTTAGACGCTCATCCACGTAACCATTTTACGCCGCTGGAAAGCGGCCCTGAGGCAGGGACAGTACGTATTGAATGCGATCTTCTTTTCGGTCATCGTAGATTTGCAGCCGTATCGGCAGCCCCGGCGGAACACGGAGACGCCAAGTGGAGCCCTACGAGCACTTTACCCGGGAAATCGCCGCCGGGATGCGCGGCAAGCCGGTAGGTGCATTCTTCGATTTCGACGGCACCGTCATCGCGACACACTCGATCAGGGACGTATTCCTGGAGCGGCTCAGGAACGGCGAGATCAGCGCGCAGGAACTGTTCGATCTCGGCGACATGGTGACCCGCTACCTGCTGAACGTCAGCGGTTTCGACGATGCAATCGCGACCGCGGCGCGCAACCTCAAGGGCAAGCCAGAACGAGAACTCGTCGAACTCGGCGAGACGGTCACTCGCGAGCACCTCGCCGCGGAGGTCTTCCCGGAAATCCGGGCGATGCTCGCGGAGCACGAGCGGCAGGGGCACACCGTTGCCATCGTGAGTTCGGCAACCCGCTACCAGATCGAACCGGTGGCGAAGCGCCTCGGCGTGAGGCACATCCTCTGTACCGAGCTCGAAGTGCTGCAAGGACGCTTCACGGGCAGGCTTGTGGGCGAGCCCTGTTTCGGTGAGAACAAGCTGCTTGCGGCCCGCGAATTCGCCGCGAAGCATGGCGTCAAGCTCGGGAAAAGCTACTTCTATGCCAACGGCATCGAGGACCTGCCGCTGCTCGAGGCGGCCGGTCACCCGGTCACCGTCAATGCGGACAGCAAGCTCGCGGTCGTTGCACGCAAGAACGGCTGGCGGGACATTCACCTCGAGAGCCGCGGTGCCATCGGCGTGGGCGACGTCGTCCGCAGCCTGCTGGTCTACGGTACGGCGCTGCCCATCCTCGCGGCCGGCCTGCCGATCCGCGCATTCGGTGCAACGGAACGCGAAGCAACCAATATCTCGCTGAGCGCCTGGACGAGCGTCGCCTCCGCGATCGCACGGCTCAAACTGCTTATCGACGGGGAAGAACACCTCTGGTCGGACCGTCCCGCCGTCTTCATCTTCAACCACCAGAGCGCCGTAGACGTGCTGATCACGGCGCGCATGCTGCGCGAAGATGTCATCGGTGTCGCGAAGAAAGAAATCAAGCACCAGCTGCCGATGGGTATCGCGTTCACCTATACCGGGACGGTGTTCATCGACCGGGAGCACGTCGGCGATCCGCGCCTGGCGCTGAAACCTGCTGTCGATTCCCTGCGGTCCGGCCGCTCGGTCGTAATCGCCCCCGAAGGAACGCGGAGCCGCGACGGCAGGCTGGGGCCGTTCAAGCTCGGCGCATTTCACATGGCGAGGCAGGCGGGCGTGCCTGTCGTGCCCATCGTCATCCACAACGCGCAGGACGCGCTGCCCTACAAAGCGGTCGTGGTGCGGCCGGCCGAAGTGAAGGTCACCGTGCTGCCGCCGCAGCCCACCGACCAATGGGAGATCGCCGACGTGGGGTCGCAGGCGGAGCGCATCCGCGAAATGTATCTCGACGCACTCGGGCAGGCGGAGTGCCGGGAACGCGCTATCAGCGCCTGAGGCCTGGCGATGTCACCGAAATCCGCCCTTTCCCGCGTTGCCACGATCGACGAGCGCGAAGTCTTCAGGGATGAACGCTTCCTCGCCGCGTTGCGCGCACTTGCCGAACGCGAGAAGCGTGACTACGCGGAGGTGGAGAGACACGCGCACGACTGCCTGGACGAACTGGCAGTGCGCCCGGCCGACCGCTACCTCGGCTGGGTGGCGGCACTCGCACGATTCATGTACACGCGCAGCTTCGAGCCCGGGTTCGACGTCAATACCGAGGCGCTCGCAAAGCTCAAGGATCTGTCCCTGACGCACCCGCTGGTATTCCTGTGGTCGCACAAGTCGCATCTCGACGGCTTCGTGTTCATGCGCACGCTGTACGATGCGGGATTCCGGCCGCAGCCGCTCATCTTTGCGGGTATCAACATGAACTTCGCGGGTTTCGGCCCGCTTGCGAGGCACTCTGGAGCGATCTTCCTGCGCCGCAGCTTCAGGGACGACGACGTCTACAAGCTCGTGCTGAAGTACTTCATCGACTACCTTGCGGCGCGGCGCGTGCCACTGTCGTGGTCCATCGAGGGTACCCGTTCCCGAACGGGGAAGTTGCTGCCGCCGAAACTGGGGCTGATCCACTGGGTCATGGACGCCTACAAGCGGGCATCCATCGAGGACGCCCTGTTCGTTCCCGTGGCGATCAGTTTCGACCAGATACCGGAGATGGACGACTACATCGCCATGCAGCACGGCGTGCCCAAGCGCAAGGAATCGCTGAAGTGGTTCATCGACTACATCGCCGGCATGAAGTCGAAGTACGGCAGGGTGTACGTGCGGTTCGCGGAGCCGATAGCGCTGTCGGACAAGGTCCCGGCGCCGGGCGACGGCGTGCAGGGCTCGCAGGTGCAGAAACTGGCATTCGAGATCTGCAGCCGTATCGAGCGCTCGATACCCATAACGCTGACGGACCTCGTGACCCTGGTGCTGCTGGCCGCGAACGGTCGCGCGCTCGATGCCGGGCAGATCTGGTGCCAGGCGAGCGACATCGTTGCGCTGATCGAACGCTGGTGCCTGCCGAAGGCGGACAACCTGCGCCTGGGTAGCGTCGAGGATCTGAAGACCACGTTGCAGTCTTTATCGGAGACCGGCCTGCTGCGGTGCTTCGCAGACGGCGCCGCGCCGGTGTACATCATCACTCCGGGGCGGCAGCTGGCGGCCGCGTACTACCGCAATACCATCGTGCACTACTTCCTCGACGGCGCCCTGGCCGAGGTTGCACTCGCCGCATCGTTCGGCAGCGGTGCGGACGATGCGTTCGAGAGCGAGCTGATGCGTCTGCGCGATCTCCTGAAATTCGAGTTCTCGTTCAAGACCAAGCAGGAATCCCTCGGCGCCGCGGTCCGCTATCTCGACGAACGCTATCCGGGCTGGGAGGATTCCGGTGCGAGCTTCCCCGCAGGAGTTGAGCCGCTCTTCGGGCAGAGCATCCTGCGTTCGTTCGTTGAAGCGTACTGGATCCTGGCCGGCATGCTCGTCAAGCGCGGCTGGCGCCCGATTACCGCGAACGAGGAACCCCCGCTGATCGACGGCGCACTGGCGCTCGGCAAGGAGATGCTGCTGCGCAGGGAGATCAGCACGGAGGCGGCACTGTCACGCCCGCTGTTCGTCAGCGCGTTGCGTCTTGCGCGGCATCGCCGACTGCTGGACAGCGGCGATCGCGACGTCAGGCAGCGCAGGGAAGCATTTGCCGCCGACGTGCAGCAGGCGCTGGCCGCGATCAACCTGCTGCAGGATGTGTACGACCGTCCGTTGAACGAATTCCCGTCGCCGGATGTTCGCCAATCGCTGTCGATCGCATGAGAGGCATCGATGCGCCAGATTAGCGGTTCCGACGCGTTCTTCCTGTACGCCGACAAGCCCGGACGCCACCAGCAACTGTCGACGGTTTACCTGTACGATCCCTCGACTGCCCCCGGGGAAGTCACGTTCCAGCGAATCCTCGAACACGTTCGCGACCGCATCGGCACCTCGAGGATCTTCCGGCAACGGCTCGTGGAGGTTCCCCTGAACCTTGACTACCCGTACTGGATACATGACGAATATTTCGATCTCGAATTCCACGTACGCCACGTGGCGCTGCCGAAGCCGGGCGACTGGCGGCAGTTCTGCATACTTGCGTCGCGCCTGCACGCGCACCCGCTGGACATGCACCGGCCGGTCTGGGAGATGTACGTGATCGACGGCCTCGATAATGTCTCGTGGCTCCCCGAGGGGGCGTTCGCGGTGCTGGTCAAGGTGCATCACGTGGCGCTCGACGATGTCACCGAAGACGATTTCACCGTCGCACTACACGATCTCGAAGCGACGCCCGAAACCGAGGAGACCCGGCGGCGCTGGTTCTCCGAGAAAGAGCCCGGGGCGACGCAGCTGCTCGCGCTCGCCTGGTTCAACAACGCGATAAAACTTGTCGAAACCGGCCAGTCGTGGTTCGACAGGATCCCCGGGCTCGGTGCGAACCCGGTACGGCCGGATGACGTGCTGCACTTCGACCAGGAGAGCGCGCCACGGACACGTTTCGACGAGCCCGTATCGCCGCATCGCGTGCTCGCGCCGCTCACCTTCGGTCTCGACGACCTGCAACCGATCAGGGAGGCGCTGCCGGACGCGACCCTGAATGACGTGATCCTCGCAGTCTGCAGCGGCGCCCTGCAGCGATATCTCGCCGACAAGAACGAGCTGCCCGCGCGCTCGCTGTATGCTCTCGTGCCGCTGCACGTGCACGATCGCGACCAGGAAGGCGTGCCCGGGCATCGTGTTCAGCTGATACGTGTTCGGTTGATGACGGACATCGAGGATCCGCTGGAGTGCCTCGCGATGATTCGCGAGGAAATGCAGGAAGCGAGGGCGCTGAAGCCGGTCAGCGCGCAGGAAATGGCTGAGATGCAGGACGTACTGCCGTCGGCGGCCATGACGTTCGCCACCCGGGCGATCGGTGCGGAGTTCGGCCCCGGGAAGCGCTACCGCGACAACCACAATACCGTCATTTCGGTTCACCCCGGACCGTCGCGGCCGCTGTATCTCTGCGGTGCGAGGCTCGTCGGCTATACCAGTATGGGCGCGCTCATGGACCACCTCGGGCTGAATCACGCGGCGACGATCTATGACGGCAAGGTGACGATCGCGCCGGTGTGTGACCGACGGATGATGCCCGACCCGGCGTTTTACTACGACTGCCTGCGTGCGTCCTTCGACGCGCTGTCCGACGCATCGCGGGATGCCGTGCGGCGGTATGTCGTGGCGAGAAAGCGCGCCGCGAGTTCGACGGCCGCAAGGGTTCGCAGCGAATAATAGATGTCGAACGCATGCTGAGCGCCGGGCAGCTCGGCATAGCCCACCATGTGCGTCGAGTGCTCGCGAAGCCTGCGGGCGAATTCACGGGCTTCGGGCACAGGTGTGAGGCTGTCGCGGTCGCCCTGCAGGATGAGCCAGGGGACCGATGCACGTGCGACGTGATCCACCGGCGATGCGGCATGAAATTTTTCGGGTTCGGTATCGAAGAATGCCTTGAGGACGTGCGGGCCGATCAGCCGGTCGATGAATGCCGAACCGTGCACGCCGAGTCGGTTGGTGAGGTCGTAAACGCCGTAGAAGGTAATGACGGCCTGTACCGAGTCGCCCGTGAGCGCGGTCATCGCCGCAATGTGCGCGCCCGCCGAATTGCCGACGATCGCGATGAATTCGGGATCAACGCCGTACTCGCCGGCGTGCTCACGCAACCAGGCCACGGCGCTGTTCGCATCGTCGACGTGGTCCGGATACGTTGCGCCAGGACTCAGGCGGTAGTTGGCGTTGGCGCAGACCCACCCGAGCGAGGCGAGATGATTGCAGAGCGGCAGCCCCTGCTCGCGCTTGTCGCCGAGAACCCATGCACCGCCATGGATGTACACGAGCCCCGGCCGCTTGCCGCCGTGCGCCGAGCCGCGGTAGATGTCCATAGCGAGAACGCGTCCGTCCCGCCGGGCGAATGGCACGTCGCGCAGGACCGAGACGCCTTTGCGCACACGCGGGAGCGGCCTGTACAGCAGGCTCCTCGGAATGCGCTCGACGTCGTCGAGTTCCAGTTCGGCCGCGACCCTCTCGGCGACCGATGCTGCGCGCAGGCTCGGCAACCACAGCGCGAACAGGAACGCGCTCGAAGCGAGCGTCAAGAGCATGGCCAGCTTGCCGGGCCAGCCTGCGAGAGCGCCCAGCAGTGCAAAACCGGCCGCGATCGCGAGCGCCAGGCCAATGTGGAACAGCGCGAGATCGAGCGTGAGGAACGCGATCGCCCAGCTCGGCAGCAGCGATACGGGCCCTCGCAGCGGCCTTGCCGCATTGATGACGATTGCCGTACCGGCAAGGGAAACCAACAGGAACAGCCAGCCTGCCATGGATCTCGCAACACTACGCGCTGCCGCAGTGTGACGATTGTGGGCACAGTGGCCCGGCTACATCAAGTAACGAAGGTCACGACGGCTGCTGGCGCTGCCACATGGCCATGAACGTCGCGCCGTAATGCGACAGGCGGAAGTTACCATAACCCTCGGTCGAGCCGATGACGGTGTCCAGCATCCGGTTCTGACGCAGCTTGTCGATGCTGCGTTGAACTTCCGAGGGACGCAGCCTGAATTTTTCGGCGATCTCCGGCGCCGACGTTGCCAGTCCGGGGCCACGCGTAGCCGCCGAGCGCAGTACGGCGAGGTCCAAGTCGTCGAAGTCGATTTCAGGCGCCGCATCGATGCCGTCATCATGACGCCGAGGCACGAATCCCCTCAGCCTGCAGACCAGCATCGTCTTCAGGCCTGCCGCAGCCTGCGTGCCGCGATAGAAAGCCGTGTGAAGAAGAGCGACGAAATTTCTCGCGAGGCTCCGGCCATATCGGTAGAGGCGCCACGCGATGATCGACATAAGCAGCCAGAAGAAACCCGATGCGACCCCCGCCGCGACGAACGCATCGCCAGCATCGACGAAGCCCCAGTCACGGGCCGTTACCGGCGCGAGTTCGGCGAACCTGGAGAGCACGAACTCCCCCGGCGCGAGGTAGATCTCGCGAACGAGGATGCCGAGTTCCCGGACCGTGCTGAGCGAGTTACTGATCATGACCGTAGCTTGGGAATATGCGGCGATCCGGACAGATGTACAGTGACGGGATTCACATTCCCGCCATCGCCGGGATTTGCGGGTCAGTTCACAGATATACCCACCCTTTTGCTCAACACTACCGGCTGTCTGCGATACCGGCACGGTTGCGCTCTATGGCGGTAATTGCATACGGATTATGTAAGACAGGAAAAGGACTTAGTACGATGCCGAGACTAATTCGCATGATGGCGCTGCTGGTACTTGCCGGCGGACCGTTCGCAACAGGTGCAGCGCAGGACATATCGCGGGACGATATGCGGAGCCTGGACGGTCAGGTCCAGGAGATTAAGTCCGACGTCCTCAGCATCGCGTCCGAGCTAGGCAATCTCGAGGAGCGGCTGCTCTATCCTTCGAACACCCAGGTGGCGCTCTTCGTTGCGTTCGAGGACGATGAGGATTTTCGCCTCGACGCCGTGAAGATCGAGATCAACGGCGAACTCGCAACGCACCACATCTACAGTTTCAAGGAACTCGAGGCCCTGCAGAAGGGCGGCGTGCAGCGCATCTACACCGGTAACGTCCCGACCGGCGATCACCAGCTCAGCGTTACGATGATCGGCAAGCTGAAAAACGGCACGGAGTTCGACAAGACCGACCAGTTCTCGTTCGCCAAGGGCGTTGAGCCCAAGGCGCTGGGCATCACGCTGGCCGGTCCAGGGCTCGGCAAGAGCGGGATACAGGTCGGAGACTGGTAATCCATGTACCGAGCACCGTTCTCAAGGATCGGGCTCCTGCTGTTAGCCAGCCTGGCAACGAGTCCCGTTCAAAGTGAAGAGCTGAAGGATCTGTACTTCGGCGAAGCGCTGTATTATGCGCACCAGGGCTATTACTTCGAAGCGCTGCAGCGCCTCGATACCGAGGTCGCGCAGCACGCCGGGCTCGACGAGCCTGAACTGGATACGCTGTGGTACCACATCGACGACGCGGAATTCTCGCTCGGCGATTTCGAGCTGCGCTACCGCATGCATCATCGGGCGGGGCGCGCCATCACGGCGGTGCTCGAAGGCGCCGTCGACGAGGTTGTCCGCAACGACGCGGCTTACCGCCTTGCTCGCATCCATTTTCAGAAAGGCCAGATGGAAGATGCGCTGCTCGCGCTGGAACGCATCGACGGCAGGATTCCCGAGTCCATCCGCGACGACATCGAGTTCCTGCGAGCCAACGTCTACCTCGCGCAGGAGAAGCCGACGGAATCCTTCGAGGTTCTGAGGCGGCTGCAAGGCTCGAAGAGCTTCGGCGGCTTTGCGGCGTACAATCTCGGTATCGCCTATCTGCAGGACGGCCAGCGCCAGAAGGCCGTCGAGCAACTCGACCGCGCCGGGCAGATCGACACCGACGACCCGGCAGAACTCGCGATTCGTGACAAGGCGAACTTGGTTCTCGGCACGATCCTGCTCGAAGACGGCGAGTACGACGAGGCAATGCCCTATCTGAACCGTGTTCGTCTCGACGGGCCGTTTTCGAATCAGGCGCTGCTCAGTGCCGGGTGGGCGAGCCTGTCCACAGAGAACTATGAGCGCGCCATCGTGCCGTGGAGCATTCTCGCCGATCGCGAGGTGACCGACGGCGCGACGCAAGAGGCGATGCTGGCGCTGCCTTATGCCTTCGGCAAGCTGAACATTCACGGACGAGCGGCGATTCGTTACGGTCAGGCACTCGACGCCTTCGGCGCGGAAGTCGACAAGCTCAACGAGTCGATCGAGAGCATACGCGAGGGTCGCTTCCTCGAGGCCCTGATCCGCGAGGAGATCCGCAAGGACAAGGACTGGGTCATCCGCCTGCGTTCGTTGCCCGAGACGCCCGAGACTTACTACCTGATGGAGCTGCTTGCAACCCACGACTTCCAGACGGGTCTGCAGAACTATCTCGACCTCGCAGACCTGCGCAGGAAGCTCCTGAGCTGGGAAACGAGTTTCGACGCTTTCGACGACATGGTGGTGATCCGTCACGACCATTACGAACCGCTGCTGCCCGATGTGGACGCGAAGTTCCGGGAACTGGATTCGCGGCTGCGATTGCGCAAAGAGCAGCACAAGATGCTTGTGAAGCGCCGCGATGACCTGCTGACCACACCACGGCCGGAGTTCCTGGCAACGCCGGAAGAGATGGCGGTTCTGGCACGGATCGAGTACATCGAGGAGCACCTCGAGGGCGCATCGACGCCATTCGAAGGTTCGCTGGTCCGGCGCATGGAGCGTCTCAAGGGCCTGCTGACCTGGACGCTGGAAACGGAGTACCACAAGCGCCTGACCGAGTTCGATCAGAACCTGCGCAAGCTCGACGAGGCGATGGTCGTTGCGCAGGCGCAGTACGACGAGTTCGTGCGTTCACGCCAGGCCGCCACCCACAGTTTCCAGGGCTACGACACGCCCATCAGCCGCCTGCGCGCGCGCGTCACCGAGTCAGTGCAGAAGGTCGACCTGCTGATGAAGCGCCAGGGACGGCAGCTGGAGATCGTGGCGATCGACGAACTCATGGCACGTCGCGGCCGGCTGGAGAGTTACCGCGACAAGGCGCGATTCGCGCTTGCCGACAGCTATGACCGAGCAACCCAGGCACAGGCAAGGAGCGACTTGCAGTGACGAGGCGAATCGGCATTCTCGCGGGCTTCTTGTCGGCGGCGCTTGCAGGCTGCGCAACGACGCAGCAGCAGGGCACACTGGCCGAACTTTCGGATGTGCAGCCTGACGTCGAGGAGATCTACCTCGAAGACGGGTTGCAGCGGGCGGCAGACAGCTATCGCCGTTATCTCGAGGAAACGTCGGAAAGCGCGCGGACGCCCGAGGCGATGCGCCGCCTCGCCGACCTGCAGATCGAGCAGGCGTATGGCGTGATCGGCAGCGGCGAGGTCGTCGAGGTCTCGGCTGCGGCGGATGCGGCGTCCAGGCAAGTGAATGACCCGGCAATGGCGCAGCCGGAAACAGTCGATATGGCGGCTCCGGAGTCCGCGGCGCCGGGGAGACGCACCGAGATGCCCGCGGCCGTAGGCGCGCCCGCCAGGCCGACCGAATCCGAGCGCGATTTCGAACAGCGTGCGTCGCAGCGGCAGGAACTCCTGGGAGAGGCCTCCATCGATGACGATCTGCTTACCGGCGCGGGCGGCGAACCGATCCCGGCCGGACCCCGCGAAGCGATAGCCACCTATCGCAAGATCCTCGAAACCTACCCGAACTACGAGCGCAACGATCAGGTGCTCTACCAGATGTCGCGCGCCTACGACGAGATCGGCCAGCCGGACGAGGCGATGAAGGTGATGGATCGCCTGGTTGCCGAGTATCCGTATTCGAAGTACATCGACGAAGTGCACTTCCGGCGCGGCGAGTACTACTTCGTTCGCAAGAAGTACATGGATGCGGAGAGCGCCTATGGCGCAATCATCAACGTGGGCAGCACCTCGTCTTACTATGAGCTGGCGCTGTACAAGCTCGGCTGGGCGCTCTACAAGCAGGAGGTCTACGAAGAGGCGCTGCATCAGTACATGGCGATGCTCGATCATCGCCAATCGATCGGCTACGATTTCGACGCAGCCCACGAGGATAACGACGAACACCGCGTAGCGGACACCTTCCGCGTCGTCAGCTTGAGTTTCTCAAACCTCGGCGGGCCCGAAGTCGTCGACGAGTATTTCTCCGAGCACGGGCATCGCATCTACGCCGACAAGATCTATGGCAACCTCGGCGAGTTCTACTTCAGCAAGCTGCGTTACGAAGATGCGGCATCGGTCTACAAGTCCTTCATCAACCTGAACCCGTACCATCGCGTATCGCCGCACTTCAGCATGCGCATCGTCGAGATCTATGGGGAGGCCGGCTTCCCGAAACTCGTCGTGGAATCCAAGAAGGAGTTCGCGACGCGCTATGCAGTGGATGCGGAATACTGGCATCGCTTCGACATCGAAGATGCCCCCGAGGTCGTCGGCTTCCTGAAGACGAACTTGGCTGACCTTGCCAATCACTACCACGCGCTTTACCAGGAGGAGGTCTTCATCGACGAGCAGCCTGCGAACTTCGCAGAGGCCTCGCGCTGGTACCGACAGTTCCTGTACTCGTTCCCCTCGGACGAGGACACCCCGCAAATCAACTACCAGCTCGCGGACCTGTTGCTCGAGAACGAGAACTTCGGCGAATCGGCCGTCGAGTACGAGCGAACCGCCTACGAATACGAGGCGCACGAGCAGGCATCGGCCGCAGGCTACGCAGCGATCTTTGCTTATCGTGAAGATCTGAAGGTAGCCACCGGCGCGCGCGTGCTGGCAGTGAAGCAGGCGACCGTGGATAGCTCGCTCCGCTTCGCCGAGACGTTCCCCGAACACGAGCAGGCGCCGGTCGTGCTCGGCGCCGCCGCTGACGACCTGTACGAGATGAAGGACTTTCCGCTCGCGATCGATTCGGCGCAGAAGCTCATCGACCGCTATCCCGGCGCGGACAGCGAACTGCTGCGCTCCGCGTGGGCGGTCGTCGCTCACTCGTCGATCGACCTGGCCGAATACCCGGATGCGGAGAACGCCTACACGAATGTGCTTGCGCTGACGCCGCCCGATCACGAATCTCGGCCGGCTGTCATCGACGGACTTGCAGCCTCGATCTACAAGCAGGGCGAACAGGCGAACCTGCTCGAGGACTATCGTACCGCGGCCGGCCACTTCCTCAGGATCAAGGAGCTCGCGCCCACCTCGGACATCCGCAGTATCGCGGAATACGATGCGGCCGCCGCGCTGATGAAGCTCGAGGACTGGACGATGGCGTCGGGCGTGCTCGAGGAATTCCGCAGCACGCATCCCGAGCACGAACTCAACGCCGAAGCGACGAAGCAGCTCGCATACATCTATCGCGAGGACGGCCAGACAGCGCGTTCCGCGGCCGAGCACGAGCGCATCGCCGCCGAGGCGACGGACCCGGAACTTGCGCGCGAGGCCTTGCTGACGGCGGCCGAGCTGTATGACGAAGTCAACGCGCTCGACGACACGGTCCGCGTCTACGAGCAGTACGTGAGCGAGTACCCTCGCCCGCTCGACCTTGCCATGGAAGCGCGCAACCGGATGTCCGAGATCTTCAAGGCGGAGCTCGACTACGAGCGCTACTATGCACAGCTCAACGAAATCATCGACGCCGACCGGGAGGCGGGCGCCGACCGCACCGATCGCAGCCGCTATCTCGCGGCGAAAAGTGCGTTGGTGCTCGCGGAACGGGGCTACACGCGGTTCGCGGACCTCGAACTCGAGCAGCCGTTCGAGGAGAGCCTCGCGGAGAAGCAGTCGCGCATGGACGTTGCGATGGCGGCGTTCGAGGCGCTGGTTGACTACGAGGTTGCCGAAGTAACGGCCGCGGCGACCTTCTACCTCGCCGAGATCTACTTCGAGTTCAGCGTCGCTCTGATCGAGTCCGAGCGGCCGGCTGGCCTGTCGGAAGCGGAGAAGGTCGATTACGAGATGGTGATCGAGGAAGAAGCCTACCCGTTCGAAGAGCGTGCCATCAGTGTGCACGAGGAGAACTTCGAACTGCTGTCGGTCGGCGTGTACAACCCGTGGGTGCAAAAGAGCCTCGACAAGCTAGCGGCGCTGATGCCGGGCCGCTACGCGAAAAACGAGATCAGCGGCGGCTTCGTCGGTTCCATCGACCAGTACGCCTACCGCATGCCCATTGCGCCGGAACTCGACATCGCTGCCGAGGACGGCAGCGAAGCCACGGGCACAGAGGGCGACGAGAACCCGCTGGAGGCAACCGCACGGATGACCGACAGCCCTGTACCCGCCAAGGATTGAGCTGTGAACACTCGACACACGAAGAGCATCCTGGTCGCATTATCCGCCTCGCTGGTCGCCGCCTGCGCAACCACCTCGGAGCCGGTGCGTGCACCCGTCAACATCGAGATCCAGGAAGCGGTGGGTTTCACGATCACCGAGGAAGCGCGTATCGGCGGCGACGTCCGTGCCGACTACGAAGCGGCGGTGACATACCTGCAGCAGGGCCGGCACGACGAGGGAATCGCATTGCTCGAGCAGGTCGCGGCAGCGGCCCCGGAGCTGAGCGCTCCGCGCATCGATCTCGGAATCGCCCAGCACCTCGCCGGCGATCTCGAGGCCGCGGAGAGCAATCTGCTACTCGCGCTCGAGTCGAACCCGGAGCAGCCCGTCGCACACAACGAGCTCGGCATCATCTTTCGCAAGACCGGGCGATTCATGGAAGCGCGCGCGAGCTACGAGGCAGCGCTCGCGGTCTACCCGGGTTTCCACTTCGCTCGCCGTAACCTGGCGATCCTGTGCGACCTGTACCTGGCGGACCTCGAGTGCGCACTCGACAACTACGAGGCGTACATGCAGACGGTGCCGGGTGACGAGGAAGCGTCGATGTGGATCGCCGACATCCGTTACAGGCTGGACCAGTAGGAAGCGATATGAAGAGACTATTGCCGATAGCCGCCACGCTCTGCCTGAGTTTCTCGGCGTTCGGGGAGGAGCCCGACGGGGCGGACGCCGAAGAGGATGCACCAGCCGAGAAGACCGGTGACGGTATTACTCAGCCGAAGACGATGTCCGGCATGTCGGTACTCGGTAACGAGGAGGCGCCCAAGTCACTGGTCATCGTGCCCTGGAAGTCGTCGGAGCTGGGCGACAACATCAGCCTCTCCGATACGCTGGACGACCGGGCGCGCCCGGTCGACAAGGAAGTCTTCCTGAGAGAGCTCCACTTCTACGAGATCCGCGCCGGCAAGACTTCCGACCAGGGTTGAGCCGCCAGCTCCCCGACAGTGTGACGCCATTCAAAGATTAGTGATCCGTGCCGGGCATGATGCCCGAACGTGCGCTGCATCACATTCAATTGCGTGACCTAAAACTATTCTAGAGACCATCCCGGTAGAGACCCGGGATGTTTTGTCAAAAGAGGGTTTGGAAAATGGACTTTTTCTATTCGATCGTAGGCTTCTTCTCATCGGGCGGCCTGTTCATGTACCCGATACTTCTGGTTTTCGCCGTTGGTGTCGGTGTAGCCATCGAACGTTATCTCACGCTCACGATGGTGACGAACAAGAACCAGCTGGTGTGGGAGAAGGTTCAGCCGCTGCTCTCGAACGGCGAGTTCGACGAAGCGCGCAAGCTGACCAGTGAAGACGAGTCGACGATCTCGCAGGTCCTGAACATGGGCTTGTCGCTGCAGGGTGCCGTGCGACGCCGCGAGGATATCGAGATCGCAATGGAAGAGAGCATGATGGAAATCGTGCCGCGCCTCGAGAAGCGCACACCGTATGTGGCGCTGGCGTCGAGTATCGCGACACTGCTCGGCCTGCTCGGCACCATCATGGGCCTGATCCAGGCGTTCACCGCCGTAGCGAATGCGAATCCTGCAGAGAAGGCAGACCTGCTGTCCGCCAGTATCTCGGTGGCGATGAACACGACGGCGTTCGGACTGATGGTCGCGATCCCGCTCCTTATCGTTCACGCGGTCCTGACGAGCAAGACGGGCGACATCGTGGACAGTCTCGAGATGGCGACAGTGAAGGCACTCAACGTCTTTTCGCGGCGTGCCAAGCGGGCTGTCCAGGAGGCCTGATACCAAATGGCCAGGCGGCATCACTACAGGCGGCGGACCAAAGGCGTCGCACACGAAATCGACGTCACCACGTTCCTGAATCTCATGGTGGTGCTGGTGCCGTTCTTGTTGATAACGGCCGTGTTCTCGCGACTCACGATCGTCGAACTCAATCTGCCGAGTTCCTCGGGGGGTCCGGCGGTCAAGGAGAACAGTTTCCGCGTCGAAGTGATCGTTCGGGATGCCGGCATGGAGATCACCAACGGCACGCAGAGGATCGCGTCGATCCCGAAGAAGAACGATGAGTACGACTTCCAAACCCTGTCGGACTTCATGATCGAACTGAAGCGGGAGTATCCGGATCACGACGCCGCGTCCGTGCTGATGGAGGCGCAAATCCCTTACGATTACCTCATTCGGGTGATGGACATCGTGAGGAGCGTCGAGTTGCCCGTTAAGGAACCCGTCGAGGGCGAGCCGGAGTACCAGCTCTATGCCCTGTTCTCCGAGATATCAGTAGGAGACGCGCCATGAGGAATACGCGGCGGATCAAGCGCATGTCGCGCAACCGCATGAAGCTCACGAAGATGAACCTTACGTCGCTGATGGACGTGTTCACCATCCTCGTGTTTTTCCTGCTCGTCAATTCCGGGTCCGTGGAGGTGCTGGATGCCCCCAAGGATGTGGAATTGCCGGAGTCGAAGGTCGAGGCCAAGCCGCGTGAAACGGTCGTGATCTTCGTGAGCCCGGAAGAGGTCCTCGTGCAGGGGCGGCAGGCGGCCCTTGTCGACGAGATCCTCGCCGCCCAGGCAGGTGCGACGGACCGGATAACGGCGCGTCTCGCGGAACTGAGGGACAACGTCGTGGGACCGGCAACGCAGGCGGTAGCGGGCAGTCTCGAGGTGACGATCCTCGCAGACAAGTCGGTTCCTTTCATCGTGATCAAGCGGATCATGTCGACGTGCACGGGCGAAGGCTACGAGAATGTGTCGCTGGCCGTTGTCCAGAAGGCACCGCCACAGGTAGCGGCGCTGTAATAGCGCAAGGACGAGGTTGGCAGAGTGAGCTCAGACCCTTCATTTGAAGAACTGCAGACGCCGGAACAGTCGGTTTCCTCGGCTGAGGAACTTCGCCTGAGAGAGGAGCTGCAGCGCTCGGAGCGCGAGCTCGAAGAACTCGAGCACGAGCTGCAGGCGATCGAGGGCGAGCTCAACGCGCAGATTGCCAAAGGCGAGCGCTTTGAGGCGCTCGCACGGGTGTGTGAGTCCTTCGAGGATCTCGACAAGGCCGGTGCTTCGTACCTGTTCTGGGGCGACCTCCAGAGACCCGAGAACACCGCCGCTCACCTCGAAACCGTGCGCTGCAAGATCAACGAATTCACCGATGAGATCGCTCGGATCGAAGATCGCCGCGACGCCGTTCTCGACAAGATCGGCGACAAGAACCGGTCGATGGACTACCTGTACTACGATCTTCGCGATGCGGCCGAGCGTGAGGAAAGCCGCAAGGCCGAGTGGATCGTGGAACGCGAAGAGCCGAAATTGCCGGCTCGCAAGCTGGTCATGCCTTGGTCGCGTGGCTACGAGGAAGATGACCGCTTCCGCAAGTCCGTGCTCGCGTCTCTGCTCGCGTGCCTCGCACTCGGTTGGCTGTTCAACATCGTGGACCTGCCGATACCGGAGCGCGAGAAGCTGATCGAGGTGCCGGAACGCGTGGCAAAACTCGTTCGCGAGGAACTGCCGCCGCCGAAACCGGAACCCGTCATCGAGGAACCGGAGCCCGAGCCTGAAGAGCCGGAGCTGGCGGAAGAAACGCCACCGGAACCGGAGGAGATCCCGGAAGCCGTCGAGCAGCCCGTCGTGGCGGAATCGGCGCCGGTGGATACGAAGGAACAGGTTAAATCGAAAGGCATCCTCGCCTTCCGCGATAGTTTCGCAAAGCGCGCGGATCTCGACACGAATGCGAAGCTCGGCTCGCAGGCGCGCCTGAGCACCGCCGGCGAGAACAGCGTTGGCCGCCCGCAGCGATCGATGGTAACGACGTCGGCGCCGGGTTCGAGCGGTGGTATCAACCTCTCGAACATCAGCCGCGATGTCGGTGGCGGGGGTGACGGCATCGAAGGCGTGGCAGTCAGCCGCGTCGCGAGTTCGATCGGCGGCGGAGAGGGACCGGACCGACCGCTCAGTGCCGGTGTTGCAGCCGGCCGTACCGACGAAGAGATTCAGATCGTGTTCGATCGCTACAAGGCTGCGCTGTACAGGATGTACAACCGCGAGCTGCGCAAGGACCCGACGCTCAGGGGGCAGCTCGTGCTCCGCCTGACGATCGAGCCGGACGGCAGCGTCTCGATGTGCGCGCTGCAGTCGTCCGACATGGACGCGCCGGTCCTCGCACAGCAGGTGGTGGAACGCGTCAAGACGTTCGACTTCGGCGCGAAAGACGTCGCCGCGATGACGATCATCTACCCGATCGATTTCCTGCCTGCCGCGTGAGACTGAAGGCCGACCGTTTCACATAACATGCCTGCTGCATCCGCGGCCCTTACATAAGAATCGCGCGAAAGGCGCGCGGGCAGGCGTCACCGCCCTTGCACCGTGCGAGGTTCACGAAGTCCGTATTCCCCTTAAACGATGTTTCGATCATGTGATGCAGTTCATTACTTCGACCGTGAGCTTGCGCGATGATCGCAGCACGGAAAAAGGCAAAACCACCGAAAGGTGGCGACGCAAAGTCTCCGGCCTAAAGGGACTCGGAACCCAAGGGTAGCGGGACCGCTCGACATTCGCAGTAACTCGGGCCGTCCTCAGGAAGAGGATTAACGAATACGGATCGTTAGCGACAGACAATGGCCCTGATTAACCCAACTCCCGTGCATCCCGGTCGCAGGATAATGCTGCGACTGTGTGCAGCGCTGTTTCTGTTGACTGCCGCAGCCGGTGCGAATGCCCAGGATTGCTCGGATTATCCTAACGGTACGCTCGACGGCTTCGCCGGCACCGTGGCGCCCTCGCAGTTGCAGATCGACCGTAACTGCACGATCCGCAACTACCCCGCATCGAATCCGCTCAGAACGAATTTCAGTTTCTTCACGCGCCCGGGCCAGACAGATGAGCGCTGGCTCATCGTCTTCGACAACGTCGTGCACACGGGCAACATGTCGTGTAACGATGTGCTCGAACACAAGATCTGGTTTACGAACGGTTCATCGAGCAAGATCAGGCAAAACTGTCAGAACCTGCTGATACCGGTCGAGAAGATCGACAAGGCGATTCCACCGGGACCGGCAACGGCCGCGATCGGCGTGCCGTTTACGTACACGCTGACCCTGCCGGTATTGTTCGACCCGGCGACGACGACGGTGATCAATACTGCCGGTTCGGTCAATGACCTGCACGGTGTCACGCTCTGGGATGACCTAAACGCAACCGGCGCCGACCTCAGCTACGTTAGCCACAGTGCCTACTGGAAAGATACTGGCGAACCGGTTACGCCGACGTTTAGCAACGCAGGCGGTGCTCTGACCTTCGACAACTTCCCCATTATCCCGGCGGGCGAACAGATCGTCCTCGAGATCACGGTCGTTCTCGAAGATACCCCGGCAAACGCGCCCGGAACGCAGTTCGTAAACACGGCGAAATGGGACTTCGGCCGGCTCATCGACGGTGTCTTCTACGAGCCGCTCCCCGGTGAGTGGGGCATCTCCGAGCCGATGACGATTGCGGCACCGGAACTGATCGTGACCAAGACCGGACCCGCAACGCTGGGGCGCACATTGAATCTCGGCGAGTGGGGCGAATTCGGCATCGATGTGCACAACACCGGCCTCAGCACCGCCTGGGACGTGACGATAACGGACCGCCTCCCTGACGGTGCGGCGGGAGGTATGTGCGACGCGACGCCGGAAATTCTCGACGCACAGGTATTCGGTGCGGATGGCACAACGCCGGTTCCCGGCAAGGGACCCTTGAGCGAGGGCACCGACTACTCGATCAGCTACAGCGGCGGATCGAGCTGTGAGCTTACCCTGACCATGCTGACGCCCGCGGGGGCGATCGGGCCGGACGAGCGCCTGGTCATCAACTACCGGACGCAGCTGGACTCCGACAGCCAGAACGGCGTGACCCTGACCAATGTTGTCGGTGCAACCCGGTGGTTCAACGGCGACGTCAACAACCCTGATCGAGTCGAATTCAATCGGACGCTGACGGACGGGACGCCCGCTGTCCTTGACCACGAGGACGAACATACGGTCACCGTGGCTCTGTTTGGCTACTTTTTCGAAAAGACCGTCGAGAATCTGTCGAGCGGTACATATCCGGCTACAACGGCGATGCCGGGCGACACGCTGCGATACACATTGCGCTTGCAGACAACGGACGGTGCGTTGGACGATTTACGCATCTACGACGATCTCGGTGAACTCAATTCACTGGCGGTGTTCGAGCCCGGATCGCTGACGTGGGTCGCAGGCACGTTGCCCGCTGGAGCAGTCGACAATTCGAACGCCGCCGGGGGCACGAACTCGGCCGGGTTGATCGACATCAGTGGTTTCGGGCTGCCGGCCGCAAGCGAGGTCTCCATCCAGTTCGATGTCACGCTGAGTTTGGCTTTGCTCGACGGGACCGTTGTGACCAACCAGGCCGAACTGCAGGGCGCAACCGGGGCCAAACTGGCAGACAGTGACGATCCTTTCGTCAACGGTCAGTCGAACCCGAGTGTGGTGGGCGACGAAGACCCGACGCGCGTGGTGATAGAGGCTGTGCCGCCCTCGCCATTGATCAAGGAGAATACCCAGGCGACCGCAACGATCGGCGAGGAGTTCAGCTACCGGATAACGATTCCATCGACGCCTCATACGGCGCCGCTTTTTGACGTGCGGATACTAGACGACCTGAATGCTTCCGCGGCCGACCTGCAGTTCGTGAGCGTGACCAGGGTGTCTGGTGGGGGCGCGTGGACACCGACCAATACAGGAACTCCGACAAATCTAGTTATCGAGGACCCAGCCGCCGGCATCGACATACCCGTCGGTGAACAGATAGTTCTCGAGGTTAACGTGCGGTTATCCGACACGGCAAACAATGTCGCCGGCCTGACATTCACTAACGAAGCCGGTTTCACCTACAATCAGCTGGACAACCAGCCGGATACCCGGCTGACAGGGCCGTCGGGTATTACCGGCCCGATGACGGTCGTGGAGCCGGACCTGACGCTCGAGAAGACCGGGCCGCTGCAGATGCGGTTGGGCGCGGCCGAGACGTTTACGCTGAACATCCACAACGTCGGCGCATCGCCAGCCCACAATGTGACCGTCAATGACATACTGCCGAACCAGGCGGATGGCGGCATGTGTGATGCGGCACCAACCCTGGTTACGGCTCAGCTGTTCGAGGCCGACGGCGTAACGGCAGTGGGGCCGCCGCTCGCGTCCGTTACGGATTTCGCCACCACTTTCGAAGGTGATCCGGCGTGCACGTTCACGATCTCTACGCTGACGCCCGCCGCAGCTATCGGACCGGGCCAGCGGCTGATCATAACGTACGACGCAGAGCTGGACGCCAACACCCAGCGCGATGCGGTTCTAACCAATATCGCAGGCGCCACCGAGTGGTTCAGTCTTGATGTCAGCAACACCGACAACCTGGACTACGCGCGCCGCTACACGCGCCTCGTAACGGACGGGACGGTCGGCACCCTCGATCACGAGGATGCACATTCGGTGATCGAATTCATGCCGCTGCTCGTATTCGAAAAAACGGCAGTCAACGTCACCACCGGCCAGGACCCCGCTACCGTCGCGACGCCGGGCGATACCATCCGTTACAGGCTATACGTCCAGAACACCACGGATACGCCGGTCGACAATTTCAGCATCGTTGACGAACTCGACGGCCTCAATACGGCACCTTTGTTCGTTCCGGGCACGTTGAGCGTCATATCCGCTCCGGCCGGGGTTGACGCGAGCAGCACGGACTCTGACGGGGGCACTGCGGGCACCGGGCTGCTGGACATTCGCAACCTGAGCCTTGGCGGTGTCGGCGACAGTTTAGCGATCGAATTCGAGGTCACGCTGGCGCCGGCGATCGCGAACGGCAGCTACGTCACCAACCAGTCGAGTTTCGTCTACTACGGCAATACGATCGCCGTCAGTGACGACCCCAATGTGAATGGTCCCGCGGATCCCGGCATTGTCGGCGACGAGGATCCGACACGCATCCTTATACAGTCCGCGCCAGAGTTCGACGTCGACAAGATTTCGACCTACATGACGGGCGATCCGAATGTGCTCTTGGCAGGCGAAACACTGCGCTACACGATCACGGTACGCAACATCGGCACGGACAATGCGAGCGAGGCCGGAATCGTCGACCTGATTCCGGCCAACACCACTTACGTGGCCGGTAGCACCACGCTCAACGGCGCGGCCGTTGCCGATAACACTGCCGGCACGTCGGCACTGACCGACGGGATCCTCATCAATGCGCCGCAGGACGCGACGCCGGGCGTCCTGAACGCGGGTGTCGATGACAATGTCGCGACCATCACTTTCGACGTTACGGTCTTTCCGGACCTGCCGGACGGCACGGTGATCTCGAACCAGGCATTCGTGAGTACACCGCCCCACGGCATCGCGGACGTGCCTTCCGACGATCCGCGTACCGCGGTACCGGACGACCCGACGCGCGATATCGTGGGCGCACTGCCGTTGCTGTTCGCAACGAAGTCTGCTCAATTGCAGATCGATCTCGGCTCGCCGGGCATTGTCGATCCGGGCGACACGCTGCGCTACACGATCCAGGTCTACAACAACCGGGACGTGCCGGCGACGCTCGCGCGCCTTGCCGACCTCGTACCGAACGATGTCACCTATGTCGCCGATTCGACGACGCTGAACGGCGAACCTGTCGGCCAGCCCGACAGCGGCGTGTTTCCGCTCGAGAATCGTATCGACATCAGTTCGGCCGACCTCACGCCGCCAGTGCCGGGATCCGCCGAGGGTGTGCTCAGTCCGGGCGAGTCCGCGGTCGTGCAGTTCGATATGCAAGTGAATGCCGGCGTGCCCGCGGGCACACGCATCGTCAATCAAGCGACGGTCTACAGTGCCGAGCTGCCGAACCTCTTGACTGACGGCGACGGCGATCCTTCGACCGGCCCGGAACCCACCGTTGTCATCGTCGGTGACGTGCAGCAGCTGTCGATCACGAAGAACGTGGCCGTGGTCGACGGCGCTCCGGCCATCCCGGGAGCGACGCTCGAGTACACGGTAACGGTGAGCAATGTCGGTAGCGTGCCGGCGCTATACGTCTCCATCACGGATGACCTGGACGCGGTCAATCCGGGTTACCTGAGCTACGTTGACCAGTCTGCCACCATGAATGGCGTCTCCGCCGGCGTCACGTTCGCTGGTACGACGATCACAGCCGACTACTTCAACGAATACGGCGCACTGCCGCCCGGCGAGGCGGTCACGTTGCGTTTCCGCGCCGTCATCAACCCGAACCTGGTGGACGGCACGACCGTGACCAACGAGGCTGAGGTGTTCTGGAACGATCCGCTGCAGTCACAGACGGCGAGCGTCTCGATCGACGTCGGTGGCGTGCCGGGCACAGGCATCGTGAGCGGTTCCGCGTGGCACGATGCCGACTTCACCAATACGTTCAGCGCCGGCGAGCGTCCGCTCGAGGGCTGGACGGTGACACTCACGCGCGACGGCCAGCCGATACGCTCGGTGCTGACCGACGTGGACGGCAACTATTCGCTCATCGGCGTGGTTCCTAATTACCTGAACGGCCACCAGTACGCGCTCGTATTCAGCGCGCCGGGCGCCGGTTCGCGCACGGCGCTGCTCGGCGAGACCGACTCCGACTTCACCAACGGCCTGCAGCGCATCGACGATATCGTCGTTCAGGGCGGCAGCAACCTGCGCGACCTCAATCTTCCGATAGACCCGAATGGCGTCGTCTACGACTCCATCGCGCGTACGCCGGTTCCGAACGCGACCGTAACGCTCGTCGATGCCCGCTCGGGGACCGCCCTGCCGGCGTCGTGCTTCGACGACCCAACGCAACAGAACCAGGTGACGTTGGCGCTCGGCTATTACAAGTTCGATCTGAATTTCTCGGATCCGTCCTGCCCGAGCGGCAATGATTTCGCCATTCGCGTGTTACCGCCCGCTAACGGATATGTCTCCGGTGTCTCGGAGTTCATTCCGCCCACGTCGAATGAGACGACAGCAGCGTTCGATGTGCCCGTGTGTCCGAGTTCCGCACGCGACGCGATACCGACCACATCTCAGCACTGCGAAGCGCAGCTGTCAGAATATGCGCCGCCGCCGTCCGTCCAGGCGCAAAGTGCCGGGACGGTCTATCACGTGCACCTGAGGCTTGACGCCAGTCAACAGCCCGGGTCCGCGCAGCTGTTCAACAATCACCTACCCCTCGACCCGCGGCTCGACGGCGCGCTTGCCATTACCAAGACGACGTCACTCGTCAACGTTTCGCGCGGGCAGATGGTCCCTTACACGATCACGGTGAGTAACTCGTTCGGTGCCGATCTGCGCGACGTTGCCGTGGTCGACCGTTTCCCGCCGGGATTCCGCTACGTTGAGGGGTCCGCACGCTTCGACGGCGAGAAGACCGAGCCGGAAATCGTCGGTCGTGAGCTGCGATGGTCGAACCTGACGCTGGCGACGGACGGGCGCCACGAGATCAAGTTGCTGATGGCGGTCGGCGCGGGCGTGAGCGAGGGAGAATTTACCAACCGTGCGCAGGCGGTCAGTGCGCTGACCGGCGGCGTGCTTTCCGAGGAAGCGACCGCGACCGTGCGCCTCGTGCCGGACCCGACCTTCGACTGCACGGACGTTACGGGCAAGGTGTTCGACGACGCGAACCGGAATGGGTACCAGGACAGCGGCGAGGAAGGCATTGCCGGGGTACGGGTAATGACTGCGCGCGGCCTGGCAGCCAAGACCGACAGTCATGGCCGCTACCACATCACCTGCGCAATCACGCCCAACGAGAGCCGTGGCAGCAACTTCGTGCTGAAGCTCGACGACCGCACGCTGCCGAGCGGTTTCCGCGCCTCTACGCGGCCGGTGCAGGTGCAGCGCGCGACGCGCGGTAAAGCGTTGAAGATCAACTTCGGTGCCTCGATCCACCGCGTCGTCGGTCTCGATGTCGCGGATGCCGTCTTCGAGCCCGGCACCACGGAAATGCGTCCGCAGTGGCGGCCACGCATCGGTCTGCTGCTCGAGGAACTGAAGAAAGCGCCCTCCGTGCTGCGTCTGTCGTACGTCGCTGATGTCGAAGCGGAGTCGCTCGTCAATCACCGCCTCGATACCCTCAAGAACGACATCATGACGGCCTGGCAGGACATGGACTGCTGCTACGAGCTGGTCGTCGAGCCCGAAGTCTTCTGGCGCCTCGGGGGGCCGCCGGAAACGGCGAAGGAGGCGGACGAATGAATGCCGTGACCAGGATTCGCCGGCTGTTGCTGGCAGGGCTGCTGCTCTCCGTACAGTTGAGCCATGCATCGAACGTCGACGAAGCGCCATTGGGTGAGGCGGTGGAGCGGCATTTGCCGACCGATACCGATTACACGCGCTGGGCGCAGGATCCCGACGACGTCGACATCGAGGTAGGCGACACGATCGAGACTCGGGAGACGCTCGCGGACGCGCTGGAGACGGTAAAATTGAGTGGCCTGGTGCCACCGATCCACTTCGAATCTGGCGTGGCACAGATCCCGGCAACCACGGTGGAATCGCTCGGCGCGATCCTTGCACGAATGCAGGACCGCATCAACGTGCGGCTGCACCTGATCGGTCATGCAGACAGCCAGCCGTTGTCACCGAGGCTGCAGGCCATCTACGGCGATAATGCAGGACTTTCCCGGGAGCGTGCCGGCCAGGTGGCCGAGCACTTCCAGACCACACTGGCGCTGCCGCCGGAGGCGGTCTCCTACGAGTGGGCGGGCGACACCCGGCCCGTGGCCTCGAATGCTACGGAAGAGGGGCGAGCGCTGAACCGCCGCGTCGAGGTGGAAGTGTGGTACGACGAAGTCGTGGACAAGGTGGCGCTGGAGGAGTTCCTGGTGCCGCACGAGATCAAGCGCGTGAAGGTATGCCGCATGGAGACGGTGTGCAAGCTGCGCTATATCGAAGGGCACTCGAAGCGTGCACGGGTACAGAACCTTATCGCACCGCTGCGCTATGACGAAGACAAGATCGACGTCACGCCGGAGTTCGTCGGCCAGGTCCGGCAGGCACTCGACAACCTCGCCGACAAAGACAACATCGTGGTGAAGTTCGTGGGCTACACGGACGCGTCACCGCTGACCGGCCGCACCGAGCGCATCTACGGCGATCACTCCGGGCTCTCCAAAGCCCGTGCGCGGCGCGTGGCGCTCGCGGTGCAGGATGCGCTTCAGCTTCCGACCGCGGCGATCATGAGCGATGGCGAAGGCGCTATCCGGCCGCTGGGCTCGAACCAGACCGTGCAGGGTCGGGCCTTGAACCGCCGCGTCGAGGTGGAGTTCTGGTACGACGACCCACTGCAGGAGCTCCCGGATGAGCCGCAGCTCTGTCCGGAGTCGGCCGGCGCCGAGACGGTCACCAAGGTCTACGATCCGCCGTGGGGCGCGATCGGGCACATCGAGTTCCAGGATGGCGAGCCGGTGGTGCCGTCGGGCTATGAGGCTATTCTCTCGCGGGCACTCGCGGACGTCGCCGACAGGACCAATCCGCGCCTGCGGTTCGTGGGCTACACTCGCAACGAGCGCCTGAACCGCCGCACCGCGGCGGTCTACGGCGACGATATCGGCCTCTCGGCTTCCCGCGCCCGCCGTGCGATGGAAACCATCACTTCGGGCATGGACATCACCGAGGACGAGCGCGAGTTCGAGGGTCGGGGCTTCGTGCACGCCGACGACGTGGTGAACGCGGGCTTCGTGCAGGGTGACACCTCGCATGTCGCAGTTCAGGTGGTGTACGACGAGCTCGCGATCCTCGACGATTACGAGGGCGTCGATATCACGCGCCTGACGCGGGAACTGAAGCCCGAGAACCCGCTGGCCCTGAACCTGATGCGCATCACCGTCGACGGTGAGCCGATCGATGATCCCAAGCGCTCCTCCTCCGACATCCAGCGCTGCACCGACGTCGCGATGAAGGCGGCCGACATCCGCTTCGGCTTCGACAACCTGCGCTCGGCGCCGAGGCTCAGTGTCTCGGCGACACCGTCACGGATAGCATTGTCCGAGATCCTGCACTACGGTCCGGACCTCTCGCCCGCGAACGTGCACGTGGACCGCCAGGCAGCTCCCGTGCGCTTCATGATGTACACCAACTACGCGCATTTCATCGACAAGGCGGAGGTACGCGTCTTCGAGACCGGCCAGTCGCTGGAGGCCGAGCCGCTGGCGGTGGTACCGGTAGGCGAGCACGGCATTGCCGAGTGGCAACCGCAGGCGAGCTGGTTCCGGGCACCGGTATTCGAGCTTGCCTACGTCCTGCGGGCCTACGGCAAAGGTGGCAACTTCGACGAGACCCGCCCGCAGCCACTGTGGCTGGTGTACGACACGGTCGAGGAGCCGCAGCAGAATGACGCCGGGGACGGCGAATTCGTGAATGACCCCGAGCTCCTGGCGGCCTGGGGTGAGAATGGTCTGAGCCTCCACAACATCGCGCTCTCTAGCGGCACGGTAAGCGTCCGGGGCGACGGCATTCCCGCGGACCACGAGGTGTATGTTGCGGGACGTCCTGTGCCGGTGGACGAGAAGGGGAGCTTCGTTACGGAGCACATCCTGCCCGAGGGGGCACACACCGTTGAAGTCGCGGTGGTCGATGAAGAAGGCGCGGGTGAGCTTTATCTCCGTGATCTCGAGTTCAAGCAGAACGACTGGTTCTACGTCGGAATGGCGGACGTGACTTTGTCCGAGGGCGAGGTGAGCCCGGCAATGGAACTGCTGCAGGGTGAGAACAGCCCCACCGACCTCGACTCGAACGTCGACGGCCGCCTGGCATTCTTCGTGAACGGCAAGTTCGGCGAACACTGGAAGCTCACCGCGAGCGCCGACACCCGGGAAGGCCCGATCGACGAACTCTTCAGCAACTTCATGGACAAGTCACCGGAGTCCCTTTTCAGGCGCATCGACCCCGATTACTACTACCCGACCTTTGGCGACGACAGTACGGTCGCGGAGATGGCGCCCACGATGGGCAAGTTCTACGTGCGCGTCGCGAACCGTGACAACCATGCGCAGTGGGGCAACGTGAAGATCGGCTACATGAACAACGAGCTCGCGCAGGTGGACCGCGGGCTCTATGGCGCAAACCTGCACTACCAGTCAGAGGCCACCACCGCCTTCGGCGATCAGCGTTTTGCGGTCGACGGCTTTGCCGCCGAACCGGGGACGATCGCGAGTCGCGAGGAGTTCCGTGGCACTGGCGGTTCGCTGTACTTCCTGCAGCGCCAGGACGTGCTCGCGGGCTCGGAGCGCGTGCGGATCGAGCTCAGAGATAAAGCCTCCGGCATTGTCACGGGGGTATTGAATCTTACGCCGGTGCTCGACTACGACATCGACTACCTGCAGGGGCGGATCGTGCTCACGGAGCCTTTGGCCTCGACTGCGGACGACAACCTGCTGGTCAGAAGTAATGCGCTTTCGGGTGACGAGGCCTACCTCGTGGTGCGCTACGAATACACCCCGGGCTTCGAAGCGATCGATGCGCTCTCCGTCGGCGGTCAGGGCCATGTCTGGTTCGGCGACTATGTGAAGCTCGGTCTCACTACCAACAGCAACGAGCAGGACGGGGATGAGAGCAGCCTGAACGCCGCCGACCTGACTCTGAGATTGAGTGCCCACTCCTGGATCAAGATCCAGCAGGCAACCAGCGAAGGCCTGATCTCGCTGCCGCAGGTCTCGCAGGACGGCGGCTTCGGCTTCCAGAGCTACGACCCCCTGTCATTCGTGAACGCGAAAGCCGACGCGCAGCGCGCCGACGTGAGTTTCGCACCGGAAGACATTGTCGGCTTCGGCAAGGGCCAGCTGACCCTGTATGTGCAGGAAGTGGAAGCCGGCTACTCGGCACCGGGGCTCACTGCGCTCACCGACACCGAGCACTGGGGCGGCACATTCACGATGCCGGTGGGGGACAGGTTCTCGGTCGGCGCCAAGGTCGACAGTCTCGCGCAGGATCAGGGTCTCGAGACCGACGTGCACGAGGTCAATATGGGGTACCAGGTCACGGACCGCTGGGAAGTCAGTGCCGGCTACCGGGTCGATAACCGCATCGATAATTCACCGGTGGTTGGCCTCACCCAGGAGCAGGGCGAGCGCACCGATGCCGTCCTGCAGGTGGGCTTCGACTCGCAGACCACCTGGACCGCCTACGGTTTCTTCCAGGACACGATGTCCGTCTCCGGCGACCGCCCGGAAAACGGCCGTGCCGGTCTCGGCGGCTCCTATCGCGTGACCGAGAAGCTGCGTCTCGATGCCGAGGTTTCAGATGGTGATCTCGGTCGCGGTGCTCGACTCGGCAGTAACTACCTGCACTCGGATCGCACCAGTCTGTATCTCAACTATGCGCTCGAGAACGAACGCACGGACAATGGTCTCCGCAGTGGCCGAGGTGCAGAAGGTAACCTCGTCGCGGGCGTGAAGTCGCGCATCGCGGATTCCACCAGCGTGTTCCTCGAGGAGCGCTACCAGCACGGCACTACAATGACCGGCCTCACGCATGCCACCGGCATCAGCTTCGCGCCCACCGAGCAGTGGAACCTCGGCATCAACACCGACATCGGAACCCTGCAGGACCGGCAAACGGGCGCCGAGACCGAGCGCCTCGCCGGTGCGGTACAGGTTGGCTTCGGCGCCAGTGCCCTGCAGCTCTCCTCGGGTGTCGAGTATCGCCTCGATGACGCAGAACAGCCTGATCTCAGTCGCACCGAGCGCACCACCTGGCTCTTCAGGAACAGCTTCAAGTACCAGCTGAACCCGGGCGCGCGCTTCCTCGGTAAGTTCAATCACTCCACGAGCGAGAGCTCCCTGGGTACCTTCTATGACGGCGGCTTCACCGAGGCAGTGCTGGGTTATGCCTACCGGCCCATCTACCACGATCGCCTCAACGCGCTCGTAAAGTACACCTACTTCTATAATGTGCCGACCACGGACCAGGTTTCGCTCAGTAATATCGCTGCGGAATTCATCCAGAAGAGCCATGTCGCGGCGGTGGACGTCACCTATGACCTGACGCACAGTTTCTCTATCGGCGGTAAATACGCCTACCGCCTCGGCCAGGTGAGCCTCGATCGCGAGAGCCCCGAGTTCTATGACAATAACGCACATCTCTACGTACTCAGGGGCGACTACCGCTTCCGCGAGCACTGGGAGTTCTTGCTGGAGGGCCGCATGCTCTCGATGCCCGACCTCGACGAAAAACGCGTCGGTGCACTCGCCACGGTGTCACGCTACCTCGGCGACCACCTCAAGGTCGGACTCGGCTACAACTTTACGGATTTCTCCGACGACCTGACCGACCTCAACTTCGACCACCAGGGCGTGTTCCTCAACCTCACCGGGTCAATGTAGGAACCCCAACGAGCCGCCGGGGTATTCCTCGCCGTCATGGCTCCCTTCGGTCCGCTTTACTTCCGTCGAGGAACACCCCGGTCGGCCTGCGCAACCCCACCGATCGACCCGTTGATGTTGGGGGCGTTTCTCAAAGAACCGTCGGATCAGGGCCGCACCGATCGCGCTATGGCAGTTCGGCCGATGATCGGGGCGTTTTTCGACCGAAGTAAAGCGCAGGCGAGCTTAGCGAGCCGAGCCATGAGGGAGAGAAATGACACGATCATCGGATAGCCGCAGCCCATTGCGCAGATCGGCTCTCGCAACACGACAGAAGTCTTGACGGCGGTTCACGCTTGCAGTGCACTGTTCGGGTGGACGATGACCAAGCCATCAAATGGCGGGCCTCGGAGTCGAGGACGCTCGCGCTCACCGCTGTCGCGATGCTCGCGTTGGCCGCGAACCCCCTCTTGTGCCGGATGGCGCTCGGCGCCAGGCATATTGACGCAGCGAGCTTTACCAGCATCCGAGTCGTCGCCGGGGCCGTCATGCTGTGGTTGCTGATGGTCTGGAGCCGGCGTGGCGGCGAACGCAAACCCGTCGACTGGCGCCAGGTCGTGACGCTGTTCGGTTACATGATCTTCTTCTCCTTTGCTTACGTGTCCATCAGCGTAGGGACCGGTGCACTGATATTGTTCGGCGCCGTGCTGCTCACGATGTTTGCGGTTGCACTGAAGTCCGGCGAACATTTCTCGCCGGTGTCCTGGGCCGGCCTCGTCATCGCGATCTTCGGCCTGGTTTACCTGGTTTCCCCCGGAGTAGCGGCGCCGGAGCCCGTCGGCGCGATCCTGATGGCCGTTGCGGGCATTGCCTGGGGGCTCTATTCGCTGCTCGGGAGGGGCGAGGCTGATCCTCTCGGGACGACCGCCGACAATTTTCTCCACGCGGTGCCGCTTGCGGTCGCCGTGAACCTCTTTTTCTGGAAAGACGCGCACACGTCATGGCACGGTGTGGCGCTCGCCGCCCTCTCCGGCTCCATCGCCTCGGGTCTCGGCTACGCTCTCTGGTATGCCGTTCTGGCAGGCATGGCCGCCACGCGCGCCGCAACGGCGCAGCTCTCGGTACCGGTCATTGCGGCTCTGGGCGGCGTCGTGTTGCTTGCAGAGCCGGTGACCCTTCGCCTAGTGGTGTCGTCCGTCGCTACGTTAGGTGGGATTGCAATGGTGCTGTTGCAGCGCGAGTCAGCCGAACCGGCAACCTGACGTACTGCATCGCATCGCTTCGGTGCGCAGTCGCGCTTCCAGAAGCGCTCGCCGCAGCGAATTGCGTGTGCGGGTTCTCCCGTCTGTGGTAGTTTACCGGCCTCGTGGACAATCCTTGTCCACGCATTCGGGAGAGATACATGAGAAAAGCAGCAACAAAAGTGATGGCCGTCCTGGCATTCGGCGCATCGTCGATAATGATGGCTGGCAGCGTGCTTGCCGATGAATGGCCGCTGAAAGGAGGCGATTACTGGGAGGTAACGGGGATCGATATCCATGACGGCGGTGGCTACAAGTATGCCAATTGGCTTGCAACGGAGTGGCGCAAGGACCTCGACTTCGCCAAGTCCAAGGGCTGGATCAAGGACTACATGATCATCGCCAACGTTCATGCGCGGAGCGACGAGCCGGATCTTTACCTGGTACGGGTAAGAGAGAGCATCGTGTCGGCGGCGGAAGGCGAGAAGCGCCAGAAAGAATACCTGGAGTGGCAGGAGAAGAGCATCGAAAAGATGCAGAGCGAAAGCGGTAACCGGGCCGAGTACCGCACCGTAATGAGCGATTCATTGCTGCAGGTTCTGAAGTTCCGCGACTGATTGACACCGCGTAACACCGCGAGAACAGGCGGACGGTTAGCCACCCTGGCTAGCCGTCCGTTTTTTTGTCCGATCCTATCCGGGCTTGTGTGCCACGAAACACGCCCAGGTAATGTGTCCGCCGGCGAGAGCGGCCTGCCAACGGGCGATGCTCTGCGAGATCGACGTTTTCGCATCGTCATCGAGTCCGTCGATCGGCCGGCGGAGCTGTTCGGCCAGCTTGTCGTAGTGCGTCGTGATGTCTCCCTGTCGTTCCTCGACGGATGACAGGTCGAAGCCCGCTGCGCGCGCCATCTCCTCGTAATGGCTAACAGTTGCACCCACGCTCGCGCCGAGGCGCGCGAATGCGGCGGCCACCATCGACAAGTCCGCATTTTTGCCGGTGAGGATGTCGGAGAAGGCAAACGTTCCGCCCGGCCGAAGGACCCTGTAGACCTCTGCAAAGACCTTCGAGCGATCTGCCGAATGGATGATGGCTTCCTGGCAGATGACTGCGTCCCAGCTGTCCGCCGGACTGTCGATAGCGTGGAAGTCACCGACCGCAATGTCGATGCGATCGCCGAGCCCGGCTTCATCGGCGGCGGCACGAGCTCGCTCGACACAATTCTGCGAGATGTCGATGCCGCTCGCTTTGCAACCCATCCGTGCCAGGGTTCGCAAGGTGCCGCCGAAGCCGCAAGCGATATCCAGCACCCGGTCACCCGCGCTCAGAGCAGCGCGTTCCAAAAGGTCCTGCGTCACGGCCGTGGAGGCTTCCGCCACGGTTTCCCGACGCGTCACATAGCGGCCGATATGTATGTCCGCGCCACCCCAACAGGCCTCGTAAAAGCGGGACACGGCGTCGTCATCGTAATACGCGGCGGCCTGGCCGCTGTCGAATACGGTGCCTGACATGACATTCTTCCTCGATTCCACAACCGTCATTGCTCACCGTAGCGGACCGGCAAACCCGAATCCACCCCGATCACCGGAGCCCAATCACGGTCGTCACGAGCTTATCTGGTAGAGTTGCCAGGATCGCCGTCGCTCGCGCGACGGCTGGTTGAGAAGAGAACGCGAATGGCGGTTACGCTTGCTTTCGATGTCTACGGGACGCTGATCGACACGCACGGTGTCGTCGCGGAACTCGGGAAGCTCGTCGGCGATCGCGCGAGGGACTTTTCCTCCTGTTGGCGCGACAAGCAGCTTGAGTATTCGTTCCGCCGCGGGCTGATGCAGAACTACGAGAATTTTGCAGTCTGCACCCGAGACGCTCTCGACTACACCTGTGCAAGCTTCGCCGTCGAATTCACGCCCGGGCAGAAGCAGGCGCTCCTCGACTCCTACCGCGCGCTGCCTGCCTTCGATGACGTACAGGATGCGCTGTCGGAGCTCTCTGCACGAGGCTGCCGCCTGTACGCATTCTCGAACGGCAGCAAAGAGGCCGTCGAGACATTGTTGTCGGCCGCGGGGATCCAGGACCGGTTCCTCGGCGTCGTGAGTTGCGACGATGTGCGTTCCTTCAAGCCGAACCCGGCGGTTTATGCCTACTTCCTGAGGAAAGCGCAGGCGACGGGCAGCGATGCATGGCTGATCTCGGGCAACCCGTTCGACGTCATCGGTGCGATCTCGGCCGGTATGCGTGCGGCCTGGGTGCAGCGTTCAGCGGATGCGGTCTTCGATCCCTGGGGTTTCGAGCCGACGATCACGGTAACGAGTCTCGCCGAACTCGCGGACGCCGTCCTGGCGTAGCGAAACCCGGTCAACCACGGCGCGGGTCGGCGCGGACCTGCAGCTGGAATTTCGCCGGTTTTTGGTTCGCCATGTGCTCGTAAGTCGCCCAGCGCATGTCCACGAGTTCCTGCGCGCTCTTCATGAGCTTCTCCGCGGTCTCCGGATGGGTCTTCAACAACGTCCGGTAGCGCATCTCGTTGTAGGCGTATTCCTCGAGCGGGATGCTCGGCCGCGGCGAATCGAGCACGAAAGGCTTCTTGCCGACGTCGCGCAGCGCCGGGTTGAAGCGGATCAGGGGCCAGTAGCCGCTCTGAGTCGCGAGCTTCTGCTGCTTCAGCCCGTCGGACATGTCGAAGCCGTGCGCGATGCAGTGGCTGTACGCAAGGATAAGTGCAGGGCCGTTGTATTCCTCGGCTTCGCGCATCGCGAGCAGGGTCTGCTGCGGGTTGGCGCCCATCGCGACCTGTGCCACGTACACGTTGCCGTAGGAAACGGCCTGCAAGGCCAGGTCTTTCTTGCCGATGCGCTTGCCCGCGGATGCGAAGCGCGCCGATGCGCCGAGCGGGGTTGCCTTGGACATCTGCCCACCGGTGTTCGAATACACCTCCGTATCCAGCACCAGCACATTGACGTTGCGGCCGCTTGCGAGCACGTGGTCAAGGCCGCCGGAACCGATGTCGTAGGCCCAGCCGTCGCCGCCGACGAGCCAGATGCTGCGCCGGATCAGGTGATCGACGATCGACAGCAGCGCGGCGGCTTTGTCGTCGCCTTCCTCGTCGCGCAACTGCCGCAACTTCTCTTTCAGTATGGACACGCGCTGCCGCTGCGCACGGATCTCGCTACCGACGCGCTGCCGGGAATTGACGAGCTTGTCGGCGAGTTCTTCGCCGATCTTGGACGCGAGTTCGGTGACGAGGCCTTTCGCGATGGCCATGTGATGGTCCGCGGCGATACGCATGCCGAGCCCGAATTCGGCGTTGTCCTCGAACAGGGAATTCGACCAGGCCGGGCCGCTGCCTTCCTCGTTCTTCGCCCATGGTGTCGTCGGCAGGTTGCCGCCGTAGATGGAGGAGCAGCCGGTCGCGTTGGCGACCATGAGGCGCGGTCCGAACAGCTGCGACAGCAGCCTCACGTAAGGGGTTTCGCCGCAGCCGGCGCAAGCGCCCGCGAACTCGAACAGTGGCTCGAGGAACTGCGAGCCCCGCACGGAGGAGAAGTCTACCTTGGCGCGGTCGGTGAAAGGCAGGGATTCGAAGAACTCGATGTTGGCACGACCTTCCTCGAGGATCGGCGCCTTCTCGGTCATGTTGATCGCGCGCACGCCGGGTTCGTCCGGGCAGCTCACCGGGCAAGCCTCGACGCAGAGTTTGCAGCCGGTGCAGTCCTCGAGATAGACCTGCAGGCTATAGCGCGTCTCGGGGAAGCCGCGCGCGCTGATCGCTGCCGACGGGAAACTCCGGGGCGCGTCCTTCAGTGCGCTCGCGTGGAAGAACTTGGCGCGGATGACGCTGTGTGGGCATACGAAGCTGCAGTTACCGCACTGGATGCAGAGGTCCTCGCGCCACAGCGGCACTTCGTCAGACACATTGGACTTCTCCCAGCGCGTCGTGCCGCTCGGGTACGTACCGTCGGCGGGCAGCATGCTGACCGGCAGTTCGTCGCCGTGGCCGCGCATCATCTGCGCGGTGACCTCGCGCACGAAATCGGGTGCGAAATTCGGTACCACGGCGTCCAGGTCGCGTTCGCTGCGTCGGTCTGCCGGGATCTCGACCTCGTGCAGGTGATCGAGCGCGGCGTCGACCGCCGCGAAATTCTTCTCGACGACGGACTGGCCTTTCGACTTGTAGGTCTTCTCGATGGCGCCCTTGATCTGCTGTATCGCCTCACTGCGCGGCAGAACGCCCGAGAGGGCGAAGAAGCACGCCTGCATGACCGTATTGATGCGCTTGCCCATGCCGGCGTTGCGCGCCACACGCGAGGCGTCGATGACGTGTAGGTGGATACCGCGGTCGACGATCGCCTGCTGCACCGGGCGTGGCAGCCTGTCCCAGACATCGTCGGGCGGATAGGGACTGTTGAGCAGGAAGACGGCGCCTTCGCAGGCATCGGCAAGCACCTCGATCTTGTTCACGAGATCGAACTTGTGGCACGCGATGAAGTTCGCGCTCTGCACCAGGTAAGGCGCATGGATCGGATCCGGGCCGAAGCGCAGGTGTGAAACGGTTCGCGACCCGGATTTCTTCGAGTCGTAGACGAAGTAGCCCTGGGCCCAGAGCTCGGTGTTCTCACCGATGATCTTGATGCTGTTCTTGTTGGCGCCGACGGTGCCGTCCGAACCCATGCCGTAGAAGATCGCGCGCGTGGCGCTCGTGTCCTCGATGTGCATGCCGGTGTCGTAGTCGAGGCTCGTGTGGGTGACGTCGTCGCGGATACCGACCGTGAAATGCTGCTTCGGCCGGGGCTTCTCCATCTCGGCGATTACGGCCATCACCATTGCCGGCGTGAACTCCTTCGACGACAGGCCGTAGCGGCCGCCGATGACGCGCGGCATCGAGGTGCGCGCGCCATTTCCGACTGCTTCCGCGAGCGCGGTGACGACATCCTGGTAGAGCGGCTCGCCGCTCGCACCGGACTCCTTGGTGCGGTCGAGCACGGCAACCATCTTCACGGTGTCGGGCAGCGCCGCGAGGAGGTGCTCCGCGGAGAACGGCCGGTACAGCCGCACGTTCACCACGCCGACGCCTTCGGGATGCAGGGCGTCGATCGTCTGTGTGACGGTATCGGCGCCTGAGCCCATTAGCACGATGACCCTCTCGGCATCGGGGTCGCCGTGGTAGTCGAACAGCTTGTAGCGCCGGCCGGTAACCTCGCCGAAGCGTCCCATGGCGCGGTCGACGATTCCGGGGGTCGCGTCGTAGTAGCGATTGACCGTCTCGCGGCCCTGGAAATACACGTCCGGGTTCTGCGCGGTGCCGCGGATGAACGGGTTGTCCGGATTGAGTGCGCGATTGCGATGCTCGTAGATGAGGCCGTCATCCATCATCGCGTGCATCTGCTCCTCGGACAGCAACTCGATCTTGTTGACCTCGTGCGAGGTGCGGAAGCCGTCGAAGAAATGGATGAAGGGGATGCGCGCCTCGAGCGTTGCCGCGTGACTGATGAGGGCGAGATCCTGTGCCGCCTGAACGGATGACGCGGCCAGCAGGCCAAAGCCGGTGGTGCGTGCCGCCATGACGTCCTGGTGGTCGCCGAAAATCGACAGGGCCTGCGCGGCCAGGGACCGCGACGCGACGTGGAACACGGCCGGGGTGAGCTCGCCCGCGATCTTGTACATGTTGGGGAGCATGAGCATCAGGCCCTGTGACGCTGTGAACGTCGTCGTCAGGGCGCCCGTTTGCAGCGCGCCGTGCGCGGTGCCCGCGGCTCCGCCCTCGCTTTGCATTTCGATGATGTCCGGCACCTGGCCCCAGATGTTGGGTTTGCCGCTCGCGGACCAAACGTCGGCCATCTCGGCCATCGGTGACGACGGCGTGATCGGGTAGATGGAGCAGATCTCGCTGACGGCGTAGGCGACACGGGCGACTGCCTCGTTGCCGTCGAGTGCGCGTAACTCGGTCATAGCGCCGACATCCCGCCGACCTGCTGCTCGTCGATCATCTCGATTGCATGGCATGGGCACTGCTCAAAGCACACGGCGCAGCCCGTGCACACCGCGTAATCGAAGCGGTAGCGCCTGCCGGGTCCGAGCTTGATCACCGCGCCCTCGGGGCAGGCACCGTAGCAGCCGTCGCACTCGAAGCAGTTGCCGCAGGACAGGCAGCGCTGGGATTCGAACAGGGCATCGGTCTCCGACAGGTTCTGCATGATCTCGTCGAAATTGGTTTGCCGGTTCGCGACGGGCAAGCGTTCCTGTTCGACCTTGGGGGCGTGGGTGCGGTACCAGAGATGCAGCCGCTCGTGGCCGATGACCGGGTTACGCGGTCCGCGCCGGTACTTCGCACCGCGGAGATACGCGTCGATGTGCCTGGCCGCGTGTTTACCGTGGCCGACCGCGATCGTCACGGAGCGTTCGCTCGGCACCATGTCGCCACCGGCGAAAATGCCGTCATGCCCGGTCATCATGTTGTCGTCGACGATGACCGTATGATCCCACTCGAACGCGATGCCGGGGACCTTCTCGAGGAAGCCCGTGTCAGTGTCCTGGCCCAGTGCGAGGATCAACGAGTCTGCTTCCAGCGTTTCGAATTTGCCGGTCGGCTGCGGCCGTCCCGTTTCGTCGAGCTCCATGATCTCGACCTTGAACGTCGAACGATCGATCTCCTTGATTGTGCGCAGCCAGTTGATGACGACACCTTCCTCGAGGGCCTCGTCCGCCTCGAAGTCGTGCGCCGGCATGCTGCTGCGGTCGCGGCGGTAGATGATCATGGCCTCTTCCACACCGAGGCGCTTGGCCGTGCGCGCCGCATCCATCGCCGTGTTGCCGCCGCCGTAGATGGCGACGCGGCGGCCGAGCTTCGGCGTTTCGCCCTGCTTGGTGCTGGAGAGGAAGCTGACGGCATCGAGGATCTTGCCGGCTTCGCGGCTCGGGATGTCGATCTTCTTGCTGATGTGTGCGCCGACGGCGACGAACACGGCATCGAAGCCGCCGTCTTCCTTTTCCGCGAGCACGTCTTCGACGCGGTGATTGAGCGTGATCCTGACGCCCATGTTCTCGATGCGCTCGATCTCGGCCTGCAATTCCTTGCGCGGCATGCGGTAAGCCGGAATGCCGAAATGGATCATGCCGCCAGCGACGGGGCCTGCTTCGCGGATCTCGACGTCGTGGCCGAGTCTTACGAGATGGTAGGCGGCCGACAGGCCACTGGGGCCGGCACCGATGACGAGGATCCTCTTGCCGCTGGTCTTTCCGGGTCTCTCGAACTGCCAGCCTTTCTCGAGGGCGAGGTCGCCGAGATAGCGCTCGACGGCATGGATGCTGACAGCGCTGTCCGTGAACGCGCGGTTGCATACGTCCTCGCACGGGTGATAACAGACACGGCCATGGATGGAGGGCAAGGGGTTGTTACTGACCAGTTCCCGCCAGGCGGCCTCGAAGTCGCCTTCCTGCGCGAGCGCCAGCCAGGCCTGGATGTTTTCGCCGGCCGGGCAGGCGTGGTTGCAGGGCGGCAGGAAATCGACGTACTCGGGCCGCCGCGAGCGCAGCGCGCCTGTACCTTTATCGTGCCGAGTCAGGTCGGCGCGTTGCGTGAGATCGGAATTCGTCATGGGTAGGTACGATAATAGGCGCCCGAAGCCGATACAGTATCAGGAAATCTACGAATTACCGTTACGGAATCACGTGGTAGCGGAAAATCCGCGGGATCCGGGAAGGTTTCGGATTTTTTTCCCGAACGGGGAGCTTTTTGCCGCCGCGGCGGTCGAAAGCGACGCCTGTGGCCGTCCCGGGCAGCTGCGTGATGTCGATTGACCGAACGCTGACCTGTCCGGATACGGTGCATTTCACGGCTTTTGCCTAGAATTTAGCGGTAGAATCCGCCGATCAACACGATTTTGAAGACCGTGATGCCGTCGATTGTCCGAAACCTGGCCGCATTCAGCGCACTGCTGATGCTCGCGAGCTGCACCACGCAGCCAACGGCCCCCGTGCGCACGGAAGTCGTAGCAAGCGACGACACGGCCGCCTGCATCGCACAGCTCGGGCACAATCGAATGGCGATCTCGGGCGCGCTCGATTCCGCGAACATCAGTGTCGTCAACTGGAACATCCAGAAAGGCCGCAACACGGAATGGATTCGCGACCTGGACGAGGTCGGCATGCAGCCGGACCTGCTCATCCTTCAGGAGGCCTCGGCCAGGACGAGTGTCTGGCGCGATCTCGTTCCCGAACATTTCGAGTCGTTCGCGGAGGGCTTCGGGCCCGACTGGTCGCCGAGCGGCGTGATGACAGTCAGCGCCGCCGAGCCGTTGACCGAATGTGAGCTCGTCGCGCACGAGCCTTGGTTCGGCACCCGCAAGGCCACCCTGATCACCGAATACGCGCTCTCCGGCACGGTGGATACCCTGTTGGTCGTAAACATCCACGGCATCAACTTCGCGCTCGGCATCAGCGACCTCGAGAACCAGTTCGCCCAGGCGAAGGCCGTGATCGCGGAGCACGAGGGCCCGGTCGTGTTCTCGGGCGACTTCAATACCTGGCGACGCCAGCGCGCCATGGTTCTCGAGGAAATGCTCGGGGCGCTCGGCCTCACGGCACTCGATTTCGACGTCGACCATCGCAAGCGTTTCTTCGGCTGGGCACTGGATCATATCTACGTACGCGGTCTTTACACCGAGCACGCGACGACGCTGCAGTCCGGCGCCTCCGATCACAACCCGATGGCCGTGCGGTTACGGCTGGCGGACGAGCCGCTGCGGGTGAGGGCGGCGCGATGAGGTTCCTGGCCGCTCTCCTCGTGCTCGCGTTGTCGATGCCCGCCGCCGCGCTCGCCGATCAGGCCGAGACCGAAATCGAACACTTGATCTCTGCGGTCGGCGAGAGCGGCTGCACGTTCGTTCGCAACGGCTCGCGCCACGATGCCGAGGATGCAGCGTCGCACATGCGCCTGAAATACCGGCGCGGTAAACGCTACGCGACCACCGCTGAGCTCTTTATCGAGCGCCTCGCGAGCAAGAGCTCGTTGAGCGGTAAACCCTACACGATCGACTGTCCCGGCACCGATGCCGTACCCAGCGGCAAATGGCTCAGTGCACGCCTGCAGGAGTTTCGCGAGCAGCAATCGCGCGCGCAGTAGCGCCAGGGCGACATAATCCCTGCGTAGTTCTACGCATTATTCCCGGTCGCGAAATCGGCTAGAAAAGAGAGCGCAGACTGCGTCTTTCAGCAATCGGGAGCTCCACGATGTCTGGTCGCAACCCCATCGAAGCGCTGGCACACCTGCGCCATGAATTCGGCGAGCACGGTGGCGTCAACATGTCCATCGAGGCCAGCTCGACGTTCACCGTGATGGAGCCCGGCACGATGCCGGCGATGTTCCAGGGACTCAAGGGCCACGATGCCGGTTGTTATCTCTATGGCCGGCACTTCAATCCGACCGTGTATCACCTCGGCCTGCAGCTTGCGGCCATCGAGGGCACTGAAGCCGCTTATTGCACCGCGAGCGGCATGGGAGCGATCTCCGCAACCCTCATGGCGCTGTGTGCGGCAGGCGATCATATCGTCTCGTCGAATGCCGTCTATGGCGGCACCTATGCGCTGATGCACGACTTCCTGCCGGCGAAGGCGGGCGTCACGACGGCCTTCGTCGATATCACGGATCTCGACGCCGTACGCAACGCCATCACGGACAAGACGCGGCTCGTCTACACGGAGAGCATTTCGAACCCGACCTTGCGGGTTGCCGATATCCCGGAGCTCGCAGCGATCGCGCACGAAGCCGGTGTCCCGCTCGTGGTCGACAACACCTTCAGTCCGTTGATCCTGAGCCCGGTCGATCATGGCGCCGACGTCGTGGTGCACAGCATCACGAAGTTCATCAGCGGGATGTCGGACGTGATCGCCGGCGCCGTGTGTGGCACGCAAGAGTTCATCGAGTCCTTGATGGACCTGCACGCGGGCCCGCTCATGCTGCTCGGGCCGACGATGGACCCGAGGGTCGCGGCAAACATCAGCTTGCGTATCCCGCACCTGCCGCTCAGGATGGCGGCACACGGGGAGCGTGCCCTGGCGCTGGCCGAGCGCCTCGAGGACTTCGGCGCGAAGGTCTGCTATCCGGGGCTCGACGCACACCCGGACCGCGGCCTGCTCGAGGAACTCCGATGCCCGGATTACGGCTGCGGCGGCGTGATGACCATCGACATGGGTAGCGAGGCGGCGGCCAATGCCCTGATGTCGAAGCTGCAGAACAAGTACGGCTTCGGCTTCATGGCCGTGAGCCTGGGCTATTTCGACACCCTGATGTCCTGCTCGGGTTCGAGCACATCCAGCGAGATGAGCGACGACGACAAGGCGTCTGCGGGGATCAGCCCCGGCCTCGTGCGCCTGTCGGTCGGCTACACGGGCACGCTGGAGCAACGCTGGCAACAGCTGCGCGACGCGCTGGAGGAGGTCGGTAAACAGTCGGCAGCGGCCTAGTCTCCCCGTTCACGCGGGTCGATCTCGTGGATGTCCGGCGCGGGCTCCCAGCGCCGGAAGACGAAGTCGCGGTTCGAGCCATGGCGCGCGAGCAGCAGCAGCGCGTCGTCGCATTCGGTTCCGTCCATAAGCACGTCGATCATGTACACGGGACTATCCTGGACGCCGAGCCGGCGGAACGAGTGCAGCGACATGTTGCAGTCGTAGGCGCTCGCCACGTTGGCGATGAGGTCGGTCGCCGACTGCCTGGCCAGCGCCTCGTCGAGGTCGAGCTCCCCGGGCGGGAGTTCGTGGGCGAAACCCGCTGTCATGATCGCGAGCAGTGCGGTGGCGGCGATCGAAATGCGCTTCATGATGAAACCCGGCACCCTGTATAGTGTCTGATCACAAGCCGGCCGCAGGTTCACAAGGGCCGCATCCCGCTATTGTGCAGGAAAATCTATAAATTTGTTGGTATTTGCGCTGAAACTGACGCAAATCGCATGATTTCGATGATCAACAGGAGCCCCAGGTGGAGCTGACACGAAAGATCCTGACGCTATGGCTGGTGTCGCTGGCGTTGTGCGCCGCCGCATACGCCGCCGACGACGAAGTCGCGACCCAGGTCAACATTCCCTACGAGATGTTCCGGCTGGATAACGGCCTGACGGTGCTCGTGCACACCGATCGCTCGACACCGACCGTGTTCGTGGGCATGTGGTACGGCGTCGGCTCGAAAGACGAGCCGGAGGGCAAGACCGGTTTCGCGCACCTGTTCGAGCACCTGATGTTCCAGGGCACCGAGAACCGCGACGGTGAGTACTTCTCGCCGTTCATGGATGCGGGCGCCACAGGCATGAACGGCACGACCTCCGAGGACCGCACAAATTACTACGCCACCGTGCCGACCGGCGCGCTCGACATGGCACTATGGATGGAAAGCGATCGCATGAGCTACCTGCTGGGCGCTGTCACGCAGGAGGCGCTCGACGAACAGCGTGGCGTGGTGAAGAACGAGAAGCGCCAGCGCGAAATCCGCCCGTACGCGCAGATGGGCGATCGCATTCGCGCCGGGCTGTATCCCGTCGATCATCCGTACCGCCATTCGATCATCGGTTCCATGGAAGACCTCGACAACGCGTCGCTCGACGACGTGCACGAGTGGTTCAACACGTATTATGGCGCCTCCAACGTCGTGCTGGTGCTCGCGGGTGACATCGACGTCGAGACCGCAAGGGAAAAGGTCTCCTGGTACTTTGGTGAAGCACCGGCGGGCGTGCCGCTGGTTTACCCGAAGAAGTGGATACCGAACCTCGTCGAGAATCGAACGGAGTCGATGTACGACCGCGTAGGGCAGACGCGTATCTCGCGTGTGTGGGCGCTGCCCGGGCTCAATGATCGCGATACCACGTTGATGTATCTCGTCAACGAATCGCTCGTCGGCAACAAGAACGCGCCTTTGCAGAAGATCCTCGTCGATGACCTGCAGCTCGCGACGAGCGTGTACGGGAGCGCGTACGGGCGTGTGCTGAGCGGAGAATACAACCTGACGATCGATCTCAAGCCCGGCGTAACGGTGGAACAGGTGCTGCCCATCGTCGATCGCGTCATTGCGGAATACCTCGAGAGCGGTCCCGACAAGCAGATCGTCGAGAACGCCAAGCTCGGAGTGAACATGTACATGATCAACGCGCTGGAGCGGACCTCCGCAATCGGCCGCGTACTGGCCGAGGGCTACCTCTACTCGGACGATCCGCTTTACATCAACAAGGAACTCGAGTGGCTGAATGCGGCTACGCCGGAAGATCTGAGGGACACCGCAAAGCGCTGGCTGACACGGGCGTACTACCAGCTCACGGTGCTGCCGTTCCCCGAGTACCAGGTTGCAGAGGCCGAGGTCGATCGCTCGCAGATTCCCGCAGTATCTGCGGATGCGACGATCTCCTTCCCCGACATCGAGTCCGCGATCCTCGACAACGGCATGCGCGTCGTCGTCGCGACCCGCGACGCACTGCCGATCGTGGACGTGTCGATCCGAATCGGCGCCGGCAGCACGGCGAGCCCGCCGGAAGCGCCGGGACTTGCGAGCTTCGCCATGTCCCTGATGGACAAGGGCACGAGGAAATACGATGCACACGAGCTTGCTGCCGCGAAGGATGCCATCGCGATGAGTGGCCAGCCGCAGGCGGGGACGGAGGAGAGCTCCTTCGGCTACCGTATCCTGCACAGCAAGCTCGAGGAGTCCATGGAGCTCGCGGCCGAGGTGCTGCGCCATCCGACCTACCCGGACGACGAACTGGCAAAGCTCAAGCAGCAGATTAGCGCCTGGCTCGCGACGATGGAAAAGTCGCCCTCGAGCGCGGCGGGCAGCCTGTTCGAGCGTGCGATTTATGGCAGCGACAGCCCGATGGGTTCGGTTTGGACGCCCGAGCTCGTGGCGCAGGTGGACCGCGACATGCTCGTCGGTTTCCACAGCCGCGAGATCGCGCCGGACAACATGACCGTATTCATGATCGGCGACATCGGCATCGAAGAGGCAAAGCGCGCGGTCGAACGGTCGTTCGGCAAGTGGCGGGCCGATGCTGCATCGGGCCGCAAGCCGATCGGAGAGGCGCAACCGAAGGAGCCGCGCGTCATCCTGGTGGATCACCCCGAGGCGCCGCAAAGCACGATCTATGCCGGCCATGCGCTGCCGCCCTACGATCCCGAAACGTCGACGGAGCTCTACATCATGAACGGCGTGTTCGGCGGCGGCTTCGAAGCGCGCATCAACATGAACCTGCGCGAGGACAAGCACTGGTCCTACGGCATGCGCTCCGGCATCCAGCAGAACACCAGCGGCGATCAATACCTTGCCGTGAGCGGCAGCGTGCAGACCGACAAGACCATGGAGAGCATGCTGGAGATCATGAAGGAATTCTCCGAGTTCGTGACAACGCGGCCGGCGACCGAGACCGAGGTGTCGCGCGTGAAGATCAACCGTACGCGTTCGCTGCCCGGCACGTTCTCGACGAATCGCGGGTTCCTCGCGAGCATCATGACCTCCGACAGCTACGGCCTGCCGTTCGACTACGCGGAGACGGTCGCTGAGCGCATCGACGCGGTCACGACGGATATTGTGAATGCGCGCGCACGCGAAACGCTCGACCCGGGCAAGCTGACCTGGGTCGTGGTCGGCGATCTCGCGCAGATCGAGGAAAAGGTGCGCTCGCTCGGTTACGGCGAGGTCGAGGTGTGGGACGCGTTCGGTAATCGGGTTCGCTAGTCCTCGTTGTCGAACGACTCTAGATCGATCTCCATTGGGAGGTCCGGGTCGGCCGTCCACTCCTGGAGTGACGCGTCATACACGGCAACATTGGTAAAGCCGAGCCTCGTCATGACGAATGCGTTTGACGACGCGGCGATTCCGCCGCCGCAATAGTTTATCGCCCGGCCGTCCAGCTCTCCCTCGAATAGTGTCGCCAGTTCGTCGAGTGACCGGTAGCGCCCCGACTCGTCGAGAGCGGTAAACACCGGAATGTTGACGGCACCCGGTATGTGCCCGGGCCTGTCGTACATGGTCGTCTCGCCACGGAAGTACGTGGGCGGCAGCGAATCGATCAGCGTGACTGCATCGTCCTCGAGCGACGCCAGCACCTCGTCGCGATCGGCGAACAGCTCCGGGCGGTGGTTGACGGTGAGTTGTCCCGCCGGCCGACTGGCGGGCTCCGTCGACAGCGGACGGCCCCCGGCAGTCCACGCGTTGAGTCCGCCATCGAGCAGCGCTGCCCGGTCGAACCCGATCCAGCGCAGCATCCACCAGACGCGGGCAGCCCAGACCGAGCCGGTGGCGTCGTAGAGGACGACGCGCGAATCGTCGCTTACGCCGAGAGCCTCCATGGCCGCCGCGAACTGTTCCGGCGACGGTCTTGTGAATTCGTGCGGGCTGTCGCCGTCGGACAGGTCGCCGAAAAGGTCCGCAAATCCGGCCGTCGGTATGTGGCCGGATTCGTAGCTCGGCCTGCCGTTGACGGAGAGAAACCCGCCGCTGCCGTCCGGCTGGACGATAACGGTGCAGTCGAGCACCACGAGGTCCGGGTCGTCGAGATTCTCCTCGAGCCAGGCGACGCTCACGAGTGAGTCCATCGCAGGCTCGACGGCGCCTACCTTGTCGCCGGCGTCGGAGCACGCGGCAATGAATATTAGTGCGGCAAACAGGATATAGGGGTTTGGCATCCGGTCAGGAGAATACATCGGCAGCACCTGCAGTCAGCGTGAACAATTTGTCGAAGTCCCGGCCAGAGTGTACTGCTTCGCCAAGGGGATTTACGAACGATCAGCTCCTTGATTTCGTCCCGACAATCCGATGCTGTCCGTGCCGGCAAATCGGACCAGTGGCTGCGGCATCGAAGAAGAACACGAACATGGAACTCAAAGGTATTGACGAATGAGGCAGGGAATCCGCGTCACCTATCAGATGGTGACCGTTTCGAAGGCGAACTCTCCGCGCCAGCAGCCATCGTCGTGCCCGGGCGGGAACGGTGCCCGAGGATTGTCTTTGCGAGTTCGTTGATGTCGATGTCCGCGCTCGTATCGACGCGAATCGCCGCTTCATCGGTTCCCATTCGTGCTGCTGAGCCCAGCTGATGTTCCAGCACTGCGAGATCGGCTTCCGAGGCCCCCTCGTTGCGCGTTGCCCGCTCTTCGATCCGTGATCTCAGCACGTCCACCGGCGCGTCCGCGCAGACCAGCACCGAATCGACGCCGAGGCTCGACGCGACGCTCCTCGCAGAAACCCTCTGTTTCTTTTTGAGGAACGCGGCATCGAGGACGACGTGGTGTCCCGCCGCCAGCAGACTGTCCGCAAGCGTAAACAGGCGTTCGTAAGTCTCCGCGCTGGCTTCTGGCGAGTAAATGCCGGAGCCGATGGGGGACTTGCTGTCGGCGGTCTCGTCCAGGCCGAACAGCCGCTTGCGCTCGATGTCCGAGCGTACGCGAATGGCTGGGAGGGCCGCCATGAGCCGCTCGGCCAGCCAGGTCTTCCCGGAGCCCGACAGGCCGTGCATGATGACCAGTACCGGCTCGCATTTCGTCGCCTGGCGGCGCGCCATCGCCGAGTAGTCATGCGCTTCCCTGATGTCGGCCGCTCGCTCGTCTTCATCCTCGCGCTCGCGGCTGCGAATCGCCGCGACCTTCGCCCTTACCAGGCAGCGGTACACGAAATACAGGCCGAGCAACACGGCGCCTTCGTAGTCGCCGCTGCGTTCGAGGTAGCGGTTGAGGAAATGCGCGGCCAGTTCCGGGTGGTCTTTCTCCGTGAGATCCATCGCGAGGAATCCCACGTCGGCGAAGACGTCGGTATAGCGCAGGTCGGCATTGAACTCGATGCAGTCGAAGGTCGTGATACCCGACGGCAGGCGCACGAGGTTGCCGAGATGCAGGTCGCCGTGGCAGTCGCGCACGAAGCCGTCGTCGAAGCGCTGCCGCAAAGTGGCTGCATGCCTGTCCAGCTCGCGCTCGGTCCAGTCGCGCAGGAAACGGCACTCGTCATCATCGATGATGCCGAGGAGGTGGTCGAAGTTCTCCCGGAAATAATGAATGGCCTGCCTGACGAGGCGCTCCCGGTCGGCCGGGTCCGGCCGTGCTGCGGCTGCATGACGGGCGGCGATGTTCTGCCCGAGCTCCTTCATGTCGGCGACGGTCAGCAGTCCGTTCGCGAGCTGGCGGTCGAGACGCAGGGTCTGGTCGAAGCGCACCATCTTCACCGCGTACTCGAGTATTTCGCCGTTGCCGCCGATGGATGGCTCGTTCGCCGGCCCCGTGATCGCAACGACCTGCAGGTACAGTTCCGGCGCCCACGGCCGGTTGAGCCGAAGTTCCTCTTCGCAATAATGCTGGCGCTTTTCCAACGTGCCGAAATCGAGGAAGTCGAGTACGACCGGCTTCTTGACCTTGTAGGCGTAGTTGCCGGCGAGGACTACCCAGGAAATGTGCGTTTCCAGCAGTTCGATGTTGCCGGCGGGATGGGGGAACGCGTCTTCCCGCAGCAGCGCCTCTACGAGGCTTGCGTCAATCGGTACAACCTGTGCGCCGGCATTGTGCAATGTGCTCCCCAGGAGCGCTGATTCTCGTCGTTCCGCCCGAGCCCTGCTAGTATTCCGGCAACCAAGCGCAAGAACAAGGAGCGGGGGGATGGCTTTACCGGCGTCGTCGGACAGTTCCCATACCTGGTCATCGGAGATCGTATTCATCCTGGCGGCGATCGGGGCCGCCGTCGGGCTCGGCAACATCTGGAAATTCCCCTACGTCGTCGGCGTCAGCGGCGGTGGCGCGTTCGTGCTGGTTTACCTGTTGTGCGTTGTCATCATCGCCATTCCGATCCTGATCGGTGAACTGCTGATCGGTCGCATGGGCGGCCACAGCCCGCCCGTCGCCACGCGTATGGTCGCCGAGGATTCCGGGCGCTCGAAGTCCTGGTCCATCGTCGGCTGGATGGGCGTTATCGCGGGTTTCCTGATTGCCACCTACTACAGCGTCATCGCCGGTTGGACGCTCGCCTACATCATCAAGGCGGCCAGCGGATTCGGTGGTACGACGATGGCCGAGGTGGCGCAGCAGTTCGAGGAACTCAAGGACAGTCCTGCAACAATGACGCTGTGGCACACCGTTTTCATGGTCATGTCGCTCATCATCGTCGGTCGCGGCCTGCACGGCGGCATCGAACGCACCGTCAAAGTGCTCATGCCGGCCCTGTTCGTGATGCTGCTGGTCATGATCGGCTACGCGACGGTTGCGGGCGACCTTAACGCCGGTCTCGAGTTCCTGTTCAGCACGGACTTCAGCAAGATCAATGCCGACGTCATCCTGGATGCCATCGGCCAGGCGTTCTTTTCCATCGGCGTGGCCATCGGCCTGATGATGGCTTACGGCTCTTACGTCCCGCGCAACATTTCGCTGACCAAGGCGGCCGTCATCATTGCATCTGCGGACACGCTGATCGCTATCCTGGCGGGCCTGATGATCTTCCCGATCGTATTTGCCAACGGCCTCGACCCGGCCGAAGGGCCCGGGCTGATCTTCACGACCTTGCCCACCGCCTTCGCGGGCATGCCAGGCGGCGAGATTTTCGGAGCGCTGTTCTTCCTGTTGCTCGCGTTCGCCGGGCTCACATCGATCATCGCGATCATCGAGCCGATCATTCGCTACTCAGAGGACAAGTGGGGGATGTCGCGCATCAAGGGCTGCCTGATCTTCGGCTCCATCGGCTGGGCGATCGGCATGTTGAGCGTGTTCTCGTTCAACCTCTGGGCGCACGTTCGCCCGCTGGCAGTGTTCGAGACCTTCGCGGCTTCGACGTTATTCGATCTCATCGTCTATATAACGGACAACCTACTGATGCCGCTCGGCGGAATCCTTATTGCTGTCTTTGTCGGCTGGCGCGTGAAAAAAGAACACCTCGACAGCCAGCTCGTCTTCCCGAGCCCGGCGGTCGCGAGTACATGGTTGTTCCTGATCCGCTTCGTCGCCCCGCTGGCCATCCTGCTCGTAATGATCAATACACTGATCTAGTTACATGATCGTTGCACGGACGCTCATCCCGGCGTTGCTGGGAATCCTGGCTGTTGCCGAGTTTTCCGCCGCGCAGGAGCGGCTGGACGAGATCCTGGTCACCGCCACACGCCGCACCGTCAGCGTCGCCGAAATCCCTTCGGGCCTGACACTCGTGGAGGGTGCCGCTGCGCGCGACCAGAAGCTGGTCACGGACGCATTGGACATCGAGGTAGGCGTTTACCTGCAGCAGACCACGCCCGGGCAGGGCGCCCCGATCATCCGCGGTCTCAAGGGCTCGTCGATCCTGCATCTCGTCGACGGCATGCGCCTGAACAACGCGATCTTCCGCAGTGCGCCAACACAATATTTTGCGCTGGTACCGACAGCGGCGGTGGAGCGCATCGAGGTCCTGCGGGGCACGCCTGCGTCGCTCTATGGCAGCGACGCCGTCGGCGGGGTCGTCCAGCTCGTGACGAGAGTGCCGCGATTCGAGTCAGTCCGGCCAGAATATCGCGGCGAGCTCTATGCGGCCTACGACACGGCCGAGCTCGGCAGGATGCTCAGCGCCACGATAGATGCCGGCAATAGTCGCATTGCAACCTCGTTCAGCGGTGAATTTCTCGACACGGGTGACCGGCGCACCGGCGGCGGCGATCGTATCGGCCCCAGCGGCTACGAGTCACGTGCCGCACGCTGGGTGCTTGCGGGCCGCCCCGATGACGATCGCAGCTGGTTATTCGACGTGCATTACCTCGAGCAGCCTGAAACACCACGCGTCGATGAACTCGTGCCCGGGTTCGGCCAGGCAGAGCCGTCATCCTCGGAGTTCTCTTTCAGGCCGAATCGCCGTGTTTTCGTGCACGGTAGGTACGGCCGCGAGGCCGGCGCCTTCGGGCTCGACTGGAGCGTCGATCTCGCCTGGCAGCGCATCGACGACGACCGCGTGTCGCGAGACTTCGAAGCGACGGACAGGCGCCTCGAGTCGAATCGCAGCGATCTCTACGGTTTCATCGTCAGCGGCAGCCGCGTGACGGACTCGGGATCCTGGGTGGCGGGCATCGAGACGTACCTCGACGAGGTATCGAGCGCGCGCAGCGAGGAAAACATCCTGGACGGGGAAACAACGGAACTGGCGCCGCGTTTTCCCGACGGCTCGCGGATAGAACGTGTCGACGTGTTCGGTAACACCGAGCAATACGTATCGGCACGCAACATACTAAGCGGCGGCTTGCGTGCAAGTCACGAGAACGTCTCGCTGCCGGAGACGTCGGTATCCATCGCCGCATCGGTCAGCGTCACCGACCTTAGCGGCGACGTTGGCTGGATATTCAATGCTAACGACAGCTGGCAGATCGTGGCGAACGCGGGCTTCGGGTTCCGCGCGCCCAACGTGTTCGACCTCGGCACGCTCGGCAATCGCCCGGGAAACCGCTTCAACATCCCGAATCCGGATCTCGACTCCGAACGTGTCGTGCAGTTCGACGCGGGCGTGCGCTTTACCGGCGACCGCGGGCATTTCGAGCTGATGCTGTACACGCTGGATTACGCGGATCGCATCACGTCCGTGCTGACGGGCGACGTCACGCCCGAGGGGCGCGACGTCGTGCGAAGTGTGAACGCGGCAGATTCGACGGTCCGTGGCTTCGAGAGTGGAACGAGCTTCGACCTGAACGACACGATGAGCCTCGAGGCGGTGCTCAACTACACCTGGAGCGAGGAGCGCGTAACGGGCTCGCCAGCGGAACCGGGCGACCGCATCCCGCCGCTCAGCGGGCGGCTGAACGTCAGCTACGATGCCGGCGGCGACTTTCGCCTCGATGCCTGGCTGCGCTTTGCCGGCGGGCAGGATCGTCTCAGCTCCCGCGACGTTCGCGACATTCGTATCGACCCGAACGGCACCGGCGGCTGGGGTATCGTGGGTGCTCGCGGCAGCTGGGATGTGACCGGCGGCTGGCAGTTTACGCTGGGCATCGAAAACGGGTTCGACAAGCACTTCCGCGTGCACGGCTCAGGGTTGGATGCGCCAGGGCGCAATTTCATGGTCAGCGTCCGCAAGACCTGGTAGTCACGAGCGACGGGGTCGCGGGCCCAGGCCCGCTCCTGCAGGCGGCCCGGTCGCGTGTTCCCCTACTTCGATCCGCAGATGCCCGTATGGTGCAGCTGCGCCAAGTGCGTCGTAATGTCAGCCCTGCTCGGTTCTCATGGAGTAGCCGTCATGCCCGGTATTCCCGCCACCCGGTCCGCCGCCGTTTCAACACTGCTCATCGCGAGTCTCCTCGTTCTCGCGGACACGACGGATGCGATGCCCGCGTTCGCCCGTGAATACGGTGTCAGCTGCAACGTCTGCCATGCGGCATATCCGCGTCTCAACGACTTCGGTAACCGCTTCGCTGGCGACATGAACTTCCGCATGGCGAACTGGCGTGATCATACGGTGCCGACCGGCGACGATACGCTGGCGTTGCCGAAGACACTGCCGCTGGCGGCCCGTGTGCAGGCTTTCATCCAGGCGCGCGATGCCGAATCCGTCGATCCGGTCAGCGGCGAAGTCGTCGCAGACTCCAGCCTCGACTTCCAGGCGCCCTATCTCATCAAGCTGCTCTCCAGCGCGCCCCTCACCGACAGCATCAGCTACTACTTCTATATGATCTTCGCGGAGAAGGGCGCGAACACCGAGGTCATCGTCGAGGACGCCTGGTTCAGCTACGACGACCTGTTCGATACGGGTGTCGGACTGCAGCTCGGTCAGTTCCAGGTCTCCGACCTGATGTTCCCGCGCGAGGTCCGCCTGACCTTCCAGGACTTCATGGCCTACCGCTTCGCGGGGATTACGTACGACCGGGGCCTGCTATTCGGCAGGGGGTTCGGACCTGTCGACGTGTCACTGGGGTTCGTGAACGGCAACGGCATCGAGGAGAACTTCAACGTCACCAGCCCCGGTTACCGGCGGCCGGATCACCTGTTCGACAACGACACGGGCAAGAGTGTATTCGGCCGTGCGGGGACCACCATTGGGCCTGCATCCGTTGGCCTGTTCGGGTTGGTCGGTGAGCAGCGAAACGCTACCGGGCCGGCGGGCACCGCGTCGGGTGACCGCGATACCGACAAGGTCGTGCTCGGCATCGACGCTTCCGGCAGGCTATCGGACCGCTGGTACTGGTTCGGGCAGTATTTATGGAACAGCTGGGACGGCTTCCTCGACCCGGCCATCGACTACCAGTGGACAGCGGGCTTCGCGGGCGTCGACTTCGTGTACAGCGACAAGTGGGTATTTTCCGCGCTCGTCAATCTCGGCGATGCGGGCGACCTCGCAGACACCGACACGGTCTACGAGGGTATCGAGATGCGGACGCTGAGCCTGGCCGCATCGTATTACTTCATGCGCAACGTGAAGGGCGTCCTCGAGCTGAACGTCGATTTCCTCGACGAAGAACCGCAAAGCGGCGAGTATTTCACCGGCCACCTGAGCGAGGAGAATTACGTCCTCATCGGCATCGACGCGGCGTTTTGAGAGAGTCGTGGTCGCGGTTCCGGAGCCGCGACCGGAATCGGAATAGCCGCTGAGGCAAAGGGACAATACGAAGGTTTTTGTGGTGTTTATCGTCTAACTATCCAGAGAGATGGAGAAGACGATGAGAATTGCAACGATCCTGCTACTCGCCGCGACTGCCTGCCTGTATGCCTGCTCGACGGCTGCCCCAAAAAGTTCGGCCGCGCCGCCGCCCTTCGAGTGCACGTCGATCCATCACGAGGTCTGCGAACTCGAAGAACAGTTCCACAAGCTGCGTCACGAGCAGGCAGAGCAAAACACCGCCATCGAGGCGGCCGAGCGCAAACGCAGGGCGCAGGTCAGAACGGCAGGCACGGTCGCGGCGAACGCCGTGCCTGCCACTTGACTACTACTGGATGCCTCGTCCGGGTGACCAGGGCACGCCCGCCGCGTCCAGCGCGACCTTGAGACCCGCGTATTCGACATCCACGAGATTCGACAACTGGCGCGTCACGTCGTCGTACAGCGATCTCGCGATGCGCAGCGACTCACGCTGGTCCGGGGTCGGGCCGTAGGCGTTGGTCGTGGGCGCGAAGCGCGCGTGGAACAGTCGAGTCGTTACGGTCATTGCGTCGAAGTCGTTGTAAAGCTGCCGTGCCTCGTTGTTCGTCAGGCGGTCACGCTCGGCCTGGATGCGCTCTTGTATCGAGTTAGCGATTTCATACAGGGACGGATCGGCCGTCGATGACAGCAACACGTCCTTGGCGGCGTCGAGTTCGCCGACGATGGCATCGATGGTCTTCACGGTTCCCTGCGCCGCCCGCGAGAGCTCGTTAACCTGGCTGTCGAACACGACGCGCTGCTCCTGCGAGCTGCCCGGTAGCGTCGGCTCGCGGATCGACACGGCCTCGAATCGCTGCGACTGATCCAGGTCGGTCAGCACGCCGTCGACACGCTTCTGCATGGAAACGCTGAAGGAGCCCGGTGCTACGAGAACGCCGGCCGTGGGGATCCATGCTTCTTCGCGCTGGTCCTCGGGCACCCACGCTTCAACGGAGGGATAACGCAGATCCCAGGTGACCCGGTGGAAGCCGGCCTCGACTGGCGCCTCTATGTGGCGCACGATATTGCCGGCCGCGTCCCTGACGGTAAACACGATGGCGGGATCGTCCTCCCGCAGTTCGCCGAGGATGCGGTCCCAGGACTGGAACTCGACGTGTTCGTTTTTCTTTTCTTTCTCTTTCTCGGCCTCGCGCCGGGCGTCCTTGCGCGACTGGATCGCCTCGGGCAGGTAGTACGTGAACGTTGCACCGAAGGACGGGTTGGGCGCAGCGTAGAAGTCGTCGCCCTGACTGCCCTTGCAGCCTTCCCGCGAGCAGCCGAGCGGGCGCTTCGGTACGTACCAGTGCGTCCTGCGTACCGGGAACAGCACCGCGTCGTTCTTCAGCATGTCCTCGGTGACGGTCCTGAGCGGCGAATAGTCGTCAAGGACGTAGAAGCTGCGGCCGAACGTTGCGCCGACGAGATCGTTCTCGCGCGCCTGGATCACGAGATCGCGGAACGGGATATTCGGCGTCCCGCCCTTGAGCTTGGTCCAGGTGCCGCCGCCGTTGACGGTGAAAAAAACACCGAACTCCGTGCCCAGGAACAGCAGCCCGGGCTTCTCGTGGTCCTGCACGATGCGCCACAGGATGTGCCGCTCCGGCAGGTTGCCGGCGATGCTCTTCCAGGAACCGCCCCGGTTGGTGCTCTTCAGCACGTAGGGCGAGAAGTCGCCGCTCTTGTGGTCGTCGACGACGACGTAGACCGTATCCGGGTCGTGCAGGTCTGCCTTGATGTCGTTGACGAAGAAGCGGTCGGGCACGCCCGGCAGCTTGTCGATTCGGCGCCAGTTCTGGCCGCCGTCCTCGGTAATCTGTATCAGGCCGTCGTCGGTGCCGGCATAGATGAGACCGGGCACGAGCGGCGACTCGGAGATGTTCACGACCGTGTTGAACATCGACATCGCGAAGAGATCCCACGGCGAGTCATAGCTCCAGGTCCGACCCATCACGGGCTGGCGCACGCGGTTCTCGTTGCGCGTCAGGTCGCCGCTGATCGGTTCCCAGCTGTCGCCGTAGTCCGTGCTCTTCCAGACACGCTGGGAGCCGAAGTAGAGCACCGCCGAATCATGCGGGCTGATGAGAATAGGCGCGTCCCAGTTGTAGCGATCGGGCGCTTCGCCCTCGCGCGCCTGCGGGCGGATGTACACGTTCTCACCCGTCTTGCGGTCGTAGCGTGCCAGGTTGCCCTGCTGCCACTGCGCGTAGACGATGTCCGGGTTATTCGGGTCCACGGCCGACTGGTGGCCGTCGCCGAAGAGGGTCACGAACCAGTCGGAGTGCCGTATGCCGATGTTGTTGTCGGTGCGTGAGGGACCGCCGTGGCTGTTGTTGTCCTGGGTGCCGCCGTAGACGTTGTAGAATGGCTCGTCGTAGTCGACCGCCACCTTGTAGTACTGCGTGATCGGCATGTTATTGATGAAGCGCCAGGTCGTGCCGAGGTCGTAGCTCTCGTAGAGTCCGCCGTCGTTACCAACGAGGATGTAATTCTCGTCGTCGGGATTGAACGCCATCGCGTGGTGGTCGACGTGCTTGGTGTCGTGCGACAGCTTCTGCATCGTCTTGCCGCCGTCTTCCGTCACGTGCAGGTTCACGTCGGCGTGGTAGACGCGGTCGAATTGGTGCGGGCTTGCCCACAATTCGTTGTAGTAGTGAGGGCCGGTTCCGCTTGGCGCGAAGTCCGCACCCTTGGCCCAGCTCTCACCGCCGTCCTCGGAGCGGTACATGGCGCCGGTGCGGTTGGCCAGCTCGATCGTCGCGTAGATCACGTCCGGGTCCTGCGGCGATATCGCGAGGCCGGTCTTCGCCATGATCTCCTCGGGCAGTCCCTCGGTCAGTTCGCGCCAGGTCTCACCGCCGTCTTCGGATTTATGGATGCCGGTCGCCGGGCCGCCATCGAGCAACACGGCGACGTTGCGGAAGCGTTGCCATGTGACGGCATACATCACGTCGGGGTTGCGCGGGTCCATGTGGACTTCCGAGACGCCCGTGTAGCGATCGTCGAGTTCCGTATTACCGAAACCGTCGCCGAGCACCTTGCGCCAGTTCCTGCCGCCGTCGGTGGACTTGAACAGTCCGCGGTCACCGCCGGCCGACCACAGCGGGCCCTGCGCAGCGACGAACACCACATTCGAATCGCGCGGGTCGACGCGGATCATTCCAATGTGCTCGGATCTGGGGAGACCCAGGTTTTCCCAGTTCTTGCCGCCGTCGAGGCTGCGGTAGACGCCAGCCCCGTATCCGACGTGGCGCCCGCTGATGTTCTCGCCCGTGCCGACCCAGATCGTATTCGAGTTGTTCGGGTCGATCGTGATGCAGCCGATCGAGTAAGCGTCCTCGTCTTCGAAGATGGCTTCCCAGGTCGTGCCTTCGTTGACCGTCTTCCAGACGCCGCCGCTGCCGACGCCCACGTACCACGTGCTCTGGTCGTTCGGGTCGATCGCTATGTCGGAAATGCGCCCGGACATGAACGCCGGGCCGATGCTGCGCATCGCCAGTCCCTTGAAGGTCTGTTCGTTAAATCCCGGTTCGACCTTTTCGTCGTCGTCGGCCAATGCCGGTGCCGAGACGAACGTGAATACTGCAGCAATGAGCGTGAGTCGCTTCATGGTTTCCCCTGTTGGATAGTCTTGGCGGTGGCGCGGAGGGATTGATGTTGTTTGATGGTGCATTCTAAACGCTTAAGCGATGCGAGTTCGAGTAACATTGGGGCCCGTCATGCGTAGCGGATTACCGCGCAAACAACACGAGTAGCAGGCTCATAAGTACATGATTCGTATAGGACTTCTCGGCGCATCGAGGGTTTCGCGTTACGCCGTCATCGAACCCGCGGCGACGATCGAAGGTATCGAGGTGACAGCCATCGCGGCGCGCAATGCTGCGCGTGCAGCATCATTCGCAGAAGAAAACAGGATCCCGCGCGTCGAGGCGGATTACGAAGCCCTGGTCGCCAGCGACGAGGTCGACCTGGTGTACAACGGTCTGCCACCGAGCGGCCACGCCCGCTGGACGATCGCCGCGCTCGAAGCGGGAAAGCACGTGTTGTGCGAAAAGCCCTTTGCCATGAATGCCGGTGAAGCGAAGGCGATGGTCGATGTCGCCGAGCGTACCGGCCAGGTCCTGGTCGAGGCCTATCACTATCGATTTCACCCGCTGTTCGCCCGCGTGATGGCGGTGCTCGGATCCGGCACCATCGGCGCAGTGCAGGGCATCAGGGCCCACTTCAATGTCAGGATACGCCCCGAGCACGGCGAGATCCGCTACGACCCGGCACTGGGTGGCGGCGCGATGATGGATCTCGGCTGCTATTGCGTGCACTGGGCCCGCAGCGTGATGGGTGCAGAGCCCGAGGTGCTGTCGGCAGCGGCCGTGCTGCACGAAACCGGCGTCGACGTCGAGATGGAGGCGGTGCTCGGGTTTCCGGGCGGTGTCAGGGCGCGGGTGAGCTCATCGATGTCCGGGGACCTGCCGGCGGGGCTGGATGCCGGGCTCATCGTCAAGGGCGAGCATGGCAAGATGTCGGTGAACAATCCCGTTGCGCCTCACATGGGGCACGAACTCGTCGTCGAGACACCCGAAGGTGTTACTCGCGAGGAGGTTGCGGGTGATACGACGTACCATCACCAGCTGCGACACGTCATCGACGTGCTGCATGGCGAGGCGGAACGGCTGACCGGCGGCAACGACGCAATCGCCAACATGCGGGTCCTCGACGACATTTACCGGGCCGCGGGCATGCGACCGGACTAGGGCACCGGCGTGCAGGGCGCGCTTTCCCTTATCGAGATCTGCAGCCGTCGCCCGCAATGCGCATGCAGCCGTAGACGAGCCGGGAGGATTCGAGCTCGCTCGAACCCACGGTAATGGTTTGCCTTGCGGGCTCCGTGCGTGTCAGGGTCGAGGGATGCGCCAGCTTTCCCGTCTTGTGCGCGAGATACAGCAGGATCGCGCCCGAATCGAACAGCGTGATTTCGCCATCGACGATCACCGGTATCTTGTTGTTCGGGCTGATGGTGAGGAATTCCGGGTTGAACTGCTCGTCCCTTGTAATATCGACGGTGATCACTTCGTAGTCCAGACCGAGTTCTTCGAGCGCGATGGAGATCTTGACGCCGTTCGGCGTGCTCCACGTGTAGAGCCTGATCATGTTATTCCCGGTAGTGGCTGGCTACGCAGTCATGATACGCGTCGAGTTCGAGCACGATATCCGCGTTGCTACGTACGGTCTTGAGGTCGTGTCGGGTGATGCGTTCGAAGTACTGGATGAACTCGCGGACCTGCTGGTCGTTCATGATGCCGGTGACATCCCCGCCTTTCGCCGCGGCGAGCTTGTGTTCCTGCTCGATGCGCCAGCGCAGGATCGCGTCGAAGCTCGGCGCCAAGAGGAACACGAGCGAATCGAGTTCCGCGAATAGGTCTGCATAGTCAGCGGCAAGACGCCCGTTCACGTAGCGGCGCCATTGCTTGCCGGGATCGCGCGTCTCTTCCAGCGCGTTGACGGGCATTTCGAGCCCGACGTCGGCTTCGGCGATGCTGCCGACGCACCAGCCCTCGAGGATAATCAACCCGACCGATCCCGTGACCGCCGGCCATGACGCCGGGTCCGCCCGGTCGTCGCGGGCCTTGTCGAAACGGGGCAGGCGGCATTGCTCTCCCGGCCCGAGACTGCGAAGGCGTCTCAGGCATTCGCGGAGCATCGGGATGTCGTGGGTGCCGGGTACGCCGCGGACGGCGAGCAGCGGGTGCACCGTTTCCGCCAGGCGTTGCCGCTCCGCTTTCGTCAGGTAGACGTCGTCGATCGAAAGGACCGCCACAGCTCGGTCGCCGGACCCGCCGAGCGCGAGCGCGAGGTAATCGGCCAGCGTCGACTTGCCCGTGCCCTGGGCGCCGTTGATGCCGAGGAGGAACGGCGTTTTTCGCTCGAGCCGCTGGCGAACCCAGGTGACCAGGGGGTCATAGAATTTCGTCGCCGTGCGGTGAAAGGCGTCGGGCAGGCAGTGCTCGGTGATGAACTGCTCGAGCTTCGCCGCGTCTACCACTTGCCTGGCAGGTCGCCGACGCGCTCGAACGACTCGCCGATTACGACGCCGAGTTCGCGTGCTTCTCCGTCGCCCAGGTGGATGTCCGGACGGCCGTGAGCGAAGCGATAGTTGCAGACGATGGCGATATCGCCGACGTTCCACGCGATGGGAATGCCGAAGTGATCGTAGATATCGACGAACAGCTGTTTCTCTTCTCTCGTCATCTCGGTGTCGTCACCGAAAGTGAGCTTCAGCGGCCGTTCGTCATATGGCAGGTGCATGACCTTCGGCCAACTGTCGAACCACATGCCGTCGTCGGCCACGCTGCTGTAGAGAAGGTTGCGATCCAGCTGCGGGAAGTACTCGAAGGCCGATACGTAGTAACGCGTCTTCAACAGACGATTCGCCCCCCACTCGGCCTGGAGCCCGCGCGACCTCGCCATCGCGATCGCCTCGTCCGGGTTCTCGGTCAGCATCGACTTCTGCCAGTGGTTGTACACACCGATCTGGTCGGTTCCCGCGAAGGCTTCACGGTCGGTCAGGTTGCGGTGGTAGCAGATCCCGAGCTCCTTCAGCTTCTGTCCGAAGCCGGTCTCGAGGATCGCGTCGGTGGCGCGCAGGTTATCCGAGACGAAGGTGTGGCCGCGGTCGGGCAGCGCCTTGTGGCACAGGAAGCCCAGCATCCGCGTGCTGTGCGAGACGTACGCCATCTCGTGGTGGTAGTGCAGCCAGGCTTCGAGCGGCGCCCCCACCTCGTACACGCTCTTCGCGAGGTTGTCGCGCGGATTGGCGCCGCCCTTGTAGCGCATCTCGTTGTCGATCACGAGTTTCGCGAACTCGCGCATGGAGGGCAGGTCGGTGAGCCGCGTGTTGACGAGGACCACGAGGCCGACCTCGTCGAACAACGCGTTCATGCGCCGTGCCAGTTCGCCGCGCCTGTCGAGATCGCCGGAATCCATGGGATAGCCGGCGCAGTCGATCGTGAACGATTCGGCCGGCAGAGCGGGCGACCCGGTCCACCAGCGAGGCTCGATGACGCCCGGCAGGGGCTGCAGCATGTCGGCACTCACGGTCATCGTCCAATCGTACCTGCGTCAGTCGAAAGTCGCCACGAACACGCTGCCGCGGCTGTCGGCGGAGGCTCGCTTCATGCCCGCGGAGTTGTAGATCATCTCGACACCGCCCGCGGCGTCCACCGCGATGATGCCGCCGTCCCCGCCGAGATGCCGGATGTCGGCCAGTACTTCGTTGATGGCCTGGCTCAGGGATGCACCGGCCTTCACCTTGTACGCGACGGCGATTGCTGCGCCGGTACGGATGAAGTACTCGCCGGTGCCGGTACAGGAGACGGCGACGTCGCTGTCGGCCCAGGTGCCGGCGCCGATGATCGGGGTATCCCCGACGCGGCCTTCGAGTTTGCCGAAAGTGCCGCCCGTCGAGGTCGCCGCGGCAAGATTGCCGTTGATATCCAGGGCAACGGCGCCCACGGTGCCGTGCGACCGGTCCGTGACCTCGTTTTTCCTGACGCCGATCGGCAGCGTGTAGTACTTGCGGGGGTCCGCAACCTCCTCGAAGCCCTGGGTGCGGGCGAAGGCCAGGGCACCGGCCCCGGACAGCATTACGTGCGGGGTTGCTTCCATCACGCGGCGCGCAACCGAAACCGGGTTCACGACGTCGCGGATGCAGGAGACCGCGCCTGCCGCGCTGACGGGGCCGTCCATGATCGACGCATCGAGCTCCACGTAGCCGGCGGAGTTCGGCGCCGAGCCGCGACCGGCGACGTACAGACCGGAGGACTCCATCTGCGCGACCGCGTATTCGACGACGTCCAGCGCGCGGGCTCCGGAGGCCAGCCGGTCGCGCGCGTTCTCCGTCAGTTCGCGCATGTGGTGTTCGGCAGCGGAATAGTCTCTACCGCTGCGGGCGCCGGCTCCGCCGTGTAGCGCGAATGCAAAGCGCTTGCTGTTCATCGCGCCAGTTTACTCGAAAAGCCCTCACGCTCGATGTACAACTATAAGTAGACTGACGAGTGATGCGCTTTCAGGATCTATACGGGCAGCTCGAGGAGCGGCGCCGAGCCGCGGTGATGGGCCGCGCGGCCGTCGCGGTCGCTATCGGGCTGGCTGCCGCGGTGTTCGCGTGGCAGCACTGGTTCGCTTCGCCCGGCCGGCCAACCGTCGCGGTTTTGCCGATAGAGGCAATGGACACACGCGAGGAAACCCGGGATCTCGCCGACCACCTCGGCAAGCGCTTCCGCCTGTTGCTGGCATCACGACCGGAAATTCGCGTGATCGAGTACGAAAGCTCGGGCAGTGCATCGATTCACGGCTTGTCCGTCGCAGAAAAGGCACAGGCCCTCGCCGCGGATTACCTGTTGACCGGAACGCTCAGCGGGCGGGGACAGAACCTGCGCTTGTCCCTGCAGCTGTATGCGGGTGGCAGCGAGCTGCTGTGGAGCGATACGTTCGAGGGACCGGTCGACTACCAGGAGCAGCTCCAGGGCTGGGTGCTCGACGAACTCCTGCCCCGATTGCCGCTTGCAGCAGATGCACTCGACCGAACGCACGAAGTGCTCACGAGTTGCGCCTACCCGGG
>JBFFEB010000003.1:0-92219 GCA_041559075.1 Woeseiaceae bacterium | reverse complement strand
CCTCAAGCATCGGCACGAAGCCGGCGAGAATTTCGAGGTGCTGCCCTACACCGTGGACCACCGCACCGAACACATCGGCCACACTATTGTCCCGAAGACGCGCAGCTGAGCGCGCCACACCGATCGTCAGCGCAGCCGGGCCGCGATGCCCTGCAGGGTTTCTGCCAGCCCCGCCCGGCGTTTGGCGATGGTCACGCTTGCCGCATCATGACCGAGCCACCCGGCAAACCGCTCGAGCGACCTGGCCAATGCGCGATCCCGCTCGCCGGCACCGAGCCGTTGTTCTGCGCTGTCCAGTGTCTGCGACAGGTCGCCGACGATCACTGCGTCCAGAGCCTCGTCGCGCGCAAGCTGATCGATATAGGCGCGGGCAACGACCGGCTCGGCCGGCCAGGTCACGGGAAACTGCTGCTGCGGGTTGAACACGTCGCCCTGGTCGGCGACGGCCGCCGCGGCGATCTCGTTGGCTGTGATGTGTTCGCTGGGCACGAGCTTCAGAACGTCCAGCCCACGCACGATCTCCGTGCCGTAGATACGTCCCCTGTACCAGTAGGTTGACCAGAATCCGCCGACCACCATGTCTTCGGCGTCGATCGGGCCGCGATCGAAGAAGGCGATCTCGAACGGATTGGCCGAGTCGGTGAAGTCGATCACCGAGATCCCGCCCTGGTACCAGGCCTGGACGAAGATGTCGCGGCCGGGGACCGGGATGATCGAGCCGTTGTGCGCGACGCAATTCTCCTCGTCCACCTGCGGCGCCGGCATTTTGAAGTAGCCCCGGAACTCGAGCTGGCCGTCGACAATGTCGTAAATCGCATCTGCGCCCCAGTTCAGCGGATCGTAGGCACGGCAGCGCGGCCGGCTGCCGCCGCCCCATTCATCCGTGTAGATGACCTTGGTACCGTCGTTATTGAAGGTCGCCGAGTGCCAGTACGCAAAACCCTGGTCGACGACTTCGTCGATGCGCTGCGGCTTGCGCGGGTCCGAGATGTCGAAAATGATCCCGTTGCCCGAGCAGGCGCCGGCGGCAATCTCGAGTGCGGGGAACACGGTGATGTCGTGACACTGGTCGGTCCGGTAGGTCTCCTGCGTGTCGTCGCCGTGATCGCCGCCGCGCCACAGGCCGGCGAGCACGCCCGTCTCAGGGTCGGCAAAGACAGTTGGGCTGTCGACGATACGCGATCGGGAGGGGTCGTCGACGGGGATTTCGATGACGTCGATGCGGAACAGCGCCGTGCGATCGTCGCCTGGGGATTCGTCGATGCAGCCCTCCAGCTCTTCCTCTTCACGCACGACGGAGGTGCCGGAGTTGTACACGATGATCTTGCGGTCCTCACCGGGCCCGGCGACGACCGAATGCGTGTGCGAGCCACGGCAGGTCTGCACGGCGCCGACCTGCACCGGCCGCGCGAGGTTGCTGATATCGAACACGCGGATACCACGGAAACGCTCTGGACTGACGTCATCGCTCACGCCCTCAAGGCCACAGTCAACCCGGCCGCGCGTCTCCTCGACGGACATGATGAGCAGATCGCCGACGATCGATACGTCGCCCTGCCCGCCCGGGCAGACGATGGAACTCTTCAATGACGGCACACCATCGTCCTGCAACTTGTAGACGTTGAAGCCGTGGTAGCTTCCGGCCACGAGGACGTCGCCGGAGAATGCCATGTCGGTATTCGAGAAACTGAGGAGCGGGGGTCGCTCGTATTCCTCTTCCTCCTCCACGGCCTGCTCGTCGTCCTCGATCTTCGCTTTCGCGGATTCCTGCTCGTCCGGTTCGTCGGCCGCCGGCTGCAGCCGTGTCGGCGGCAGTTCGGCGGGATTATTCGGGTCGAAAAAGCCGGCCGCCTTCGGCAGCGATGCCACGATCTCCATGTTCGAGATCGCATGGCCTGCATCGTCGAATCCGGCAGCAAGGCCGGCGCGTGGATCATCCGAGAGGCCGACAAGCAGCACGTTCATGCGCTCGATCTCTGTGCTCTGGCTATTAGTGACGTCGTTCACGAATTCGAATAGAACCGGATCGTAGGCCGCCCCGGGCTGCTTGAGCAGTTGCTCGACCATCGTGACCGCGCCCTCGTGGTGGGTGATCATCAGCTTGAGGAACCGGCGGTCGAAGTCGGTGCCTTTCGATGCGGCAAGCTCTGCCATCTGCTCCGGAGTCGCCATGCCGGCCATCTTGTGGGTGGTGTGCATCGCACCGTGGGCGGTCGGCTCCGGCACGTGCTCGCCACGGTCACGCAGCCACTGCTGCATGAACTCGATCTCGTCACGCTGCGAGACATCGATACGGCCCGCAACGTCGATCAGCTCCTGCCGGTTCGTACGATCGGCTGCGAGTTCGGCCATCTCGAGTGCCTGGTGATGATGCGGGATCATATCCTGCATGAACCGAGCGTCCGCCGGCGAGTAGCTGGTGTTGGCAATCGCGATCGCCTCGTCGGCCGAGAGCTCGCGCGGCGGCTCCCCGGGTGCGCCCGGCTGGAGGATCGGCGATTCGCCGACCGCCACGACCGGCATCATCAACAGCGTGGCCGCAACTACAAGGCAATTCAGACGGATCGATGGTTCAATGCTCGCGAACAATGGTGTGGCTCCTGTGACATCGGGGTCCTTTGCCGGCTGCGGCCTGACGCAGCAATCTACCAGATTGGCGGCCAAAGGGGAGCAAAGCGAGTGCTGTGCCGCATCAATCAGGAATGACGGTCCGGCAGAACCACGAGAACCTCGATTTCACCCGTTTAACGCACGGCGAAACAATAACCAACGATATCTTCGTCAGCGGTACAGGGGTTCACTCAACGGCCAGGGGCGGCGGGCGGAGAGTATGTGAGACAAAAAGCCCCGCTCGGAGAGCGAGGCCTGGAATTGGTCCTCGGTTCAATTCTTAGTGCGCCGAACCGAGGGAAAATGCGCAGGTCATTGAGGCGCCGGTTTGCAGGAGCTATGGCTAATCAGGTTCTTCGGTCTCCATTTGGCTGAATACCTCGACAATCGGCTGTTCAAGTCTCATAAAAAAGCCAATGATCGCTCCAGCTACTGCAAAAACCAGCCATTCCTTCGAAATATACGGTCCCGGCTGCCATAACCAGAAGAACAGCATAAGGCTCACGAGGCTGGCACCAACTCCCAGGACACTCGTGATGGTGCCTGCAAGCAGACTTGGCGGCGGACCGAATCGAAATTCGTGCGGCGATTGAAAAGTGCTGGCTAGGCTGCGCTCAGTGAGCGGATCTGTCTCTCCACCCTCAATGATTCGCAAGTGGCTCATCTCGAAGCAATTCCCCTGTCCGTGGGTAACGTACCGATCTCCATCGAGAACAGAGTTTATTGGCACATGCCTGCCGATTGGTCGTCTTTTTACGTAATTTAGAATTTTGTCGCTAAAGCCGTCCGGCAGTGCGCGATATGGGTAAAGGCGTCGATGAATGTCAATTCCGGGATGTCCGTAATGGCTGCGTCGGGGCTATCAGCCGCAGTCGATTGCAACCTCACAGATGCCGTTTGAGCGGCTGGTCTTGCCTGCCAAGCGTCAGTCTCGGCGGCTGCTCCCGACGATGGGCGGAGTATCTTGTGGGCTCCGGTCAAGGCACACGCAGCGAATCGGCATGAGCCAGCAGCAAGCCCAATTCGTACGCACGCCGCGCCTCGTCCCAGCCATTTTCGGCCGCCGTCAGTTCGGCAATCCGCGCGTAATGCGGGCGGCCCTGGTCGGCATCGAGGCCGATCATCATGCGACGGAACACGATGTCGATGAGCGTTCTCGGCAGCTCATTGACCACCACGTAGGCAACTTCGGCCTCCGGAATAGTTGCCGCCTCGTCGATGCAGCCGGTCAACTCGGGGCGCGTATTCGCGAGTGCGGCAATCCCGGCAGCGCGGCTGCCATAGATGCGCAGCAGCCGCTCGACCCCGCTTTCGGAAAGACCGTCAATCCGACCGAGCGCCTCGCGGGCCTCGTCGAGCCCGCCGGCGCCCGGCAACAGCGTGTCGCGCGTACGGCACTCGGGCAGCCGGCGGCCCAGCGCCTTGCCGATCTTATCGACTGTTTGCTCCGCCAGATTGCGATACGTCGTCAGCTTGCCGCCGACGATCGAGAACAGGCCCCGCACGCGCCGCCGGTGGGACTTGATGATGTGCCGGCGGGTGATCGCGGACTCCGGTCCATGTGTTCGCTGCGGCAGCGGCCGGATGCCCGCGTAAGCGTAGTGCACGTCGTCGATGGTGAGCCCCGCGGCCGGGAAAACGCGGTTGGTCTCGGCCAGCAGGTAGTCCACCTCCTCGCGGCTGGCGCGGACGCTCGCAGGATCGCCTTCGTAACGAAGGTCGGTCGTACCGATCAGGAACATGTCATTCCACGGCAAGACAAAAAACGGCCGGCCGTCGCTTTGCGCTTCGATATAGAATGCGTCTCGCGGCGCGCCTTCGAACGGGCTCACAACGATGTGGCTGCCCTTGGTGCCGCCAATGAGTTCCGGCAGCCGTTGTCCCGTGCGATCCAGCACCGAGTCGACCCAGGGCCCCGCCGCGTTGACGACCATCCGCGGCGCAAACTTGCGCTGCTCGCCGGTGAGCGTATCTTCGCACGTCAGCGACGCGACCGCGCCACGGCGAACGCCGATCTCCGTGACCTCGGCGTACGTCATGATCTCGGCGCCTGCAGCGCGCGCAGCGAGCACATTCTCGAGCACCAGCCGCTCGGCGAACGTCACCTGCGCGTCGTAGTAGCACGCGGCCCCCCGCAGCCTTTCCTGCAGGAGCCCGGGCTCGCGCGCACGAATCTCGTTGTCGCCCAGCATCTTGTGTCGCGGCAAAGGCTTGCGCCATGCAAGCAGGTCGTAGCCGAGCAGGCCGAGCTTTATCAATAGCGGACCGCGCTTCGCACCGCGGTAGATCGGGATGCAGATACGCAGCGGCTTGACCAGGTGGCTCGCGATGCGCCGCAGATGCCGCCGCTCGTGCAGGGATTCGTAGACCAGCGGGATCTCACCGTACTCGAGGTAACGGAGCCCGCCGTGGATCAGCCGGCTCGATGCCCAGGAGGTACCGTTGCACACGTCGCCCTTGTCGAACAGCACTACCGAAAGACCTCGCAGCGCCGCATCGCGGGCGATACCGGCGCCGTTGATCCCGGCGCCGATCACCGCAACATCGCAGATCCGCGGCTCATCAGACATCAGGGCCGGGTTTGCCCGCTACCGCGGACGACGTACTTGTAGCTCGTCAGTTGCTCCGCGCCCACCGGCCCGCGCGCGTGGATGCGGCCGGTGGCGATGCCGATCTCCGCACCCATCCCGAACTCGCCACCGTCTGCGAATTGCGTCGACGCATTTTGCAGCAGGATGGCACTGTCCACCTCGTTGAAGAACTTCGCGGCTGCCACATCGTTGTCGGTGACGATGCACTCGGTATGCCCCGAACCGTATCTGCCGATGTGTCGGATCGCCGCGTCGATATCGTCGACTACGCGCGCCGAGATGATCGCATCGAGGTACTCGGTACCCCAGTCCTCTTCAGTCGCGGCTATCGCTCCCGGGAATATCGCGACGACGTCGCTATCGCCGCGAATCTCGCAGCCCGCCTCGCTCAGAGCGCCGAGAACGCGCGGCAGCAGTCGCCCCGCGGCCGCACGATCGACCAGCAGCGTCTCGGCCGCACCGCAGATGCCCGTGCGGCGCATCTTCGCGTTGACGGCGATGTCGGCCGCCATGTCGGCGTCGGCCGCTTCGTGCAGATAGACGTGGCAGATCCCCTCGAGATGGCCGATCACCGGTACCCGCGCTTCCTGTTGCACGCGCCGGATGAGGTTCTTGCCGCCGCGCGGGACGACGACATCCACCCATTCCGACATTGACGACAGCAGGTAGCCGACCGCCACGCGGTCCGTGGTCGGCACCATCTGCACGCTATCGGCCGGCAAACCCGCCTTTTCCAGCCCCGACACGAGGCAGGCGTGAATGGCGCGGCTCGAATGGAAACTCTCCGAGCCGCCGCGCAGAATCACGGCATTCCCCGACTTCACGCACAGTCCTGCAGCATCGGCGGTGACATTGGGCCGACTCTCATAAATGATGCCGATGACGCCGAGCGGCACGGCGACGCGCTGGATCGCGAGGCCGTTGGGACGCCGCCATTCCGCCCTGACGCGCCCCAGCGGGTCCCGGAGCGTCGCGATCGCCTCGAGCCCGGACGCCATGCCCTCCACGCGAGCCTCATCGAGCATCAGCCGGTCCAGCATCGCGGCGCTGAGCCCGCGATCACGCGCTTCTCGCATGTCGATCTCGTTCGCCGCGATGATCTGATCACAGCGCGATCGCAGCTCCGCCGCTGCGGCATGAAGCGCCGCATTGCGCACATCATCCCCCGACATCGCCAGCGCACGCGACGCATCGCGTGCCCGGCGGCCGAGTTCGTCCATCACCTGCGGAATCGTTTCAGGCATCGGTCTTTCCGTTGTTACGATCGAATATCACCAGCTCGTCGCGATGCACCATCACTGCGCGGCCACGATAGCCGATAACGACTTCGATACTCTCCGACTGGCAGCCCGCGAGCTGCGAGGCCTCCTCGAAGGAATACTCCGCGAGCCCCCTGCCCAGCTCACGGCCGTGCGAGTCAACGAGGGTCACGACGTCGCCACGGCGGAAATTTCCGAGCACCTCGACCACACCGACCGGCAGCAGGCTCTTGCCGTTGCGCAATGCCTGCGACGCACCATCGTCCAACCTTAGCTCGCCGCGCACCTCGAGAACACCCGCAAGCCACTGCTTGCGCGCCGCCGCAGGCGTCCCCGGCGCGCGAAACAACGTGCACCGGCCGCCAGCGGCCAGCTGGCTGAGCGGGCGCTGCACCGCACCGCTGGTGATGATCGTCGCGCAGCCGGCGTGCGTGGCGATGCGCGCGGCCTGCACCTTGGTGGCCATGCCGCCGCTACCGAAATCCGACCGGGTCTCGCCCGCCATTCGCTGCACGTCGTCGGTGATCGCTGTCACAAGCGGAATGTATTCCGCCCGCGGATCGGCAGCCGGATCGGCCGTGTAAAAACCGTCCACGTCCGACAGCAGGACCAGCGCATCCGCCATGACGAGCTGCGCTACGCGCGCCGCCAACCGGTCGTTGTCGCCGTAACGGATCTCTTCGGTCGCGACCGTGTCATTCTCGTTGATCACGGGCACTACTCGCCGTCCGATCAACCGCCCGAGCGTGCCGCGCGCATTCAGGAAGCGGCGCCGATTCTCCGTATCTTCGGGCGTTAGCAGGACCTGCGCCGTGGTGATGCCGAATTCGTCCAGCGCCTCCTGGTAGGCATGCGCGAGCTGCACCTGGCCCGCCGCCGCCGCGGCCTGCAGGTCCTCGAGCCTTGCCCGCCGTTTGTTGATGCCGAGTATGCTGCTGCCGATCGCGATAGCGCCCGACGACACGACCAGCACCTCGTGGCCGCGGGCGTGCAGATCGGCGATGTCCTCGGCGAGGCCATCCAGCCATTGCCGGCCGACGCGGCCATCATCGCCGATCAGTAGTGACGAACCGACCTTGACGACGATGCGGTGAAAATCATCGATGGCGAAGTCGCTCATCGCGTCAGCTGGAAAGGCGATGGTCCCGGTCGTAGGACGACAGCGTTACCTCGCCCTTGGAAACCGCGACGCTGCCGCTTCGCGCCACCGCCGACAGCGGCCCGATGTCGGCCGCGCCGCCAACGAACTCGTCGATATCCGGAATTCGACCGGTCAGCTGCAGCGTGTAGCTTGCCGCATCGTCATCCAACACGTCGGCACCGAATTTCTTCGCGAGTTCAGCAGCACGCGCAACACCGTTCTTGTCGAGCTTCATCTTGATGATGGCCAGTTCGCGTTCGAAGTGCTCGCCGAGAGTCATGTCGTGAATGTTGACGACGTCGACGAGTTTCGCGAGCTGCGCATTCAGCTGCGCAATAGCCGCGTCCGAGCCGGACACGACGAGCGTCACGCGGGACACCGTGGCGTCATTGGTGGGAGCCACGTTCAGTGACTCGATGTTGTAGCCCCTGCTCGAGAACATGCCGGTCATGCGCGTCAGGGCGCCGACCTCGTTCTCTAACAGTACGGAAATTGCGTGTCGCATCGCCTGGTACACCTCGAAAAAAGAAACGTTTGAAACTACATTTGCGTGCCCGTCATGCCGCGGGCAGCACAATACAGCGAGTATTGCAATGCAATAAAAATTAGTAAACACTCGATCAAGATCCGCAATTCAAAGAGCGACGGCAGAACGGTGAGCGAACAGGGCAGCGCAAAGCGATCAAACAGTCATCCCCTGGCAGGAAGAATCATGAGCGGCGCCGACATCGTGGTGCAGGTGCTCGCGGATGAAGGCGTCGATACGATCTTCGGGTACAGCGGCGGCGCGATACTGCCGACCTACGACGCGGTGTTCCGCTATAACAAGCTGCATGCGCGAGACGACGGCCGCTCGCCGATGCCGCTGATCGTCCCCGCGAACGAGCAGGGTGCGGGGTTCATGGCATCTGGCTACGCCCGCGCGAGCGGCAAGGTCGGCGTCGTCATGGTGACGTCCGGCCCGGGTGCGACGAATACCGTGACCCCGGTACGCGATTGCATGGCCGATTCCGTCCCTGTCGTCGTTATCTGCGGCCAGGTCCCGACGAGCGCCGTCGGCACCGATGCATTCCAGGAGGCGCCGGTATCCGCGATCATGGGCGCCGTCGCCAAGCACGTATTCCTGGTCACGGACCCTGAGCGTCTCGAAGCCACCATTCGCAGCACCTTCGAACTCGCACGCACCGGGCGGCCGGGACCCGTCGTCATCGACATACCGAAGGACGTGCAGAACTGGCAGGGGGCATTCATGGGCAGTGGCACTCTGCCGTTGCCCGGCTACCGGCGGCGACTGCAGGCCGTCACCGAAAACCGCCTTTCCGATGCAGCCTGCGACCGCTTCTTCACCATGCTGGGCGAGGCGGAACGGCCGCTGATCTATGCGGGCGGCGGCGTTATCAATGGCAACGCCGCCAAGTCCATGCGTCGGCTTGCATCGGAGTACGGCATCCCGGTCACCACCACGCTGATGGCGCTGGGTGCCAGCGACACCCGGCATCCGCTGGCGTTGCACATGCTCGGCATGCACGGCCTCGCCTCGGCCAACTACGCGGTCGATGACTGCGATTTCCTCATTGCCGTCGGCGCCCGTTTCGACGACCGCGTGGCGGGTGACCCTGGCCGCTTCGCGCCGAATGCGAAGCGAATAGTGCACTTCGACGTGGACATCGCCGAGATCGGCAAGGTCAAGCGTGTCGACTGGCACCAGGTCGGGCTGCTCGACCGCGATCTGACGGAACTGCTCGAGTACGGGAGGCGCATCGGATTCAGCAAGGACTTCGGCGCCTGGCACGCCGAGATCGCGCACCTCAAGCACGAGCATTGCCTGAACTACGATCGCGAAAGCAAACTGATACAGCCATACGCCGTGATCGAAGAGATCAACAAGCACGCGAAGGGCGAAGCCATCATTTCGACGGGCGTCGGCCAGCACCAGATGTGGGCCGCGCAGTACTTCGACTATCGTGAGCCGCGACTCTGGCTGACCTCGGGCAGCATGGGAACGATGGGCTTCGGTCTGCCCGCTGCGATCGGTGCCCAGTTTGCGCAGCCGGATCGCGTCGTGATCGACATCGACGGCGACGGCAGTATGCGCATGAATCTCGGCGAGCTCGAAACAGCCACGACCTACAAGCTGCCGATCAAGGTCGTCGTCCTCAACAACTACGGCGACGGTATGGTGCGACAGTGGCAGAAGCTGTATTACGACAGCCGCATGGCCGCCAGCGACAAGTCCCTGCACAGCAAGGACTTCGTCAAGGCCGCGGAGGCGGACGGCTTCCAGTACGCGAAGAAACTCGACAGGAAGGAAGACATGGAAGCGGTCATCGCCGAGTTCATGGCGTTTTCCGGGCCGGCGTTCCTCGAGGTCATCATCGATCCCGAAGCCGGCGTCTACCCGATGGTCGGACCCGGGATGTCTTATGACAAGATGATCACGGGCGAATTCATCAAGGGGCGCAGCAAGCCGCGGGAAGAACGTCTGGACGCCAGCGAGATGTTCTGATCTTCGCCGCTTCATGCGCTCCGATCGACCAACGCGATACGTAGATTCCCCCATAATGCGGCAGGGCGACGCTTGCTAGCCTCAGCGATCAGGCTTGGAGTCCCTCCATGGCTATACAGAGCAATAAGACCCGGACCATCACGGGCTATATCGCCGATCTCCTCGAGTATCCGCGCTGGGTTCTCGAACGCGACGTCGATTTTTCCAATTGCCGTTACGGCGGCCACTACAACGTGTTTATCAAGGAATGCACGGAATGCCAGTTCGGCACTGCGTGTCGTTGGCTCGACCAGCATCGCTCTCGCTCGCTCGAAGATGCCACCGTCGAGCAGCTCGCGGACGCTCTCAGAGTAGCCACCGAGTACCTGAGAGCCACGCACCGGCACAAGCGCACCTGCTACTGCAAGACCTGCCGCTGGCTGCGCGACGCCCGGCATTTCAGGCGCTCGCACCTCAAGTAGAAACCCCGGAAGCCTGCTATGCTGCGGTTCGAGGAACACTCGGCCGGAGGGGGCCATGGGGGATATCGCATTGTCGGGCAGCTGCCTGTGCGGCTCGGTCGCTTACGAGCTCACGGGTGACGCAAGGCGCTTCTATCACTGCCATTGCCGGAGGTGCCGCAAGGCGAGTGGCAGCGCGCACGCGAGCAACATTATTCTGCGGCTGAAGTCCATCACCTGGGTCGCAGGCGAGCATCTTGCACGCAACTACAAGCTGCCCGAAGCCGAGCGCTTCTCCGCGGTGTTCTGCTCGATATGCGGCAGCCCGCTGCCCCGGGTCTACGACGGCGGAATCGCCGTCGTGCCGGCTGGCTCGCTCGATCACGAGCCGGGCATCGAGCCGCAGGCGAGGATCTTCTCTGGCTCGCGGGCACAATGGTCCTGCAGCGGCGACACACTCCCGTGTCATGAAACCTATCCTGAGAAGTCCTGAAAGGGCGTAACGGCAGCATTCCTGTTCCCCGCGGGCATCGGGTATTATGTGATTCCGCGCAAGGACAGCCGACGACGGCTGAGCGACATTTATGGTGTTACTACTCCCCGTGACAGGGCCATGCTGAGAACGCCGCGACGAGACAACCTGAACCGGATAATCATCCTCAATCCCAAGGGTGGTTGCGGCAAGTCAACGCTGGTCACCAATATCGCCGCCTGTTACGCGATTCGTGGGGTCTCTCCGGCGATCATGGATTTTGATCCGCAGGGTTCGGCGATGGCCTGGTTGACGCGTCGACCCGCCGACCAGCCGGCGATCCACGGGATCGCAGCGTTCAAGCGCTCAATGCATGCCACGCGCAGCTGGCAGCTGCGCGTGCCCGAGGACACGGCTACGCTCCTCGTCGACTCCGCCGCCGGCATCAATCATGACGACCTGCGCGAGCTGACGCGGGATTCCTCGTCGATCCTGGTGCCGGTGCTACCGTCGATGATGGATACGCATGCGGCCTCGAGGATCATCGCCGATCTGTTGCTCGTGGCCAAGGTGAATCGCAACGAGCAAAAACTCGCCGTCGTTGCCAACCGCACGCGCAAGAATACCAAGAGCCTCGCAAAGCTGATGCGTTTCCTCGACTCACTGGGAATACCCATTATCGCGGTGCTGCGCGACAGCCAGAACTTCGTTCACGCCGCTGAACAGGGCATTGGCGTTCACGAGATGCAGCCATCCCGGGTGCGGCCGGACGTCGAGCAGATCGAACGGATCGTCACATGGCTGGACGGCTGGCAGAAACGTCGGCAGCGCGGGCTCGAGTTGAGCGGCGTGCGGCGGAGTCCACTGTCGGCCGCGGCCAGCTAACCTCAGTCTCGAGCTTCCTGTATCGCCGCGAACTGATCCAGGTCGACGTTGCCGCCGCTGATCACGACGGCCGTTGTCTTCCCTTTCGTATCGATCTTGCCGCTGAGCACAGCGGCGAGCGACACCGCGCCGCCCGGCTCGACGACCATCTTCAGGTTGCGGAACGCGAAGCGCATCGCCTCGCGTACTTCTCGATCGCTCACCGTCAGGCCCGCATCGAATAATCGCCGGTGAATCTCGAACGGCAGTTCGCCCGGGGAATCGGCCAGCAGTGCATCGCAGATTGACCGCGAGCCCGGCTTGACCTTCATCCGCTTGCCAGCGGCGATCGAACGGGCGGTATCATCGAAGTCTTGCGGCTCCACGGTGCGTATGGAAACGCGGCTCAGCCGCGCTTTGAGTGCCACGGCGCTGCCTGCTGACAGGCCTCCGCCGCCGCAATTGATAAGCACCTGGTCGGGCGGAAGCCGCATCTCGGCTGCTTGTTCCGCAACCTCGAGTCCGACGGTGCCCTGCCCCGCGATGATGTCTTCGTGGTCGTACGAAGGCACCAATGCGGCTCCGCGATCCGCGGCGATCTCCCGCGCGATCGCCTCGCGGTCGCCTGTATAGCGGTCGTAGGTGATGATCTCGCCACCGAGGCGCCGTGTGCTGTCTATCTTCGCGCGCGGGGCATCGGACGGCATTACGATGGCGGCGTGAATACCCAGCAGCCGGCCTGCCAGAGCCACCCCCTGCGCGTGGTTGCCCGATGAGAAGGCCACGACACCGCGGGCGGCTTCATCGGGCGACAGCTGGCTCATCAGGTTGTAGGCGCCGCGGATTTTGAACGAGCCGATGGCCTGCAGGTTTTCGGCCTTAACCAGCACGCGGCCGCCCGCAATTCGATCGAGTTCGTCATTGCGTATGAGCGGGGTGCGAACAGCGATGCCGTCGAGTCGTTGCGCCGCCGCTTCAATAACCGCGAGGTCGATCATTCCGCGTCGGCGGCAAGCCGGTCGATCTTGGCAGCACAAATGAAATCGTTGTCCGACAGGCCACCGATCGCGTGCGTCGTGTAGCTGACCACGCAATCGCTGTAACTGACGGTCAGGACCGGGTGATGCCCTTCGACAGTGGCGACCCACGCGACAGCGTTGGCGAAGGCGATTGTCCGGCTGTACGCCGGGAAGGAGAAGCGACGCGAAATCTCCCTGCCGTCGTCGCTCAGTCTCCAGCCGGCGTGCAGTCCCTGCATTAGTTCGGCCGCCTGCTCCGACTGCAAAGGGATCACGCCGCCTTCACAGGGCTTGCAGTGCTTGTCCGCGAGGTCGGTGTTCATGGCGTTACTATAAAGCAATCCCGGGTTGCACGCCGGTCCTCGGCGCGCGACCAAAAAAAGCCGGCCCGGTAGGGCCGGCAAAGTGGGACTTGCGGGGAACCGGTTGCCGCCGCCCGTTCTTCACTCGGGATTCGAGGCGAAGGAGGTCACGTCGTCGGTATATAGCCTCAGGCTCACACGGCGCTCCAGTGCATAGCTGTCGACGGTCTGATCCTTGGCCGGTGATTCACCGTGTGCCGTGCCCGTAATCCGTGAGACATCCACGCCCGACGCGACAAGCTTGTCGCGGATGAAGGCCACGCGCTGCTCGGACAGCTTCTGGTTGTAGCGTTCGTCACCACGTTCATCGGCGAAACCGTCGAGCTGCACGCGAATAGCCGGCATCGAGACCAGCGTCGTGGCCAGCTCCTGCAGCCGGCTGTCGGTGGTGTCGGCCAGCACGGCCTCGTCGGTGCGAAACAGCAGGTCCATGGTGATACCGGCCTGCAACAGGCTGGCGATCTCCGGGCTCGCGTACCGCTGCAGCCCCTGTAGTTCGGCGCTGAGCGTATCGAGATTGTGGTCCATCCTGCTGATGTCTCGTTCCAGCTTCACCACCTCGGTCCTCGATGCCGCGAGCTGGGCGGACAATGACTCGATCTCGCCATTCTTACGGTTCGCCGAGTCCCCCAGGTATGCCCCGACTGCCGCACCGACGACGAGCCCTACAGGCCCTCCGGCCGCCGCGCCCACGATCGCGCCGGCGCCGACGCCGATCTTTTCCTGCTTGGACGCAGCCGCGTGCGCCGCGATCGGCGCCATCGCGACGAGGCTGAGAGCCGTGATTACTGAAATCGTTTTACGCATTGAAATCTCCTTGCTGTAATGCGGCCAGACTCGTGGCCGTCGACAGGATGATTAAAAGGCGCAATAACGGTGCGCACGTGACTGACACGTGGAATTCTGACGATCGAATATGGCGAAAAGTGCGCTTGGTGTCGTCAGCGGTCCCAATGCGTCAGCGCAACGAAGGTGCCCCCGTTGCGCTCGCAAAGCACGCGCATGAGCTGCGAGAACTTGTGCGCAGTCGGCGGGATATCGCCGCTACCGCGGAACAGGAACGGGAAACCAACCGCGTGAATGCGAACCATACGGTTGCCCTCGGCGTCTGCACGATTGACGGTGTCCACCTGCCGTATGACGTTTTCGACCGAGCGGCCGCTGAATTCGTCGCCGAACACGTAGATACTGATTTTTTTGTCCGGCGACCAGTAGGTGCTGATCGCGTAGATGATACCGTCCACCGGGTTACTGTCGCTGAACGGGCGCCACAGGCGCATGGTGTTCTTGATGGCCTCGCGGCGGCCCGGCGTATCCGGTATCCACTTGCCCGCGTATTGCGAGAACATGTAGTTGCCGTTGTCGTTCATGATCTGCAGGCCCTTGACCTGCGGATAGACATCGAGAGTTTCGTTGAGCTTCTGCTGCACGCGGTCCCAGTTGTACTGCTGCATACTGCCCGACGTGTCGATGATGAAGATGATGTACTCGCTGTCCACGGGAATGCCGGCGACAGCATCCTGGTCGGCGCGCTTGTAGTAGGGTTGCAGGCGCCGCATCTCCTCCGTCAGCCGTTGCTTCGCGGAGGCCAGCGCGCCTTCGTCGATCGTCGAGTCCGATTCCTCCTGCGAGGCTTCGTATTGGCCCTTCACCGTGTTGAGTTCCTGCTGCAGGCGTGCGAGCTGGATCTTCGTGTCGGAGGTCTGCTCGCGCACGTCCTTGAGTTCGCGATTCAGGATCGCCGTCTCGCCGCGGATGTCGAAGAGTTCCTGCTGCAGTAGAGCGATCAGCGATTCCAGGTCGTCCTGCGTCTTCTCGATGATCATCGGCTCGTAGATCTTCGACAATACGAGCAGCAGGATGATCGCGCCGAACCCGCAGCAGATGCAGTCCAGGAACGAAAGACTGAAAGCATCAACGTTGCGACGTCGCTTACTCATGCCCGCTCCGACATGCTACGGCCAGTCCCGGCTGACGGCCATGAACGAGCCGCCGCTCCCGTAAGCCAGCGTCCAGTAGGCGATGGCGGCGTCGTAGTCCCCTTCCATCGGGAACAACAGGATGTTGACCGGAATCCCGCTGGGCAGTTCGCGGATCGAGCGGCCGTGCATGCTCATGCGGTCACGCCCGGTCACCATCCGACGGTTGCTCGTGGACTCCATCATCGTCGGCAGGCCGTCGACGAGCAGGATGATGTTGTCCGGCCGCGGCGTCAGCCTGGTGGCAATCTCGTATGCAGCACGCAGGTTGGTACCGTTCTCCGGGATCGTGCGGCGGAGCACACGGATGGCCTCGTCGAGCTTGGTGCCATCGTCCGCCTCGAGCCAGGTGCCGTCGCTGCCCTTGATCACCGGCTGAACTTCGTTGTTGAACATGTAGATCTGGAACTTGCTGCCCGGCTTGAACTGCGATGTGAGCCAGTCGACGCTGGCCACCACCTGGCGCCACTTGACCGCTCGCAGCTTGTCCTCGTCCGACATGTTGCGACGGCGAATGATGTTGACGATCGTGTCGTCCAGCATGCTCGCCGAACGGTCGACCAGTATCAGCGTGCGGTCACCGCCAAGCTTCAGTCCCGTCAGGTACTGGCGATCGCCCTCGCCCTTGAACTCCCGGATTCGCGCACCCTGGTTTTCTTGTTCCGCTTTGAGCGCGAGCAGCCGCTTGACCTCCTCCTCCAGCGACTTGATGTCCGCCTGCAGCTTTTCGATCCTCTCGATTTTCGCGAGCGTTTCGTCATCGTACTCGGCGAGTTCTTCGCGCAACTCCTTGATCAGCGCGATGATTTCCGCGATCTTGCCTTCCGCGGTCTGTTTCTCTTCCTCCAGTGTTTCGATCGTGTTCTTGGCGAGCACCATGTTCTTGCGCCCCTCGAGAATCTCGATCTCCAGGCGCTTGGTCTCGGCCATCAACTCGGTGGGATCCTCCTCGGTGGATTCCTTCACCTGAGCATTGATAATCATGAAGAACAGGATCACGGCGCCGAAGCCGCAGCTCATGCAGTCGAGGAACGACATGCTGAAGACCTCGAACTGGCGGCGCTTACGGGCCATCTTCGGACTCCGTCATGATGAGCCGAAACTCGTAGCCGGGGCTGCCGATGCGCACCAGGTCACCGACCTGCAGGACGGCCGAACCGTCGATCTTGTGGCCGTTCAGGAACGTTCCATAGCGGCTGTAATCCTGCACGACGCATTGCCCGGTCTTGCGTTCGATCGAGCAGTGCCGCCGCGATACGCCGGGCATGTCGCCGCGCAGCTCGATCCAGCGCTCGCCGGCGACCGGCTGCGAACCCATCAGCAACGAGCGGCCATCGATCGGATACGCCGTATTCTCAAACAGCAGGTGCGTCGGCTGCCCGGCCGCGACCGGTGCCTCGTCCCTGTGGATCGTCACCCGTGACTGGTCCCACGGTAACTGGCGAATGAGCGTCACGCCTCCATCGCCGCGCTGCATGTCGCGGCAGCGCGTCAGCAGTCCGCGTGCTGTCGCGCCCGGCTCGAGGAGGAATACCTCACCGCCGACGCGTGCCGCGAGCATATCGGCAAGACCGGGCATGCGAGCGGCACGGTCGCTCAGCTGGATCGCCGGCGTTTCCTCCGCCCGGTAGACGGCGCGCAGCTGACTTGCGATCCGCTGGTAGAGCGGCGCTGCCGCCGAGATCAGGTCGAGGGACTCCAGCTCCGCGCTGTGCGCGATTCCGCGATAGTCGATTTCGAGCGTCACCGTGTCGCTGGCCGACGCGGCTGCGAGCCAGCCGCTGAGTCGATCCAGCAGCAACTGCTCCGTCTCTGCCGTGTGCAGCGGATCGAAACGCGACTGCTTCACGAAGGCGTCCGAAATAATGCGAATCCAGGCGTCGTACAGCGACAGCATGCCGCCATTCTCGATGATCTCGCTCCGATCCAGCTGCACCTGGCCATTCTGCCTCAGGCGCGACAGCGTCGTGGTGTGCAGGCTCAGGTCCACATGCACGGGCACTGCGCCCCGGTATTCGCGGCGTGTCGCCGCGACCGCGGCATCGACCAGCCCGACGACCGGCACGTCCAGTTCGTGCGCAATACCGAGGAAAAGGCCGAGGTTCTCGCCTGTCATGTAAGCCGGCACTGCGACGACCAGGCGGTCGCCCGACGCGGCCACCGCTCGCCAGATCTGCTCGAGCTGACGGCTGGCCAGGTCGGCCGCGCTCAGGTGCTGGAAGCGCCGGTCGGCCAGCGCATCGGTCGTCAGCTCCGACCAGAAGCGATTATGTATCCGACGCGGCTTGATGCGCGCGTTCTCGAACGCTTTCAGACCTGTCGCGAGTTCGTCGTCCTCGAGCAGCGCAAAGCCTGGCTCCCGGTAAAGCAGCCGCTCGGCACTGAGCACGGAGATTCCGGCGTCGTTGATGTGTGCGGCGAGCAGGGACACGGTTCGCTCGGTGAGACGGTCAGTCGGCTCTCATGTGACGAATCAGCTTGTCGTCGCAATACGCCTGCGTGTCGAACACGAGCCGTTCCTGCAGGAGCTGCAGCTGATACACGAGGAACATGAGGAAGATACTGATCAATAGCGCGATGAAGGTCGAGTTGAAGGCGACGCCCAGGCTCTGGGTGACACCCGCGATGTCACCCTGGACCGCCTTGTCGGCCTGCGCCAGCGCCTCGCCGATACCACGCACGGTGCCGATGAAGCCGATGGAGGGGATCGCCCAGGAGATGTAACGGATCATCGACAATTCCGATTCCAGGCGTTCGGCCTCCGACTCGCAGATCGTGTTCGTGCTGCTCGAAACGTCCTGGATATTGTGCGTCGAACTGAACCGTCTGAGCGCGTTCAGCAAGGCCCGCGGTAACAGCATCTGTTGCTGTTCGTCCGGCAGTTGCTGCACCTGGCGTGCGAACTCGCGCGTGTCCTCGGGCAATATTCGCATTCCCTCCGCCACTGGCACCAGGTCGACGTCGAGCAGGCGGCGCTCGCGTACGATCTTCACCGCCTTGTATCCCATGATCGCCAGCGCCCAGAACATCAGGATGAAACACGCTTCCTGCTCGAGGTCCTTGATCAGCACAGCGACGCGGCGCTCGCGCACGTAGTCCGGGTCGGCGGCGGACGCGGCATTCTGTTCCTCGATGATCTGCGCCGCGTTTGGCCGGACAACCGACACGTAGAACGCGTGCACGACGATGATTGCGATAATCAACGCGAACAGCTGGAACACGAACTCAACGGGAATGTTCTTCTTGTTCATAGATAAGCAATGTCAGGTTCTAAAAGGGGCCGAGCCTAGATGTCCGTCGGAAACGGAATCGACTGGTCGGCGGGGATATCCTCGGTGGGCACGAAATCCTCTTCCTCGGCATCCAGATAGCTCTCTTCGTCGAGGTCCACGTCGCCTTCCTGTTCGTCGGGCGCTGGTTCCCCTGTCTCACGGGATTCCTGCGCCGCCACGTCGTCCTCCGGCGCACTGTCCTGTGCCCAGGCAGCCGCACCGGCAATCAGCAGCGACAAGGTCAGCACGTAACGTTGCATCGTCGATCCTCTTCAGTCAGCAGTTTCTTTGACCGCCGCGGGCGGCAATTGTCGCACGAAATTCAGTCGGCATTGCGCGCGATACGGAACCCGACGTCCGGCCGCGCCTCGTTGCCGTAGTCGCGGTAGGACAGACGCAGCTCGGTTGCCGTCGCATGGCGCCAGCTCGAGCCGCGTATGACATAGGAATTACCGCGCTCGGGACCGAGCGGATCGACCACGGGCTCCGTCACGCCGGGCGTCGGCACGGTGTAAAAGTCGTTCACCCATTCGGCAACGTTGCCGGCACCGTCGAAGATCCCCAGGGCATTAGCAGGGAATCTGCCGCCCTCCGCCGTCGACGCAAAACCGTCGTCATAACCCGGGATGATCGTCGGCACGAGGTCGGCGGCCGACTTGTCGGCGTAGTTGCCGGCATCACGCCGCGGCGGCCACTCCTTACCCCAGGAATATTTCAGCGCACCGTTGCCCCCCTGGTAGCGGATCGCCCAGGTCCACTCCGCCTCGGTCGGCAGCCGGTAGCCGTCTGGGAACGGCCGGATGGCAACCCACTCACCAAACTCTTCCTTGTAGACGGGCGTCAGGCCTTCGCGGGCACTGAGCCAGTTGCAGTACTGCACGGCATCCGACCAGGTAACCTTCGCCACAGGGTTGTTGTCGCCCGCCATCGAAGCGTGAATGTCGGCGCCGGAGTCGTGATTCGCACGGAATTGCGCGAACTCGCGATTGGTAACTTCCTGTACACCAATCAGGAACGGTTTCGTCAGCCGGACCGGGACGATGACTTCATTCGCCCGCCTGCCCTGCTCGCTGCGAGAGGACCCCAAGGTAAAGGTGCCGGGCTCGACGCGGCGCAGTACCTGCCCGGCCGCCGTCGTGCGCTCCCTGGCGATCGACGCCCGCTGTATCTCCTGCATCGATCGCAGGCTAGCCGACAGCGTCTGCGGGTAGCCCGGCCGCGGCGTTACCGTGCGTAACCAGGACTCGTAGCCGCTCTTACGCACCTCGATGCGGTGCGGTGCCGAACTCAGGCTCAACGTCATGCTGCCAGTGCCGCGGGCCTGCCCGTCGACGTAGACCGTCGCGTCGGCGGGCCGCACGTTGACCGTCAGTGTGCCGGTTCTCGCAGTCAAATCGACGGTAATCGAGTCGCTGGCCGCCGCTTCGAGACGCACCTTGCGGCTCGTTATGCCGTAACCGGCCTTGGAAAGCCCGATCTCGTAATTCACGTCCGGCGCAAGATCCAGCGTGAGCGGCGATTGGCCGCGATAACGCCCGTTGACGGTAACGTTCGCGCCGCGGGGGATCGAATTGACGAGCAACCTCGCGTTGGCCGGCTGTAGCCTTATCAGCGGCAGCGCTGTATCGGTATTTGGCTGGGCAACAACCGTGCCGTCCCAGGCGCTGTAGCCATCCTGAACCACGCTGATCTGGTGCGTACCCTCTAACAGCTCGATGGTCGCGGGAGTCTCGCCGACCTGTTGCTCGCCAGCGTAGATGCGCGCCCCGGGGGGCTCCGAGTCGACCGCGATCTCGGCCCAGCGCGGCACGAGTTGCACGCTCACCTGTTCGTGCTGCCCCAGGCCCGGGACGTTGATCACGCCGCTGTAGGGCAGGAACCGATCGGCGCGCACGCTGATGCTGTGCTCGCCGGGCAGCAATTCGATCGGTCCGAACGGAGCGGGCCCTATCTCGCTCTCGTTAATCGCGACAGTCGCGTCGGTCGGCGGGTTCGTGACGACCGTGACGTGCCCCGGCAGCTTGCGCATCGCGAGCTCGATGATGACGTTCTGCTCGTCACCCACCTCGAAATTCTGAGTGACGTCGTAGTAGCCCTGCTGCGACACCTGCACCGTGTAGCTGCCCTTGCGCAGCAGGATGCGATCGCCCAGCGGTATGCGGAACCAGCCGCCACCGACGGTAAACGTATCGGGCGAGCCGGGCGTCACGTCGAACTTGACCGACTTGGACGTGAACAGCAAAAACGAGACGACGATGAGCGCCGTCAGGGCGGCACCGATCACCCAGCGCAATGCCCCGTGGCCCGTCCTGTCCGCAGTCGCCCGGGGAGTCTCCGCCGCGCGTCGGAAAGCTGTCGGCGCGATGGTTTCTTCGGCCGGATGCTGGCCGGCCGCATCGAGCTCCGGGGGTCTCGTTACGTAGGCGCTGTCTTCGAGCCGCACTTCGAGGGTCAACCGGTCCGCGTCGATGTGCACGAGGACCCGGCTGCCGAAGTAACGCAGCTCGTCCCCGTTCTGCAGGCGTCGGCTGGCAGCGAGCGGCTCTCCGTTGATCGCCATCGATTCGTCTCGGCCGACGGGCTGAACGAAGGGCACGTCATCGAGCACATCGAGCATCATGACCGGCGCCGCGCCAGGACCCGGCAAGCGCAATTCGCAGTCGCTGCCGGTGCCGACGCGCATCGGCAGACGCTCTGCGTCTACCTGCCGCTCGCCTTCGACATCCCTGATGACTAGGTTCAGACTCAAATTGGTTCCTCGCAGCGAACGACGATGGGCTCCATGTCGATTTCCGGCGCCACGCGGAATTCAAGCCGCACGTCACGGTAGCCGGGGCGTACGCCGACCGCAACGTAGGTGCCCGGCCGCAGGCGGAGCTGATGTTCATCGAAGCTGCCGAGTTTACCAACTTTGTAAATCGAGACGTCCGTCCGGTTATCGGATACGAGCGTCACGGTAAGGGGCGTCGCCGCGCGCTTCAGGAGCCGTGACAACTCGTCACGCCGATCTGCCAGGCGTGGACCTATGTCATCCATGCGCGTAATGTCGAGCAGCAAGCCCGTTGCCGCCTGCATCGTCGACGGCCGGCTCAGGCTGTCGGGCTCCGCGATATAACTTTCCAGCGTTTCATGCAGGGCTTCCATCTGCCGGGCCCGGCTCAGCCCGTCCTGTGCGAACGCGAGGTTGGAATCGAGTTCGAGAATGCGCTCGTAAGTGTCGCTCGCATCGCCCCACTCTTCCGCCTGCTCGTGCCGTCCCGCCTTGAGTTCCAGCGAGGAGATCTCCTGCAGCCGGATGCCCTGATCGACCTGCAGCAGACCGTCGGCCGGCTCCGGCGAACCGGGCTTCAGTTTCTCCGCCATGCGAAATGCCGCACGCGCCCCCAGGTAATCGGCTTCCGCGAGCGCGCTCAGCCCCTCGGTCATACGCTGGTCGAACTCCATCTGCCTGATCGTGCCGCGAACCCTCTGCAGGGCGGCCTGCGCGGGTTCCCATGCCGGGTCGAGTTCGACGGCGCGTTCGAAGCTCTGACGTGCCGCCTGCAGTGCGAGCTCGCTTTCATGTGCGAGCCCCTGGTCCATCAGCGAGAGCACCGTATCGAGATTACGCGCGCGCTGCAGCCCCTCCTGTGCGCCCGGGTGACCTGGACTGATTGCGGCTGCGAGATCGAATAGCCGCACCGCCTCTACGGGATCGGCCGCCTCCAGGGCTGCGCGCGCTTCCGCATACGTCGCTGCGAAGACCTTGTCGACTTCATCCAGCAACGGCTCGACGATCTCGATCGCCTCGCGGTATTTCTGCGACGCACTCGCATAGTCGCGAGCCAGGTAAGCCTCGTCGCCCTCGGCATACACGGCCTGTGCGCGCGCGAATCGCAATCCACCCCACCGCTGCACGGCGCGGCTTTCCAGCGTATCCATTTTCGCCAGCAGCTCGCCGAGGATCTCCTCGGTCGATGCCCGGTCCTGCACACGCTGATCGCGGCCGCTCAGGTCCTCGAGGTTCTCGCTGAACCCGACCTCGGGCTGCTTCTGCTGTCCGGCCGCCGGCACCGCTGCCTCCCGCCGTGTTTGTGTATCGGCGGCAGGCACGGGGGCACGCTCGTCAACCGTCCTGGGAAGAAGAAAGATGACACCGAGCAGCAGCAGCAGCAGAACGGCCAGGCTTATCCCGAGGGTTCGCGGACTGATGCCGCTCGACGACGTGCCGCGCGCCGTGGCCGGCGCCTGCGGTGCGCGCCTCTGCGGGCGCACGGCTTCGCGGGTCTCGATCACCTCGTCCTGCGAGCCCCCCGCCGTGGCGACGAAGCGGCTGGCGGCCGGCGCCGGCGCAAAGCCGAGCTCGGTCAGCTCATCTGCGACGGTCTCGGCGTCCGGCCTGCGCGAAGCGTTCTTGTCGAGCATCCTCGCCACCAGCGCCTGCAGCCCTTCCGGAAGCGGCGAACCGTCGGCCGCAACCAGCGGCGGCGGCTCCTTCCCGGCTATGTCCTGCGCCGTTTCCGTGGAACTCCAGGGCGAGCGCCCGCTGACCAGCTCATAGATCAGGCCGCCGAGCGCGAAAATGTCGTCCGCCGGGCCGGGCGGATTGCCCGACAGTTGCTGCGGACTGGCGGCAATGAGCGAACCGCCTCCAGGGTTCTGGGCGCCCCTCGCAGCCACTCCGAAATCGATCAGGTACGGTGCGCCGTTGTGGTCGAGCAGGATATTCGCTGCCTTGACGTCCCGGTGCACGACCCCTTTCGCGTGTGCATATCGCAACGCGTCTGCGATCAGGGCAACGGGAGGTAACGACTCCGCCGGGCTTGCACCAGCCAGGACGCTGATGTCCGGTCCGTCAATGAATTGAAGGCTGTAGAACGCGCCGTCGTCTTCGTGGAACTCGAAGACGCGCACGATATGCGCGTGCATGAGACGGATCGCGAGCTGCCACTCGCGCCGCAAGGCCTCGGCGCCGACGCGATCGTCAACGAGGATCTTGAGCGCAACGGACGCGCGGGTAATCCGGTCCGACGCAAGCCAGGATTCTGCCACACCCCCTCTGCCCAAGCGGCGGGCTAAGGTATACCGATTAGCGAGCCGGGTGCCAACGCTCAGCTCTCGCGCCGGTTCTCGATCGCTCATCCAGTCGGTTCAGCCTCGCGAGCAGGTGACCCCATGTTGATCGACGCCGGGAATCCGGTTTCCGCCTCGTAGATTTCGCGAAGCAGACGGCGCCAGCTCTCATACTGTGCCGCAGCCGTCCCGGTCAGGCGGCGAGTCTGTCCCTCCACTTCGATTACCATTGGCGCCGCTTCGGAACCGAAGGATTCCGACAACTCCTTGATCGCCTCGACATGCAGCGACGCCTCGGAGCGCCGCGAGAAGCCAGCGAATATCTGGTCGATGCCCTGGGAAATGCCGATGCTTTGCAGGCTGCGCTGCATGCGCCGCGTCGACGAACTCGAACTGTCCGTGTCCATCGCAATCGAGCCAGCCAGGACGGCGACGCCCATCAGCGTCTGCAGCGTGGCTGATCGCTTCACCTGGCGATAATTGATTGCCTCTTCGCGGGACGTCTTGCGCCATGCGTTGTATGGGATTGCGATGCCGTAATAGAAATTTGCGTAATGCTCGTTCAGCGTATCCACGACAAGACGGTCGCGTTCGCGAATTTGCCGCAGACGCTCTACGGTAGGGTCGTTCTCGGCAGGAAGACGGTTGATCTGCACGATACCGTCATCGTCGGTCGTCAGGTGTTCGCCAAACTGGGTCGGCGACATGTCGCCGAAGAACTGTAACTCGGAGACCTGGCGCATGCGCCTGATGTCCCCGGACGGCAACTCCGCGACGTAGGCCTGCAGATCGTTGGCGATGTCGTTGAACACCTTCTGGTAAGGATCGAGCCGCCGGTCGCGCCGCTCCGAGTAGGACGAAACACCGGTCTGCGCGGTGTAGGTCTCCGAATACCAGTGACGGCCGGTGGCGTCATCGACCGACACTTCCAGCTTCACGTACTCGCCGTCCGATTTGTCGATACGGCCACTGATGATGACGTCTGTGAAGGCCTGTCGTGACGGGATGACCCGCACGGCACCCCAGTGTCCGGTCCCTTGCAGTGTCGTCTTCAGGTGATACGGCAAGTAGCGCGCTTCGGCGCCGCGAATTTCCTCGTAGATCCGGGTGTCCGATGGATCATTGTCTTCCGGCACACCATCGTCGAACTCGACGATGCCGATATCGAGCAGCAATGCCTCGTCGACCGGGTCGTCCGCGACAACGAGTTCGGTTTCTTCAGCCGTGATGACTTCGTTGACGGTACAGCCCTGCAATGCGAGCAGGGTCATTGCCACAAGCGGTGATGCTCTCCTCATGGTTCGCCAGCCGTCTCCTTAAATCCCGTTGTACTTCCGGTATTCCTCCCACAGGCGCTCGCGCAGCTCCGGGTCCTCTTCGGCGAGGGCCGCTTCACGTAACTGTCGCGCGATGATGTCGTCGTCGACCAGGACGGGAATGTCGTCGGGCGTACGTTCGCGGATCTCCTCCTCGCTGAGGCCGGCAACCGGCGACTGGCGTTGCGCCGCAGGCTGGTTCGCAACAGCGACCGAGCCAGCGCCCGTGCCGCCCGCGGCTTGCTCGCCCAGGCTGATACCGGCCGCACCGCCACCCGAGGCGCCATTACCGCCGAATCCTTCCATGTTGCGGCCGACCGAGGCCACTTCGCGCTGCTCTTCGCTCAGAACCTCGTCGAAACCGCCGATCGACTCTTCGAGCTCGCGCCCCAGCCTCTCAGCCCGTTCCGCGTCCGATTCGCCCGGGAACTGGCCTGCACTGCCAGCACCGCCTGTCCCGGTGCCACCTTCAGCGCCTCCCGCGGCGGCGCCCTCCGAGCCTTCGGCACCTTCGCCCGCGCCAGCACCACCTGCCATTGCGGCCTCCGCGGCATCGCTTGCGGACGCGCCACCGCCGAGGCACTCGCCGGCCTGCCCCATGCCGCCGACACCGCCCGGGAGCGGCCCGGTGCCGCCGCAGTCGCCACCGCTCTCGCCGTCACCGCCGTCCGCACCCTCGCCGGCTGCCCCGTCCGCGCCGTCGCTGCCGTCGCTGCCGTCGCCGCCACTCATGCCCGGTACGCCGCCTGGCATCGGGAATTCAACTTGCGGCACGCTGCCGACGCCACCGGACTGGCCGGCACCGCCACCGGAAGAACCTGCGCTGGGCGATGCCCCACCGCTTGACGAACCGCCGCCCTGTGAGCCGCCACCCGAGGAACCGCCGCCTTCGGAGCCGCCGCCCGAGGAGCCACCTCCTTGCTGGCCACCGCCTGATGAACCGCCCCCTTGCTGGCCGCCGCTCTGTTCGCCGCCCTGCGACCCTCCGCCGGACGAACCGCCGGACGGTGGTGACGGCATGCCGCCCGATGGCGGCGCGGGGATGCCGCTGCTCGGCGGCTGGATGACCGAGCTCTTGCACCCGGCGATGAGAAGCGTTGCGGCGCACACCGCCAGGCCGGTCCTGGCCCAGCGGAACGAAGATCTGGCTGACTGTTTGCAGTTCATTTGCTCGTGCCTCTCGATGGCGAGTTTGGAGGCCCGGCCTTTTGTGTCGTGACGACCCGGAACGACCGGCATTCGTTGTTTTGAGCGCCAAACGCAGCCCGGAGTTCCATCGGAATCGTGCTGCGTGGCGCGCTGGCAAACGCCCCTGCCCGCTGCACCGACGATAATACGCCGCCGGTGGTCAATCAATAGCCCGGCGGGGAGTGCGCGACTCTCGATAAGGTGCTTGCAAGCTGATGACAGCGCTTGGCTTTTCAGCTGTCGCACGATTGGAATCAGGGTTTTCCTTGCGAACGGCGCCGCGCCGGCGGACGTTTTCTATAGAGGATCAACGATAGATCGTCGGGTTTGGACGGGTCTGTGCCGTTGTTCGAACGCATGCGGCTGCGTGCGAGCTCGACGACCGCGTTCACGGCCGACTCCGCCGGCCCTTTGCGGATGTGCTCGATGATTTCGTGGACATGCACGTTGTCCATCAGTCCATCGCTTGCCAGCAGCACGGTGTCCCTCGGCTGCAACTCCACCGGGGTGCCGATGTCGATATTCATGTCGGTGGTGCCCAGGAAGTTGGACACGAGATGTCGCTCGGCATGGTGAAGCGCCTCGCGTTCGTCCAGGAAACCCGCCTGGACCGCGAAGCCGGTCGGCGAATGCGCGGTCGTCTGCATGCGGATCCGGCCGCGCTGGCCGACCACCAGGGCTTCGGAGTCACCGATCTGGTAGAAACGCGCAAGCTCCCCCTCGATCGTGACCACCGTCAGCGTAGTCGCGCAGCCGTTCGCGAGCCGCAGCACAGCCTCGTTCGCCGCCTCGATGCCGTCGAGAATCGCGGTACGCAGGACCACCGTCTCGGACATTGCGACCGACAGGGCCTCGACCAGGGACGATACCGCGGTCAACGACGCGCGCTTCCCCGCGGGCAGTCCACCCGCGCCGTCGGCGACCGCCAGCACCACCGCCTCCGGCCCCCATGGGATGACCGCGATGGTGTCCTCGTTCTCGGTGTCCTTGTCGGGTGCGCGCTCGGTAAAGGCCACGATGGACCCGCAACCGACGTCCGCCGCCTGGCTATCCGGTTCGAACGCGCCATCCAGAACGAGCAGGCCGTCAATGAGGTTCGACACGACGCTACCCGGGCGCGCCGTCAGGCGCGCTTCACGGGCTCCCTGCACCAGGCGCAGTAATTCCAGAATTCCTGCGTAATCCCCCAGCCGCAGGCCCTGCACCGGTGCCGGCTGCCCGGCAGCTTCCAGGGCCGGCGCACCTTAATGCGACACCAAGGACAGTAGCGCATGAACGGCATCAGCTGTCCGCGGCAACGCTTGTTGTTGCAGCGGGCGGTATACCGCTTGTCCGGGTACTTGCGCGTGGTCTCCTCGACGAAGCCCGGCCCGTAACACCACGGGCAATAGTCCCAGTCGTTCTTGACACCGCGCTCACAGCGCGGACAGCTGGACGGCATCGAGGACTCCGAACTTCTCGCGGGATTGTCGAAGCCGCACCACGGACAGGCCTGCATGCTTTCCGACACCGGGCCCTCGCAATGCCGGCACTGGTGCCGCGTATCGAGGACTTTCTTGTACTGATGCTGAAACTCGCGCCACTGCATGCGCCGCCAGGTCGTGCCCGCCTTGCGATCACCCCGAGCCTTGGTGCGCTTCTGGCGCCGGGCGTGGCTATGAAGCTGCTCGAAGACCGACATCATTTGCACCGCGTCGCGATAGCGGTGCGCGGGGTCCAGCTGGATCGCCTTCCTGAGCATCTCGACGAGTTCCGGGCGCACCTTCGCGATCAGGCGTTCGTGTCCGACCATCGGCCAGGCAAACGGCCATTCCGGCAGCTTGCCCGACAACAGCCGGTACAGCACCAGTCCGAGCGAGAAGACGTCGGACTGAAACTTGGGGCGGCCCATTGCCTGTTCCGGCGCGATGTAGTCGATCGTGCCGGAGCCCGACGCCTTGAGCGTGTGCAGGCTGATCTTTGCGAACCCGAAGTCGCAGAGCTTCAGCTGGTTACCCGGGAACAGGATGTAATTCTCGGGCTTGATGTCACAGTGAATGATCTTGTGCTCGTGGGCATGCGCGAGGGCTGCGATAGCCTGGCCGGCCAGGTCCAGCGCACGCGCTGTCGAAATGCGGCGCTCGATGCGATCCGCAAGCGACTCTTCGCCCAGCTCCATCGCGATCACGAAGTGGTCATCGATATAGCACGCGTTGAGCACCGACAGGATGTTCGGGTGCTGCAGTTTCGTCGCAACCTGGACCTCGTGCAGGAATTCTTCGTGCCCGGAGTAGGCATCGGCCCTTGGTATCTTCAGCGCGACCCGCTGCTTCTGGATCGTGTCGTAAGCGCAATACACATCGGCAAGCGGACCGGACGCTATGCGGCCGAGGATCCGGTATTTACCGATTTTCTGTCGAGCTCGTAGCAAGTCTGGTTAGGCTATCGTAGAGGTCCGGCGGCGGCGTAAAGCAGGTCCGCAATCATTGGGTCATTAGCGGGTTCAGTCAAGGGAAACGTCACCATCAGGGGTTACGCCGATGCGTGGTGATACGAGGCTGGTGCGTCGCGGCTATAGCACGTTAGCAGGAGACCACGGCTGGCGGCCGTCTATGCCGCAATTCCGGAGTTATCCATCGCCCCGCACCCGTGCCACGGCCGCCGCCCAGCCTGACAGCAGCGCGTCCCGCTGATCGCCCGGCATGCGCGGCTCGAACACGGCATCGCACTGCCACAGCCGCGATGCCTCCCGCAGATCGTCGATCATTCCGCTCTGCAGTGCGGCCAGGTAAGCGGCTCCCAGCACCGTCGACTCCACGTTCGCAGGGCGTTCCACGCGGACATCGAGGATGTCGGCCAGGAACTGCAGGAACCAGTCATTGGCGACCATGCCGCCATCAGCACGAAGCACGCTCGGCGAAATGCCGTCGTCAGCCATCGCGTCGAAGAGGTCGCGCGTCTGGTATGCAACGGCCTGTAGCGTCGCGGTCACGATGTGGTCGCGCCCGCTGCCCCGACTCAGGCCGACGATCGCGCCCCTGGCGTCCGGATCCCAGTAGGGTGCGCCGAGGCCGGCGAACGCCGGCACGACGTAGACATCGTCCACGATCCCGGTGCGCTCGGCCACCTGCTCCGACTCCGGCGCAGAGTCGATAATGCGCAGCTCATCACGCAGCCATTGCAAAGCCGATCCGGCGACGAACACGCTGCCCTCCAGGCCGTAGCTCACATCGCCCTGGATACGGCTGGCGATCGTCGTAAGCAGCTGGTTGTGCGATTGCAGCGCGGTGTCGCCGGTATTGGCGATCACGAAACAGCCCGTACCGTAGGTGCTCTTGGTCATGCCGTATTCGAATCCGGCCTGACCGATCAACGCGGCCTGCTGGTCGCCGGCGATGCCGCAGATTGGCACGGCAGCGCCAAACTCGTCCTCGACCGTGATGCCGAAGTCCGCTGCACAGTCGAACACCTCGGGCAACATGGACTTTGGTATCTCGAGCAACTCCAGCAGTTCGTCGTCCCAGCACTGCGTATGGATATTGAACAACATGGTGCGGGATGCATTGGTCGCATCGGTAGCATGTACGGCGCCGCCGGTGAGGCGCCACAACAGAAAACTGTCCACCGTGCCGAACGCCAGGTGGCCGTCGCCGGCCAGCCGCCGCGCGCCGTCCACGTTATCGAGAATCCAAGCCGCCTTGGTGGCCGAGAAATACGGGTCGAGGCGCAAACCCGTCTTGCCGGCCACCGCGTCGTTGGAGATACGATTCTTCAGATCGCGGCAATAGGCTGCTGTGCGACGGTCCTGCCAGACGATTGCATTGTATATGCATTCACCGCTGCGCCTGTCCCAGACCAGCGTCGTTTCGCGCTGATTGGTAATGCCGATGCCGGCGATCTCGCGCAAGGAAATACCGGCCCCGCGCAGCGCCTCTCGCAGGGTATTGGCAACCGATGTCCAGATCTCCTCGGGATCGTGTTCGACCCAGCCGGACTGCGGATAGTACTGACGGAACTCCTGCTGCGCGGACGCAACGACATTTGCGCACGCATCGTAAATGACGGTACGGCTGCTGCTCGTACCCTGGTCGATTGCCAGCAGGTATTGCGTCGTCACGTTCGTGTTACTCCGTCAGTCGATTTGCGGCCCGTACCGCTAGGCAGTGCGCAAGTCCGGGATGTCCCGGAAGTGACGCAGCGCCTCGGGATTGGCCAGGGCCTCGGTGTTCTTCACCTGCTCGCCGTGCACGACGGTGCGCACCGCTATCTCCACGATCTTGCCGCTCTTGGTGCGCGGGATCTCGGGGACGGCGACGATTTTCGCCGGCACGTGCCGCGGCGTCGTGTTATCCCTTATCACGCGGCGAATGCGGCCACGCAGGTCGTCGTCGAGTTCGACGCCGTCACGCAGCACCACGAACAGCACTACCCTGACATCATCCTCCCAGTCCTGCCCGATCGCGATGCTCTCGACGACCTCGTCGAGTTTTTCGACCTGCCGGTAAATTTCGGCCGTGCCGATGCGCACACCGCCCGGGTTCAGCACCGCATCCGAGCGTCCGTGAATCACGATGCCGCCGGTCTTACGCAGTTCGGCGAAGTCGCCGTGCGCCCAGACGCCGGGGTATTTCTCGAAATACGCGGCCCGGTATTTCGCGTCGTCCGGGTCGTTCCAGAAACCGACGGGCGCGGAGGGAAACGGCCGCGTGCACACGAGCTCACCGCGCTCCTCGAGCAATGAATTGCCCGCGTCGTCGAAGAACTCTACCGCCATCCCGAGGCCCCTGCACTGGATCTCGCCGCGGCGCACCGGCAGCATCGGATTGCCGAGGACGAAACAGCTGATGATGTCGGTCCCGCCCGCGATGGAGGACAACTGCAGATCGCCGCCGATCGCGTCGTAAACGAAGTCAAAACTCTCGGGCGCAAGCGGCGAACCGGTCGACAGCACGGCGCGCAATTGTGGCAGGTCGAATTCGTCGCGCGGCCGCACGCCCGCTTTCTGCAGCGCGGAGATGTACTTGGCACTGGTCCCGAATACCGTGAGCTTCTCCCGTTCAGCCATCTTCCAGAGCACGCGCCCATCGTCGTAGAACGGTGATCCGTCGAACAGCACCAGCGTCGCACCGGTCGCCAGGCCGGTGGCGAGCCAGTTCCACATCATCCAGCCGCAGGTCGTGAAATAGAAAAGTCGGTCGCCGGCGCCGGTATCGCAATGAAGCGCATGCTCCTTGACGATCTGCAACAAGGTGCCGCCGTGACCGTGGACGATGCACTTCGGCGCGCCGGTTGTCCCGGACGAGTACATGATGAACAGTGGGTGGTCGAATGGGACGGGCTCGAACTCGAGGTCCGAGCCAGCAACTGCGAACGAGCCGAGTGTCACGGCGAAATCGATACCCGAGGCATCGATCTCCCCAGCAGCGAACGGCACCACGACCGTCCGTTCGATGGAGGGGATGGCCCCGACGATCTGCGCGACCGTATCGAGACAGTCGAAGCGCTTGCCGTTGTAGAAATAGGCATTTGCCGTAAACAACACCTTCGGTTCGATCTGCCCGAAGCGGTCGACCACGCCTGTCACGCCGAAGTCCGGTGAACATGACGACCAGATGGCGCCGATACTGGTGGTCGCCAGCATCGCGATAATGGCCTCAGGGCAGTTCGGCAGGTAGCCGCCGACGCGATCGCCCTTGACGACGCCGGCACGTCTCAGCCCCGCTGCAACACCGGCAACGGCATCGCGCAACTCATCGAAACTGAGCGCGCGCCTCGCACCGTCTTCTGCCGAGAAGACCAGGGCTTCGCGCCCGCCCTCGTGACGCAGAAGATGTTCGGCGTAGTTCAACTCGCTGCCCGCGAACCAGCCCGCGTCCATGATGTTGTCCGGACGCTTGAGGATCGTGCCGGGTGGCGTCGTGAAGCGGATATCGCAGAATTCGCAAAGCGCCCTCCAGAATGCCGCCGAATCGTCGGTCGACCACCGGTACAGGGAATCATAATCGTCGCACCCCTGTTTCCGCATGAACCGGTACATAGCGGACGATTTGCGTTTCTCGTCACTCGGCTCCCACAAGATCGGATTGTCGCCCATCACCGTCGTCTTTCGATTTGCCGGGCGTGTCAGTATGCACATAACATCAACGCTGTCCACGTCGAATGCGCCTCACAGTGACCCAATCCAATGGATCGATGATGAAAGCGGTCTCCATAACAGAGCCGGGTTGTCCGGCGGTGCTTCGCGTGATCGATGCGCCGGTACCCCGACCCGGCCCGTCGGAGGTGCTCATCCGCGTCGTTGCGGCCGGGGTGAACCGCCCCGACGTGCTGCAGCGCCTCGGCAGGTATCCTGTCCCGGCGGGCGCAAGCCCGCTGCCCGGACTCGAGGCTGCCGGCGAGGTCGTCGCCGTCGGCACGGACGTGACCCGCTGGCAACCGGGTGACGCGGTGATGGCGCTGACCCACGGTGGCGGCTACGCGGAATTCTGCACGGCGGACGAAACCCACTGCCTGCCGGTTCCGGCGAGCCTTTCGTTTGTGGAAGCGGCAGCGATCCCGGAGACTTTCTTCACGGTGTGGTACAACGTGTTTACGCGTTGCCGGCTCGCAAGCGGCGAGACTTTCATGGCGCACGGCGGCACCAGCGGAATCGGCACCACCGCGATCCAGCTCGCAAGGGCTTTCGACTGCACCGTACTGACGACCGCCGGCACCGACGAAAAATGCCGGTTCTGCGAACGGCTCGGCGCCGATCGTGCGTTCAACTACGTCAGCGAGGACTGGCAGGCGGGTGTGCGGGAAGCGACCTGCGGCCGGGGCGTCGATGTTCTGCTGGACATGGTCGCCGGACCGTACACGCAAAAGAACCTGGAGTGCCTCGCACGGGACGGCCGCTGCTCCATCATCGGCTTCCTCGAGGGACCCCGGGCAGACGTCGATCTGCGACTCGTCCTCACCAATCGCCTCACGATCACCGGATCGACGCTCAGGCCGCAAACCGTGTCGGAGAAGGCGCGCATAGCTACCGATGTCGAACGCAACGTGCTCCCCTTGCTTGAATCCGGGCGCATCAGGCCCATTATCCATGAGACATTCCCGCTCGACGCTGCCCCGGCGGCGCATGAACTGATGGAGAGTAGCCGCCACATGGGCAAGATCGTATTGACGATGAGCGAAACAGCGCGCAAGGGTGCCGCATGACCGGCGTATGGATCGGGCTGGTCGTCGTGCTCCTGGCCGCCGGCGCCGCCTACCTGTACTACCGCAAACACGGCGCGAGACAGATCCCCGAGCAGCTGCGCCAAGGGCAGCCGCTGCCAGACTTCGCGGCGCTCGACGAAGCAGGCAATCCGCTACACACGCGGGACCTGCGCGGCTCGCCGGTCGTCATGATCTTCGTGCGCGGCAACTGGTGCCCGTTCTGCAGCCGCCAGGTCAAGAATCTGACCGGCTACTACAAGGACATCGTGGACCTTGGCACGAGGCTCGTCCTCGTCACACCCAAGCCGCAGGAAACGACCCAGCGCGTTGCCCGGTTCTTCGATGTGGAATTCGAATTCTGGCTCGATGAATCCCTGGCGGCGACACGGAAGCTGGGGCTGTTGCTCGAGTCCGCCGTCCCGAAAGACTATTACCCTGAATACGGGAGCGACACGATCTGGCCGACGTCGCTCGTTATCGACGCGGATGGTGTCATCCGCTTCGTCGAGTTGTCGAAACACATCATTGACCGCCCCAACCCGAAGACCCTCTTGCGCGTATTACGAAAGGTCCTCGACGGCTGAATCGTTTCAGGCAGCGTCCGCGATGATCTTGCGGGCCTGCCGGTCGGCGATGACGTTCGTCGGTTCGCCGGTGCGTTCGGCCTCCTCGAATATGCCGGCCAGGCGCGGACCGATCCGTGCGACGAGTTCCATGGCGCCCGCGTCGTCCACGTCGCCGAAGTACTCACAGGCGACATTGATAATACCGCCGGCATTGATCACGTAGTCGGGCGCATAAAGAATGCCGGCGTCCGCGAGACGCTGCCCGTCTGCCGCGCTTCGAAGCTGGTTGTTGGCGCCGCCCGCGATGATTCGAGCCCTGATCCCCGGGATCGACTCCTCGTGGAAGACCGCACCGAGCGCACAGGGCGCTAGGACATCGACGTCCGCATGGAGGATTTCGGTGCTCGATACACGCTCGGCTCCGAATTCGTCACAGGCGCGGTCGACCCGGGACTCGTCGATATCCGACACCAGCAGCGTTGCCCCTGCCGCATGCAGGAGTCTGCACAGGTGAAAACCGACGTGTCCGACACCCTGCACGCCGACCCGGATGCCGTCCATGCCGTCGCGTCCGAGCCTTGCCTTCGCCGCCGCCTGAATACCACAGTAGATGCCGTACGCCGTCTTCGGGGACGGGTCGCCGCCTGCCCGGCCCGACTTCAACGGCAAGCCCGAGACGTAGCGGGTCCCGCGCGCAATCGTCGCCATGATCTCCTCGCTCATACCGACGTCTTCCGCCGTGATGTAGTCACCGGCGAGCGTATCCACGAACTCACCGAAGCGCTCGAACAGCGCGTCGCTCGCTACGAAGTCGGCCGTCTTAATGATGACGGCCTTGCCGCCGCCGAATCTCAGACCCGCCATGGCGTTCTTGTAGCTCATTCCCTGGGACAGCCGCAGCACGTCGTGCAGCGCTTCGTCATCACTGCCATAGGTCCAGAGGCGTGTTCCGCCGGCCGCCGGTCCGAGCGCCGTCGAATGGATCGCGATAATCGCAGAAAGTCCGGTCGCTTCGTCGCGGCAGAAAAGCACGCGCTCGTGATTATCGAACGCCGGATTACAGAAGACCGTCATTGCTGCATTCCTCTAGAACTTCACATTGACCGCTTTGCACAGAAACTGCATGAATGGCGTCGCCGCGGCAAAGGACGCCTCTACCTTGCGCTGGAATTGCGGCACAAGACAGTCCTCGACATCGAGGTCCCTGACCGCGATGAAGCTCGTGCGCCTGATGTCATCGATGAGTTCATGGTCCTTGTCGAATCCGCGTGGAGGGCGACTGAGCGACTCCCCACCGAGCTGGAAATGTCGCCGGAACTTCGAATCCGCCAGTGCGCCGGTCCACTCCGCAGGTTTCGCGACGATCCGTTCCCTTATCGCGCGCAGCGAATCTGCGTCCGGCCGCCACATGCCGACGCCCACGAAGACGCGCTCAGGATCGATGTGCACGTAGTAGCCGGGCGAGTGAACGTCTTTCGCCTGCTGATGGCGGAACTGGATCCCGATATTGGTCTTGTACGGCAGCTTGTTCTTCGAGAACCGGGTGTCGCGATAGACGCGCATCAGGGAGCCGCCGACTCGCTGCGGGATCGCCGTAAAATGCGGCGCGATCCGCGCCAGCGGCTCCTGCATCGACTGGATGAACGTGAGCGCCACGTCGAGCACCTGCTCCTCGTAACGCGCCTTGTTCTGCCTGAACCATTCGCGTTCGTTGTTTGCGGCAAGCTGCTCGAGAAAATCGATCGAAGCCTTGTCGAAACCCACGTAGCGCGACATGCCCACTAGCCGGCATCCTTATCGACGACGATGGTGAGCATCTCGCCATCGACAAGCACCTGCTCACCTTCGATTGCGGCCTGATCGGTAGTAGCCCACGCCAGAACGGTCGTTTCCGGCAGGCGCACGGTAAGCACGTTGTCAGAAAAAAAAGCAGCGGGCACCACGCTCGCAGGGCTGCTTTCGAGTTCGTAGCGAAATTCGCGCCCGCCTGGAAATCCCGTTCGCGCGGACACGACGCCTTGTGTCCGGAGAATTTCGATTTCGTCTCGCGCGAGCCGCAGCCCCACGGAATTGTCTCGAATAAAGAGTTTCACTATTGTTGATGATCGTCCGCCGGACCCGATTAAAACATGAATCACCCGGGCCGGTAAGTCTGCGTGGCAGGAGCGGTCGTTGATCACAGACCCATGGTTTTACTTGGCTGCCATCCCTGCCGTGCTGCTGTTCGGCGTCGCGAAAGGCGGCTTTGGCGGAGGCCTCGGTGTGGTCGCCGTACCACTCATGGCGCTGGTCGTGTCACCAGTGCAGGCCGCGGCCGTCCTGCTCCCGATTCTGTGCCTAATGGACCTTGTCGGCCTCTGGGCCTATCGCGGCCGGTGGTTGTGGCCGGAATTGCGAATACTCGTTCCCGCGTCAATGATCGGCATCGCAGCCGGCACGCTGCTTTTCGGTTTCATGAGCGCAGCGACAGTCAGGATCATCGTCGGTGTCGTCGCAATCGTATTCACGCTGCATTACGTCTACTCGACACGCCGCAAACCCGATTCGGCGTTGCCGCATTTTGCGCCGTCGGTGGGAATCGCCGCTGGAGCCGCTGGCGGATTCACAAGCTTCGTCGCCCATGCCGGAGGACCGCCTATCAGCATGTACCTGTTGAGACGCCCGCTCGATCGTACGGACTTCGTCGCAACGACGGTGTTGCTGTTCGCGGCCATCAACTACGTGAAGCTGCTGCCGTATGCCTGGCTGGGGCAGCTGTCCATTGCCAACCTGCTGACGTCGATCGTGCTCGCACCGCTTGCGCCGATCGGCGTCTATACGGGCGTATGGCTGCACCGGCGCATCTCGGATCGTTTCTTCTTCAGGCTGATGTACGTGCTGCTGTTCGTCGTCGGCTGCAAGCTGCTCTACGACGGCCTTGCCGCCGGCAACTGAGGCGCCTCAGCCGGGTACAGGGCGACGGCGGCCCCACCCTGGCAGGGGGTGGCCTGCTGCAAACTCACGTCATGGGGTAAGCCGGTGACCCGCTGCGCGAGCCGGTATCATGCCGCTTATTCGGGAATGACGTTTTCCGCCTGCGGTCCTTTCTGGCCCTGGGTTACTTCCATCGTGACTTTCTGGCCTTCCTTCAGGGTTCGGAAACCTTCCGAGGCGATTGCGCTGTGATGAACAAAAACGTCCTTGCCGTCTTCGCGCTCGATAAACCCGTATCCCTTATCGTCATTGAACCATTTGACGGTTCCCGACACTCTCTCTTCTGACATAGCTACCTCAATAAGACCCGACTACCCGCTCGGTGCGGGAGTGCCGCAACCTCGCTGAAACATCATCGTAACCGCAAATACCGTCAGTCGCCCGGACTCGCGGGAACGCAGTATGCGGTCGAAATGTTACAGAAATAGTACAACATTATTGCTTCATTGGCGCCAAAACGCATTGTCGAACGGCGCTGCGATCCTGCAGCGGTCTTGCCGCGGCCGAAACAGGCGCCGGTTAATCGGGCTGCGCGTTGTCAGTCCCGTCGCCGGACGTAGCTGCGACCGAGCTTACGCACGGAATTGCAGCCGGTGAGCGCCATCGTGCGCTCCACTTCGGCACGCAGCAGGGCCAGCGCGCGCTCCACCCCGCCCTGCCCTCCCGCAGCGAGGGCAAAAAGATAGCCACGGCCGATGCTGCAGGCATTTGCACCCAGGGCCAGTGCCTTGACAACGTGGTTGCCGCGGCGGATGCCACCGTCACAGATAATCTCCAGACGGTCACGCAGTGCGTCGGCCACCGCGGCTATACAGTCCACCGGCGCCGGCGCCGACTCGAGCTGGCGGCCACCGTGGTTCGACAACATGACAGCCGTGGCACCGGATTCGGCCGCCTTGCGACAATCCTCGACAGTCTGCACCCCCTTGATGACGAGCGCGCCTTTCCAGCGAGCTGCGAGCCACTCGACGTCCTTCCAGGTCAGTGACCGCTCCAGTTGCTCGTCGATGTACTTGCGGATACCGCCCTTCCAGTTGCGCGCAGCCTCGCTGCCGCCCGTGATGTTCACCATCTCGAGGTCGTTACGAATCAGCGCGCGGTAGAGCCATCCGGGATGCCACGCGAAACTCGCCAGCTGCCGCACCCGCGAACGCGGCGGCGCGCCAAAACCGTAGACAAAATCTCGCTCCCGGTTCCCCGCGACCGGCGTATCGACGGTCAGCTGCAGCGCGACGTAACCAGCCTCGGCGCAGCGTCGCACCCAGTCGTCCGTCAGTCCGCGATCCTTGAAGACATAGAGCTGGAACGCCTTCGGCCCCGCGGTAGCGGCCGCGACTTCCTCTATCGTCGCCGTGCTCAACGTGGACAGGCTGTAGATCATGCCGAACTTTTCGGCGGCGCGCGCCACGGCCGTCTCGCCCTCACCATGAAACAGCTTCGACGCTCCGGTCGGCGCGAGCATCACGGGCCAGTCGACCTCCTGCCCGAAAAGGGTCGAGTCGAGGTCGACGCTGCTGACGTCGGAGAGCTGCGAAGGCAGCAGTTCGTACTCTGCGAAGGCCGCCGTATTTCGGGCGAGCGAGATCTCGTCATCGGCGCCGCCGTCCAGATAATGGAAAACCGGCTGAGGCAATTTCCGCCGCGCGACACGGCGGAAGTCCATGAGATTGTTACAGTGGGCGATGTTCACGACGCGAGAATATCATGCGGTCGACAAAGTCGGCTCCGCTGCTGATATCATTGCGCGCCTGCCGAAAACGGACTCTTTTGCACGGAATGAACGAACTCTCCGACAAGCGATCCCGCGACCGGACCGTCGCGAGGTGGTTGCTGATCTGTTGCGGACTGGTATTCGCCATGGTCGTCCTCGGTGGCGTTACCCGTCTGACCGGCTCCGGCCTGTCGATGGCGGAATGGCGGCCGATCATGGGGACTTTGCCGCCCATGTCCGACGCGGAGTGGCAGCGCGTCTTCGAGATCTACCAGCAGACACCGGAGTACCAGAAAGTCAATTCGCATATGGACGTGCACGACTTCAAGGGGATCTTCTGGCTCGAATATCTGCACCGCCTGCTCGGCCGCCTGCTGGGTCTCGTGTTCCTGCTGCCACTGGTGTACTTCTTGGCACGCAAGTCCATAACGTGGCGGCAGTTGCCCTGGTACCTGCTGATGTTTGCCCTGGGCGGCCTGCAGGCCGTGATCGGCAAGATCATGGTCGCCAGCGGCCAGGTCGACGCCCCGCAGGTCAGTCACTACCGGCTGACTGCGCACCTCTCAGCCGCGTTCCTGGTGTTCGCGCTGATGTTCTGGCGCGCACAATCGCTCCTTTACGGCTTCCCCGACGACCGGGCCCACCCCTGGTATCGACGCACGCTGGCGCTCACGGTGCTGATCGCGATCACGATCGTCTCGGGCGGTTTCGTCGCGGGACTCGATGCGGGACTGATCTACAACACGTTCCCGAAAATGGGGGACTACTGGGTTCCGCCCGGGTTGATGGCGCTCGAGCCCGCCTGGCGTAACGTCTTCAACAACCTGACCACCGTGCAGTTCGATCATCGCCTGCTCGCGATCACCGCGTTTGCGCTGGTCGTCATCTACTGGTTCCAGGCGAGACGGGCGCAATTCCCCGCGCATTCGCGCCGCGGCGCGAATGCCCTGCTGGCTCTCGCGGCATTGCAGGTGCTCCTCGGTATCCTGACCGTCGTCATGGCAGTGCCGACCACGCTGGCCGTTGCACACCAAGCCAACGCCTTGCTGCTACTCACGGCCGCCCTGTACCTTTTGCACGGCCTGAGGCGCGGCTGACCGCTGCGTCATAGGTGCAAATACCCATATAATCGGATTCTTGCTTCGGCCACTATCGGCATCATGAAAAACGTACCTGCAACCAATGCTACCCCGCCCGCCATTTGTTTCGACCAGGAACTGATCGAACGCTACGACGGCCGTGGCCCCCGCTACACCTCGTACCCGACGGCTCTGCAATTCAGCGAGCGCCTCGGCGAGCCCGGCTATCGCGCCAACGCGCTCGCCAGCAATGCGGGCGGCGCGCCCCTGTCGCTGTACATTCACATCCCGTTTTGCCACTCGCTCTGCTACTACTGCGGCTGCAACAAGATCGTCACCCGCAACCAGGCGCGCGTCGATCGCTACATGGAAATGCTGCACAAGGAGATCCTGATGCAGTCGGAGCTCTTCGACCGTGCCCGGCAAACACAGCAGCTACATTTCGGTGGCGGCACGCCAACCTATCTCGACAACGATCAGATGGATGCATTGATGGCGGCGCTGCGCAGCGCGTTCAATTTCGATGAGAGCGACGCGCGGGAATTCTCAATCGAGGTGGATCCGCGGACCGTAGATGCCGACGGCATCAAGTACCTCACCGATCTGGGCTTCAACCGGCTCAGTCTCGGCATCCAGGACTTCGACCCCACAGTGCAGGAAGCCGTCAATCGCTCGCAGTCTTACGAGGAGGTTTCGAACCTCGTCAAAGCAGCGAGAGCCGCGAACTTCAAGTCCATCTCATTCGACCTCATCTACGGGCTGCCGCACCAGAACGTCGCGAGTTTCGATGCCACGCTCGACCGCGTCATCGGGCTGCGACCCGACCGGCTCGCCGTCTACAACTACGCGCACCTGCCCGATCGGTTCAAGGGCCAGCGCATGATCAACGCGGACGACATTCCGGCACCCGCCGTCAAGCTCGATATCCTGCACCGCACGATCGACCGGCTTGCCGAGTGCGGCTACGTCTATATCGGCATGGACCACTTCGCTTTGCCGGAGGACGATCTCGTGGTGGCACGCGGCGACGGCACGCTGCAACGCAATTTCCAGGGCTACTCCACACACGGCGGTTGCGACCTGATCGGGCTGGGGGTCAGCTCGATCTCCAGTATCGGCAACGTCTATGCACAGAACGCCGTAACGACCATGGAGTACGAGACGCTCATCGAGGACGGCCATCTGCCGATCAGGAAAGGCATCGCCGTGGATGACGACGACCTGCTGCGCGCCGAGGTGATTCAGGCGCTGATGTGCTATGACCGTCTCGATTTCGACGTTTTCGACGCCAGTCACGGCATCGACTTCCGGGATTACTTCAAGTCCGAAATCGAGCGCATGCAGCCGCTCGCCAACGACGAACTGGTCGAGCTCGAGCCGGACGGCATCAACATCACCGCAAAAGGCAGGCTGCTACTGCGCTGCATCGCGATGGTGTTTGACCGTCACCTGGCCGAGGTCGATACGGATAAGCGGTTCTCCCGCGCGATATAGGGAAAAACAGCCGCCGGCCATAGGAGCGCGCGTCGGCGCGCGATCCCCTGTCAGCTCACCTCGGTCAGCCAGCCGTGCGTGTCCGGCGCGTCACCATACTGGATCGCCTGCAGCGCCTTGCGCAGCCTCTCGGTGTTGGGCCCGGCGCCCCCGTCGCGCACGAGCATCTCCCTGCCCTCGTAGACCAGCTTGCCGACCGGGGTCAATGTGGCTGCCGTTCCGGACAGCGCGGCTTCGTAGCTGGCCGCCCAATCGAGAAGCTCCGCCACGGTGAAGTTGCGTTCGTTCACGTGGTAGCCGAGATCGGTTGCGAGCGTGATTATCGAAGCGCGCGTCATGCCGTGCAGGAACGAGGAATTGAGGGGCTTGGTAATGATCTCCTCGTCGCTGAGCAAGAGGAAATTCGCCGCACCCGTCTCCTGCACGTCTCCGCCCGGACAGAACAGCACCTGGTCGACACCGTATTTTTCCTTCGCGGCAAGTGTCGGCCCCAGCGCCGCCGCATAGTTACCGCCGGTCTTCGTACTGCCGAGTTGCTCGGTCGAGCGCGCTATCGTATCGGCAACGAGCAGCTTAAGCGGCCTCGCGCCACCGGCGAAATAATCGCCGACCGGCGATGCGAGCACGAACAGGGTCGCCTCGGTCGACGACGCGGCGGCCGCGCCGATGTTGGGTAGCGTGCCGATCAGCGTCGGCCGGAGATACAGGGAACTTGGCGGTTCCGGAATGTCGCCGACGTGCTTCCTGACGAGATCCTCGACCATCCCTGCGAGCAGATCCGCGTCTGGAACGGGCAGATGCAGCGACTTCGCGCTACGCCGCATGCGTGCGACGTGGTCGCGGAGGCGAAAAATGCGCGCCTTGCCGTCCGGCCAGCGATACGCCTTGAACCCCTCGAAACACGTACTTGCGTAGTGAAAGACGTGGGAGGCCGGATGCATCGACAGCGGTGCAAGCGGCTCGAGCGCCGCTTCGCCCCAGCCGCCGTTCTCGAATCGCGCGATCGACAGGTGATCGCAGAAGACGGTGCCGAACTGAGCCATGGAGATTCTAATCTGAATTAAAAACCTGAAACGATAACTTTGCCATTAAACGACCGTCGTTGACCAGCCCGGCAGCCGCCGGCTAGAAGCTCGGTGGCGTGCAGGCCGAGATCAGCTCGCACGGTTCGCTGCCGGGATTCATGAAGCCGTGGGGTTGATTGCTCCGAAAATAATAGGCGTCACCCGGGCGCAGGATCGCCGATTGGTCGCCGACCGTGACCCGCAGGCGGCCCTTCAGGATCAAGCCACACTCCTCGCCCTCATGAGTGATGGCATGCCTGCCGGTGCCGGCTCCGGGCTGGTAGCACTCCTTGATGAACTGGATCGCCTTGTCGCTAAGGTTGGCGCCGACCTGCAGGAAGGAGACGCCGCCATCCGCGATCTCGGTCAGTTCGTCGGCGCGGAAGAAGACGCGGTCCGGCGTTTCGGGCTCGTCGCTGAAGAACTCGGAAAGCCTGACAGGGATGCCGTCCAGCACTTTTTTCAGCATGCTGACGGTCGGATTGAGCTTGCCGGCCTCGATCTGCGAAATCGTCGCGTTGGCCACGCCGGACTGCCTGGCCAGCTGGCGCTGCGAGAGCCTGTGCCGCAGGCGAATCTGCCGCAGGCGCGGCCCGATGGGCTGATCCATCGCCGTTCTCCACACACTGTTTAGCTTAATGAACAGTTTGTCTAGGCAGCCCCATTAAATCAAGGAGTTAATAAACCCCGCCTAACCAATTGTTTAACATAGCTGCTCGGGCGTACACTCAATGCTCTTTTTTGCCCGGTCACTTTGGAGCAGTTACATCATGAGCGCCCCCGCCGCGAAACTCGACGCCTTCTGGATGCCGTTCACGGCCAACCGTGATTTCAAGAAAAAGCCCCGCATCATCACCTCCGGTAGCGGCCACCACTACACGACGCGCGACGGTGACAGGATCTACGACCTCTTCGCGGGCCTCTGGACGACAGGGCTCGGCCATTGTCACCCCAAGATCGTCGAGGCGGTGCAGAAACAGGTCGCTCAGCTCGACTACTCGATGACCTTTCAGTCCGGCAACGACAAGTCATTCGCGCTCGCCGAGCGAGTCACCGACATGGCGCCGGAGGGTTTCAATCACTGCTTTTTCACGAACTCCGGTTCCGAGTCCGTCGACACGGCGCTGAAGATCGCGCTCGGATATCACCGTGCCCGCGGGGAAGGTAACCGAACGCGCCTGATCGGCCGCGAGCGCGGCTACCACGGCGTCAACTTCGGCGGCATGTCGGTGGGCGGCATGGTGCCGAACCGCAAGGTGTTCAGCCCCGTCCTGTTGCCCGGCGTGGACCACATGCGCGCGACGATGGTCCTCGAGCACACGGCGTTTTCCCGTGGCCAGCCCGAGTGGGGCGCGCATCTCGCCGACGACCTGGAGCGCATTGCGGGCCTGCACGACGGCAGCAACATCGCGGCCGTCATCGTGGAGCCGGTCGCCGGATCGGCAGGCGTGCTACCGCCGCCCGTCGGCTACCTCGAGCGACTGCGCGAGATCTGCGACAAGCACGGTATCCTGCTGATCTTCGACGAGGTGATCACGGCTTTCGGTCGCGTCGGCAGGGCGTTTGCGGCGGAACGTTTTGACGTCATGCCCGACATCATCACGACGGCCAAGGGCCTGACAAACGGCGTGATCCCGATGGGCGCCGTCCTCGTGCGCGACCACGTGTACGAAGCTTTCATGCAGGGCCCCGAGTTCATGATCGAGTTGTTCCACGGCTACACGTATTCGGGACACCCGGTCGCCGCAGCAGCCGGATTGGCAGCGATGGACGTCTACGACGAGGAAGGCATCTTCGAACAGGCGCAGGCGCTCGAGAAACCCTTCGAGGAACTGCTGCACTCGTTTGCAGACCACGACAAGGTCATCGACGTGCGTAACTTCGGACTGATGGGCGCGATCGAATTGGCACCCCGCGAGGGCGCCCCCGGCGCCAGGGGCCTGGAGACCCACAAGCACTGTTTCTGGGACGAGAAGGTGATGGTGCGCAACGGCATGGACATCCTCAGTTTCTCGCCGTTTCTCAACTCGAAACTCGACGACTGGAACCAGGCGTTCGACGGCGTGCGCCGAGTCATTGACGCCATCGACTGAACGACGACGAGAGGAAGCCTTATGAGCGCGCGCCCCGCAAGTAACATCGACACGGCGAATATCGTCGGACACTTCATAGACGGCAAGGACGTAACGGATACGAACCGCCCCGAGCCTGTAACGAACCCCGCCACGGGTAAGGTCACGCGGCACGTTGCGATGGCATCGAGTCAGACCGTGGAGCAAGCGATCGCCGCGGCAGAGACCGCATTTCCCGCCTGGCGCGATACGCCGCCGATCAAGCGCGCACGCATCATGTTCCGCTTCAAGCAACTACTGGAGGAAAACGCGGACGAAATCGTCGCGGCCATTACGAACGAGCACGGCAAGGTCCTCGACGACGCAATGGGTGAGTTTATGCGCGGGGTCGAGGTCGTCGAATACGCCTGTGGCATCCCGGAGCTGCTCAAGGGCGAGTTCTCGAAGAATGTCGGCCCGGGCCTGGACAGCTGGGCGGAGCACCAGCCGCTCGGCGTCGTCGCCGGTATCACCCCCTTCAACTTCCCGGCAATGGTACCGATGTGGATGTACCCGATGGCAATCGCCTGCGGCAACACCTTCGTATTGAAGCCGTCCGAGAAAGACCCAACGGCGCCATTGCTGTGCGCACGGCTACTCAGTGAGGCGGGACTGCCGGACGGCGTGTTCAACCTCGTCAATGGCGATAAGGAAGCTGTCGACTCGTTGCTGAGAGACGATCGGGTGCAGGCGATCAGCTTCGTCGGCTCGACGCCGGTAGCGGAATACATCTATTCCACCGGTACGGGCAACGGCAAGCGCGTGCAAGCCCTGGGTGGGGCCAAGAACCACGCCGTGGTCATGCCCGACGCAGACATCGACAACGCCGTCAGTGCGCTGATGGGCGCGGCCTACGGCTCCTGCGGCGAGCGCTGCATGGCGATCTCTGTTGCTGTCTGTGTAGGCGACGACACGGCCGATATTGTCGTCGGCAAGTTCCGCGACCGCATCACGGAACTCAAGGTCGGCAATGGCGCCGACACGAACAACGACATGGGCCCGCTGGTGACGAGAGCGCACTACGACAAGGTGCGCTCTTACGTCGACCTCGGGGTGCAGGAAGGCGCAGACCTCGTCATCGATGGACGCGAACTCGTTGTCGATGGGCACCAGGAAGGATTCTTCCTCGGCCCGTGCCTCTTCGACCGCGTGACGCGCGAAATGCGCATTTACAACGAGGAGATCTTCGGACCGGTGCTCTGTGTCGTGCGCGTCGACTCGGAAGAGGAGGCGATGCGCCTCATCGACGATCACGAGTACGGCAACGGTACCTGCATCTTCACTCGCGATGGCGAAGCTGCGCGCTACTTCGCGGACAGGATCAAGGTCGGCATGGTCGGCATCAACGTGCCCCTGCCGGTACCGGTGGCATACCACAGTTTCGGCGGCTGGAAGCGTTCCCTGTTCGGCGACCTTTACGCCTATGGGCCCGACAGCGTGCGGTTCTATACTCGCCGCAAGACCATCACGCAGCGCTGGCCATCGGGCGGCGTCCGCGAAAAAGCGCAATACACGTTCCCGAGCAACCAGTAGGGCTCCTGCAGGACTGGAGAATCTCTCCCGATTCGGGAACACTATGGCGTTCGCGAATCACTCCCGGAGAACAATAATGACGAAGCGCTTAATCGCGATCGCCTGCCTGGCTCTCGCCGCACCCCTTCAGGCGCAGGACTTTGCAACCGCGTTCGACGCCACCGAAGTTGCGCCGGGCATCCACATGCTGACAGGTGCGGAAGGCAAGTTCGGCGGCGGCAACATGAGTGTCCTCGTCGGCGACGAGCAGGTCGTGCTGATCGACGACGCCATGGTGCCCACGGCGCAGCCCGTCCTAGATGCGGTCAAGAAGCTCGCAGGCCGGGCCCCGGACTTCGTCATCAACACGCACATCCACGGCGACCACGTCGGCGGTAACGCGCTGATGCAGGAGAACGGCTCCTACGTCGTGGCGCACGACAACATTCGCAAGCGCCTCGCTGCAGACAGCAAGGACGCGGGCGGCGACGGCGGTCTGCCGATCATCACGTTCTCCGAATCGGTAACCTTCCACGTCAACGGGCAGGCGGTGCACATCTTTCACGTTCATCACGCGCACACCGACGGCGACGGCGTCATCCATTTCCGTAACCAGAACGTCATTCATGCCGGCGACATACTCTTCAACAACCTGTTCCCGTTCATCGACCTCGATAACGGCGGCAGCGTCGAGGGGTTCATCAAGGCCCAGGAAAAGCTCATCGCAATGGCGGACGACGAGACGATCCTCATCGCCGGACACGGGGAACTCGCCAGCAAGGCCGACGTCGAAAAGAATCTTGCCGTCCTCAAGGATGGCCGCGAACTCGTGAAGGTGTTGGTCGACGCGGGCAAGACCGAGGAGGAGGTACTGGCTGCCAACCCTCTCGCGAAGTACCACGACGACTACAACTGGAGCTTCATCACGACGGAGCGAATGACCAAGACACACTACCTCGACCTGACCTCGGAATAAGGACTATGGATACCAAGAAAGTCGAAGATTTCGTAGACGACATGTGGGACAGCTCGATCATCCCCGAGCTTTGCGACTACATCCGACTGCCCAACAAGTCACCGCATTTCGATCCCGACTGGGAGCAGCACGGTCACATGGAGAAGGCGGTGCAGCAGCTCGACGCGTGGTGCAAGACCCAGCCTGTCGAGGGCATGTCGGTCGAGATCGTACGCATCGATGGACGCACCCCCGTGCTGTTTGCCGAGATCCCGGGGGACTCGGACGACGTGGTGCTGCTGTACGGCCACTACGACAAGCAGCCGGAGTTCAGTGGCTGGGCGGACGATCTCGATCCCTGGGAGCCGACCATCAAGGACGGCAAGCTCTACGGCCGCGGCGGCGCGGACGATGGTTACGCAGTGTTCGGCTCGCTGACGGCCATCCGAGCCCTCCAGGAGCAGGGCATACCGCATGCGCGCTGCGTTGTCCTCATCGAAGGCTGCGAGGAATCCGGCAGCTTCGATCTGCCCTACTACATCGAGAAGCTCGAGGACCGCATCGGCTCGCCGGACCTCGTCGTCTGCCTGGATGCCGAGTGCGGCAATTACGAGCAGTTGTGGTGCACGACCTCGCTGCGCGGCAACCTGACGGGCACCCTGCGCGCCGACGTACTCACCGAAGGCGTACACTCGGGTAGCGCCAGCGGCGTCGTGCCATCGAGTTTCCGCATCCTGCGCAAGCTGCTGAGCCGCATCGAAGACGAGGATACCGGCCGGATCACGCCCGAGGCCCTGCACGTCGACATTCCCGAACAGCGGGTCGAACAGGCCAAGCTCGCCGCCGAAACCCTCGGCAAGGGCGTCTACAGCAAGTACCCATGGGCCGTGGAAGACGCCGTTCCCAGCGAGTCGTCGTACGAGCTGCTGCTGAACAATACCTGGCGCCCGACCATGAGCGTTACCGGCGCCGCCGGGCTGCCGGCACTGGTCGATGCCGGCAACGTGCAGCTGCCGTTCAACACGCTGAAGCTATCGTTCCGCTTGCCACCCACCACCGACGCCGACGCCGCGGCGACCGCCGTGAAGGACATCCTCGAGGCCGATACACCGCCGCTATCGAAGGTGTCGTTCCATGTCGAGTCGACCATGGCAGGCTGGAACGCCCCGCCCGTCGCGCACTGGCTGGAGACGTCAATGCAGAAAGCGTCAAAGGCGTTCTTCGGCAAACCGTCGATGTACATGGGCACCGGCGGCACGATCCCGTTCATGGGCATGCTGGGCGAAAAGTTCCCCGAGGCGCAGTTCCTGATCACCGGCCTGCTCGGGCCAAACTCGAACGCGCACGGCCCGAACGAGTTCCTGCACATCGACACCGGCAAGCGCGTGACCAGCTGCGTCGCCCAGGTCCTCGCGGACCATTACGCGCACAGGACGGGCGTCAAGGCTGCCGCCTGAGCTTGAATCGCGGCTCGAGAGCTATTCCTATGTAGTGAACATGATCATGATGCCGGCGGCTACGGCCGAGCCGATGACGCCGGCAACGTTCGGCCCCATGGCGTGCATGAGCAGAATGTTGTGCGGATTGGCCTCGAGGCCGACCTTGTTGGCGACACGCGCAGCCATTGGCACCGCCGATACGCCGGCCGCACCGATCAGCGGGTTTATCGGGTTGTGCGAGAGCCGGTTCATGAGCTTGGCCATGAGCACGCCGCTCGCAGTACCAATCGCGAACGCGACGATACCCAGCAGGAGAATGCCCAGCGTTTCGAGCGACAGGAACTGGCCGGCACTGAGCTTGGAACCTACCGAGAGCCCGAGGAAGATCGTCACGATATTGATGAGCGCGTTCTGCGTCGTGTCCGAAAGTCGGTCGACGACGCCGCATTCGCGCATCAGGTTGCCGAAGGCCAGCATGCCGAGGAGCGGCGCCGCCGCGGGCAACAGCAGCGCGACGAGCAGCAACAACAGGAGCGGAAACAGGACTCGCTCGGTCTTGGAGACCTCGCGCAGCTGCATCATGTGGATCTTGCGCTCGTCCTCGGTGGTCAGCAGCCGCATGATCGGCGGCTGGATGATCGGCACCAGCGCCATGTACGAATACGCGGCGACCGCGATCGCGCCCAGGAGCTGCGGTGCCAGCATCCCCGACACGTAGATGGCCGTGGGGCCGTCCGCGCCGCCAATGATGCCGATGGCGGCCGCTTCCTTGAGGGTGAAGTCCATGATCCCGAGCTCGGTCATGCCCAGTGCGCCCAGCAGCGTCGCGAAGATACCGAACTGGGCCGCGGCACCGAGGAACAGTGTACGCGGGTTCGCCAGCAGCGGGCCGAAGTCGGTCAGCGCACCGACGCCCATGAAGATAATCAACGGAAACGCCCCGGTCTCGATACCGACCTCGTACGACAGGTAAAGCAGCCCCCCGGGCTCCGCGATCCCCGCGCCCGGGATGTTGCTGAGCAGTCCGCCGAATCCGATCGTGACCAGCAGTAATGGCTCGAATTTCTTGACGATGCCGAGGTACAGGAGGACCAGGCATATGACGAGCATCGCCGCCTGGCCGCCCGTGATCAGGTAGAGACCCGAGCCGCGCCAGATTTCGAGGATCAGCTCCATCAGTCGGCGTAGGCGACCAGCGGGTCACCCACCGCGACGGCATCGCCCTCACGCACGAGAACTTCGCTGATCGTCCCGGCTCTTGGAGCACTCACCGCAGTCTCCATCTTCATGGCTTCGACGACGAGCATGGGCTGCCCCTCCTCGACGCGGTCGCCGGGCGCCACGTTCACCTTGAAGATATTGCCGGCGAGGACCGCTTTCACCGGCTCGCCGGTGGACCGGGCTGCCGGTTTGTCTACCGCAGGAGGGGGATTCACGTCGGCAAGTTGGCCGTCCTCTGTCACTTCGACTTTGAACTCCTTGCCGTTGACGCGCACCGAGTAGACGGCGGCCCCCTGCACCGCCGGCGCCGAAGCGGCCTCTGTCGGCTTTACCTCGAGGCCCGGCGCGGGCTCGAAGGCATCCGGGTTGCCACGGTTCTGCAAGAAACGAATACCGATCTGCGGGAACAGTGCGTAGGTCAGTACATCGTCGACCACGTCGGACGAGAGACGGATCTTTTTCTCGATAGCGATTTTCTGCAGCTTCTCGGTTTGCTGCTCCAGTTCCGGTTCCAGCAGGTCGGCCGGACGGCAGGTCACCGGCTCGGCGCCGTCAAGCACGCGCGCCTGCAGCTCTTTGTTCACGTGGGCCGGTGTCGCGCCGTACTCGCCTTTCAGGATGCCGTTGGTCTCCTTGGTGATGGTCTCGTAGCGTTTGCCGGACAGCACGTTGATGACCGCCTGGGTTCCGACGATCTGCGACGTAGGCGTAACGAGTGGCAGCATACCGAGATCCCTGCGCACCTCGGGGATCTCCTCCAGCACCGCGTCGAGCTTGTCGCTCGCGTTCTGTTCACGCAGCTGGTTCTCGAGATTCGTCAGCATGCCGCCGGGCACCTGCGCCACGAGGATCCGCGAATCCACGCCTTTCAGGCCGCCTTCGAATCTCGCGTATTTCTTGCGCACCTCGCGGAAATACGTGGCCACCTCCTCGAGCGCCTGCAGATCGAGACCCGTTTCGCGATCGGTTCCCTCGAGGATCGCGACCAGCGACTCTGTCGGTGAATGCCCGTAGGTCATGCTCATCGACGATATTGCGGTATCGATGTTGTCGATGCCCGCCTCGGCGGCTTTCACGCAGGTCGCCGTCGATAGCCCCGTCGTCGCGTGACATTGCATGTGGATCGGGATATCGACCGCCTCCTTGAGCCGGCTTACGAGTTCGAAGGCGACGTAGGGCCGCAACAACCCCGCCATGTCCTTGATGCAGATCGAATGGGCCCCCAAGTCTTCGATGCGCTTGCCGAGGTCGACCCAAAGGTCGATCGTGTGCACGGGGCTTACCGTGTACGATATCGTTCCCTGGGCGTGCTTGCCGACCTTGATGGTGGCCTTGACCGCCGTTTCCAGGTTCCTCAGGTCGTTGAGCGCATCAAAGATCCGGAAAACATCCACGCCGTTGACGGCGCAGCGCTCGACGAATTTTTCGACCAGATCATCGGCATAATGCCGGTAGCCAAGGATATTCTGGCCGCGAAACAGCATCTGCTGTGGCGTGTTGGGCATGGCCGCCTTCAGGCGACGGATGCGCTCCCACGGGTCTTCACCGAGATAGCGAATGCAGGCATCGAAAGTCGCCCCACCCCACGACTCGATCGACCAGAACCCGATCTTGTCGAGCTGGCCTGCAATCGGCAGCATGTCTTCGATTCGCATGCGCGTCGCCAGCAGGCTCTGGTGCGCGTCACGGAGGACGAGTTCGGTAATACCGAGGGGGTTCTTTGCGCTCATGTCGTTTCTACGTCGGTCAGGATTGGCGGTGGCGGCGGATTACCGCGGCAATCGCGGCAACCTCTTCGGGGGTGACTTCGTCGGCGGGCGCCGCAGGCTGTAATCGCCTTACCGCGGTCGCCATCAGGGACATTGCGCCGACGAGGACAGTGAGAAACACGAAAACGGTCCCCATGCCGGCGATCATGAGCATCGCGCCCATTTCGAGCAGGCTTTCTTCCATGACGTCCCAGGTCCACAAAACGGGAGCGGACAATTATACTGGATCGTGCCCATTGACCAAGCCACCGGTCTTTCAATGCGACACAAAACCGAAAGGGGCTTCATCCGGCGCAGGCAGCTCACAGCCCTGCCGCTCCTGCTCGTCGCGTGGGTGCCGTACGCGGCCTCACCGGAAACCGCGATTACCGAAGGCAGGGAGGTCGTCATCCCTGCGGCCGTACCGAAGGACGAAGACCTCGAAGCCGCCGGTGCCGTCATCGGCGACGTCGTGCTCGAGAAGCGCAACATCTTCGATCTCTCGGATCCGGAGGAAAACAAGTGGCTGTATCGCTGGGCGAACCGGCTACACGTCGTTACTCGCGACCGCGTTATTCGCAACCAGGTGCTGTTCGAAAATGGCGACCCCTACTCCGGCCGCCTGCTCGAGGAGACCGAGCGGATCGTGCGCGGCAATCGCTTCATATTCGACGCCAGGGTCGAGCCCATCCGATACGAGGACGGCGTGGTGGATGTGAAAGTCACGACCCAGGACGTATGGTCACTGACGCCCGACATATCGTTTTCCCGCAGCGGTGGTGAGAACCGCACCGCCCTCGGTATCGAAGAAACCAACCTGCTCGGCAGGGGCCAGTTGCTCAGGCTGAAGTGGATCGACAACGTCGACCGCACGTCGACGCAGTTCGACTTCGAGGACAAGAACCTCGGCAGCAGCTGGGTCTCGATGTTCCTGCGCGTCGCGGATAACTCGGACGGAGAGGCCCAGCTCCTGTCGATCGTTCGGCCGTTCTATGCGCTGGATTCCCGTGGCTCAGGCGGCGGCTGGGTCTCGATCGACGACCGGCGCACCGCGCTGTACAGGCTGGGGGACCAAGCCGCGGAATATCGCCACGAGCGCGACTACATCACGGCCTTCGGCGGCTGGTCGGCCGGTCTCATGGATGGCTGGGCACGGCGCTGGACGGCGGGCTACGTGTTCGACGACAACCGCTTCTCGGAAGCCGTCGACCCCACTCTGCCGGCCGTCATCCCGGAAGATCGCCGGCTGGTCTACCCCTTCCTCGGAGTGGAAGTTCTGCAGGATGCTTTCAGCACGACGAGCAACACCAACCAGATCGGGCGTACCGAGGACTTCTACATGGGAACGCGTTTCAACGCGTCGCTGGGCTGGGCGGATGACGGTCTCGGCGCGGACCGCGACGCGCTGATCATATCCGCCAGCTTCAGCATGGGATTCGGATCGCTGGATAAGACGGCGCTGCTGCTGAACGGGCTGACCCAGGGCCGCCGTGAAGGCGGCGACAGCAAGAACGCCAAGACGTCGGTCAGGGCGCGTTTCTACCACCGCCAGTCCGAGAAACGGCTATTCTTCATGGAAGTGTCGGGCACGGCGGGGCACGACCTGGACCTGGACAACCCGGTGCAGCTCGGCGGCAAATCCGGACTGCGCGGATACCCGCTCAGGTATCAGACTGGCGATTCGAAAGCGCTGTTCTCGATGGAGCAGCGTTACTTCACCGACTGGTATCCCTGGCGCCTGTTTCGCGTCGGCGGCGCGATATTTGCGGATGTCGGCCGCACCTGGGGTGACAACCCGATCGGCGAACAAAACTATGGCTGGATGAAGGATGTCGGCTTTGGCCTGCGCCTGGCCCCTACCCGCTTCAGCACCAACAAGGTCGCCCACCTCGACTTCGCCTTCCCTCTGGACGGTGACCCGTCCATCGACAGCGTGCAGATCCTGCTGGAAGCCAAAAGCAGCTTCTAGCCGGCATCATCAAAGCCTCATAAAACGATCACGCCACCCTCAGGCCTTCGACGGCGCCCTGTTCGATGATGTTCCCGTCGAGTAACGACACACAGGAGAACATCATGAAGACCATGTCTGCTTCACTTTCGCTGCTTGCGGCCGCGACACTTGCGGTATCGGCCTGCAGCGCTACCCATCACCGCACCGAGGTGCGGGACGACGCCACTGACCGGGTCACTATCGGCACTGTGCAGCGGGAAATCCGGGTCGGCATGCCCTCCGCCGAGGTCGCCGCAATACTGGGCGCACCTAACATCGTATCCACCGACACGGACCGCCGCGAGGTCTGGATATGGGATAAGGTCTCGAACGAAGTCTCGTACTCACGCAGCAGCGGCCTGATCGCCGGCCTGGTGATCGGCAGTTCCGGTGGCGGCGTCGGGGGAGGCAGCAAGAACGCGGGTGCCGCCAGTACCTCGCAGCGCACCCTGACGATCATCGTGAAATTCGACGAAACCGATCGCGTCCGCGACTTTCTGTACCGCACGTCGAGCTTTTGACACCGTGCGTGGGGAGATCGAAATGAGAACTCACCCTACCGTGCTGTTTATCGTCTTTGTCACACTCGTCACGGCGGGCTGCGCGTCGGCGCCTGCGGCACCAAAGAGCGGAGTCGAATTGCAGGCCTACCAGGCGCGGGAATTCGAGACGAACAAACGGGCAGCGTTCTCGGCCACGATGTCGGTATTCCAGGACCTCGGCTTCATCATCGATGACGGTGACTTCGACACCGGGCTGATCACGGCGACCGGCCCCACAACGCGGCATGAACTCGGAATGAGCGATGTGTTGGCCGGCGTGTTTGCCGGCGTCGATACGAGAGGTGCAACGCACCGGCGGGCAACGGCCTTCGTCGAGAAGATGCCCTCGGGTCTAGTCCGGATCCGCCTGAACTTCGTCGACAACGTCGTCGCTGCCCCGGGCAGCCCACAGCAATCCCGACCGGTGCAGGAACCGGCGTTCTACCAGACCACGTTCGAGCAGATCGATAAGGCAATCTTCGTCAGGTCGGCAATGACCTAGAAGAGATGCGGCGGCGTAGTGATCAGCGGCAGAGTTCGTTCATTCTCGCCTTGGTATCGGCGATGGTCGCGGCGGCTTCTTTTTCGCTGAGGTATTCACGCTCGCCGGCATCGTTGGTCCGGTACAGGCGCGGCGCATTCAGGTAGGACTCGAAAACCTCGGTCGCACGCTTGCAGTAGTAGGCTTCCGCCGTCTCGCGCTCGGCGCGTTCCTCGGCGGTTTCACCGGGGTACGCGTAACCGTTTTCTGTCCCTGGGTTTTTGAGGTCCTCCAGCGTACCGCTGGAATGCCAGACCAGCTGCACGCTTACTGCGTCTTCGTGACCAGGTGTATCGCTGTAATAGCGCTTACCGTTTTCATCGACCCAGGTAAAGATCGCCTTCCTGGTATCCACGAAATGGGTCTTGCCGGTTGCATCGACCCACTTCCATACGTCGGCGACAGCCGGCAGGGACAGTCCGATCGTCAACACGATTATTGTCAGCACTTTATTCATAACGACTCCAGGCACACCTAAGTATGGGGTGTTACGTTCCGCAAGCCGGTGACTGGCGTCACAAATTCGCGCTGGCAGGCGACAGCTCCGGCGGCAGGATTTGGTAAATTCCGAATCCGCTCTCGAAGAGCAGTTCCTCGAGGCGCTGGTCGATGAGTGCATTGACGCGTTCCCCCGTGGCTTTATCCGTGGATGCCAGCCACTGTCGTAAGAGACCGGTGTGCACGACCAGGTGGCTGTATCCGAGTTCGAGGAGACGATCAGCGATCGCGTCACCGGAGTGCGACTGCTTCGCGATACTCGTAAAGACCTTGTTCACCACGATTGCGTCTGCGGAAAAGTAATAACGGCGATTACCAAGGAACAAGCCGAGGACCTTCTTGCCTGGGGGCACCACTTCATTGGCGAGCGCAATGGCCGCGTATTCCCCACGGTGTTGCCCGACATACGCGGCATAGTCCTGTCTTCCCGTCACGTAAGGCAGCGGATCGATCTTGCCGAACAATTGGTGCGCATAGGCGAGGTTCGGCAAAAAGTACGCCGCGACCAGCAGCCCGACGACAGTATTGGCTACGGCTTCCGACGCAAAGCGTTGCGCGAGGAATTTATGGATCGCCTCCAGGCTGTAAGTGGCCAGTACGACGAGCGGTGGCACGATCGTCGCAATCCAGCGCAACCGCATGTCCGTCAGCAAAAACACCAGCACCACCATCAGGATCGCGTAAGTCGCGAACGGCAGCAGCTCGCGGTGCCTGATGGCCGTCTTCCGCGTAAGCACGAGCAATGCCAGCGGCAGTAGGAGCAGCAACGGATTCAGGCGACCGTCGAAATACTTCGGGTTGTCGTCCTCGCCTTCGAAGAAGATGCGCAGCGGGATCATGACTGTGTACGGCAGGCTCTCTTCATACACCAGACGCCGCGTGAGCAACGGGCCGAGCGGCTTCGGTGCGTTGGCGGATTGCTCGCTGAGCAAGGCGCGCACATGCGACTCTGCATCGGCGGCTTCCCGCGACGACACGTTGCCTGAGGCACCCGTCGCAAACACGCCCTGCGCCAGTGGATACAGCGGGTTACCGGTCAGGCTGAAGTTGCGGACGAGCCAGGGAGAAAACACCAGCATGGAAACCGCCACGAACAGCACCCCGTATTTCACGGCTTTGATTTGCTCCGCGTGCTGGTCCCTGCGCCGATACAGGTAGAAAAAAGGCAACAACAAGCTCAGCACCAGGAACGACACAAGGGCGTTGTACTTGGTCCCGAGTGCCAGTCCGCTGCATATCGCCGCAAGCAGGAGCCAACGCCACCGGCCCGTGTCTTCGAGCCAGATGACGGCGCTGAACAACGCAGCGGCCGTGAAGAAGACGAGCCCGAGATCGACGTAGACGGTGACGGACAGTTTCACAATCAACGGCAGCGTCAGAAACATCAAGCCGCCGAGCGCCGCCCATGACGCCCCCGCACTGCGCCTTACGAACAGGAAGATGGTCAGCGCGGTCAGCAGCGCGAAGAGGAAATGCAGGTACTTCGCAGCGATGTCATGCCCCAACGCCACGGGAATCATGTAAAGGACGTCGAGCAGTTGCGGGTAATACGAGAACACGATATCGGGCCGCTCGTGAATGCCGCCGGCCTCGACCCACAACTTCGGCACCGCAAGATGATGCGTCAACGCGTCGCGGCTGACCGGCGGCACGCTCGCCAGCAGGATGATCCACAGGACGTGCAAAACGTATGCGGCAGCAAAAAGAATTTTCGTCCTGGTCGACATCGACAACCCGGGGCGGCATTGACAGGGCAGTCTACACGCGGTCGGTTGCGATACAAGAACGCAACTCTCATTCCGGCTAACGTCGGTCGATGCGCCGCCAGTTCGCCGAGGGCGAGCGTTTCTTCCAGCCGTAATACGGATGACGGTGCAGCAACTCGGGCTTGCGGAACAGCATGACGAGCGCGGCACCCGCCGCAAATCCGCCGACATGCGCCCAGAACGCCACTCCGCCCTTTGCGCCCACGGAGCCGAAGCCGCCGATCACCTGCAGCAGGAACCAGTAGCCGAGCATGAATACCGCAGGGACTGCGATCGTTGTCACGAAGAAGCCCAGGAATATCAGGAGGTGCACGTGCACCCGCGGGTACAACAGGATGTAGGCTCCCATGACGCCACCGATCGCGCCCGACGCGCCGACCATGGGCACCGTGGACCCAGTATTGGCGCCGACCTGCAGGGCCGCGGCGGCGACGCCGCACAACACGTAGAAGAGCACAAAGCGTAGCGGCCCCATCGCGTCCTCGACGTTGTTTCCGAATATCCACAGGAACCACATGTTGCCGATGATATGAAACCAGCCGCCGTGCATGAACATCGAGGTCAACAGCGTATACCAGCGCGATGTGTCGCCGAGTTCGCACCAGGTACTCGCAGTCAGCATGACGGGCGTGCCCGCCGGTACCGTGCCCAGCAATTCGCCGGGTATGAGCCCGAGTTGACAGATCGAGCCCGCCAGCCATGGATCGGCGCCCAGTCCCTGCACGAGCACCCAGACGAGAACATTGACGGCCATGATGCCGAACGTCGCGTAAGGGACCAGGATCTGCGGGTTGTCGTCTCGGATCGGAAACACGTTCGATTTCCAGCGGCGGTTTGACCTACACTCACGCCTCCGGATCGGGAGCGCCCGTGCAGCACGAGAACATCATACACATCGTCGGGTGCCATGCCGAAGGCGAAGTCGGAGATGTCATCGTCGGCGGGGTTGCTCCGCCACCCGGTGATACGATCTGGGAACAATCGCGCTGGATCGCGAACGATGGACGCTTGCGACAGCTGGTGCTGAACGAGCCGCACGGAGGCGTGTTCCGCCACGTCAACCTGCTCGTGCCGCCGAAACACCCGGAAGCGGACGTCGCCTTCATCATCATGGAACCGGAAGATACGCCGCCGATGTCCGGATCGAATGCCATCTGCGTGGCGACCGTGGTTCTCGAGACCGGCCTCGTGCCGATGGTGGAGCCAGAGACGGAAGTGCTGCTCGAAGCGCCCGGCGGCCTGGTCCGGGCAACAGCCCGCTGCGACGCCGGCAAGGTCAGGTCGGTTCGGATTCGCAACGTGCCGTCGTTCGCCTGCGCGCTCGACCTCACGCTGGACGTTCCCGGATTGGGTCGGCTGACCGTGGATACCGCATACGGCGGCGACAGCTTCGTGGTCGCCGATGCTGACAGCCTGGGATTCAGTCTCGTTGCCAGGGAAGCGCGGCAACTCGCGGAGCTCGGGGTACGCATCTCACGTGCGGCGACCGGGCAACTCGGCTTCAAGCACCCGCAGAAGCCGGACTGGTCGCACATTTCTTTCTGTCTTTTCGCCGCACCGGTCCGGAGGCGTGGCGAACTGCTCGAAACGCGTCATGCCGTCGCGATCCGGCCCGGCAAGATCGACCGCTCCCCGACCGGCACCGGCGTCTCCGCAAGACTGGCCCTGTTGCACGCTCGCCAGGCGATTGCGCCGGGCGAGTCCCTGCTGGCACGCTCGATCATCGATTCGTCTTTCACGGGCCGTATCGAAGGCGAGACCACGGTCGGGGAGCTGATGGCGATCATCCCGAGCGTCGAGGGGCGTGCATGGCGCACGGGCGATCGACGTATATTCGTGGACCCGGACGATCCCTGGCCGCTGGGCTACAGGGTCTCCGATACCTGGCCCACGCTCTAGATTGGGAGCACGGTGGAGTGCTTGATCTCGGATAGCGCGATGCTCGAGTTGATCTCCTGTATCCCCGGCAACTGCGACAGCTTCTCGAAGAAGAACTGCTCGTAGGACTTGATATCCTCGGTGACGATGCGCAACAGGAAATCGACGTTTCCGAGCAACACGTAACAGTCGAGCACCTCCGGATAACTGCGGACCGCTTCGGCGAACGCCGCGAGGTTGCTGCGGCCGTGCGACGTAAGCTTCACGTGCGCGAACACCATCGTGTTCAGACCCACCTTCTCGCGATCGATCTTCACCGGCTGTTCGCGGATGATCCCCTGCTCGCGGAGACCCTGCATCCGGCGCCAAACGGCGGACTGCGACAGGCCGATCTTCTCACCGATCGCCGCGGCGTTGATGCCCGGCTGCGACTGCAGCAGGTCGAGGATCTTGCGGTCCACGGAGTCGATGCGGACAACTTGCATTATGAATGCTCTATTTCGAGTTGAACAGCATAAATTATGCGCTACGGATCCAGATAGAACAAGAATTAGAAACAAACTTCGGCGTTCATAGGGATATATTACCATCAGCTTTTCATGCATCGGGGGATGCTTACATGGGCATTTTCAATCATCCCGAGTTCGATCATCACGACTCCATCAACTACTTCGAAGACCCGGCCTCCGGCCTCAAGGCGATCGTCGCCGTCCACTCGACGGCGCTGGGTCCCGCGGCGGGCGGCTGTCGCCGCTGGACGTACGCGAGCGAAGACGCGGCGCTTACCGACGTGCTGCGACTGTCGCGTGGCATGACCTACAAGAACGCCGTAGCCGGACTGCCATTCGGCGGCGGCAAGTCGGTCATACTCGCCGCCGAGCACGCCCCCAAGTCCCGGGCCCTGTTCGAAGCGTTCGGCCACGTGGTCGATTCCCTGCAGGGTCGCTACATTACGGCAGAGGATGTCGGGATTTCCGTCGACGACATGCGCATCGTGCGCGGCGAGACGCCGTTTGTTTCCGGGCTACCGCAGAGCGGCTCCGGCGCCGGCGGAGACCCATCTCCATGGACCGCGCTCGGCGTATTCCGCGGCATCGAAGCAGCGGTCGCGGCCAGGCTCGGCAAGGATTCCCTGGCGGGTGTCACCGTTGCGGTGCAGGGCGTTGGCCACGTGGGGCTCCACCTGTGCACGCTGCTTCATGAAGCCGGGGCGAGACTCCAGGTCGCGGACGTCAACAGGGACAGCCTGCGAACCCTCCACGCTCAGGTCCCGGCCGAGGTCGTCGCTCCGCGCGACATCCTGTTCAGCGACGCCGACGTGCTGGCGCCCTGCGCGCTCGGCAACGTGCTCAATTCGGAAACGATCCCGCGGATCCGCGCGAAGGTGGTCGCGGGCGCGGCGAATAACCAGCTCGCCTCGGCGGCGGATGGCGCAAGGCTGACCGAGCGCGGCATCCTCTATGCGCCCGACTACGTCATCAATGCCGGCGGCGTGATCAGCGTCGCTCGCGAGTACCTCGGTAACAGCACGGAGGAAGAGGTCCGCAACGAAGTCTGTCGGATCCCCGACCGGCTGCAGCAGATCTTCGGCGACGCGGAAAGCAGCTTACGGCCGACGAACGAGGTCGCCGACGAACTCGCCCGGCGGATCGTCGCGCAGGGCGGCAACGGCGCGCGTCCAGGCAAGTCAACAGCGGGCCGCCTTATCGCGTAAAATACGCCGGCTGCCTCCCGCCAATAAGAAGGACACTGCACCGAATGGCAACCAAGAAGTCACGACTGCACATCCCCCGGCCGACGGCACGCCCTGGCGACCAGCCCGATTTCCGGTACCTCGACTTGTCGGAAGCCGGCAGCGTCGACAAGCCGTCGATCAGTGCACGTACCCGGGACATCGAGTATCTCAGCAATGGCCTCGTGCGCATTCTCGACGACGAACATCACGCGGTCGGCCCGTGGAACCCGGACCTGGACCCTGCCAAATTGCAGGTCGCGTTGCGCTGGATGCTGCTGAACCGCCATTTCGACAGGCGCATGTGGCAGATCCAGCGGCAGGGCCGCATATCCTTCTACATGGAGGCGAAGGGAGAGGAAGCCGTTTCCATCGGCGCTGCAATGGCGCTGCGCTCCGGCGACATGTGTTTCCCGTCCTACCGCAACCAGGGCCTGTTCATGTACCGGGGCGTCAAGCTCGTCGACATGATGTGCCAGTGCCTCTCGAACACGCGGGACATGTGCAAGGGACGCCAGCTCCCGATCATGTACCACTCGAAGAGCGGCAACGTGTTTTCGATATCCGGCAACCTCGCCACCCAGTACCCGCATGCGGTTGGCTGGGCGATGGCCTCGGCCATCAAGGGCGAGGACCACATTGCGGCATCCTGGCTGGGCGACGGCAGCACCGCGGAGGCAGATTTCCATCACGCGCTGACGTTCGCAGCAGTCTACCAGGCGCCGGTCATCCTCAATGTGGTCAACAACCAGTGGGCGATTTCGACGTTCCAGGGAACGGCTGGCGGCGAGCGTCGTCCCTTTGCCGCGCGCGGACTGGGCCTGGGTATCCCCGGCATCCGTGTCGACGGCAACGACCTGCTTGCCGTCTATGCCGTGACCCTGTGGGCTGCCGATCGCGCGCGCCGCGGGGGCGGGCCGACGCTGATCGAGAACGTGACCTACCGGGGCGGCGCGCACTCGACCAGTGACGACCCGTCCAAGTACCGGCCCAAGGACGAGTGGGCCGCGTTTCCGCTCGGGGATCCGGTCGAGCGGCTGAAGCGGCATCTCATCGCCGAGGGCCACTGGTCGGAGAACAAGCACGAGGCGCTGGAGGAAGAACTCAAGGCCGAGGTCCACGCCGCTTGGAAGGAGGCACAGCAGTACGGCACGATGACCGAGGGGCCATTCCTCGATCCGGCGACCATGTTCGACGATGTCTACGCGGAGCTACCTCACCACCTCGAGTCGCAACGCCGCCGCATGCTCGAGGTCGAGTCCGGTAACGGCGACGGAGGGACCTCGTAATGGCACAGATGAACATGATCGAGGCCATCCGCTCGGCACTCGACATCGTCATGGACAAGGATCCTGACGTCGTGGTGATGGGCGAGGATGTCGGCTACTTCGGGGGCGTGTTCCGCTGCACGGACGGCCTGCAACGCAAGTACGGCGAGCACCGCGTCATCGATGCGCCGATCGCGGAAGGCGGCATCATCGGCGCCGCTATTGGCATGGGCCTGAACGGACTTCGGCCGGTCGCCGAGATCCAGTTCGCCGACTACATCTATCCCGGTTTCGACCAGGTGGTCAGCGAACTCGCGAGAATCCGCTATCGCTCGAGTGGCGAATTTTTCTCGCCAGTTACGATACGCACGCCTTGTGGTGGGGGCATCCGCGGCGGCCAGACCCATTCACAGAGCCCCGAGGCCATCTTTGCGCACGTGAGCGGCATAAGGACAGTAATGCCGTCGAACCCCTATGACGCGAAAGGCCTGCTGATTGCTTCGATCGAATCGGATGACCCGGTTTTGTTCTTCGAACCCAAACGCATCTACAACGGCCCGTTCGATGGCGACCCCGACAAACCAGCGGTCGGCTGGAGTTCGCATCCCAAGGGCGACGTACCCGAAGGGCATTACACGGTGCCGCTCGGCAAGGCTGAAATCGCGCGGGAAGGCAGCGAACTGACGATCGTAACCTATGGCACGCTGGTGCATGTCGCGGTCGCCGCCGCGGAAGGCACGGGCGTGGATGCCGAGGTTGTGGACGTGCGCTCGATCTCGCCGCTCGACATCGATACGTTGTCCGAATCCGTGACCAAGACCGGCCGCTGTATTGTCGCTCACGAGGCGACGCGATTCGGCGGCTATGGGGCCGAACTCGCCGCACGCATCCAGAAGGAGTGCTTCTGGCACCTAGAGGCACCGATCGGGCGCATCGCCGGTTGGGATACGCCCTATCCGCACGCATTCGAGTGGCAGTACTTCCCCGGCAAAAAGCGCATGATGGCCGGCATTCGCAGCATGATGGAGATCGAATGAGCGAGTACATCTTCAAGCTTCCGGACCTTGGCGAAGGCACTGTCGAATCCGAGATCGCCGAGTGGTTCATATCGGTCGGCGACCAGGTCAACGAGGAAGATGTCGTCGGTACGATGATGACCGACAAGGCGGCGGTCGAACTGTCGTCACCCGTGTCGGGAAAAGTCCTAAAGCTCGCCGGCGAACCGGGAGACGTCATCGCCGTCGGCGCCCCGCTCGTGGTTTTCGAGACAGAAGCGGCGGCCGCCGAAGAACCCGCGCCGGCGAAGCCCGAGCCGGAGACAGCTTCAGCATCGGCGGCATCGGTCGAGACCGAACCCGCACCGGGTCCAGAAGAGGCGACGCTCGACCGCAAACGCGTGATGGCGTCGCCCGCAATCCGCCGGCGTGCAAAAGAACTGGGCGTTGATCTCTCGATGGTGCCAGGTTCCGGTCCCGGCGGGCGCATTACGCGCACGGACTTCGACCAGTTCGTCAAGCGGCAAGCGGCCGCGGGTGCGCGCCCGCGGGTGCCGGCTGCGCCGGCGCCCACGGCGCCGACGACCGAAGTCAAGGTCATCGGCCTGCGGCGCATCATCGCGGAGCGCATGTCGGAAGCGAAACGGGAGATTCCGCATTTCGCCTACGTCGAAGAGATCGACATTACCGAACTCGAGGCCCTCAGGCTTCACCTCAATAGCAAGCGCAGTGAGTTCACGGGTCGCCTCACCCTTCTGCCTTTTCTCGGCCTTGCGCTGATCCGGGCATTGCGTGATTTCCCCCAGTGCAATACGACCTACGACAAGACGCGCAATATCCTGATCAGGCACGGCGCCGTGCACCTCGGCATCGCGACGCAGACGCCTGACGGACTCAAGGTGCCGGTCGTGCGCAATGCGCATGCACTGTCGATGGATGATCTCGCCGCAGAAATCCTGCGCGTATCGCAAGCAGCAAAGGACAACAGCGCTAAGAAGGAAGAACTGAGTGGCTCCACGATCACGGTAACCAGCCTCGGCAAGCTCGGCGGCATCGTATCGACGCCGGTGATCAACCAGCCCGAGGTGGCCATCATCGGAGTCAATCGTGCCGTCGAACGGCCAGCCGTCGTAGACGGTCAGGTCGCAGTGAGACTGATGATGAACCTGTCATCGTCTTTCGATCACCGTTTCGTCGACGGTTATGATGCCGCGGCCATGATCCAGAGCATCAAGGAGATGCTCGAACATCCGGCAACGATATTCCTGCCGCAGTGAGCAGATACGTTTTCGAGCCGGCACCGCTCGCCTCGGTCGAGGTATCCGGCAGCGATGCCCGATTTCCGGTGAATCGCATCTTCTGCGTCGGCCGCAATTATGCGGCGCACGTACGGGAAATGGGCTTCGACCCGGACCGCGAGGAACCCTGTTATTTCACCAAGTCCAGTCGCTGCATCGTGCCTTCCGGCAGCGTGATACCGTACCCGCCGGCGACGAATAACTATCATCACGAAATCGAACTGGTCGTCGCCATTGGCGAGGCTGGATTCGAACTCGCAGAAAGCGACGCTCTCTCGGTGGTGTACGGCTACTCCTGCGGGCTCGATATGACGCGGCGCGATCTGCAGGTCGCGTCGCGCGACAGCAAGGGACCCTGGGACATCGGCAAGGACTTCGAGAACGCCGCGGTTATCAGCCCGATCAAGCCGGTGGCGAAGATCGGTCATCCGAACAGCGGACGGATCGAGCTATGCGTCAACGGTGAGCAGCGGCAGGACTCGGACCTCGGTAACCTCATCTGGTCTGTGCCCGAGATCATTGCTCACCTGTCCCGGTATTACCGCCTCGAGCCGGGCGACCTGGTCTACACGGGCACGCCGGACGGCGTGGGCCCGGTCGCATCGGGGGATCGCGTCACCGGAAGCATCGCGGCGGTCGGAGAAATACGCCTGACGATCGCGCGTTAGACACCCGGCGCCGCGTATCCAGATCACTCCCCGACGGCCTGGAACTGGTACATCGCCTCAACGATGGGCGACAGCGGTTCCCCGTAGCGACCGAACCAGTTCTGGTAAATGCGGCGGATCCGCGCAGTGCGGTATAGCGACGCAAGGGCCCGATCGGCGGCGAGCCGGAACCCGGTATCTCCACGCCTGATCATGAATGCGTAGGGTTCGAACGACAACGCACCGCGCGTCATCGTGTACTCGTTGGCCGCATTCGCGTTTCGGAAAACCTGCCCAATGAGCATGGCGCGATCGGATGCATAGCCGTCGACCTTGCCTTTATTCAATAGTTCCATCCCCTCGTCATGGGTCTCTATCGGCACCACCTTGATACGAAAGTCATTGACCTCGGCGACGCGCCGGACGATGTCCTCCGTGGTTGTCCCCGCGACGACAGCGATACTTTTCTTGTCGAGTTCATCCACGACCGAGATCGCCTTCCCCTTACGTGAGAGAACGGCACTCCCCGTTATGAACGTCATCAGCGTGAAGTCCACTCTTTCGCGGCGGGACAGGGTGACGGTCGTCGCACCACATTCGATGTCAACCTCCCCATTGGTCACCGCTTCGATACGCTGTTCCATGGAAACCAGCGGCTTGAACTCGATATCGATCTTCTCAAGGCCGAGGTCGAAGCGGATCGCCGACGCGATATGGCGACACAGGTCGATGGAATAACCCGCGACATTTCCGTCTTCGTCTTCGAACGACAGCGGCGGCGCATCGGGCACGTAGCCGATCCGAATGGCACCGGAATCGGCTATGCGCGCAAGTGTCGGAGATTCGGCGAGGGCGCCGCTCGACATCGCGAACACGGCGAGAATAACGGACCAGTAACGAAGCATCGGCAAATTCCTTGTCAGGGAAAGGCGGGGCGAGTCTCGCAATTCGACAGGATATTGTCCACATAGGCCCTTTCGGGCGGGCAAAAAGAAAGCGGCCCAACGGGCCGCTTTCCGGATAAGGGGACGCAAGGATAGATCTGCTTTGTCGCGCACCCGGCTCTTCATCCAGGCTGCCGGCCTTTCGACCCGCATTCCAAATTCAGACCCGACCACGTTCTTGATATCGGGCTACCCGGCGTAACGCTTCGGCTTCATTCCCGAGTTCAGCCATCGCGTTCCTTTCGCTCCGCCGTTGAGCTCTCACCCACCGGTTTCATGTCAGGTTCCGCCTTTTTGCGTCCACCGCCCCCGACACTGGTCGAGGCTCGGACCTCTTCAAGCAGGGCGGTCGTCAACAAGCGAACTTGTTGGCTCGAGGCTTTCGCCTCACGCTCTACTGTATGGCTCTCCCCGGTGATCGCAACCCTTTCTCTTGAAACCGTACGTTCATCAATTTCAAGCTGTTTCGTACATCCGCCGTTGGAGGATCAAGTTAAAGTGATTTCGCAAGTGTGCGGCGGCCCTTCTCCTGCTAATCTGCGCATGTAGACGGGAAATCGTGACACGGGGCCTGAGCCAGCGATGAGCCTGATCGATTGGAATGACGAGTTCACTCTCGGCATCGAGGCGGTCGACAGCGAGCACCGCGCCCTTGTTACGCTGATCAACGCCCTGCACGACACAATGTCCGCGCACGCCCGTCGCAGCGACATCGTCGAAGGCATCTCCCGGATTCACGCGCTCGTAGCGGCCCATTTCGCGCGCGAAGAGGCGTTCATGCGCAAAGCCCGCTACATGGCCTATGCGGAGCACAAGGAAGACCACGAAGTCTTGCTGGACGACTTGCGCGACATGATCGACCAGGTCGCCCGCGATGGCGAGTACGACGAGGCAAGACTGTCGGCCGACCTGCGGTACTGGTTCTCCGAGCATTTTCGCACATACGACGCTCGCCTCCACCGCCATTCGTCCACCGAAGAGCGTCCGCCCGGATAGACGGTGATCAAGGGCCCCTCGGCGCCAGCCCAAAGCAACGCAGGTGCTTCATGGACGCGGCGCCGAGCTGCCGCGATTGTTGCCGGAACAGGCGACAAGAGCGTGTCGCCTTACTGTGTCAGTACTGTGACGTTCTCCGGTTGCGGCGCGAGCTCAGCGATATCGGTGTCGACTTGTAGAGTGGCCGTCGCGCCGGCCGGCCGACGAAGAAGCCTTGCGCCAGGTCCACGCCGAGCTCGCCGAGCAATTCCAGTGATTCAGCGTCCTGCACGTACTCGGCAACCGTCTGCATATTCGCTTCACGGCCCACTTCCGCGATTAGCTTGATCATCTTCTGGTCAACCGGATTGTTTACGATGTCGTGAACGAACGAACCGTCGATCTTGATGAAATCGAAGTGCAGCTTCTGCAGGTAGCTGAACGAGCTGTAACCGGTGCCGAAATCATCAAGCGCCAGCTTGCAGCCCATCTCGCGCAGCGCATCGATCTGCAGCTCCACGTGCCGCGGGCGTCTTACGGCGAGGCTCTCGGTAATCTCGAAGATGATACGGTTTGCCGGCACACCATAGTCGCCGAATACGGTTGCCACGAAGCTCGCGAGGTTGTCGCTTTCGAATGCGTTCGCGGAGAGGTTTATCGACAGGCTCAGTTGCGGAGCCTCCTCGACGTAGTCCGCAAACGCCTCGGCTGAATGCCTGATCGTCCACAAGTCGATCTCTGACATCAGCCCGAAACGAATTGCCGAGGGCAGAAAGGCATCCGGGCTCATCAACTTGCCGTCATCACCGCGCAGCCTTAAGAGTACTTCGTGGTGCGTCGTAGCACCTGTGTCGATCCGATTGATGGGCTGGAAGCGCAATTCGAAGCTGTCAGCATCTACCGCATTCCGCAACCGGTTCATCCATCCCACATCCGACGATGCGCGCTCGACGAAGTGCGAGGACTTCTCGAAGAACTGCATACGATTGCGTCCTGCGGACTTGGCTTCGCGACATGCGATGTCCGCCTCGGCGATGATCTCGTCCGGATTCGCTTTCGCTCCGTTGATCATCGCAATACCGATACTGCAGTGGATGTGGAAAACGCGTTCGTCCTCGACGTGTGCGAGCCGCCGCATGTTGGCGAGGATGCGCTCAGCCATCTCCCGGGCCGACGCTTCGTCGGTGCGACAGTGCAGGATTACGAACTCGTCACCACCGAAGCGTGCGACGATATCACCCTGCCTCACGCTGCGTATCAATTCATCGGCGACCTTGCGGATCAGCCGGTCCCCGGCATGATGGCCGCATGTGTCGTTGACATACTTGAACTGGTCGAGGTCGATGAAGAAGAGCGCGCTGCGATGCTCGTGAACCGCGATGTTCGCCAATTCGACGTTCAGTTCCTCCATGAGACGGCGCCGGTTGTAGAGCCCGGTCAGGTTGTCGTGGTTCGCCAGTTCCATGAGCATCGCGTCGCGCTGGCTCAGGGCCGTTGCCGTCGTCTCCAGCGCCTCGACGATGTCGGAAATTTCGCGGTGTTCAGCGGGTTCGAACTTGACGTTGAGATTGCCGCGTGCGAGTTCCTGGATGGGGTCCTGGAGATCCGAGATCGACGCCAACGCCCGCCGCAGCGCGCGCCGGCCGTAAAACGCAAATGCGATCAGAAGCGCGAGCAAAATGAGGATCGCCACCTTGATGTTGCCGAGCAGGCGATCGTGAAAGATGATGAAATCGAGGTGCATGCCGACAAAACCGACCAGTTCGGTCCTGCTCTTCGTCATCGCAACGGAGGGATCGAAGGCGAACAGTCCGTCGTCGGCGAGCGACTCCGTCCAGACCGGCGCCAGGATCTCGAACTCCCGGGGGGTCGCGACGCTGCTCCTTAGCAGGTACGGATGATCGCTGCCGACCAATTCCCTGGCATCTTCCAGCGTCGATCTGTCCAGCGGCGATGGCGGCTCCATCTCGGTATCCCCGTCAATGGAGAACAATGGCGTGCCGTCCGGGCGGAAGTACGCGACCCTACCGATCTCCGGGTACTTCCTTACAAAGCTCTCGATTCGCAACAACACCTCGCTATCGTCACTCATGTAGAGTGGCGATCCGAGCTCATTGAGTTCCTCCGTCCACTGCAGGGCCCAGCGGCTGTAATTGTCCTGCAGCACCCACTGCCCGCCCCAGTAAAGCGCGCCGATCGCGAACGCGCCGACGATTCCGGCACTCAGTATCTGGATCCAAAGGATCTCGTGAACGAGCACTCGTTTGCTACTCGGCGCCCGCAACCGCTGCAACAGCCGCGCAACAGGAGCGTTAATGATCGATATCGCCTGCTTCATGGCCGCGCACCATCCCCGCCGCCACCCGATGCGTCTGCCGTGACCTCGCGCTGCATCACGGCTTCGTTTGTCGTGACCCGGACTTCCGAGAGCTGCGTCAACGGCGGTAAAGCGTCGATTTCTCCCGCACGAATGCGTTCTAGGACTTTAACGATGGTCGCGGCGATGTCCGATGCGACGGTCGATACGCTGATCGCCGCCCCCAACTGCAACATGCCGTCGTTCGATACGATCACTGGAACCCGGCGGCGATTGGCCTGTTGCAGTATCTCCGCCAGCACACGCGGGCTTAGGATCCTGTTGTCCGGGAACAGCCAGAAACCATCGATCTCGTGGATCATGCGCTTGAAATAATAGAGCGTCTCCTGGTCCGAAGCAGCCTGCCTGACCTGCAGTTCCACATCGTGTTTCTGGGCCGCGATCTCCGCTTCCGTCAACAGCGCATCGTGGCCTGCGCCGATGATCACCCCAACCCGCACCAGCGTGGGGTCGAGCTTCTTCCAGGCGTCCAGGTGCGCGTCAAGCGGAGCCAGCGCCGAAACGCCGCGACTGGTATCGGTAACGAGGCCGTAATTCTGGTAATTGAATACCTGGCTGAAGATGACCGGCACCCGTGCCAGTGCCACGGACGAACGTGCCGCCCGCAAGCCGATCGCAACTACTGCGTCGGTCCTGGAGTCGTTGATATGGCCGAACGCGACCAACGGAGGCTGGCTGCGGTCCTCGAGATCGTAAATGGCAACGTTGCCGAGCCGCTTGCTCAGTTCATGGGCGACGTCTTCGTACGCTGCCTCCCGGCTGCTGAGTACGATGGCGACCTGCTTCGGGGGTGGCGGCGGCCTGACCGGCGCAGGCTTCGGTCGGGGCTCGGGATCAGGCTCGGGGGAGGCTACGACGGGTTCCGGCACTTCGACGACCTCAGGTGGCGCCTCGACCGCCTCCGGTTGCGGCTGGAACAGCGTGCAGCCGTGCAACAACAGAAGCCCCGCTACCGTCGCGAGGCGCATCGCGCCGATGATGTTCCTGCCGATCCCTTCCACCGGGTGCCTCTCAGCGTCCTGATTGCCCGGCGCCGCCTGAGCACCGGGAATTATTCGAATTCTTTTACCGGATTCGTCAAGCGAGTTCTGTGCGCGAGGTCTTGAGTTTGTGAATAACGGCCACCGTTGCCTGCGAATCGAGCTTATGTCACATTTCGTAGGGTCGTCGGAGCAACCAGGCCGGGAATCGCCATGACGGACGAACTCTTTCGCAAAGACTCCTATCTGAGGGAATGTGACGCCGCTGTGGTCGCCGTGGAGGGGCAGTCCGTAGCCCTCGACCGCACTGTGTTCTACCCGCTGGGAGGTGGCCAGCCGGGGGATTCCGGATCGATGACCTGGGGTTCCGGAAGCACCAGGATCGTGGACACCCGCTACGGCGACTCGGGTGAGATCCTGCATTTCCTGGAGGACGACAGCCTTTTGCCGCCGCTCGGCGAATCCGTGCACCTGGAACTCGACTGGGACCGTCGCTACCGCCACATGCGCATGCATACCGCGATGCACCTGCTGGGTGCGGTGCTCAAGTACGGCGTCACGGGTGGCAATATATCCGCGGACAAGAGCCGACTCGATTTCGACATGGAAGACTCCGTCGATAAGGAGGCTGTCGGCGCGGCGTTACTGGCGCTGGTTGAAGAGGATCACCCTGTCAGCTGCCGTTGGATAAGCGATGCAGAACTGGATGCCAACCCGGAACTCGTGCGTACGATGTCAGTGCAGCCGCCCCGTGGCAAGGGCGAGGTCCGCCTGCTCGAGATAGAGGGTGTGGACCTGCAGCCGTGTGGCGGGACTCACCTGAAATCGACTGCGGAAGTCGGCAAGGTGCGAATCGGCAAGGTCGAGAAGAAAGGGCGCCGCAACCGCCGCGTCAACATTCACCTCGACGACTGACGGCGGCCTGACCGAGCGAGCCAATCTGTCCGAGACCACTGCCGTCCAGCATCGATCAGCGGCTGGCTCAAAGATACAGCCGCGCCGTTGCGCAGATCCTCGCGTTTGCGCGCCCGCTTCTCGTTAAAGCTGATGCTCCCGCGACCGCCGACCAGTGGTATTGTTTTGAACCGATGCAGGCACGATAACCGTCACGATTCTGCGGCCCCTGAGTGCAGACGCTCCGGGGCTCTCTGGACTCCAGGCGGCGAATCATGGAAATAAACAGAGCGCAGGAGAAGTGGCGTGAAAGACAAACTCCAGATTACGGCCTACGAGGCTATCGAGCAGCCCGTGACCCTGCGCACGGCACAAAGAGCGCGCAGCTGGATCGAGGACCTGCCCGAACGATTCGCCTATCGATGCCTGCCGCTCGCCATCGCCAACCAGGTGGGATGGGAGCTTCTTTGCCCGGTCTCGTTTACCGCGAGTTGGAACGGCAAAGACGGCCTGGACGCAATCAAGATCCGCTTCCACGGGGAGGCCTCGCCGCTCATCGGCTCTCACTTCGGCCACGGCGTGCTGACGTTTACGCCCGGCTACCTGTTCCGCACATCCAAATCGCACAACCTCTACGTGAAGGGGCCGGCGAACAGGCCCAAGGACGGCATCGCCCCTCTTGAAGGCCTGATCGAAACCGACTGGGCACCTTACTCGTTTACCATGAACTGGCAGTTCACGCGTAAACGCCACAAGGTGAGCTTCGAGGAAGGCGAACCGTTCTGCGCGATCCTTCCTTACCCACGGCACTATGCGCGCAAGTTCGATGCCACGTTGCGGAGTCTCAATGAGAACCCGAAGCTCTACCAGCAATACGTCAACTGGCGCGACGAGAGGCTGCGGTTCAACGAGGAACTCAAGGTGACCGGGTCGGAAGCCGCTAAAAAAGGCTGGCAGCGATCCTACATGAAAGGCATGGATACGGTGGGCAACACGTTCGCAGGTCACGAGACCAAGATTCAGATGAAAGACTTTCGGCGCGGCTGATTCCGGGAAACAGACCATCAGCGACCGGCTGTCCGCACAGCGAGGCGCGGGACATGACCACGACACGTCGGGCCATTTTCGCTCCTGGCTCAGTCGCGGCGCCAGACCTCGACCGGTTCGCCGTCATCCGCTTCGATGATGATCTCGCCGACCTTGCAGGGCGCTTCGACGCCCGCCTCACCGCACTCGGGCAGGCCTGAGAGGCGTTCCCGGTGGGATGCCAGCGGCGTGCCGGGCCCCGCGTCCCTGGTCTCCGGCGCCTTCCAGTTCTCCTTGTCCCGATTCGCTTCCTCGATCGTCTCGAGACTCGCGAACACTCGCTGCTGGCGCGCCGTGGGAACGCAACTGGCCTTGGCCGGGTCGATGATCACTGACTCGGACTCCTGCTTGAGAGATACGAGTTGCCGCAGCGCAAACTCACAGTCTTCTTGCGTGAGAAACTGCAGTTCGAAGGACCGCTCCTGGCATACCGTCTTGCCGGCTGGCGCGACGCACTCGCTCAGTGCCAGCACGAAGACCTGTATCCATGCAGTGTCCATGGGTCTCTCCGTTGTTTGCCTATTATCGTTTTGACTCCGAGAGTAGCAGAAAATTTCCTCCGCCATGCGCTATCCTGTGGCGGTAAATGGCCCAGAGATCACACGGTAAGGCAACAGAACGCTGGTCCGGGCGGATCACGCGCGAGAGCCGCGCACTCGAGCTCGAGGAAGGGGTGTTCACCTGGAAAGACCCGGTCAGGATAGCCCGGTCACTGCAGAAATCGGCGGAGGCGAGTACCGAGCGCAAGGCGGCGCCGTTTCGATCCGCCATGTCGATGCTCGTCTTCTACATCAATCGCGCGGGCAGCAACCTCGACGACGACCAGCGGCAGGTCCTGGAACACGCAAAGACCGAGTTGCGCAAGCTTTACGGTAGGTGAAACTCCCTAGTGCCTGGCGCAGGCCGAGAGACCATACTGGATGTTCACACCTGCAGTGTGACGCGACATGTACAGGGTCTACGAAGACAGGCGCACTGCCGGCCGGGCTCTAGTACCGGAGTTGCAACGGTGTGACCTCCACGACCCGATAATTCTCGGACTGCCACGCGGCGGCGTGCCGCTGGCCTATGAAATCGCGGTCGCGCTGCGTGCGCCGCTGGATACGATCGTCGTTCGCAAACTGGGCGTGCCGTCACAGCCCGAACTCGCCTTCGGCGCGATCGCATCGGGCGGCGTTCGCGTGATCAATGACGACGTCGTCCGATCCGTCTTCGGCCTGGATGACGCCATGATCGACCACATTGCGGGCCGCGAGATGAGAGAACTGCAGCGACGCGAGCAGGCCTATCGGCTGGACCGCCCTTACCCGCAGCTGGAGGGAATGGACGTCGTGCTGGTGGATGACGGTCTGGCAACGGGCGCAACGATGCGTGCCGCCGCCGAGGCCGTGAAAACGAAGTCCCCCGCGTCGGTCATTGTCGCGGTACCCGTCGGATCCTCATCGGCCGTGGCCAGGGTGGCAGCTGTCGTCGACCGCGTTATCTGTCTCGAATCGCCAGTGTCCTTTTACGCGGTCGGCCAGTTCTATGCCGATTTCAGGCAGACCTCGGACGACGAAGTGCGTGAACTGCTGCAGGCGGCCTGGGGGCTGCTCGACACCCCGGAATCCGGCAAAGAGGGCCGCGCGAATGGATACTGACGTCAAGCGTGGCATTCCGTTGCGGGGCTTCCACCTCTTCACGCTGTTCGGTTTCGAGGTCAAGCTGGACCTGAGCTGGCTGCTGCTTGCGCTGCTCATCAGCTGGTCGCTGGGCGCCGGGTGGTTTCCCGCCCGGTACCCGGAGCTCTCCACCCATGCGTACGCGTGGATGGGCATCTCCACAGCGGTTGGCGTTTTCTTTTCCATCGTGTTCCACGAGTTCTCTCATTCCATGGTGGCGCGTCACTACGGTATGCCGATTCGCGGCATCACACTATTCATCTTCGGCGGAGTCGCCGAGATGGAGGACGAGCCTCCTGACCCGAAGTCCGAGTTCCTCATGGCCATCGCCGGCCCGATCTCGAGTTTCGTCCTCGCTGCCCTGCTCTGGGTGACCGCAGTGGCGGTACAGGGGGGTGCCTGGCCGGAACCGGTCATTGGTGTCTTGTCGACGCTCGCGGTCATTAATTTCACCGTCGCAGTTTTCAACCTCGCGCCTGCTTTCCCGCTCGACGGTGGCCGGGTGCTGAGAGCGGCGCTCTGGTACTGGCGGCACAATCTTCACGAAGCGACGTTCATCTCCAGCCGGATCGGCAGAGGGTTTGGCACGGCGCTCATGATCCTCGGTGTCATTGGCTTCGTGGGCGGCAACCTGATCGGCGGCATGTGGTGGTTCCTCATCGGCATCTTCGTTCGCGGCGCAGCAAGCAGCTCCTACCAGCAACTCGTGCTGAAGGACCTGGTCGAGGGGCAGCCGGTGCGCCGCTTCATGCGTAGCGACCCCGTCACCGTGACACCGTCGCTCAGCGTTGCTGCATGGCTGGAAGACTACGTCTATCGCTACCATTACAAGATGTACCCGGTGTTGGACGGCTCGCGGCTGCTCGGCTGTGTGAGCGTCGACAGCCTCAAGAACATCAACCGCGAGGACTGGTCGTCGACGAAAATCGTCGACGTGATGGAAGACCGCTCGGAGTCCAATACTGTCGATGCCGAGCTCGATACAATGGTATTGCTCAGGAACATTCTGCAGCCCGCGGGACGATCGCGCTTCATGGTCGTGGAAGGCGATCGGCTGGTGGGCATCATCGCTTTGAAGGACCTGCTGGAACTGATATCGCTCAAACTGCAGATCGAAGCGCCCGGGCGCGGAACCAGGTAATGTCATGCCGGGCCGAGTCTGGGAACATTTCGAGCACGACGCGGACATCGGGCTGCGCGCTTCGGCGTCATCGCGAGAGGGCCTGTTCGAGGCAATGGCGGAGGCCTTGACCGCTTTGATTACTGATCCGGGCAAGGTCCGCGCCGAGGAATTGGTGTCGATTCGCTGCGAGGCGCCCGACGACGCGCTGCTCCTGACCGACTGGCTGAACGCCCTGATTTACGAAATGGCTACGCGCAACATGCTTTTCGGCGACTGGCAGGTGACCATAGTCGACCGGACGCTCGAAGCCGTCGTCAAGGGCGAACGCGTGGAACGTGTCCGCCACGAACCCGTGGTCGAGGTGAAAGGTGCGACCTACACATCGCTGTCGGTAAGCCGGGACAGCGCGGGAACATGGCACGGGCAGTGTATCGTGGACGTATGAAGCATGGACCTCAATCGACTGGAACGAATTAGCGAGACCAGCTGGCGCATACCGGCGAAAGCGCCGATGCGCGTGCCCGGGATACTCTACGGAGACCGAGACCAGATCCTGCAGATGGACGACAAGGTCTACGAGCAGCTGCGCAACGTCACGATGCTGCCGGGCCTGGTCGGTCGGGTGTACGCAATGCCCGATGCACACTGGGGTTACGGCTTCCCGATCGGCGGGGTGGCAGCCTTCGATGCCGATGCAGGCGGCGTCGTCTCGGCCGGGGGCGTGGGATTCGACATCTCCTGCGGCGTGCGTCTGTTGCATACCGGCATTCATAAGGCCGACATCGAGGACGCCAAAGAAGATCTGGCCGATGCCCTGTACGCGAGCATACCCGTCGGCGTGGGCAGCGAAGGGGCCATCAGCCTCGATCATGCAAGCATGCGAGCCATGCTCGAAGGCGGCGCGCGCTGGGCCGTTGAGCGGGGCTATGGCGGCGCCGATGACCTGCGGCGCACCGAGGAGCGCGGCTGCATCGCGGGCGCGGATCCCGATGCCGTCTCGGAACGTGCGAAAAAGCGCCAGCGCCGCGAGATGGGGACGCTCGGTTCCGGCAACCACTACCTCGAGGTGCAGCGCGTCGCGGAGATATTCGATGCCGAGGTCGCAGCCGCCTACGGGTTGGCGATCGACGAGCTGGTCGTCAGCATCCACTGCGGATCACGCGGGCTCGGACACCAGATCGGCACCGACTACCTTCGCGAGATGCTGCTCACCGCCCCCGACTTCGGTATCGCGCTGCCCGACCGCGAACTCGCCTGCGCGCCGATCCACTCGGAGCTCGGGCAGCGTTACATGGGCGCAATGCGCGCAGGCATGAATTGTGCGCTCGCCAACCGCCAGATAATCACCCACCTCACACGCGCGGTCTTCCGCAATTACTTTCCGCAGGCTGAGCTCTCGATGCTGTACGACGTGTCGCACAACATCTGCAAGGTCGAAACCCACACTGTGGACGGTGTCTCCCGGGAACTCCATGTTCACCGCAAGGGAGCGACGCGGGCATTCGGGCCTGGCAATGCCGACCTGGACGAGACGCTACGGCGCGTCGGCCAACCGGTTCTGATCGGCGGATCGATGGGCACGGGTTCGTATGTGCTCGCCGGTACCGGCGAGAGCGAGCAGCGGGCGATGAGCTCGGCCTGTCATGGCGCAGGCCGCGCGATGAGCCGTCGTCGGGCACGCAAGGAATACGGCGGCAGGCAGATCGTGGACGAACTCGCCCGCCGAGGAATCGTCGTGCGAAGCCCGTCGCTGCGCGGTGTCGCGGAGGAAGCGCCGCTCGCCTACAAGGACGTCAATCGCGTCGTCGACAACGCCGACCGGGCCGGGCTCGCCCGCAAGGTGTCCCGGCTCGAACCCGTCGTCTGCATCAAGGGTTAGGCATCCTGCATCAGGCTTCCTGCGTCGGTGGCTCGTGCGTCTTCACTTTACCGCGCCGGATCCTGGCGTAGTCCTGGATCTGCCGCCGCGCCGCATCGAAGGCGTCACGGATGGCGACGTAGACGTCCTCGTGAGCCTGCTGGTCGTCGGGAGCCCGGCTCACGACGATTTCCTTTCCCGGGAGGCGCACGTCGACAACGACGTGATACAGCTTGCCCTTGTATTGATGCTTGTGCGGCGCTTCGATGGCCACCCGACAGCTGATAATGTCACCATTGAATAACTTGAGCTTGTCTACGTACTTCTGCACAACGGCTTCAATGGCCGGTGACGGGTCCATGTTACGGAATTGCAGCTGTAAGGGTAGTTGCATGGTTGCCTCCTTCAACGTTCCCGGCTAACGCGGTCCCGGATAATCACAAGATGGGTGCGACGGCCACCGTCCGGTATCGGGACATTTACGTAGCTTACAAGAATCAATCACATTCCCGTTCGACACCGCAACAGTGCGATTCATCGCGCGTGCGTATCACCTCGCCTCGCATCGACCCGGGTCGGAACACGGTGCATCCCTTTATTCCCACATGATGCGCCCTGCGCAAAATGTCGTCCACCGTGTCCACCGTCGCCCTCGGCGACAGCGTAATGGTCTTCGAGATCGCATTGTCGATGTACGGCTGCAGGCTCGCCTGCATCGCGAGATGCGCGTCGCCGCTGATGGCGTTTGACGTGACGAAGCTTTCCGGCAGCGCGCATCCGGTCCCACGTTCCGCACACCACCGGCGAAAGGCGAAGTCTTCCACGACGATATCGTGCAAGGTCTGCCCCGCGCTGCGAATCGTTCGCTCGGCTTCGAGCGCATAGATCGGTTCCACGCCGCTTGACAGGTTGCCGGCGAGCAGGCTGATCGTGCCTGCCGGAGCGATGGACAGCAGATGGCTGTTGCGGATCCCATGTCGCTGCAGCGGCTTGCGAAGCTCCGTCGGTAAGCGCTCGATAAACGGCGATTCGCAGTACTGTCCGGCATCGTAGTCGGGGAACGCTCCCTTTTCGGCCGCCAGCTCGATGGAAGCGCGGTACGCGGAATCGCGGATCGTGCGCATCATCTCGGTGGCCGCGTTGCGCGCATCGGCGCTATCGTAGCGAAGCCCGAGCATCACCAGCGCGTCGCCCAGCCCCGTGATGCCGAGACCGATGCGGCGCGTGCGGCGCGCCTGCTCCGCCTGTTTCTGCAGCGGGAACCGCGACACGTCGATGACGTTGTCGAGGAACCGGACGGCGATTACGGACAGCTGCCCGAGCTGGTGATGGTCGATGGTCGCAGCATCCGAAAACGGTGCAGACACCGCTGCCGCGAGATTAATCGAGCCCAGGTCGCAGGCGCCATAAGGCGGCAAAGGTACCTCACCGCAGGGATTGGTGGCGCTGATCGTCTCGCAGTACCGGAGGTTGTTCTCGCGATTGATCGTATCGACGAACAGCACACCGGGCTCGGCCGTCTCCAGTGCCGACTCCACGATATGCCGCCACAGTCGCCTCGCCGGAATCGACGTCCGGGCAACTGCGGCAGCGCTCTGTGGATAGGCGAGCATCCAGTCGCGTCCTTGGTCCACAGCATGGAGGAACTCGTCCGTGACGAGCACCGACAGGTTGAAGTTCTGCAGGACCCCCGGCTCGCGCTTTGCGTCGACGAATTCCTCGATGTCGGGGTGGTCGCAGCGCAGCGTGCCCATCATCGCTCCGCGGCGACGCCCGGTCGCGAGCAGCGTCTCGCACATCGAGTCCCATACGTGCATGAACGATACCGGCCCCGACGCCGTGGCGCCCGTCCTGATGGCGGGCGACCCGCGCGGCCGCAACGGTGAGAAGTCCAGCCCGATACCACCGCCGTGCTGCATCGTCAACGCCGTTTCCTTCAGCGACTCCAGGATGCCTTCCAGGGAGTCGACGAGCCGGCCCGCGACGAAGCAGTTGAACAGCGTGACCTCCTTGCCGAGCCCGGCGCCCGCCACGATGCGGCCGCCGGGCAGGAACCGGAAGCCTTGCAGCATCGCCTCGAAGCGCCGCTCCCACCCTGCCGAATCGCGCTCGACCGACGCGATAGCGCGGGCGACCCGGCACCACGTATCTTCAATGCTCCTGTCCGGCACCCCGTCGCTGTCGGTACCCCGGTAGCGCGAGGCCCAGATCAGTTCGGAGATGTCTGCAGTCGTCATCTGTCGAGCGCGCGCCTCACCGCCTCGGTGATCGTGCCGTCGCCAGGCGGCATGAAGTAACCGATTCGCATGGTCGGTTTCCTGATATCAATCAGGCGCGTAAGGTCTATCGGCGTCGCGACCAGCACGAGATCGCAGTCGACAGCCTCTACCGTAGCCTCGAGATCTCTCACCTGCGCATCGCCGTAGCCCATCGCCGGCAACAGGGCGCCAGTGTCCGGGTACTGGCGGAGCGTCTCGGCGATCTCGCCGACCGCCCACCGGCGCGGATCCACGATTTCTGCAGCACCGTTCTCGCGGGCGGCCAGTACGCCGGCGCCGAAGGCCATGCCACCGTGGGTCGTGGTAGGCCCGTCCTCGATGACCAGTACGCGCTTGCCGCGAATGAGTCCGGGATCGGGCACGTCGAGCGCCGAGTCTCGGCGGACCACGCGCGCATCCGGGTTGACGCGCATGGCATTCGCTTCGACCCTGGCAATGCTGTCCGGATCGGCCGAACCGACCTTGTTGATGATGATCAGGTCGGCGCGGGCGAAATTGTCCGTGCCGGGAAAATAGTCGAGTTCGTGGCCCGGCCGATGAGGATCGGCGATCGCGATCCACAGGTCCGGCCGGTAGAACGGCGTGTCATTGTTGCCGCCGTCCCAGACGATGACGTCCGCCTCGCGCTGTGCCTGTTCGACAATCGCCGCGTAGTCGATACCCGCATAGACGATGACGCCGTTCTCCAGGTGCGGCTCGTATTCTTCACGCTCCTCGATCGTGCAACCGTGGCGGTCGAGGTCGTCGTAGTTGGCAAACCGCTGCACCGCCTGGCTCACGAGTTCGCCGTATGGCATCGGGTGCCGGACCACCACTGTCTTCTTGCCGAGCGCCCCGAGTATCTTTGTCACGCGGCGCGAGGTCTGGCTCTTGCCGCACCCTGTCCTGACCGCTGTCACGGCGATCACGGGCTTCGACGACACCAGCATCGTCGCATCGACGTCGAACGTCGAGAAAGCCACGCCGTGGGCTTCGACCCGTCTGCGACGTGCATCGACGTAGGCGAGGCTCACGTCCGAATAGGCGAATACCACCTCGTCGACGGTGCCGGCCACGAGTAATGCGTCGAGTTCCGTCTCGGGATGGATCGGGATTCCTGCGGGATAAAGAGAACCCGCCAGCTCCGCCGGGTAGCGCCGATCCTCGATATGGGGGATCTGGGCGGCCGTAAATGCGAGGACCTCGAAACCGGGCCTGTCCCGGTAGCAGCAGTTGAATACATGGAAGTCGCGCCCCGCAGCTCCCATAATCAGGACCCTTCGGCTCATCGAACTCTCTGTTCAACCTCGGTACCCCGAGTATCCTACTTGAGCACCACCGGGAGCATGGTGGCTGATACCTATGCCGGACCGTCCGCCGCTATCTTGAGCCCGAACGCATCGACGGCATCCCAGTCGGTGAACTCCGTGACCGAATTCGGGTCTGTCGGACCCTTCATCATCCACATGATGAAGCGAATCATGGTCTTGTCGACGAAGCCGTACTTCGAGTAGTCGATCTTGCCGCCGAAAACGCCGATCGCCGGCGGCTGCCAGCTTATCGACTTGAGGAACTTGCGAACGTAGGGGTTGGTGTCCGGATCGCGTTTTTCGGGCTTGCGGGCAACCGCGTTGACCGAGAAGAACGCACTGGGCTTTGCGCGCAAAGGCTCGACGTTCTTTTCGATGAAATCGGCTACTTCCGGCTTGTGCTTGCCATAGCGAATGCTGGCGCCGATAACGATGCGCTCGAAAGGTCCGAGATCGATGTCGACACCGGGTTTCAGTTCCGCGATCGTCACCTCGTGACCTTGCTGCTCGATCACCTCCCTGAGCCGTTTGCAGATCTTCAGGGTGTGGCCGTCCGTCGTCGAATAGAGCATTATCACGCTGGCCATTGCTCTAGCTCCCTCCTCGCGCTTCGCGGCTGGTAGGTGAATTCCGTCATTTGCGCCCCCTGCCCGGCATCGTATCGTCACGCGTGCCGGCCGGAGCGAATGGAGAAAAACCGTTATCGTACCTGCTTCCTGGCGTCGACGCCGCGCGGATTGTCGCCGAGTGTCCAGGACGCGGCAAAGTCGGCCAACATTGCGCTAATATTACGAAAAGCAGAACAAGAGAGGATCCGGCAGATGGGCTACAAATCCACTGATATCCGAAACGTGTGCCTGGTGGGACCCAGTAACTCGGGCAAGACACAGCTCACCGAGGCCCTGCTCCATGCGGGCGGCAAAATCCCCGAGCAGGGCCTGGTCGAGAAAGGCAATACGGTCTCGGATTACACGCCGCGCGAGCGCGAGCTCGGCCACTCACAGTACGTATCGGTGTGCCATCTGGATCACGGCGGGATTCACGTCAATCTCATCGACACGCCAGGATACCGCGACTTCTACGGCCGTGCCGTTTCGGTACTGCCGGCAGTCGAGACCGCGGCCGTGGTCATCAGCGCGGACAGTGGCATCGAGATGGTCGCCCAGCGCATGATGAACGCGGCGAAGAAGCAGCGCCTGTGCCGCATGATCATCATCAACAAGATCGATGCGGAAGGTGTGGATCTCGAAAAGCTCCTCACGGATATCCGCAGCATGTTCGGGCCCGAATGCCTACCCCTGAACCTGCCCTCGGCCGACGGCGAGGGCGTAGTGGACTGCTTCTTCCAGCCGGAAGGCGCCGAGACGGCGTTCAGCGATGTTGCCACCGCACACACGCAGATCGTGGACCAGGTCGTCGAGGTGGATGACGAACTGATGGAGCTGTATCTCGAGCAGGGCGAGGAACTCGAGCCCGAGCAGCTACACGACCCCTTCGAGAAAGCATTGCGATCGGGCCACCTCGTGCCGGTCTGTTTTGCGTCGGCGAGGACCGGCAATGGTGTGCGCCAGCTTCTGAACATCTTCGAGCGGCTGATGCCGAACCCGATGGAAGCCAATCCGCCACGCTTCCTGAGAGGGGAAGGCGAGGATGCCGAGGAAGTCATCATCAGACCGGACCCGGATGCGCACGCGATCGGCCACGTCTTCATGATCAACATTGATCCGTTCAAGGGTCGCCTGGGGACCTTCCGCATTCACCAGGGCACGATCAGGCCCGGCAACCAGCTGTATGTCGGCGATGCGCGCAAGCCCATCAAGGTCAATCAACTGCTGAAGATAAATGGCGAGACACACAGCAAGGCCGATATCGGTGTTCCTGGCGACATCTGTGCGATACCGCGCGTCGACGAAGTCCACTTCGACGCCGTGCTGCATGATTCCCACGACGAAGATCATTTCCATCTCAAGTCGATCGACCTGCCGAACCCGATGTATGGCCTGGCAGTCAAGCCCGCGAATGACGCCGATGCCCAGCGCACGTCGGATGCGCTGCACGCGATGGTCGCCGAAGACCCATCCCTCGTGCTCGAGCACAACGCTGCGCTCAACGAAATCGTGTTGCGCGGCATGGGCGAACTGCACCTGCGCACCGTGCTGGAGGAGATCAAGGACCGATACGGCCTCGAAGTGCAGACCGCGTTGCCGTCCATTGCGTATCGCGAGACGATCACCGCGCCGGCCGAGGGCCACCACAGGCACAAGAAACAGACCGGGGGCGCCGGTCAGTTCGGCGAAGTTTACCTGCGCATCGCGCCGCTGCCACCGGGCGGCGGATTCGAGTTCACGAGCGAGGTCGTGGGTGGCGCGATACCGTCACAGTACATTCCAGCCGTCGAATCCGGCGTCAAGCAGGCGATGGCAACGGGCGCCGTTTACGGCTATCCGATGCAGGACGTCAAGGTCACCGTCTACGACGGCAAGCATCATTCGGTCGATTCCAAGGAAATCGCGTTCGTGCAGGCGGGCAAGAAGGCGTTTCTTGATGCCGTCACCAAGGCTCGCCCGATCGTGATGGAGCCCATTGTCGACGTAACCTTCACGATTCCCACGGACTGCGCCGGCGGCGTTACCGGCGACCTGTCGTCGATGCGCGGCATGGTTACCGGAACCGAGATCCTGCCGGACAGCCGCATGGTCGTCACAGGCCAGGCGCCGCTCAAGGAGATTCAGGGCTATCACTCACGCCTGAAATCGCTGACGGGCGGTGACGGCAGTTTCACCATGGACTTCAGCCACTATGCAGAAGTGCCTCGCGAGGCCCTCGACCAGGTGGCGTCCCACAACTAACGACGCGGCAGCATGGCCGCTTCAGTAGCGGCCGTGCTGCTTGAAGATGTAGTTGCTGAGTTCGATGAACTCGTGATTCATCTGGTGCACGATGCGGTGCGCGGACCGGGTCACCGCGCGCATGACCTTGTAGACGAGATGCGGGTGCTGCTCGATGATCTCCTCGAAGTCCTTGCGCCGCAGTGACAGGACGCGGGAGTCGTTCAGGGCACGCAGGCCAACGGTGTGCACGGCACCGTCGACGAAGCTCATCTCGCCCGCCAGCGCACCGGGGCGCAGTATTGCGAGGCTGGCCGTCTCGCCGGCGCCGGTGCTCTTGACTACCTCGAATTTACCCGACAACAGTACGTGCAGGGTATCTTCCGATGCGCCTTCTTCGATCAGGAATTCGCCATCGGCAACGTCTCTGTAGGTCATCAGGTCGGCAAGCACGCCGGCCTCATCGTTCGACAGCTCCGATCCCAGGGATGAGCCGATTACGAGATCTGCGGTCTTTTCCATGATTCTCCCCTGCCAGCTTCCAACACGGTTCGCATCAGGTGACGATCCTATCGCGGCACCACCGCCATCGCTATAGGGGTTTTCATCGCGGCTTTCGGGGTGGCGGACCGGCTATACCCTCGAGCCGGGCAGGAGCCTCATCTCGACGAGTGACTGACGCAATGCCGCGACGAACGACTTGTTGTCCAGACGATGATATTCGATCTTCATCGTCAGCGCGCTGCCGAACACGATGCTCACAAGAGACAGCAAGGAGCCAAGAGCGAGCGTGGACATCCCCGTAACGCCCTGACCGATGGTGCAGCCCAGCGCCAGCACGCCGCCGAACCCCATCGCCAGGCCGCCCACGACGTGCCGAACCATGTCACCACGATCGCTGAACGTCTCGAGCCGGAACTTCCCGGTCAGGATCACATACAGAAAGGAGCCGAATATCACGCCGAACACCGCCGCTACGCCGAAACTGATGGTCGAACCCGTATACGTGAGGAGATACATCAGGCTCTCGCCCATCGGGGCAACAAACGTGTAAGACTCGAAACGTACCGGGTCAAAGTCGTCGAATCCCACGACACCGGTCACGTACCAACCAGCTGGAATGATCAATCCGATTGAAAGGCCGGCGAGTATGTTGTCCATGCCTTGCCGGAACGACCTGGCCGCGAACGCGTAGATCACGAGGCCCAGTCCGAGCAACACCGCAACCACGAGATTGGGGACGGTCGGATCCTCGAGACCGGCGGCTGCAGCAATCAGGCTACCGATACCCTGGCTGGCGATGTTCGAATCGGCAAGATTGATGTTGGTAACCTCGATGACATTCACTCGAACCAGAGCCAGCAAGCCCCGCATCGTCATGTAGGCGGTCAGACCCACCAGGATCATCACGACCAGCGATTTGAGATTGCCGCCGCCGACCCGAACCAGCGTTCTCTGGCCGCAGCCCGAGGCGAGGGTCATTCCGATGCCGAACAACGTTCCACCGACGATGTGACCCAGCCAGCCGAAGTTCGGGGTCAGGTACATCGCCGCCTCGATGTCGATCATGCCCATCGCATGCATGAATTGCGTTGCCAGTATGGCGATACCGATCGCCAGCATCCACGCTCGGAGCCGATCCTTGCTGCCGATATTGACCCAGTCGCTTATTGCGCCCATGGTGCAGAAGTTGGTCTTGTTCACGACGGCGCCGAAGACCAGTCCGATTACGAAGCCCAGCGCTGCTACCCGGTAGACCGGCTCCCACTCCATCATTCGCTTTCCTCCGCAGGCGTCATGAGAACAGCATCTTTGCCATGTCCGCCGCGCTCGCCGGCAAACACTTCATACTCCGTATCGAGGTAATGTTTGCCCTCGATGTATTCCCCAAGGATCAGGAACTCCTCCGGCGTCTTTACCATCCCGAGCTGCCGATGAATTTCCGCACCCGTCAGGTCTAGGAAAGATACCACCGGGGTAAGATAGATCCGCCGGTGATCCGAAAAGACCTTCGACGGAAGGGTTATGCCATCGAAGTCCGTAATCTCCACGTCGCCGTGGATATCGATGGCGATGTTCACGAAGCGCTCGCGGTACCAATCCTGCACACGACGGTCGCTGAACACGTTTCTCAGCATGGCCTGGCAGTATGAGCATGCTTCCGCCTCGAAAAACAGCAGCATGCCGAGCTTTCCCTCGCTTTTCGCGAGCTCCATTTCCTCCGGCAGATCGCCGAACGTCTGTGCGAAGAAGTGTGCGCGAGGATCGCGCGTTTCCGGTTCCTTGGCGAATACAGCGGCCGCGAACAACAGGACACACAGAACCGCTATTCGCCTCAACGGCTCGACGTAGTCACCCGGAGTTTGCACTCCGGGTGACTGCCGCGGGAGGTCATGAATCATAGACCGCTACTGAGACCAAATACCGGTGACCTGTACGGCAATGCGATCGTCGATACCTCCGACCTGCGCATTGGGTCCGACTCCTGCCGGGAAGTTCAGGGCTTCCGCAGAACGCATCTCGTAGTTCAGCGCAATCCGAACACGCGGGTTGAAGAAGTACTGCACGCCCAGTGTCGTACGGTCGAACTCGATCTCGAACTGATTGCCGTCGAGCCGGTTGTAGATGTCGTAGCGCAGGTCCAGTTCCCATTTGGACTTCGGGAAACGGTAGCCGCCTTCGACGTACCAGCCGACACCTTCTGCCAGTGCGCCGCTGCCGGGCGCCCCCGGAATGCCCTGCCCCGGGCCAATGCCGAAGGTCGAGTTGGTCGGTGCCTGAAAGATCATGCCTTCGCCGGCCATGTACTCGGCCGACACGCGCAAACCCTTACGCAAATACTTGAATCCCGCGCCCATGCGGTCGCGATCGTACTCGACCGGATTGTGCACCGTGCTGATGCGACCGGAGCCTGCCGGGCCGCATGCCGGGAACGTCGCCGCCGGATTCGTGCACGAATCCGCAGTCAGATCCGCCGTGCGCTTGCCCGTCTGCGACCAGGCGAAGAACTTCAGCCCCTCGCGGCGTGGCCCCCTGCCTCCGAAAACCTTCTCGGCGGACGCGTACAGGTAGATGTCTTTGTTGTCGTCGTTGTCGCTGAAGTTCAGGCCGTTACCGTTACCAATCATCGCCGCGTAGGACAGTTCCCAGTCCTTGCCGACCTTGAACCAGTCGAACACTTGCACCCCGACGTCGCGGAACGCGCCGACGCTGCGATCGAAGCCGTTCAGGGGTGTCGCCGGCGGCAAGGGCTGCGGCGGCACGTTCGGCGTGTAGTTGGCGTTCGGGAACCGCTCGAGCAGCATCTGATTGGTCACCCACGTGAAGTTGATGTAATCGAACACGTGGATGGCCTGCAGCCCTTCCTCAGCGCCGGGGTACTTGAACAGGCCCGTGCGCACCCGGAATCCCTTGAGGTGATTGAAGGTAATGCTCGCGTCCGTAGCCTTCGCAACCGAGTTTTCCGGCTCGGTGATGCCGTTGTTGCCCAGCTCCAGTAGGACGAAGTAATTGATCTTCTGATCGATAGGCATGGCCACGCCGCGCACGCCGATCCGCGCCCGATTGACGTTGAACGCCGACTGCGTCTCGAGATTCGGCCCGATCGTCTTGGGCGGAATGAATCCGCCGGCCGGGTTCGGATCACTGGAATCATCCTGGTACTGCACCTGGACAAACCCCCAGACCTTGCCCAGCTGTTCGGCGCCTTCCGGCTCGGTACCCTGCAGCTGCAGCCAGTTCGCCGAGAACGCGCTCCCCGAAAATGCAACTAGACCGGCCAGCAACGCGGCTGACCATACTCGTTGACGATTGATTGAAATTCTCACGTGAAACCCCCTTCGTTACGCGATTTGATTTGATAGTCGGTGTGACGAATTTAAGGTTTCGCCAGCATGTAGCCCTGATCAACGAGTTCCTTGATGCGCACGATGCCGCCCTTGCCAGACTTGGCGTGGCTGTTCACCTTGATTGGCTCGCCGATGATCTTCGACATGTTGTTGATCGTGTTCTGGCACGCGAAAAATCGAACACCGCTGGACACGAGGCCATCAATACGATCGCTATTGCTGTTATCTTCGAAGAGCAGGCGCAGGCCCGGGCCGAATGCGACGATTTCCACGTCCGCCTGGTCCTGGCCATAGGCCTTGAGGATGTTGCTTGCGACATTGAGTACCAGCGTCTGCTTCGATGGGTCCATGTCACTGATTTGCAGCACGAACTTGTGCTCGGCGAACGGTTTTTCCTCTTGCGCCATCAGCGGTTGCGACGCGATGAGCGCGCAGATCGAGACAGCGACACTACCCAGCGCCAGAAAACGACGGATATACATAATTGACCTCCTGACCGGTTTCATTGCCTTTTTTGCATTGATTTCAGACTGTTACCGCAGCTGCGGACACCCCTCAACAAGTACAGACGTTGGAGCCGTGCAAATTAATCCCTTAATCTTTAAATCGGCTGCCCGATAGCGGCACGCCGTTGCTCTCACGGGGAATAAATTCATTGCCTGGCGCGTCATTTGACGTGTAGGCCGCGAATCGGGGGGAACCTGCTCAATGCCTAACAGCATCATTCTCGGAATCAGCCAGCGACGGGCTCTGAGGAAGCTCGTGGAAAACAGCAGGGAGCGGTTGTACCGCATGGCCTATGCCTGGAGTCACGATCCACACCTGGCGGACGACCTCGTCCAGCAGGCGATCTGCAAGGCTTTGATCAACCACAAGCAGTTGAAGGATATGGGGGCAGCGGAAGCCTGGCTGTTCCGTATCCTCTCCAACTGTCTCAAGGACCATTACCGGGCGAAGCGGGATGTCGTGTCGTCAGAAGACATCATCATCGCTGACGAGGTGACGCCGGAACAGAAGATAGAGAAGCATCAACTAGTCAACAAAGTACGACGAGCCGTCAGGAAACTTCCGCTGGCTCAGTGCCAGGTAGTCACCTTGGTGGACCTCGAGGGCTTCACCTATGCGTCGGTGGCGGAGATCCTGGAAATTCCGGTAGGAACGGTAATGAGCCGCCTTTGCAGGGGACGCAGGGCGCTCAAGGAACATCTGATGGACGTCGGCACGGCCGCGACGCCGCGCCGATCAACGACCTTGAAGAGGGTGAAATGAAGAAGGACGAACATTTTTCCGAAGAACAATTGAATGCATTTGTGGATGGCGAGCTGGATCCGGAAGAGAAGAGCCGCCTGTACAACGAGTCGGCGGACTCGCCGGAACTCGATATGCGACTGTGCCAGATGCGCAAGCTCAAAGAGCTCGTGCGCCATGCATACGATGACGTTCCTGCTGCGAAACGCCCGCGTGGGCCGACGCTGAGGCGCTCCGGCCCTTTTGGCCGGGCGCTCGTTGCCGGCGTGCTGCTCGCAATTGGCGCGACGGCTGGATATTCAGGCCACGGCCTGATTAGTGCGCAGTCGGCGAACACGCCGGCGGCAACGGCACAGGTACCGGAGCAGGCTGAGAATTACCTGCTGCATGTCGTCAGCGCAGACCCGGAACAGATGTACTCTGCACTTTCACACGCGAGATTCCTGCTGGATTCCGCGGACGAGGGAGATATTCGGCGCGTGGAAATTGTCGCGAACGAGCGTGGCCTCGACCTGTTGCGCAGCGACGTAACGCCTTTTGCAGAGGAGATCCGCGCACTGCAGAAGAACAACGTCGTGTTCTACGCCTGCGCGAGAAGCATCCAGCGCCTGGAGGAAAAAGGCGTGAAAGTTATTCTCGTACCCGACATCAGGCAGGACTACACGGCTCTGGATCGGGTCGTCATGCGCATGCAGGACGGTTGGAATTACGAAAAGATCTGAAGGGGGGATAATGATCATGAAGACATCCGCAAAGCTCCTTTTGCTGGCGTTGTTCGCCACGACGTCCGGTAATGCTCTCGCCGAGTCCAAGGATGCGGGTCATGGCAAGGATTACAGGACATTCCATACGAGCGGGGAAGTGGAATACGGATCGATAGGTGATTCCTATACTGCGGACCTCGTCATGTACCTGGCGGGCAACCAGTTCATGGTGATGCAGGAACTGATCGGGGACTTTCAGAAGAAGAACCCCGATATCGAGACGGTGTACGTGGAGACGATTCCTCCCGGCCAGATCCTCAAGAACCAGCTGCTCAAGCAGGGTGAAATCGAGGGCGAGAAGACCGCGATGAACCCGGACATATTTGCGTCCGTCAATATTGGCCACCTCAGGAAACTGAAAGAGAAAGGCCTGATGGACGAGCACGCTATCTATATTCACAACAAGCTCGAACTCATGGTTGCAGAGGGCAACCCGAAAAACATCAAGGGCGCGGAGGATCTCGGCCGCGATGACCTGGTGCAGTCACACCCGAATCCGTTGACGGAAGGCATATTCAAGTTTTACGGCAGCGAGATGCTCAAGGATCTCGGGCTGCACGAAAAGGTCACCGGTGGCAAGGAATGCCGCAGCTGCTGGGCGGTCGAGGGAAAGACCTGGTTCACGTCGCGCCATCACCGCGAGACGCCTGACCTCATCGAGAAAGGCGAAGCGGACGTGGGCATCGTCTGGACGACAGAAGTCGTTCACGCGAAAGCGGAAGGACGCCCGATCGATGGCGTCGCAATTCCGGCGCCCCTCAACAAGCAGGACAAGGTGAACTACGCTATCGGCGTCATGAAAAAAGGCCGCAACCAGGACAACGCTGCGCGCTATCTCGCCTACCTGGCGACCGACGATGCGCAGTCGATCTATGAGAAGTACGGTTTCGTCCGCGCATCGGCAGACGAGCTGACGCTCAAGCCCCTGTGAGCAGAATGGGACTTAGAGCGTGGCGTCACTTTCCCGGCGCCGTCGCCTGGCTCATGGCGTTATCCATGTCGGCAATAGCGGACGAATCGCCCCTGGTCGAATTCCGGTCGCTGTCCCCCGATACCGCGCTCGAGATGGCGCAGGCGGCTCTCGAGAACTGCCGAGATCAGGGCTACCAGGTCGCCGTTGCAGTGGTTGACCGCATGGGGGTAACCCAGGTGGTCCTGCGTGACCGCTTTGGCGGACCGCACACGCCGGACACGGCGGTACGTAAAGCATGGACCGCCGTCAGCTTTCGAGCCGATACGCTGAGCCTCGCCGGGAACACCGCGCCGGACTCGGTGCAGTCGGGCGCGCGATTCATCGATAACGCACTCATGATCGGCGGCGGCATCCCGGTCACGGTGTCCGGCTCGATCGTGGCGGGGATCGGCATATCCGGGGCGCCGTCCGGCGAAACGGACCATGCCTGCGCGAAGGCCGGCATCGAGTCAGTCTCGGCTGCGCTCGAACTTGCCGAGTAGGCCGAGCAGCTAAAGCCTGCCGGTCGTCAGGGCCGGATTACGACGAAGCCCTGCTGCGCCCGCTCGACCAGGCGCGCCACTCCCGTCTGCACGGGTATGGTCTCGGGAGTGAGCTCGGGGCGTTTACCCGTCGCCCGCTCGATCGATTCGACCGTTTTCATGCAGCCGACGAAGCGCACATCGTTGGCCAGCAGGCTGGAAATCCGCTCTTCATTCGCACTTCCCGGGAACAACAGGGAAAGGCCGGGACCGTAGGCCACGATCTCGATATCGACGAAGTCCGGTCCCCCGTAATGCTTGATCAGGTTGTTGGCGACATTGAGCACGCGAGTCTGTGATTCGGGATCGCCGTCCACCATCTGCAGGACGATTCTCGCCTCGGCGAACGGCTTACCTTCGTCGTCGGCCAGGGCCTGCGCTCCTGCGAGGCCAACAACGATGAAAATCACGGCGAACAGGTAAACGATTCTCATGGCGGTAGCACCTCAGGCGTTTCCAGAGTAGTCGGCTATCCCCAGGTTGTTGTCGACACCCTTCAATACCGGCGTATTGAAACGCTCGATCTTCGCGACCTTCACGTCGCGCAGGTACTCGGCGACGACCTCCCAGATAGGCGGACCGGGGGCCCGGCTGCCGACTGTTGCCCAACCGGCGACTCGGTAGCTTTTCCCTGCCTCGATCAGGGTACCGTCATCCAGCGTCATTTCCGAGATGCGCTCGCCGGCAGTAGCGGTGGGTTCGCACACGTAGTCCATGCCGCCGGTACGGACCATGTCCCCACCCTGCTGGTAGAACGGATCCGGATTGAAAAGGTTGTCGCACACGTCTTCCAGGATCAGCTTGATCTGTTCACCCGTCATGTCGCGGACATAGGTCTCCGGATAGGTAATGCAGGTCTGGTCCATGACCCGTTCCATGGTTACGGTATCACCCGGCAGGACCGTCGTACCCCACCGAAACCCGGGCGACAACGCGATCTGGGCATCGCCGACGATACGCAGAGCATCACAAATGAGCTGATCGAAAGTGCCGTTGAAGTTTCCACGCCGGTAAAGCAGGACGTCGGCGGTCGCGAGCGGTTCCTCGAGTGTCTCCTGCCAGGGCTCGCGGACATTCGCGATGTAGGCATTCATGTCCGCGTCGGCGCGCAGGAGGTTCGAGAAGACAGGTAACAGGCGGTAACGAAAATCACTGACGCCGCTGCTGCCAAATTCGAGATCCAGTACACCCAGGAACTTGCCATTCGAGCCAGCGTTCGTGACGATCGTGCGACCCGTGGCATTGTCGACGACGACCGGGACGGGCACGGCTTCGTGCGTATGTCCGCCGAGGATCGCGTCGATACCCGTCACAACGCGAGCAAGCTTCAGATCAACGTCCATCCCGTTGTGCGACAGTAGGACTACCGCATCGGGTCGCTCGGTCTCGCGCACCGTGTCGACCAGGCTCTGCAGTTCGCCCGCGCGAATGCCGAAGGTCCAGTCGGGAATGAAACGCGAGGGATTGGCAATAGGTGTGTAAGGAAATGCCTGGCCGACAACGGCGATCGTCCTGCCGCCGGCGTCGCGCAAGGTATAGGGCCGGAATACGTGGCCCGTATCCTCGTCGAATGCCTCGGCACCGGAGAACAGCGCGTCGTCCGTGAGCCGGACGTTCTGCGCCACGAATTCACCGGTGAACTCGTCGATGTTCCGCAGTACCTCGGCGTCCTCATAGGTGAATTCCCAGTGGCCCGTCATCACGTCGACCCCCAGCCGGTTGCAGGCACCGACCATGTCGCGGCCCCGTGTCCAGTACGCGGTGCCGGACCCCTGCCAGGTGTCGCCGCCGTCGAGCAACAGGCAATTCTGCGGCCCCGCCTCGTCGCGCAGTCGTTCCACCAGCGTCTTCAAATGGGCGAATCCCCCGACCTTGCCGTAACGCCTGGCGGCCTCTGCAAAGCCGAGATGGGTGATGGCATGCGCAAAACGGCTGCCCGGCACGATGCCCACATGGTCCAGTAAGGCCTCGCCGACGAGGTGTGGCAGCCGGTTCTTCGCCTCGCCGAAGCCAAGGTTGACGTTGGGCTCGCGAAAATAGACCGGCAACAGCTGGGCGTGACAGTCGGTGAAGTGCATCAGGCGTGCCTGGCCGAATGGGTCAGCCGCGTAAATGTCCGGCTCTCCCGAACGATTGCGGGACGCACAAGCAGCCGGGCCGGAAGCGATGCCGGCGATTGCCAACAGCCTGAGAAATTCCCGTCTGTCCATGCGTCCCACTCGCCTCAGCGCACGACGCGATCTCGCCACGCGCCCGATTCGTGTTCGGCCTGCCGGATGGCCGCCTCGGCCTG
>JBFFEB010000002.1:0-112150 GCA_041559075.1 Woeseiaceae bacterium | reverse complement strand
ATATGCGACGTGTCTCAGCCAACCTACGTATTGTTCCTGGATGACTATCCCAGTGGGAGTTTCCAGTTAGCCACTCTGCCATGTCTGGCCGATAATCCGGTCGAGTTCCTCAGCCCACAGGAGCTGGTCCTGGACCTACCACGCCGGGACCGGCGCCGATTCCAAGTTGCGAACGGAGACGTGTTTTATGATGGGAGCGTCAGACGGATAGTTTTCGGCGGTCGTACCGGTCCGAGCGAGTATTGGGGGATCTATGAGGGCGTGATCGATATTGCGCACCGCACGATCACTCAGATCAAGCTGGTTGTGAATACTCCGTTTGTACGCGAAGAAGACCCGCGGTTCTCGTCGGACGGACAGTGGATAATCTATAAGCGGGACGGACAAATCTGGCGTACTTATGCGGACGACCCAAGCGCTGCACCCAGTCTTTACTATAAAGAGGCTGACTGCGAACTCTGGGCGCCAGCCATGTTTGCAAATGCGGTCTCTTACGTGCGCCGGTGCGCGTCAGATTCGAATTCGGATCGCATCGTTTATCACATTGAGGGCAGCCAGCCCATTATTTTGCCGAGCGATGGTGAAGGCCCCGATCGATTCGCACATTTCACTCAAGCCGGTGAACTCGTGTATTCCCACCTGGACGCATCCCGCGGTGCAGCGGATCTCTGGATGTACGTCCCGGGATCAGCGCCTTTCCCACTGTATTCGGAAACGACCTCCGATGACGATGCTTATGCAGAGCGTAACGGGGCCGAATACATAGCGTTTTCTGGGTGGGGAAGCAGCGGGTACGATTTATACGTGTATAGCAGGACACAGGTATCAGCGATTCAGCTCACCGCTGGAATAAATGTGCTGGGATCGGTCCTTTTTGACTGATTCATCTAATTGCCGCGATCGACGGCTTGAGCACGAGCTTTGTGACTGGTTCGTCCCGGCGCAAACGGCTGGTTACGTCTTTTCAGCCCCGAATGGCCGTCCGGCAGGACAGTTTAGCTATCTGAAGATCAGTGGCAGCTCAATAAATAAGGGCCAAGAGGCGGAAGTCCGTTTGCCTCTCGGCCCTTGTCCTTCCAACCGAGCGAGTGACATATCCGCTGAGGGGGAGTGCGGGCGGCTACCTCGGTGGGTCGGATCGCGTACCTCAATGTACGGTCAAAGTATGCCCCCGCATCGCCAGGTCCCTGTAGTATCGAATTGTCGAGTACTAGCATTATTTTGCACGTTGCCAGCCAGGTCTGGCCGCTGCGCGGGGTTGATCAAGCAAAAAAAAGGTCGCCGAAGTCTCGATGATGTCCCCTTGAGGCAAAGAGCGGCCGACCTGCTTATTCACTCGCCGCAAGACTCCTACTTGCGGCAACTCTTCCCTGGACTGGAGGAGTTAATAACCAGGGTGACCAGTCAAAGCCGATCGGGATCGTCGGCAATAGGCAACTGCCTCTGCTAGACCTGCAATCTTCAGGAAGACGCTGCGGTCAAAACATTCCATACGCCGGGCTTTGCCTGACACGCGACTCCTTGCCGAAACGATCTCGTGCTTTCAGCGATTCCGAGCAACATATATTTTCTGCAAGCATCACCGTGTTTATCAGTGCTGTTTCCCAGTGCCATCTGGTATTCGACGCCCGTCTCCGGGTTTGTCCACGTGACGACTTGTCCTGGTCCTGCTATTTCAAGTGCGTGTCCGAAGCAGCTACGATCTGCTTCGTCGAGCTCCCGCCCAATCTTGTTGCCGATCAGTGCTCCGGCAGCAGCGCCGATGATAGTGGCTACCGCCTTGTCACCGTCATCAGCGATTTCCGACCCGACCACTCCACCTATGACCCCGCCCAGGACTGTGGCAACGGCCTCACGATTGCAATGACCGGAAAGAATGCCGTAATCGTGATGCCATTGCTTGCCCATATAGCCAATGTATGGGCTCTCATGTTTGGCGCGCCATCCGTGTGCAGGTGCATGCGCCGGCGGTTCCGCAAGCGCGGCTACGGTCCATGAAAAACCGAGCACCAATAACAACGTTGGACGGACTGTGGGTGCAATTGACATATCCGGTCTCCTCCGAAACCCTCAAATAATTGTGAGCCCATTTCGATGGGTAGCATGTGATAGAGGTCACATGTCGGGCACGGCCCTGACCGACATCGCCAGGATGGTCGTGTCGGCGGATTGGACAATCAGGGTGGGGGTGTCCTGGTGTGGGCGACTGCGTCTGGCTATGTGACGCTGGAGAGTCGGCTAATGCCAGTCACCGTATTCCTCGACTCGGTCGTCATGCTCGCCGCTGTCGTAGGTACCTCGCAATACTGGTGGCCGCGACGTCAGGCCGTCGTGCATGCCTAACCAGTAGGCCGCCAGAATCAATAACAGGACGAGGCCCAATGCGGTCACGTCAGACCTGCCGATACGGCAGACAATTCGCCGCCAAACCGGCGCGCATGCCCCGCCGGATCAGCTATTTGTTGCTGCGAGAGCCGCTTTTCCACGTACCACATAGCGGAATAATGCCAGTGGCAGCTGGCCCGGTCCGCGACGCATTTCACATATTCCGGCACAGCCGAGCAATCGCGATTTCCCTCCGTTACCAGCGGCTCGCATCGAAATGGCGCGCAGGCAGATTTTCGTAGGCAAGCCGCGTACTCCGGTGTACATTACCGCACCGCTAGCCGACGAGCCGCCTTGAACGCCCTACCCGGACCCCACTCCTCGCCGCTTCCGTCATTCGACTCGCTGACCCCTGGCCTCGAGGAGCACGGTTTCGTGGTGTGCCCGGGTGGGCTCCCGCCTGACGTCGCCGACCTGCTTACCCGTTACGCGGATACGGTCAAGGCCGACGATTTCCATGCGGCCGCAGTCGGGAGAGGGGTGGAACAGCAGCGCAATCGCTTCGTCCGACGGGACCTGATCCACTGGATGGATGAGCGTAACCCGGCACTTGCGCCTTGGCGCGCGTGGACCGAGGCATTGCGGGTTCACCTGAATCGTCGGCTGTTCCTCGGACTGTTTTCTTTCGAAAGTCACCTGGCGCACTATCGCCCGGGCGATTTCTACAGGACCCACGTCGATGCTTTCCGCGGTGAGGCCAGCCGGGTCATCTCCCTGGTCTGCTACCTGAACGAGGATTGGAAAGGTGGTGACGGCGGCGAACTCGTGCTTTACACCGACGCCGGGCCGGTGACCGTACAGCCGACCTATCGCACCGTGGTCCTGTTCCTGTCCGAGGATATACCGCACGAGGTAAAGCCGGCACAGCGCGACCGTTACAGCATCACCGGCTGGTTCCGCCTCAACAGCTCCTCGCCGGACCGCATCGATCCACCCCGTTAGGGGAGGCAACGCGATTCCGGCACGCCAGCCGGCGCGGATGGCCTCCGCCTAGAGGTTCTCAGGAGCGAGGAATGCTGACGGAGTCCGCGACGATCTCGTAGACCTTTCCGGCCTGGATCGTATCGCTGCCTCCGGCATCTTCGCGGAAGTGCGCGGCCTGCTTCTCTGAGAGCTCGCGCTCGATCAACGTGCCGGTGAGCGTCACCGTTTTGCCGCCGGTGTCGGTCGGCACGAAGAACGAGTAGTCCCTGAAAGAAATGCGCACCGCCTTGTCGCCGGCGGTGGCGATCATGAAGCAACCTTTCTTCTGGCAGACCTGCGAGATCCTTGCGTCGACCCGCACCGCCGTATCGACGTAGTCACCCGGACTGTCGAGAAGCGCCGCCAGCGAAGTCGGCGCGGCGTTGGCGTCGAGCGGCGCGCCGAAGATCTCGGCGTCGTCGGTAACCGCAACAGGCTCCGACAGGCGCGTAACGTCTGCCGTCGCGGCCTGGGTGATCATTAAGAGCAATGCCAATGTTAAGAAATAAGCAAGAATGCGTGTACTCATAGACGGATACCTGGTTCCAGAAAGCCCAGCGGTCATTTCAATACCGCGCGATCATTGTATCTTGCACTGTGCCGTTGCACCACGCGCTGTCGGGAGGTCCCAAAGATGCTCGAGCAATCGGCCAGGCTGGCGGAAATGCTGGCATCGGCACGCGTCGACAAGGAGCGGCTCTCCGAGCTAATCGGCCAGGGTATCGGCCGAGCGGACGCGGCAGTTGAAGCGGTTTCCCTGGGGCCATTCCACCATGGCTTCGTCACCCTTGGTCCAGAAACTCACGCCACCGTCTCCCGCGTACCTGGCGCCTGAGCCCGCACGCACGAGTCGCGCGACGGCGAGGTCATCGCCGCGCTTGAGCCGCGCGGCCGGCGGATCACCGGGAACAAAAACAGACACAATTGCCGAGCCGTCCCCGCAATCGTAGAAGACTGCACTATCAGCATTGACGATGATGGAGAAACCGTCGAATCGGTATTCGCGATAGCCATCGGCCACCACGTAATCGTCTGCCGTACCGTCTTCGATCGCGGTGAACGCCTCGCCGAGCGCCGTCATGTAGCGCGGTTCGACCACAGGGACGTTGTGCGACGTGAGCGCCGCATCGATATTCTCCGCCAGCCCGGCCAGCCGCGATGCCGTGCTCGCGTAATCCAGGAAATCGGAGCCTTCGAGGTGCGTGTAGAGCGGCGCCAGGTAGAAAGAGTCACCGGTCAGTAGCAACCGGTTTTCGCGGTCGAGCAGGCAGATCGAGTCCGGCGCGTGCCCCGGCGTGCTGAGGATCTCGAGTTTCCTGCCGCCCAGGTCGATGATGTCGCCTTCATCGACGAAACGGCTGATGGTGAACGGACGGCTGCGATAGTTCTCGACGACGAAGCCTGTCGGCAGTGGCTTCCAGACCCACCCGTCTTTCAGGAATTCGGCGACAGCGTCTGGGGAACTGCCCCCGGCGCGACCGCGCGTGTAATCGGTGTTACGAGCGTAGATCGTTTCGAACTGGTAATTGCCGCCGATGTGATCGTAATGCGTGTGCGAATTGAGCACGATGATCTCGAGATCGGTAAGCTGCTTAACGACGCGCTTGATGTCGCCGATACCGAGCCCGGTGTCGAACAGCAATGCCCGATCATCGCCCGTAACCAGGAACGAGATGACTTCCTCGAACTGGCCCGGTTCGTAGATCGCGAAGATGCCGTCCTCGATCCGGTAGACCTCGAACCAGTCCTGTTCCTGTTCGATGCGGTGGAACGCCGACCATTCGGGGCGGGGCAGGTTATCCCACCAGTTGTCCTTGCCGGCACCGCGGTTCCGCACCTGCTCGTTCGATGCGGATCGAGTCGATGCTTCCTCTCCAACACCGTGTGCCTCGGCGGTTACAGCGAAAACGGCGACGCAGGCCAGCAGCAGAATCCGGACGATCATAGAGGCGGTCCTCCTGGCAGATTGCAAAGAGTGCCCTTCGCCCGGCGGGCGTGCAAGGGGATCCCGGTCTCGCGAAACGAGCCGCCGCGGCGGTAGTGGAGTTGGGCATCCTGAACAAGAGAGGAAAGTTCTATTTCCGGTAAGGTTGTCTTCAGCGATTCCTCATCAGCATGTCCAGCTGTTCTTCGTATCGTTCATCGCATTTGTACGAGGTGACGTCGATGCGCGTCACGATACGCTCCGGGTCGTACCAGGCATTGATGTTGCAGCGATAGGCGTCGCCAAGGGTGCTCCGCCAGACGGCGATACCGGCTCCCTCGATCTCGGAATCTTCGAGAAAAGTTCGCGGCGGGCCGTAGGTAGCAATCATTTCATCCAGCGACGCGCCGGTCCATGACTCTGCCGCTTGTTCAAAGCGGCTTACATTCGTTGGACCGCCCGTCCATGCGGAGCAAGCGGCAATAGCGAACAAGACCGGCATCAGAAAAAGCCTCATCGACACTCCCCGGTATCAATCCTGGCCGTGATCCGTCGTCAACGGGCTCAGGAAATGTTCCTCGATAATCCCGCGCTCCCTCATCGCAATTCCGTTCAGACATTCTCGCAATATGCGAGCCGCGTTCCGCGCACTGGTGTACCCTGGATCGACAAGCGGATTCACCTCGACCAACTCGAATCCGATAACGTTGGTCTCGCCGCGCAGGAAGTCGATCTTCTCGTCAGGAATGCCCTCGAAACGCTCGGCCAGTTCGGGTGGCAGGTCGACAGGCTCGAAGTCCTCGTTGTCCGCGGCGATGGCGGCGCTTGCAAAAAAAGCCAAAGGCACGGGCCCGACCTCAAACGCACACGCATCATCCCCCCTCGTTGTTATTCTTCTTGCCGCTATTGTTACGGCCTGTACCCGCAGTATAGCGCGGGGCTTGCGACCGACGAAGCTCAGGCGGTGCAGAGGATGACGGCACCGCGCGCGTTGCCGGCTTCGATCAACTCATTGCCGGCGGCAATATCGTCGAGCGGCATCGAGTGAGCGATTCGATGTTTCAGCCAGCCGCCCGCAAGAGCGCTGTTGATGTCCGCGACAGCATGATCCTTCGCGCTGTCGGGCATCGCGTAGACGATGATCGCGCGCAGCGTCAGGTCCTTGTACATCATCCGGTAGAACGGCAGCACCGGTTCCGGCTCTTTCGCCGAGCCGTACGCGGCGATCGTGCCGCCCACCCGGAGCACTGCGATCGACACCGGGAGGTTGGCGCCGAACTCGGGGTCGACCACCCGGTCGATCAGTTTGCCGCCTGTGGCTGCGAGGACCTGTCGGGCGAAATCCGCTGCACGATGATCGACGACGTGATCCGCACCGGCTTCCAGGCACCCGGCCTCGTCGTCCGGGTTGCTCGCTGTCGCTATGACGGTCGCACCGCCGCGATGAGCCCATTGGATGGCGTAATGCCCGACGCGGCCCGAGCCGCCCATGACCAGCAACGTCTTACCCTCGACCGAGCCGTCGGCGAACACGGCACGGTGCGCGGTCATGGCCGGGATGCCGAGACAGGCCCCGACGTCGAAGTCCGCCAACTCGGGCAGGCGCGGCGCGCAGTTGCTGCTGATGGCCACGTATTCCGCGGCTGTGCCGAAGCGGCGCTCGTGCTGTGCCTGGTATACCCAGACGCGTTCCCCTTTGCGGCGCTTGTCGACCCCATCGCCCACCGCCTCGATGATGCCCGCGCCGTCGCTGTCGGGAATTACGAACCCCCCGTCCAGCAGATCCGGGAATGCGCCAGCCCGTTTCTTGACGTCCGAAGGGTTGACAGCACTGGTGTGGAGCCGTACCAGGACTTCGCCAGGCCCCGGAGTCGGCGTATCGACCTCGCAGAGTTCCAGGACCTCCCGTGCCGCGCCGAACTTCCGGTAGAGAGCTGCTCGCATGATAGCCTAGCGCGGGTCCGCCAGCGGGATCGTTACCGCCAGCGCAACGTTGACCTCGGCCTGCACCTTGTTCTCGAGCTGGAAGAAGCGCATGACCTTGACGCTGTTCATGACATTGCCGAATTTCTTCACGTAGTCCTGGCGTTTCCTCAGGAGGGCACGGTGCACATCGAAGTACGTGTTCATCAGGCGCTCGGCGTGCTCCTCATTAAGATCGCTGTTGTGGTATCGATCGACATACTCGATGAGTCCCGCGAAATACGGTTCGTTGATCACGCGCTTCTCGGCGCTGTAGCGTTCGTAAAGCGGCCAGAACTCCTTGCTCTCGGCCTCGGTGAGCATCATTTCCTCGCGGAGGATCTGGCGAAACTCTTTTGCGATCAGGGCCTGCGTCTCGCGGATTTTCGCGCCCACGTCCGCGCCCTCTTGCGCGAACGCAGGCACGACAGTTAGCAGCAAAACGACCGCGAAGGCGCGGTGTATCAGGTGGCTCATGACATCTGCCTCCGGTATCTTTGCGGAATTGCAGGATCGGCAGTCTACCATCCCCGCCCGCCAGGAATCCCGACACTCGTAATGAGCGAAGAGCAACCCAATCAGGTGCTGCGTCTGCCAAAGCGGCATTCCCGGGACAGTGCCGCGCGGCCGGACCCCGCGGGCGGGGCGCGCCTCGCGCGTGCCCAGTCCCTGCGCGGCGCCATCATCGCCGCATTGCTCGCCATCATCGCCTTCGGCGCCATCTGGGTGATGTTGTCGACAGCCCTGGGTCGGCTGTTTCCCTGGATGACGGTGGTACAAGGCGCGATCATCGGGCTCGCCGTTCGCCGCGCGGGCCGGGGACTGGACTGGCGGTTTCCCGTCACCGCCGCAGCCGGCGCCGTCGCGGGTGCACTGGCGGGGAACATCCTCGTCGCGGCTTCGTTCACCGCTGCCGAATTCGATACGAGTATCCTGGCCGTCCTGCGGGCTGCGACCGACTTCACCTGGCCGGTGTTCTTCGACGAAGTCTTGACACCGGCAGACGTCGTTTACGCGCTCGCCGCCGCCGGCGTGGCGGCTTTTTACGCCAACCGCCGCCTCACGCGTGATCAATACGCGTCCTACAGGGCCTGGCGGGAGGCGGCCGGGTCCGGGCGTCGATCGCGCCCTTCAGACCGGCATCAGTAATTCGTCTTTCTCGATCGCTCGGCCGGTCATGGCCGCGAGCTGCTTGGTCACGTAGCTCTCGATTTCGCGCACGGCGCCCATGACGCCCACGAAACACGGCGGCTCGCGGCGTAGCAGCGCCCAGTTGCCTGTCGAGATGATGCGCACCAGGTGGGTGATGTTGGTGCGGATGGCCTCGATGTAGGGGTTGTGGCCGTCGTAAAGGACCTCAATGTAGCGGTACGCACGGTTGAACCGGAGATTCAGCCGGTCGCGCATTACCTGCTGGTAAAAAACCGGCGTTTTCTGAAGCAGGTCCTGGCCGGACTTGTATCGCACCATGTACTCACCGGGCCCGGAGTTCTCGACGGCCACGCCGCCGAGGACGAATTCTTTGTAGAGCCGGTCGCGACATTTCTCCAGGTAACAGCGATCGGCCATCTGCGCGATCATGTCGGCGGTACCGAGCAGGTGCCCGCAGATGACGTCGCGAGGATCGTCGAGTTCGATGTCGTCCAGGTTGACCTCGTAGCCGGTGAAATGAACGATCATGCTGGCGACGCCGGCGTCTTTGGCGAGGCCCAGATCGGGCAGGTAGCGGCGCAGGAAATCGGCACTGCGCGTCACGTGGTACAGCGTGAACTCGGCACCGTTCAGGAAATCGCTGTCGCGTTCCTTGTGGCGGATATAGCCTGAGTCGTGGAATAGCGAGGTGATGATAGCCATGCGCGCCCGCTCCGGGCCGAGGCGTTCCGCGGGATCAACGGTGCGCTCGTACCCCGCGACGAGGCGCGCGAGTGCGAGCGTCATATCCAGCGTGTGCTGCATGTCGTGGTACGTCGTGTCGCAACCGAGATAGCCAGGGAAGCGGCCGGTGAACAGTCGCTCGAAGTCGTAGAAAGCGAGCCACAGCTGGTCGAATGGCGCGCCTGGGAACGTTGCGGAATAGAGCTTCCACACCGCGTTGCGAACAGCCGCCGGGTTACTCACCTGCACGGTATTGGTGACGTCGTAATCGTTACGGCGATCCTGGGACACGATACTTTTCTTCTTGTTATTGGTCGTGTCGCCCGCGACTCGCATGCGACCGTTATCGGTCACGCCGTCCTCCGGACGGCAAAGCGAGTCGTTGCACTGTCGGGCGCTGCAGTCTTAATCATACACGTCACAAGGCAAGCTTACCGGGCCTTGTTCGGGAATATGTCATGTCGGGAAAATGTTGCCAATCGGCGTATCCGGGTGCCGCATTGAGTTTCAGACCGTGAACTCTGCGATGACAGGTGCATGGTCCGACGGACGCTCCCACGCACGCGGTTCCCTGTCGATGTAGCTCGCTGTGCAGCGCTTCGTCATCGCGGCGCTGGTCAGGATGAGGTCGATGCGCAGCCCGGCGTTGCGACGGAACATGGCTGCGCGGTAGTCCCACCAGCTAAAGCTCTTCTCGGGCTGGTCGAACTTGCGGAACACGTCGGTGAGCCCGAGATCGACCAATTCTTCGAGTGCCGCGCGCTCGGCGGGGCTACACAGGATGGCGTCGCCCCATTTCTCCGGGTCGTAGACGTCTTCGTCGGCAGGCGCGATATTGAAGTCGCCGAGCACGACGACGTTCTCGTGCTGCTGCAGCTCGACGGCCAGGTAGTCCCGCAGCGCACTCAGCCAGCCCAGCTTATACGCGTATTTCTCCGAGCCGACCTCCGAGCCGTTCGGGACGTAGAGGTCGATCACGCGCACGCCGCCGAGCGTCGTTGCGAGCATCCGGCGCTGGGGGTCATCGAGCCCAGGCAGCTCAAGGATCGGATCCCTCGGCTCCTCCTTGCTGACGACGGCGACGCCGTTGTAGGTCTTCTGGCCGTTGGCGAGCGAACGGTAGCCCGCCGCCGCGAGTTCTTCCCGGGGGAACATCTCGGTCAACTGCTTGATTTCCTGCAGGACGAGGACGTCCGGTTCGTTGGCCGACAGCCACTCGAGCACCTGGGGCAGGCGCACCTTCATCGAGTTCACGTTCCAGGTGGCCATCTTCACGATGCGACGATCCCGCTTTGCCTGAGGAGTGCGTCGATCTCCGGCCGTCGGCCGCGGAAGTCCACATAGGCCTGCATGAAATCGCGGCTGCCGCCGATCTCCAGGATCTCCCGGCGAAAACGGGCCGCGGTGTCGCCATCGAAGATACCGGCTTCCTCGAATGCTGCAAACGCATCGGCAGCGAGAACCTCGGCCCACTTGTAGCTGTAATACCCGGCCGCGTAGCCGCCTGCGAAGATATGCGCGAAGCCGTGCGGCAGGCGATTGTAGGACGGGTGGGACAACAGCGAGACTTCCTCGCGTACTTCGGCGAGCGTCGATAGCACATTACCGGATGCCCCCGGGCCATACTCCGCGTGCAGCCGCATGTCGAAAAGCCCGAACTCGATCTGCCGCATCATTGCCAAGGCCGTGCCGGTATGGCGGCTTTGCTCCAGGCGCTCGAACAGGTCCCTCGGCAGCGGTTCGCCGGTATCCGCGTGCGTCGAGCAGCGTTCGAGAACCTCGTAATTCCAGGCGAAGTTCTCCATGAACTGGCTGGGCAGCTCGACCGCGTCCCACGGCACGCCGTTGATGCCGGCAATGCTCGGGTAGTCGATCCGGGTGAGCAGGTGGTGCAGCATGTGCCCGAACTCATGAAACACCGTGACGACGTCGTCATGGGTGAGCAACGATCGGCCGTCCTCGTCCGGCGGCGCAAAATTACACACGAGGAAGCCGACGGGCTTCGTCTTCGATCCGTTCAGGTTCTTGCGGTTGACGCAGTCATCCACCCATGCACCCGTGCGCTTGCCGCCGCGTGCGTACAGGTCGGTGTAGAAGCCGCCCACTTCCTCGCCGTCCTGGTCGTGCACACGGAAGTAAAGCGCGTCCGAATGCCAGGTTACGACGCCTGGATCGATCGAAAACCTGACGCCATAGAGTCGGCTGGCGAGATCGAAAAGGCCGCGCATCACGGTATCTGCGGGGAAGTACTGTCGCAGGGCCTCATTCGAAATGGAGTATTTCTCCTGCTTCAGTTTTTCGAGTAGGAAGGACAGGTCCCAGGGCTCGACCGTCATGCCTGCGACCTCGCGCAGTTCGGCGAGTTCGGATTCTGCTGCCGGTCTCGAGCGGGCGGCGAGGTCGCGCAGGAAACCGATGACCTGCTCGGGCGACTCGGCCATCTTGGTGGCCAGCGAGTAATGCGCGTAGCTGTCAAAGCCGACAAGCTGTGCCGCTTCGTGGCGCAACGCCAGTATCCGGTCGATGTTGGGGCTGTTGTCCCAATCGTCGCTGGCGCCTTGGTCCGACGCGCGGGTTACCCAGCCGTGATAGAAGGTCTCACGCAGGCCGCGGTCCTCGGCGTGGGTCATGATCGCGTGATAGGTCGGGAAATCGAGGGTCAGTAGCCAGCCGTCGCGGCCACGTTTCGCAGCTTCCGTGGCGGCGCGCTGCACGACTTGCGGGGGCAGGCCTTCGAGTTCGGCGGCGTGGTTGATGGACAGTGCCCAAGCGTCCGAGGCGTCCTGGATCTTTTGGTCGAAGTCGGCCTGAGTCGCCGCCAGCGCCTGCATGATCTCCCGGAAGCGCTTTTTCTCCTCGTCCGGCAGGTCCACACCGGCCAGGTGGAAATCGCGCAACGCGTGGGCTACGACGCCTCGCCTCGCTGGCCTCCGCGGGCAGGCGGCTGTCCACCCGGGCATAGGCCTGCTGCAGCCGGGCGTTCTGCGACAATTCAGTGCCGTACTCGGTCAGTATCGGCAACGCGGCGTTATAGGCCTCGCGCCACTCCGGAGAGCCCAGTACCCCCTGCAGATGGCTGACCGGTGACCAGACCCGCGACAGCTCGTGTTCCATGTCCTCGAGCGGCGTGACGAGCGAATCGAAGTCGGGATCCGCGGCGCTCGCCAACAGCTTGTCGAGCCTGTCGCGGTGGGCGGAAATGAGTTGTTCGAGTGCCGGCAGGACATGGACGGGCTCGATCTCCGTGAAGCGCGGCAATGACGATGTATCCAGAAGTGGGTTGCTCATAGGCTTAGCTGATATCCTTCTCCGCCGCAGGATGTTAGCACGGCACCAGAAGGAGCAAGGATTTGGCGAAGGAATACGATCTGTTGGTAATCGGCGGCGGTAGCGGTGGCCTCGCCCATGCGCAGCGCGCCGCGGAATACGGTGCGCGCGCTGCCGTGATCGAGTATGGGCCGCTGGGTGGCACGTGTGTCAACGTCGGCTGCGTGCCCAAGAAAGTCATGTGGTATGCGGCCGAAACGCGCCACCACCTCGATCACGCGGCCGACTACGGCTTCGACATCGACGTCCGCGACCATGACTGGGCTGCCCTGAAGGCGCGGCGCGACGCCTATGTCACTCGGCTCAACGGTATTTACGAGAACAACCTCGAGAGGCGTGGCGTCGACTTTATCCAGGGCGCCGCGCACTTCGTCGATCCACATACCCTGGCTGTCGGTGATGAGCACTGTCGAGCGGAGCGAATCGCGATCGCCACGGGCGGCCGGCCGATGGTCCCTGACATCCCGGGAGCCGGGTACGGGATCATATCGGACGACTTTTTCACGCTCGAGGAGCGCCCGCAACGCGTCCTCATTGCCGGCAGTGGTTATATCGCTGTCGAACTCGGCGGCGTCTTCAACGCGCTCGGCAGCGACGTCAACATCGTCGTGCGCAAGGACGGGATCGTCAGGAGTTTCGACGCGATGCTGGGCGAGGAGGTCATGGAGGCAATGGAGGCCAGCGGCATTCGTTTCGATACCCGCGTCATCCCTGCGAGCGTCGAAAAGACCGATGACGGTCTCGTGATGATCAGCGAGGACGGTCGGCGTTTCGGCCCCGTGGACTGCGTGCTCTGGGCCATCGGCCGCGAGCCGAACAGCGACACGCTGGCGCTCGATGTTGCAGGCGTGCTGACCGATGAGCAGGGCTTTATCCCGGTCGACAAGTTCCAGGCGACCAACGTCGAGCATATCTTCGCCATCGGCGACGTCACCGGCGCGCAGGCGCTCACGCCGGTGGCCATTGCCGCGGGACGGCGCCTGGCGGATCGCATCTACGGCAAGATGGAGGGCCGCCACCTCGACTACCGCCTCGTGCCGACCGTCATCTTCAGCCACCCGCCCATGGGCACCGTGGGCATGACCGAGGCGGAGGCGCGGGCCGAGCACGGCGATGCGGTCAAGGTCTACCTGTCGCGTTTCACGGCGATGTATTACGCGCTCGGCGAGAAGAAGCAGCGCTCCGTCATGAAGCTGATTACCGCGGGGCGCGAAGAACGTATCGTTGGTTGCCACGTGATTGGCGACGGCGCTGACGAGATGATGCAGGGTTTCGCAGTCGCGATACGGATGGGCGCGACGAAGAAGGATTTCGACGACACGGTCGCGATCCACCCGACGAGCGCCGAAGAATTCGTGACTATGCGGTGAGCGAGATTTGCTTTAGCACGGGCTTGGTGTCGGGGTGTACGCCGCGCCAGATATGAAACGACTCGGCGGCCTGCTCGACGAGCATTCCCCAGCCCATGACCGCTTGCGCGGCGCCGTGTTCGAGCGCCCACTCGCAGAACGGTGTCGGGTTCGTGTTGTAAGAGAGGTCGTAGCAGCAGGTGGTCTGCGAAATGGCCGCCTCCGGGTATCGCGGCATTTCGCCGCCGTGAATGGCTGATGTCGCGTTGATAACGAGGTCGTACGGCTCCGCGACCGGCACATCGTCGAGGCTGCACGCCCGCACCGGCCCGCGGCTGGCGAATCGTTCGATCAGATCCTCGGCGCGGCTCGGCGTGCGGTTGGCGATGCAAACCATCCGTGGCTGCATCTCCAGCAGCGGGCCGAGAATACCGCGGGTTGCGCCGCCCGCACCGAGAATCAGCACATTAGCGCCCTCCAGGTTCAGGCCGAGATTGACCACGAGGTCACGCAACAACCCGATACCGTCGGTGTTGTCCCCGTAAATCTCGTTGTTGCGGAACGTCAGCGTATTGACAGCGCCCGCCGTGCTGGCGCGAGCGCTCAGATGGTCCACAAGCCGGAAGACGGCACGTTTGTGGGGAACCGTGATGTTCAGGCCCTTGCCGCCCGTATGCTGGAACTGGCAAATGGCTTCCTCGAGATCTTCCGGCGCCACCCGCAACAGCTCGTACTGAAGTTGCTGCCCGGTCTGCTGCGCGAATAGCTGGTGAATGACGGGCGATCGGCTGTGCGCAACCGGGTAGCCCATGACACCATAGCGATCGACGGTCACCGTGCGTGTTACCCGGGGTGGCTAACCAGCTGACAGTATACTTACTCGCCGAGCCAGCGAGCCGCGTCCATTGCGAAGTAGGTCAGGATGGCGCTCGCACCCGCACGCTTGATGCACACGAGCGCCTCGAGCGCGGATTTGCGCTCGTCCAGCCAGCCGTTCGCCGCCGCTGCCTTGATCATCGCGTACTCGCCGCTCACCTGGTAGGCGAACGTCGGAACGCCGAAACGGTCGTGAACCCGGCGGATGATGTCGAGGTAGGGCATCGCGGGTTTCACCATGACGAGATCGGCGCCCTCGTCGAGGTCCAGCGCGACCTCGCGCAACGCCTCGTCGCTGTTTTCCGGCGCCATCTGGTAGGTGGACTTGTCGCCACCGCCGAGGTTGGCGGCGGACCCGACCGCGTCCCGGAACGGACCGTAGAAACACGACGCATACTTGGCGGCGTAGGCCAGGATCAATGTGTGCCGGTGGTCGGCGGCCTCGAGCGCGTTGCGGATGGCGCCGATACGGCCGTCCATCATGTCAGACGGTGCGACGATATCGGCACCCGCCTCCGCGTGCGACAATGCCTGCCGCGTGAGCATCGCGACCGTCTCATCGTTCATGACGTAGCCCGCGTCGTCGATGATGCCGTCCTGACCGTGCGTGGTGTAGGGGTCGAGGGCGACGTCGGTAATCACCGCGAGGTCGTTGTGCGCCTTCTTGATCGCTCTGACGGTTCGTTGCACGAGACCGTCGGGATTGGCGCACTCGGCGCCGTCGAGACTCTTCTTGTCGGCATCGATGACCGGGAACAGGGCCACGGCAGGGATACCGAGGTCGACCGCCTCTCCGAGGGTGTCGAGCAGCCGATCAATGCTCTGGCGCTCGATGCCGGGCATGGATTCGACCCGTTCCGTGCGATCTTCGCCGTCGAGCACGAAAACCGGGTAGATTAGGTCGCTGGTGGAAAGCCCGGTCTCGACCACCAGGCTGCGCAGCGCGGCCGTACGGCGCGTGCGGCGCATTCGAATTCGGGGGAACTGGCCGGGGTCTTGTGTACTCATAGCTAGTCTGCATGGTAAAAAAGATTGCTTTATTTTCCCTGTATTTAGGCAGCGTTTCCACGCCTTGAGCACAGATTTCCGCAGAATCGGTAATAAAAACACGACGGGGCGGGTCAACTCGTATGAATAGCAGTGATGCCGGAGCAAACAGGCGTCGGAGATTTGACGAACTCGTGGGCGTATACCATCACGACATGTACCGGTACGCCGCGTGGCTGAGTCGGGACAGGACTATCGCCGAGGATGTCGTCCAGGAATCACTGCTGAGAGCCTGGAAGTCGCTGGACTCGCTGCGTGACGATGCGGCTGCCAAGCACTGGTTACTGACGATAGTCCGGCGGGAAAATGCGCGCTATTTCGAGCGTCGCCGTTTCGATACCGTGGACGTCGACGACCTGACACCGTCGCAGGAAGCGTTGCTGGCAGAGCAGCCTGACCATGAACTCGACGATATGCGCGATGCGATTTACAGGCTCGAAGACGATTATCGCGAACCGCTCGTGCTGCAGGTGCTGATGGGCTACAGCACGAACGAAATAGGCGAGCTGATGGGGCTCAGGCAAGGTGCCGTTCTGACGCGCCTGCACAGGGCCCGCCTGAAGTTGAGGGAGGAAATGGACAATCCGGCTGCCTCCGGGCAACCGCAACCGTAACAACCGATGAACTGCGAAGACTACAGACAGAAGATAGCAACGGATCCGTCGTACCAAGGCGGTGAGGCACATCTGTCCGCGTGCGCCGACTGCCGGGCATTCCGCGACGAGATGCGCGTGCTCGATCAAAAAATCGCGCGTGCCCTTGCGCTCAGCGTGCCCGAACGTCGCATCCCCGATCTACCGGAGCTCGATACGACGGGCGTGGTTTCGCTGACCGCGCGTCGAAGCTTCAAGGCGCCGGTGTGGATGGCTGTTGCGGCAACGGTCGTGCTGGCCGCCTTCGTCGGTCTCCGGATGATTGGTGGCAACGTCGCGTATCCGACGCTTGCTGACGAGATCGTAGCGCACCTGGATCACGAACCTTACGCGCTGCGCGTCACCGAAGAGCCTGTCGACGACCGCCGCCTCGCGAAGGTCGTGCCTGCGAGCGTGGCTGCAATGAACCACGACGCCGGCCTGATCACCTATGCACAGACCTGTGTGATCAACGGCAAGGAGATCCCGCACCTCGTCATCCAGGGGGAGCAGGGCCCGGTGACCGTTCTGTTGTTGCCGAACGAAGCGGTCGACTCCCCGATTCCTATCGAGGGAGAGAGTATCAACGGCGTTATTCTGCCGGTGGGCGGCGGCAGCGTAGCTATCATCGGCGAGAGAAATGAAAAACTCGAGGCAATTCGAGAGAACGTAGTGAATTCAGTAACGTGGAGCACCTGACGCTCCGTGTTAATGGCAACCCGAGCCCGGCCACCGGGCAAACAATCAGGAGAGAAAATCATGTCAGAGAAGAAAGTCGTAAAGCCCATTGCGCTGGCCGTAGGTGCTGCACTGGCAAGCTCGTTCGCCATCGGTGGGATCGCTAACGCCGACACCGTAGACAACCCGTTTGCAATGTCGGCGCTGAGCGCCGGCTACATGCTCGGCGCAGGCGAAGGTTCCTGCGGTGGCGACAAGGAGGGCAAGGACAAGGAAGGCGAAGGCGCTTGCGGTGAGGGTTCCTGCGGCGGCGATAAAAAGGGCGAAGGCGCTTGCGGTGAAGGTTCCTGCGGTGGCGACAAGAAGGACGGCGAAGGCGCTTGTGGCGGCGACAAGAAAGACGGCGAAGGCAAGTGCGGCGAAGGTTCCTGCGGTGGTGACAAGGAGGAGTAAGCTGCCCGGAGAAGATAGAGAGGCCCGCGCAAAGCGCGGGCCTTTTTCGTTGGCGCCGCCGATTGTGTGTCCCTGGTCGAGAAATTTAGGCTGCGCCGGCTCCCGAGCCTTGCTAGATTTCGAAAATGGTGAAGAAGATCGAGCGCTGTAAATGGGCGGAAGGCGTCAGCCTCGATTACATCGAGTACCACGACAAGGAATGGGGCGTGCCCGTCTACGATGACAAGGTGCAGTTCGAATTTCTACTGCTGGAGGGCGCGCAGGCAGGACTCAGCTGGTCGACGATCCTCAACAAGCGCGAAGGTTACCGCAAGGCCTTCGCCGGCTTCGACGTCGAGAAGGTCGCGCGCTTTACGAAGAGGCGGGTCGAAAAGCTGCTCCGGGATCCGGCCATCGTGCGCAACCGCCTCAAGGTCGAGTCCGCCATCACGAATGCGCAGGCGTTCATCAGGCTGAAAGAAGAATTCGAAAGCTTCAGCAAGTACATCTGGGGCTTCGTCGGCGGTGAGCCAATGCAGAACAGGTTCAGCAAGGATGGCGACATTCCCGCGACCTCACCGGAATCGGACGCGCTGAGCAAAGACCTCAAGAAGCGCGGTTTCCGCTTCGTCGGCAGCACGATCGTATACGCGCACATGCAGGCAACGGGCCTGGTGAACGACCACGTCACCGGCTGCTTCCGCCACCGGCCCTGCGCCCGCCTTGCGAAAAAGAAATTCCGCTAATTGCCGATCGTAATCAGCGTTATCCCCACCAGCCCTTGCGGCGTGTTGTGGGAGATGCCGCCGAGGTAGATCGTGTCGGACAGCAGGTTCGCCCAGTTGACTGTGACCGTCTCTGTCGAGCCCGAATTGACGAACGGCGGTCCGGACGCCGTCATGTTGCCCTGGTCGTCTACGAGGCCGAAAGCCCAGCCGAGCATCGTGTAGTTCGAGCCCGGCCCGCCGCTGATCTCGTCGGTTTCGAACCCGTGCACGAGTGCGCCGTAACAGCCTGCAGGCGGCCTGAACACGTTGACCTGTTCTTCTGCGGTCGGGCCGCCGCTTTCGGTGATTCGGGTGCCACGGAAATCAAGCGGGTTGCAGGCGCCCGGCTGGTAGTACAGGTAAAGGTCGAGATCGTCATCACCGTCGGTCAACGCGTCGAATAGCGAGAACCTCAGGTAGAGCTGCTCCGCGGGGACGTCGACGAGATGCGCGGTCACGCCGTTGCCCGAGCGGAACGTGAAGGTCTTGGTCGGGTCATTGTCGACGAAGCCGTTGATGACGAGGGGCAGCCGTAGCCCGTGCACGCCCGGCACGTAGGCGCCGGTGTAGCCGAATTCGACGGGGAAATTCACCGAGCCACTGCCGCCGATGCTCGTGATCTCCGCCGGCGCGGTGAGCGAAATGGGTTTGACCACGATCGTGCTGTAGACCTCGTGATCGTTGCTGGTCCAGGTCAGCGAGCCGAAACGCCAGAGGTCGAGCGGCCCCGATTCGTAGACGAATGTAACGTCGAAAGTCGCCGATTGGCCCGGTCCGAGTGACAGGCTCGTCGGCACGACCGAGACGCCGATACCGGGCGGGGAACTCACCGCAGCTACGAAAGTCTGGGATTCTTCGCTGACGTTGGTCACGCGGCGCGTGACGGTTTGCTCGTTCGCGAGACGCGCGAGACCGATCGATGGCTGATTCAGATCTTCCGGTGCGAACGAAACGCCGGCATTCTCGAGTTCGTTACAGCGCGACTCCGCTACCGCCGGAGAATCGTAGCCGCAGGCAAACGCGTCGAATTCGTCGTCGCTGACGTCATAGACGAGGCCGGGATCGAGCGCGCCAGTTGGCGCGATGTGCCCGGCGCCGTAGTCGAATGGGTTGGCGACGGTCTCGCCATCGGATTGTAAGAGGTCCTGCCGGGCACTGGTCATTAGCGCGGACTTGACGGCGGACGGGCCCCAGTCGGGCCGAGCCTGCATGAGCAACGCCGCGACGCCTGCAACATGAGGCGTCGACATGGAGGTGCCGCTGAGATAGGCGAAAGTCTCGTCCGGCATCGAATTTGCCGTCTCGGGGGTGAAGCCGGCAAGGATATTGACACCAGGCGCCGTCACGTCGGGCTTCAGGATGTCGCGGACGGGGCCAGGGCCGCGCGCCGAAAAAGTGGCCATCACGTTGCCGGTCTCCGGCTCGGTGAGCAGCAGGCTTTTCTCGAGCACGGCCGTGACGTCGTTACCCGCCTCTATCTCTGCGACGATCAGGTTACCGTCCGCCTGGCCGATCATGACCGCCGGTATGTCGACGAGTGCGGCATTGCCGTTCATGACGATGGGGTCACCGGCAATGCTGTAGACGACTGCGGCGATCGCGCCCGCGTTCCCGGCATTCTGAATCTTGATGTCGAAGTTGCAGCCGCCGCGCTCGATGAGGGCGATGTTGCCGTCCATCTCCGTGTCATTGACGAGCGGTTCGCAGGCATCTGCCGTGGTGCCCGTACCGCTGGCATCGGCATCGTCGTCGGCCAGGATAAGGGCCGCCTCGATCGGATCGCTGTCACGCAGTTGCGGCGTAAAACTCGCCTCCTTGACGGCGTACTTGCCCGCGATCGATGGCGGCTCGTTGATCTGCATCGCTTCGACGGAGGTTTCTCCCTCGCGCGTGGATGCGGCGACGGTTATTGCCCAGGGTCCGCCAGCCGGGGAACCGATCGTCCCGAGGTTGGGCCCCTCGTTGCCTGCCGCGACGACAGCGAGCACACCGGCTTTGGTAGCGTTCATCAGTGCAATATCGTCGGGGGCGGTTATCTGCAGCATCGAGCTGCCGACGGAATAATTGATGATGTCGACGCCGTCGGCAACCGCGCTGTCGATGGCGTTCGCGAGGTCGGACGTGTTGCAGCTCGCCCGTGTGTCTCCGGGACGCAGCCAGCAGGCTTTGTACACGGCTACGCGCGCACGCGGCGCAATCCCCTCGACGCTGCCGATAAGGGTGCCGAATATGGAGGCCTGCGCACGGTTGCCGGCCGCCGTCGTCGCCGTGTGCGTGCCGTGCCCGTCGACGTCGCGTGCCGACCGAATCTCTTCCGCATCGATCGGTCCGGAATTCTCGGCGCCGGCGATGAAATAGCGGGCGCCGATCAGCTTATTGTTGCAGTGCGTGTCGTCGAAGTTCTCACCTGCCTCACAGATACCGGCCCAGTTCTCCGGCGGATCGAAGACCAGCTGGTCTTCCCGCTTGTCGAAGCGGCGGCAAAGCCATCTTCCGAGAAACGAAACTTCGGCCCAGGTGCTGCGGCACAGGCGCGGTCGATCGGCTTCCCTCGTGTCCGACAGGGCCGGGTGCTCCGGGTAGACTCCGCTGTCGATGAAGCCGATGACGATGCCGTCGCCGTCCAGTCCTTCGGGCCCGCGCAATCCGCCTTCCGCGTCGAACAAGCCGAGGAAACCGGGGCTGAAATTGGTTGCCAGCGGCCTGATCTCGTCTTCCCAGACGTGCAGGACCTGCGGCATGTTCTCGAGCTTGTGCGCCTGGGTCGCGGTCATTTCAGCTGCGAATCCGTTGAACCCGTAAAGATAGCTGTAGATCTTCCGGGCATCGGGCACTGCCTTCATGAGGAGTTCGTCCTGCTCGGCACGGAGTGTGTCCGAATACGTCGCGATGGCCGGAGTCGCCTTGTCGAACCGTGTTCGAAACGGCGCAGGCGCTGCGGTCTTGTGCAGCGTCGAATGAAATTCCGCGACCGACGGCGCACGCAACTGCACGATGTATACCTTGCGTACCGCAGGGTCCTCCACGCCTGCGAGTTGCAGGCCGCGGGCGATGCCGGCGTCACGCAGTGGCGAGTTACCGGATGCAAACACGCCGGCCGCGTAGAGCGACAGGAGTAATCCGCTGATAATGGTTGCTGGTTTCACGGAGGTAGCGCCGGCCGGCAGCCCGCGTCTGCACGCTAAGCGACTGAGCGGCCGAAGTTTTTTCTTAACCTACTTAAGAAGTATTTCCGAAGTGGCGGATTTTTAAAGAAGTTACCACATTCAGGAACGGCGCCGCCAGCGCGAAAAAGGCCTTTCAGTCGTTCAGGTAGCCCGCGACTTCCTCGTCCGTATACTCTACCCCGAGGCCGAGGACGAGCCGGTTGACGAAATTGAAATACGCCGTGATCAGCGTCAGGTCGAGGATATCCCGGTCGTCGAGCCCAACAGCCCGAAGTTCCCCAAGGTCGGACTCGGTCATCGCTTCCGGCGCGGACGTCAGTTTGTGGGCGTGGCGCACGATGTTGGACAGGCGCGGTTCGAGCGTCTCCAGCCCGTCGGCCGTGGCCAGCAGGCCCAGCGTTTCCTCGTCCTCGATGTAGAGTCGCAGCGCCACGGTGTGGTGGTTGACGCAGTACGCGCAGTCGTTCTCGGCCGAGACGACGACGCCGATCGCCTCACGTTCGGCGCGGCTCAGCCCCGACTTGCCGAACATCAGTGTCATGTACAGGTCCAGGTGACCGGACATCGCCTCCGGGTTGAGGCTGTGGACCTTCAGAATGTTGGAGATCTTGCCGCGCTTTTCGACTAACTCTTTGTATATCTCGCCGAGGCGGCCATCGGCTTCGCCGACTTCGATCTCATCAATCCACGACATCGCTGCTCGCTACGGCGCTACCGCCGATCTCTTCGCCATCCGGGTCCGCTCGGTACTCGATGAACTCGAAGGTAGCAGCGTCATCGCCGAATACGAAAATCCGGCAGCTACCCCATTCGGCCGGCAGGGACCAGCGGGTGCCAGTTGCAACCTGCGCGCTGAGGCGATGGTTGTCGCAGCGCGCCTCGAAGGCTTCGACGTTACCATTCACCTGGGCAAAAGAGAAATCGCGGCGTGCGGGTGTGTATACCCACAGCGGCCTGCCGTCGTCGCAGTCGCAGGGGCTGTAGATCGTTGCCGCCACCGTCAGCATCTCGTCACCTTCGATCCATTTCTCGAGCTGCCCAGTCTTGCCGTCGAGTCCCACGAGGACTGTCTCGCTGCCCTTCGTGGCGCGCAGCGCCTCCAACGTTACGAGCGCGTCGCCGTATTGCCGTGAATCGACTTCGAGCTCGAAAATTCGCGCCAGAATCTCCAGCCGGTTCTTGCGCTTGAGTGTCGTCGGGCCGCTGATGGCCAGCGCGCGACGGTAGTATTCGAGCTCCTCTGTTGCGTCGCCCTCGGCAGCCTCCACCCTGGCGTTGAGCAGGGCGAGCATCGTCGCCTCGTAAAGGTTCCAGCCGCCGAAGTCGTTGGCCATGTCGACTTTCTCGCGCGCATTCCCCGGCTTGGCGTAGTACAGGTCACTCACGATATCGCGGTAACGGCGCAGAAAGTCACGGCCAGCGCGGTTGCGGTCGCCGCCGATCTCGAATCGTACCTCCACCGTGTTGTTGGCCTTTGGCATACCCGCACCCGGCGTCTCGAACAGCCAGCGCGCGACCGCATCCAGCGCGGCCTGCTCGAACAACGGGCCACCCGCAGAATCGACGACGACAGGGTCGAGGGCACGGCCCTCCGCACCGACGACGAAGTTCATGCGCACCCAGCCTTCCTGGCCGCCACGCATCTCGCCTTCCGGGAACTCCGGCGACGGCTGCTCCAGGGCCTCCGCCGCCACACCGATCATGTCCAGTTCGACGTCGTACCTGCTTGCGTGGGTGTCAGTCATCGTCAGCGCTGAAATTGCGCCGGCCAGTAAGGCAAACATCGGCCGGTACCGGATGCCATCGAACTCGGTCATTGCTCACTCCCGGAAGGTCAAGGGTGCGGCCGGCCGTCCGTGGCCGACTCGCCATGCATACCCTTTTGATGCTCCGTGCCGGCAGATGGTTGCGTCGACCGCTAAATCCTGGCAAAAGCGGGAGTTTTACAGCCAGTCGCGCGGCTGCAGGTAGTCGCTGTAGAGCAGCTCTTCCGGCGATCCCGGGTCGGGGTGCCAGTCGTATTCGTAGCGCACACGCGGCGGCAGAGACATGAGGATAGACTCCGTGCGACCGCCTGACTGCAGGCCGAACAGCGTACCGCGGTCGTAGATCAGGTTGAACTCGACGTAGCGACCTCGCCGATACAGCTGAAATTCCCGCTGCCGCTCTCCGTAACGGTGCTTGCGGCGCCTCGCGACGATCGGCGCGTAGGCCTTCATGAAAGTGTCGCCGACCGAGCGCACGAACTCGAAGCTCCTCTCGAATCCCATGTCGTTCAGGTCGTCGAAGAACAGGCCGCCGACGCCGCGTGTCTCGTTACGGTGCTTGAGAAAGAAGTAATCGTCGCACCATCGCTTGTACTTCGGGTAGCGATCTTCACCGAATGGGTCGCAGGCGCGTTTCGCGGCTTCATGCCAGGCGACGACGTCGTCGTGAAACGGGTAGTAGGGCGTCAGGTCGAAGCCGCCGCCGAACCACCACACGGGGTGGTCGTCTTCGTCTCCCGCGACGAAATAGCGCAGGTTCGCATGGGTAGTCGGTACGTAAGGGTTCTCGGGGTGCAACACGAGCGATACGCCCATGGCCTGGAACCCGCGCCCGGCCAGGTCGGGCCGGGATTTCGTCGCCGACGGCGGCAGCTGTTTGCCGAAGACGTGCGAGAAGTTCACACCCGCCTGCTCGAAGGCGGCACCGCGCTTCAGGACCCGGCTTTCACCACCGCCACCCTCGGGCCGCTCCCAGGCGTCGCGATGAAACCGCTCCTTGCCGTCCAGTTCCTCGAGTTCGGCAACGATGCGCTGCTGCAACGACTGCAGGTAAGCCTTGACCTCGTTGATACCGCTCACGACCGTCCCCGCCTCAATACCCGTCCCGTGTCGAGTTCCCTGATCTCCGACGGTCCGCTGGCAGGCCCGCACTCACCCGGGACGACGAAGTCCACGAGACGCCTGAAGTTGCGGCGCAGTACAAAACTGTTCCGCGCGACCGGCCTGCCGGCGATGTTCGCGCTCGTCGAGACGATCGGCATGTCCACCGCGTCGCAGATCGCGGCCGCGATTGGATTGGTCGTAATGCGAACGGCGAGGCCGGGGTTGTCACCGGTGACGATCGATGGCACGCGTGCCGCCGGCCGCACGATCCAGGTGACCGGCTGCTGTGGGTCGGGTTCCGGCAGCGCCCCGCCGACGGCGGGGTCGATCCAGGCGTCGAGCTGCACGCTTCGCGCGGCGATCAGGATGAGCCCTTTTCGTGGGCTGCGCTGCTTGATCCGGAGGATTCTCTCGACCGCGTCAATATCGTCCGGCAGGCAGCCGAGACCGAAAACGCCCTCGGTCGGGTAGGCGACGACGCCGCCACCCAGCAATACCTCGGAAGCGTACCTGGCAGCCATATTCATCCTGCAGCTCCGCTAATCAGCGGTCTTCTTTCTCGCGATCTTTTTCGCGGCTTTCTTCCTGGTCTTCTTCTTTGCCGTTTTTTTCTTCGCTGCCACTTTCCCGGACGCTTCGGCCGCCGGTGTCTTCTTGCTCGTCTTCTTCTTGCCCCGGCGCCCGCGTTCGGGGGCAGCGGCCAGCAACTCCTGGCATTCCTCGAGCGTCAAGGATTTCGGGTCGCGGTCCTTCGGCACGCGCGCGTTCTTTTTCTTGTTGGTGATATACGGCCCGTAGCGGCCGTTCAGGACCTGGATACCCTCTTCCTCGAAGGTCTGGATGATGCGGTTTGCATCCTCGATCTTTTTCTGCTCGATAAGTTCGAGTGCGCGCGGCAATTCGATCGTGTAGGGATCGTCGTCACCGCGGATGGAAACGTACTTGTCGCCGTATCGAACGTACGGGCCGAATCGCCCGACGCTGGCGGACACCGGCTCCCCGTCCGGCGTTTGTCCGAGCTGGCGCGGCAGCTTGAAGAGCTCCATCGCCTCATCGAACGTGATTTCGTTCATCTTCTGGCCGGGTCTCAACCCGGCGAACTTCGGCTTTTCGTCATCGTCCTTGGTTCCGATCTGGACGAACGGTCCGTAGCGGCCCATGCGAACCGTGACGGGTTTGCCGGTTTTCGGGTCGGTGCCGAGCTCGCGTGCTTGCGCGACCTGCTCTCGGGTCACCGAGGTTTCCTTTTCCTCGCACAACTTCCGGAAGGGCCGCCAGAAGTGGTCCAGCAGCGGCACCCAGTCCTTCTCACCGAGCGATACGGCGTCGAGGTCGTCCTCCAGACGCGCGGTGAAGTCGTAGTCGACGTACTGCGTGAAATGATCCGTGAGGAATCCGTTGACGATGCGCCCGATGTCCGTCGGCAGAAATCGCTTGCCGTCCATCTCGACGTATTCGCGGTTCTTGAGCGTGGCGATGATGCTTGCATAGGTCGACGGGCGCCCGATGCCATACTCCTCGAGCGCCTTGACGAGGCTCGCTTCCGTATAGCGCGGCGGCGGTTCGGTGAAATGTTGCTCCGGCCGAAGCTCGTCGAGATCGACGATGTCGCCTTCCTCGATATCCGGCAACAGGCGGTCGCCATCGTCGTCTTTCGCGTCGTCCTTGCCTTCCTGGTAAACGGCGATGAACCCGGGTTCGACGAGCACCGAACCGTTCGCACGGAAGACGTGGCCGCTCGCCTCCGGGCCCGCGGCGAAATCGATCGCAACGGTATCGAAAACGGCGGAGACCATCTGGCTCGCCATCGTCCGTTTCCATATGAGAGAGTACAGTTTGTACTGGTCGTCTTCGAGCACACCCGAGAGGTCGTCGGGATGGCGCGCCACGGACGTCGGCCGAACGGCCTCGTGCGCTTCCTGCGCATTCTTCGACTTCGTCTTGAACAGGCGCGGCTCTTCCGGAACATTCTTCGTGCCGTAGCGTTGCGCAATAACATCGCGGATCTCGTTTATCGCGATATCGGCGAGCGTCACCGAATCGGTGCGCATGTAAGTAATGAGACCGACGTTACCTTCGCCCGGGAGTTCGATGCCCTCGTAAAGCCGCTGCGCCGTGCGCATGGTGCGCTGGGTGTTGAACCCGAGCTTACGCGATGCCTCCTGCTGCAGCGTCGAGGTCGTGAACGGTGCTGCCGGGTTGCGGCGGCGCTGTTTCCTGGTAACGCTGACCGTCTTGAGTTTGCCGCCGGCCGCATCGAGTAGTGTCTTCTCCACCTCTCGTGCCGCGGCTTCGTCTTCGAAGCTGAACTGCTCGACCTTGTCACCCATGTAGGTAACGAGCCGCGAAAGGAATGGTTGCCTGTCCTTGCTGAGGTCGGCTTCGATTGTCCAGTACTCGCGCGCTTTGAACGCTTCGATCTCGAGTTCTCGCTCAACGATCATCCGCAAGGCGGGGCTTTGTACCCGGCCGGCAGAAAGGCCGGGCTGGACTTTCTTCCACAGCAGCGGCGACAGGTTGAAGCCGACGAGGTAGTCGAGTGCTCGGCGTGCCTGCTGCGCGCCCACCAGGTCATTGGAGACCGCGCGCGGATGATCGATGGCCTCCTGGACGGCGTTCTTCGTAATCTCGTAGAAGACGACGCGATGCACGGGCTTACCGTTCAGCGCACCTTTCTCCTTAAGTATTTCGATCAGGTGCCAAGAAATGGCTTCACCCTCGCGATCCGGGTCAGTCGCAAGATATAGAGCGTCGGCTTTCTTAAGCGCGCGGATGATCGCGTTGACGTGTTTCTCGCTGCGTTCGATGACCTTGTACTTCATTTCGAAGTCGTTATCAGGGTCGACGGCCCCTTCCTTGGGGACGAGGTCACGCACGTGGCCATACGACGCCATCACCTCGAAATCCTTTCCGAGGTACTTGCTGATGGTTTTCGCCTTGGCGGGCGATTCGACGATGACAAGATTCTTGGACATACCAATGAAAAACCGCGGTCGATGCCGCGGTTGAATTACATGCTTAGTAGCAGCGTGTCAAGAAACGGCGTTTCTCGCGGGCCGCAAAACCGGGTCACTTCATATCAGTGAACCGCCCCCGTGTTTTCCTCGAATACGAGATCTTCCATGCGTGCATATGCGAGTTCCTGCCCCGGCTGGCTGAACAAAACCATTAGCACGACCCACTTGATCTGTTCGACGTCGATATCGGGCGCATCCAGCGCCAGCAGGCGGTCGACGAGGATTTCGCGTTGCGCCGGCGACAGGATTCCTATCTGTTCCAGGTACGAAATATAGCCGCGGCAGGAAACATCGAGACGCTCCTGTTCCACGCTGTTGTAGATGCGCGTACCGTGGATCGTCTGGGTGCTGAAGAGCAGCTCCTCCTGATCCTCGGACAGGCATTCGAGCCAGTCGAGTGCGCGATCGATCTCCGCATCGCCGAATCCCGCGCTCGCCAGCTCGCCACGAAGTTCGTTCTGATCGGGTTCTGGGTCTTGATCGGTGTCGACGTACGTTTCAAAAAGATACATCAGCACGTCGAGTACGTTTTCCTTCATGCCTGGAGCGGCTCCTTGGTGGCTGGCGTTTGACTAAATATCTAGCTCAGAACTGAGTAGCGTCCCCCGGACAGCTTCTCGATCTTTCCCTCAAGCTCCAGGATCAGAAGCATGGAGGAAACCTGATCAATCGTCAATCCGGAACGCTCAACGAGTTCGTCGATATTAACGGGATCGTGACCGAGCGTGTTGAGCAGTTTTACATACTCTTCATCCGTATCGACAGTCTTCACGGTGGGTAATGTCGGCGCTGCCATTTCCTCCAGCAGGTGGCCAGCGAGCGTGGCGAGTTCCGAAACGATGTCCTCGGCAGCCTCGACCAGTTTCGCGCCCTGTCGAATGAGCTGATGACAACCGCGCGAGAGAGGGTTGTGGATAGAACCCGGGATTGCAAAGACTTCGCGGCCCTGTTCGGCCGCCAGCCGCGCCGTAATCAGCGATCCGCTGCGCCGTGCAGCCTCGACGACGAGCGTGCCGAGGCTGATGCCGCTGATCAGGCGGTTACGCTGCGGAAATAGCGCCCTGTTCGGGGCTGTGCCCAGCGGGAACTCGCTCACGAGTGCGCCGTGACGTGCAACTTCATGGGCGAGATCGCGATTGCAGGCCGGGTACACCCGATCGATACCGTGGCCGAGAAAGGCGATCGTCGGTGCCCCGGCCGCCAGTGCACCCCGATGCGCTGCGGCGTCGATGCCCTGCGCGAGACCGCTGACGATGCAAAAACCCGTGGAGCCCAGGTGCCGGGCGAATTCGAACGCATTCCGCGCGCCGCCGCTCGTGGGATTGCGGCTGCCCACGATTGCAAGCGCGGGCAGGTGCAGGAACTCGGGGTCGCCAACGACGTAGAGCTGCGCAGGTGGTCCCGCGATGCCTGCCAGGAGTTCGGGGTATGCGTCATCACCGAGCCTCAAGAGGTGGTGATTCTCTCGTTGTAACCACTCGTTGTCGTCCACCGCGGATTCCGGGTCTTGCGCCAAGGTTGGTGAATGATACCGCGGCAGCGTGATTCAGCGTCCCGGCCATTCCCTGCGCATCTCGCAAAAAAAACGGCGCCCGAAAGCGCCGTTAGAGGATGCTGGTGAATCCCGGTTCAGGTCGGATTGCGTACCGTGTCAAGGATGTGGATGGCCTGCCTGGCCTCCATGATGAGTCCGTAACCTATACGATCGTAGACTTTGAAGACCATCAGCGTGCCGGCTTCCTCGTCGGGAAGTCGCACCTTGCCGCCGCCGAAACGATCGTCGACTGTCTCGCCCGTGCGGAACACCGTCAGCACGTCGCCGACCGAAAGCCCATCGCGCGTGCCGCGGTTCAATACGACCACCTGGTACTGCCCGATCTGTGTAACGCCACCCACGACAGAGATGATGCGCCCGTCGATCGCGCTGCTCGGCGCGCGCGGGTAGAAATTGAGCGGTATGTCCACCGACTCCGGGATGAGTCTGTCCCCCGGCACGGCTTCCTCGCTGGAGTCCGTCAATGCGACCGTCGCCGGGTCGCCAGTGCGGCGCAAGGTGCCTTCACCTATGAACTTACCCTGGTAACCGATGAGCTTGTTGTCATCCGGATCGATCAGGGGGCCGCCGACTTCCACGACGTTGTAGCGTGATCCCAGCTGGGCATCATCGAGGCCCCGGACGTAGACGACGTTGCCGGCTGCCGCGATGAGGTGGTCGCCGCGGGTATCGAGCAAATAGGGCAGACGATCCGTCTCGCGTTTCTCGAGCACCGCGCCGCTCGACAGGAATGCCGACACGGACTCGTAAGGGATGCTGGTTACCGCCTGCGTGATCGGTGAGATGCGAGCCTGTGGCGAAAGCCGGTAGGTGGACGCCTGCACGTTGGTGATGCGCGGCTGACCGTCGATGTAGACGAGTGCCAGGACGTCACCCGGATAAATAAGGTGCGGGTTTTCGATCTGCGTGTTGATGTGCCAGATCTCCGGCCAGAACCAGGGATCCTTCAGGAACGTCGCGGCAATGTCCCAGAGCGTGTCGCCGACCTTCACGACATACTCATCGGGATGATTGTCGGCCAGCGGCACCGGCCTGCTGACGCGTTCGACGACCGGCCCGCTGTAGTCGGGAACCGACGACGGTGCTGAGCTGTCATAGCTCGGTGGTGGCTGGCTGGACGGTGCCGGAGCAGGCGGTTCATCGTCGTCTGCGAAAGGGTTCAGGGAGCAACCGGCCAAACTGGCTGCCAGCGCAACAGCGGTGAGCCGGATGAAAGGATTCAGGCTTTGTGTGCGGGGGACCATAGTTCGCGGGTGCTCCATATCTGCGTATTCAATCCGGGCTTGTCGCGGCGTTGCTATAATATGTCGTTCCGGCATTGCCACGGCTGCCAATTACGTCACATTTCCGGCCCAAAAAGCGCTCGGAGAGGCCTCGTGATTGGCTGCATTTTCTGTAACTTATTCAATTAAGTCAAACATTTAGCGAATTTTTATAGATTTTTACGCGATATCCGGGTGGAATAATTATGTCCTGAAGAGGTCATAGTCACGGCACCGACCTGGAAATTGCAGCAGGCGAATTATGGCAAAACTGACGATTCTGGAATTTCCCGATCCGCGACTGCGCACGAAAGCGGTCCCCGTCGACGTGGTCGACGACGAGCTCAGGGGGCTGATCCACGATATGTTCGAGACCATGTATGCCGCGCCGGGCATCGGCCTCGCGGCCACGCAGGTCGACGTCCACCGGCGCCTGCTGGTTGCGGACGTATCGTCGGATAAGAGCGATCCGCATGTCTTCATCAATCCGGTCATCGTCGAGAAAGACGGCGAGACGGTTACAGAGGAAGGCTGCCTGTCAGTTCCAGGATACTACGAGGAGGTCAAACGCGCGGAGCATGTTCTCGTGCGTTATCTCGACCCGGACGGCCGCGAACGCGAGGGCGAATTCGAGGGCCTGCTGGCGGTGTGCATACAGCACGAGATTGACCACCTCGACGGCAAGCTGTTTGTCGACTACCTGTCTGAGGCGAAGCGGACCCGCATCCGCAAGAAGCTGGAAAAAGAGCGGCGCCACCAGGCGGCCGTTGTCGCCTGACCGTCGCGCGCCGACAGGCGAGTTCAAACATGAGCGATACGAGAGTGCTGTTTGCCGGTACGCCGGAGTTCGCGCTCGCATCGCTGCAGGCACTGACGAATTCTGGCGTCGTGCCGCTCGCGGTATTGACGCAACCCGACCGGCCGGCCGGGCGCGGCAAGCAGCTTACGGCGAGCCCGGTGAAGCACTTCGCGCTCGAGCAGGGCATCGAGGTGCTGCAGCCGGAGACGCTGAAGGATCCCGAGGCGGTTGCCCGCATCGCGGCGTTCGATCCGGATATTCTCGTCGTGGCCGCCTACGGGCTGATCCTCCCGCAAAGTGTTCTCGATGTTCCCTCGAAGGGTTGCCTCAACGTACATGCCTCGCTGCTGCCGCGCTGGCGCGGCGCGTCGCCCATCCAGGCGGCGATACTGGCCGGCGACAACGAGACGGGCGTCAGCCTTATGGGCATGACAGCGGGGCTGGACTGCGGGCCTGTTTACGTCGAGGAAACAATTGCTATCGGCCCGGAGGAGAACGCTGGCGAACTGCACGACCGCCTCGCAACGCTGGGCGGCGAGTTGCTCGTGCGTCACTTCGATGCGATCGTTAGCGGGGCGCTGCAAGCGGAAGAACAGGACGACGCCCGGGCCACCTATGCGCCCAAGATCAACAAGCGGGATGCGCGCCTGGACTGGCAGCAGCCTGCGCAAGTGCTGCACCGACGGATCCGCGCCTACAACCCGGCGCCCGGCGCTTTCTTCCTGCTGGACGACACGCCGATCAAATGCTGGCGTGCGGGCGTCGTCGCAGGCAGCGAAGAGGGTGCGCCGGGCGATGTGCTGTCCGCGGGCCGCGACGGCATCGTCGTCGCCTGCGGTCGCGACGCCTTGCGGCTCGACAGTCTCCAGCGTCCCGGCAAGCGCCCGGTAACCGCGGGGGAGTTCTCGAACTCCGTCGCGATGACTGGCCGGCGTCTGGGCTGAGCGGGATGTCGGCGAGCCGCCAGGGTGCGCGACTCCGTGCGGCGGCGGCGGAAGTCGTCGATGCCGTCGTAACGGCGGGCAAATCGCTGGACGCTGCGCTCCCGGCGCAGGAGATGCGGTTGGCGGAGCGTGACCGTGCATTACTGCGGCTGCTCTGTTACGGGACCCTGCGGCACCATTGGCGCCTGCAGTTCTGGACAGGGCAGTTGCTGGAGCGGCCGCTGAAATCGAGGGACAGCGTGATCAACGCACTGCTCGCCGTAGGACTCTACCAGCTGACGGACACCCGAATCCCCGACCATGCCGTGGTGTCGCAGACCGTCGAGGCGTCGCGGCTCCTGCGGCGGCCCAAGCTTGCGGGCCTTCTGAACGGCGTGATGCGCCGTTTCCTGCGCGAGGGCGTCGCGTCCGTAGCACCCGCCAGCGACGAGGCGATTCACGATCACCCGCAGTGGCTGATCGATGCGATCAGGCGCGACTGGCCTGGTCACGAGGCAGCAATTCTTACTGCGAACAATACCCGGGCGCCCATGTGGTTGCGGGTTGACGCATCCCGAGAGACAGCGACGGAGTATGTCGAACGACTGCGGGACAGAGGGCTCGCGGCCGAGACCTTCACTGCGATCGAGTGTGCGGTGAAACTTGCGGAGCCAGTGCCCGTAGATGAGCTGCCGGGCTTCGCCGAAGGGCTCGTGTCGGTGCAGGATGCCGCGGCGCAGCTTGCAGCGCCGTGGTTGTTGCAGGGCAGCGGCGGCCGGGTGCTCGATGCCTGTGCCGCGCCTGGCGGTAAGAGCGGGCATCTGCTGGAGCTGGGGGGCGCGGATATCGATCTCACCTGCGTCGACAGGGATGCAGGACGCCTGCGCGCGGTCGAGCAAACTGTCGCGCGGCTCGGCCGCTCCGCGACGCTCCGTTGTGGCGATGCATCAACGCCACAGGCGTGGTGGGACGGTTCGGTGTTCGATGCCATCCTTCTGGATGCACCGTGCTCGGCAACCGGCGTCATCCGGCGCCACCCGGACATCAAGCTGCTGCGGCGGGCGGCGGACATACCGGCTCTCGCGAGCCTGCAACGGAGCCTGCTCGATGGTGTCTGGCCGACGCTGGCGCCCGGCGGGCGGCTGCTGTACGTGACCTGCTCGGTGCTTGCTGCGGAGAATGACGAGGTGGTGGGTCCGTTTGTCGAGGCGACCGCGGATGCCCGGGAAAATGACGCGTTGCAAAATAACAACATCCGCGATGTAATGCAGCGCAAGGCGTGTGGATTCCAGGTTCTACCGGGCAGCGCGGATATGGACGGTTTTTATTACGCCTGCCTCGAGAAGGCTGGCTGAGCACACATGGCGACACCACGAATCCATTGGTTGGGCGGGACGATACGCGGCGCAATTATCGCCGCCGGTGCCGTCTTGCTCGGCGGTGTCGCCCTGGCACAGGACCCGGTGGAGCGTGCCGGTTACTTCGAGGTTCGCTCGGCCTCCACTGAACTCGTCGGCGGCGTGCACATGCTCGATGCGCGTCTGCAGCTCGTGCTTTCCAGCGATGCGCTGAAGGCGCTCAACAGCGGCGTGCCGCTCACCATCGAACTTCAGATGCAGGTGATCCGGTCGCGTCGCTTCTATCTCGATGCGCTCGATGCCGAGCTCGCATTCCGTTTCGAACTCGAATACCGGCCGATCAGCCAGCGCTACATCGTCCGCAATCTGAACAGCGGTAACCAGGACTCCTTTGCGACGCTGTATTCTGCGCTCAATAGCCTCGGGCGGGTTCAGCGACTGCCCGTAATCGACGAATCGCTGCTCGTCCCCGAGCGTGATTATCGTGTGAGGCTTCGGGCACTGCTGGCGACCGAGCAATACTCGGCACCGCTGCGGTTACTTTTCTTCTGGCGCGACGAGTGGCAGCTCGAGAGCGAGTGGTACGAATGGAAGCTCGGACGATAAAGCGAGCTTTCATCGGCCTGCTCGCGGCGGCCGGCGTGCTGCTGTCGCTCGTCGCATTGTTCCTGCTCAGCATCACCGCGCAGAACTCCGACGATTTCGATCGGCTGCACAACGTCCTGATCGCCGTCAATATCGTGGGCGCGATCCTGCTGTTCGTGCTGCTGATCGGCAACCTGATTCGGCTGCTACGCGACTACCGCGAGAACGTACCCGGCGCGAGGCTGAAAGCGCGCATGGTCGGCATGTTCGTGGGTCTCGCCGCGCTGCCACTGTTCGTTGTGTTCTATTTCGCCGTGCAATACATCAATCGCGGCATCGATTCATGGTTCGACGTGGAGATCGAGGACGGGCTCGGCAGCGCCATCGAGGTGGTGCAGGCGGTTTTCGAGGTGCAGATGCGTGAGAACCTGTCCGCCACTCGCAAGATCGCGGAACAGCTGGCGACGGTTCCGGAGCGCCGCTTCGTGTTCGAACTCAGCATGCGGCGCCGCGAGGCCGGCGCGAGCGAGATGACGTTGTTCGGCAACAATGCGCAGATTCTCGCGACCAGTTCTGACCGGTCCAGTGTGAGCCTGCCGAGGCCGCCAATCGACGTGCTGGAGATGTTGACGGTCGACAGGCCCAATCACGTGAGCCTGGAAGAGAACGAGGACGGCTTCTACGAGATTCGAACGGCAGTGCTCTACAGGGTTAGAGGGCGCCGCGAGCCAGTCGGAGTCCTGCAGGCGCACTTCCCAACCACAGAGCGCGTCAGCCGGCTCGCAGCCAGCGTAAGCGATGCACAAACCGGATACGAACGGCTGGTGTTCCTGCGCGAGGGCCTCAAGGTCACGTTCACCCTGACGCTGACGGTGGTACTGATGTTGTCATTGCTGGCGGCTATCTACGGTGCGCTGATGCTTTCGCGCCGGCTCGTCGCGCCGATCCAGGATCTGGTCGCCGGCACGCGTGCGGTTGCGGCCGGTGATTTCGATACGCGACTGCCTTCGCCGTCGCGCGACGAGATCGGGTTTCTCATCAATTCCTTCAACGACATGACCCAGCGCCTGGCGGCGGCGCGTCGCGAAACCCGCCTCAGCCAGGCCCTGGTCGAGGCAGAGCGCGCAAACCTCGAGGTCATACTCGCGCGCCTGTCGACCGGCGTGGTCGCGATCGACCCCGATCTCCGTGTCCGTACGGCGAACCAGGCGTCCGGCGCCATTCTCAACGTGGACCTCGAAAGTCGCGTCGGCGAGTACCTGCCGGACATCGCGCGCAACGAGCCATTGCTCGACCAGTTCGTCGACGTGGCTCGTGTGCACCTCGACGCCGGCGAAACCGAGTGGCGCGAGCAGATCGTCCTGCGCGGAGAGGTGGGCCGGCGCGTGCTGACCTGCGCTTGTACCGCACTACCGGGCGAGGGCGACCGGGCAGGCGGCTACGTGGTTGTGTTCGACGACATCACCGGTTTGTTGCAGGCGCAGCGCGATGCTGCGTGGGGCGAGGTGGCTCGCCGGTTGGCACACGAGATCAAGAATCCGTTGACGCCCATACAGCTCTCCGCGGAGCGGCTGCGCCGCCGGTACCTCGACAAGATGTCGATGGAAGAGGCGCAGGTACTCGATCGGGCGACGCACACCATCGTCCAGCAGGTCGAGGCCATGAAAGAGATGGTCAATGCTTTCAGCGATTACGCACGGGCGCCGGATATGGACATCAATCGCTTCGACCTCGACAAGCTCGTCCACGAGGTTGTCGATCTGTACCGGGCGCAGGAAAGGGACGTCAGGATCGTCGTGACATCGGACCCGACGATGCCTCTGCTCGAGGCGGATGAAGGCCGCGTGCGCCAGATCCTGCACAACCTGTTGCGCAACGCCCTCGAGGCGCTGGAGCAGACACCGAGCCCGCAAATCGACGTGCATGCGAGTGCCGCGGAGTTCGGCGGCATCGAGTTCGCGCAACTGAAAGTCGAGGACAACGGGCCGGGATTCGACACCGGGGAGATCAGCCAGATCTTCGATCCATACGTTACAACCAAGCCCAAGGGAACCGGGCTCGGACTTGCCGTGGTCAAGAAACTGGTCGAGGAGCACGTGGGAACGATCCTCGCCGAGAACAGGAAAGACGGGGGTGCGGTCATCGGCATCCGGCTGCCAATCAACGAGGCGGCCCGCGAGGCAATGATCGCGAAGGGAACCAGCCGTAACGAGAAGAGGAGGGAAAGAGCATGAGCAATGCCCAGGTGCTCGTGGTCGATGACGAAGCCGATATTCGTGCGTTGATCCAGGAAATTCTGTCGGAGGAGGGCTACGGCGTGACCGTTGCCGCCAATGCCGAAGAGGCGAGGTCCGCGCGTCGTAACGCCAACTTCGATCTCATTCTTCTCGATATATGGATGCCGGATACCGACGGCATCACGCTATTGCGCGAGTGGTCCGACGAGGCCGACCTGAAATGCCCCGTCGTGATCATGTCGGGGCATGGCACGGTGGACACGGCGGTGGAAGCGACCCGGCTCGGCGCACACGATTTCGTCGAGAAGCCGCTGTCGCTCGCGAAACTCCTGCGAACCGTCGAAGGCGCGCTGGATACTGCGGGCAGGCAGGCAGCTACTGCGCGCGGCACTTTGCCACCGCTACTGGCGCCCGTCGGCCGCAGCGCCCTGATGCAGACGTTGCGCGACAAGGTGAAGCAATACGCGAGGCACGACGCGGCGCTACTCATCAGCGGCGAGCCTGGTACCGGGCGCAGCGCGTTCGCCCGCTACCTGCACGCGCTGAGTGCGCGCGCCGATGGACCCCTGATAGACATCACGGCGGCTTCGCTGACCGACGACAACGTCGAGGAGAGTCTGCTCGGCAGCGAAGAGGACGGCGAAGTTCACATGGGCGTGTTCGAGAAGGCGAGCCAGGGCACGTTGCTCATCGACGAATTGGCGGACCTCGGCGCGGCGGGACAGCGGATACTGTTCAGCGTGCTCGAGGACGGCGGCTTCACGCGCAAGGGAGGCAGCAACCCGGTCCCGCTCGATGCGCGAGTCGTGGCGACGGTGCGGGCGGACTACGATGACAAGGTTCGTTCGGGCGAATTGCGTGGCGATCTCGTCGCAAACCTGGGCGTCTTGATACTGCGCGTACCGCCGCTGAGAGAATATTCGGAGGACGTGCCGGAACTCCTCAATTACTACGTGGACAAGCTGGTCGACTCCGAAGGCTTGGGATTCCGCCGCTTCAGCGTCGCTGCGCAAAACCGTCTGCGGAATTATCCATGGCCGGACAACGTGCGCGAACTCAAGAGCCTCGTTCGGCGACTGCTGATGTCCGAGTCCGACGAGGACATCTCCCTGGACGAAGTCGAGGCGGAAATATCGGCCGCGGCGCCCGATAACGAACCGCTCGTAAAACACGACTTGCTCGCACTGCCGTTGCGCGAAGCGCGGGAACAGTTCGAGCGGGCCTACCTGCAACAGCAGCTCGAACTGTGCGAAGGCAAGGTAGGGCAGCTCGCGAAGCGAGTCGGCATGGAACGCACGCACCTGTATCGTAAGCTGCGCTCGCTCGGCGTGGATTTCAAGTCGATCGGCAGCGACGATTAGTACCGTAGGAACGGGCCCGGGCCCGCGAATCGGTGGCGGTTCGAGAAACGCTCCTACGATGAATCGTCAAACGTGCGACGCGTGACAGGCGGTCGGTCGGTTGGCGTCAACCGGCCGTCGGGGTGGAAGGCCAGGCCCGGGTCGCCGAAGTCTTCGATGCTGAGCCCGTGGATCATTTTCAACGCGCGGCCGTCAGGGTCGAGTGACGGGCCGGCCGGCCGCAGCTGGCGGGTCGAAATGATATCGCCTTCGACGAAGCGGCCTTCCTCGTCGAGTGTCGCGATGAGGATCGGCGCGATGCCTTTGATGCCGGCGACGCTGATGCCGTAATAGGTGGCGAAATTGCCGAGGCTGTAAGCGATCAGCCGGTCTTTGTATCGTTCCATGGCGCGCACGACGTGGGGTCCGTGGCCGATGACGAGATCGGCGCCGGCATCGACGACCATGCGCGCGAAGCGCACCACGTCACCGCGGGGTTCACCGTAGTATTCCTCTTCGGCAAACGGCAGGCGGGTCACGTCTCTACCTTCAGCGCCACCGTGGAAGGAGACGACGACGATGTCGTGCGTGGCCGCGAAGTCACGCACAGTCTGTTCCGAGCGCGCGTAGTCCAGCAGCATGTTCGAGTTCCTGGTTACCGCGTAAGCGAGCACGGCTAACCGCAGACCCTTGACCTCGAAGCTCGCAAAGTCGCCTTCCCTGCCCGAATGATGCATGCCCGCGGCCGCGAGCGTTTGCATCGTCGCGGAGCGCCCCTCCTCGCCGAAGTCGCGCGCGTGGTTGTTAGCGAGGCTCAGCACGTCGAAGCCTGCCGCGCGGTAGTGATAAGCGTAGCGGCTCGGCGAGCGGAACAGGTAGCAGGCCTTCGGGTTGCTGCATTTCTTGCCGGGTTCGCCGCCGTCGACGAGAACGCCTTCCAGGTTGCCGAATGTGACATCAGCGGACCAGAGCCATGGCGTGACGCCGGCGAGGAACCCGATCCCGTCGTCGTCGGGCAGATGATTCTCGGGGTAATCCGTGCCGAGCATCATGTCGCCGACCGCGGCGATACTTATCCTGATGGGCGCACGCTGGACGGGTTCGGCGGGCGCGACCGGCACCGCGGCGGGTAGCGGCTCGGCTTGCGCGGCTTCGGGCGGCGATGGCGGCGGCGCAGTCGTGGTGCAGGCCGCCAGCAAGACCAGCGCGAGCACCACCAGGCCTGTATGCATGCTAGTCACCGAGGCGAATACGAATGGCGTCGATCTTTGCTGCGCGCAGGCGGCTGCGCAGCAAGTTGAGTTCTTCGAGATCGTCCGTCGGGCCGATGCGAACGCGGTGGTAAGTCCTGTCGTCGATCGACACGCGCTGGATGGTCGACTCGATGCCCTGCAACGCGAGTTCGGCACGGCGCCGGTCGGCATCCTCGTAACGCGTGAACGAACCAGCCTGCAGGATGTACAGGCCGGGTGTAACGACTGCGCGTGGTTCGACATCTGCCGTGACGTCGGGCTCCTGTTCGGGAATCACGACCTCGAAATTGGGCAGCATGTCGTAGAACGTGAACCGGCTTTCCTTCTGCTCGGGTAATGGCGTCTCTGTGCGCGCCCCCTCGCCGTTGTCGTCGATGGCGCTGTCGAGGCTGGCGGGCTGCCTGGCTGTCGGCGGTGGCGCCGGCCCCCTGTCGCGTACGTAGATGGCCAACGCGACCGAGAGGCCGATCGCGAGGCCAAATATCATCCACAGCCAACCCGGGTACTCCTGTTTGGTGCTGGGCGTCCTGCGTCGCTTGCTGCGTTTCTTTGCCATTACATGGAGTCGGGCGCGGAGACGCCGAGGATCGCGAGACCGTTGGCGATTACCTGGCGCGTCGCCGCGCACAGGCAGAGGCGAGCGTCGCGCAGCGCGTCGTCACCAACGATGAAGACATGCGCGTTGTAATACGTATGGAAGTCGTTGGCCAGGTCGCGCAGGTAATGGACCAGGTGCTGTGGTGCGAGGTTGCTGGCGGCCAGCTCGATGACTTCCGGGTAGCGACTGAGCGTCGTCATGAGGGCGCTTTCCTGCGACTCCTCGAGTAGCGCAAGGCTGGTGCAACCGCTGGCACCGTCCCAGGTGTAATTTTTTTCTTCGAGCTGGCGGAACACGCTCGAGATCCGTGCGTGCGCGTACTGGATGTAGTAAACGGGGTTGTCGTTCGACTGGGACTTCGCGACGTCGAGGTCGAAGTCGAGGTGCTGGTCGTTCGATCGAGAGACATAGAAAAAGCGTGCCGCGTCATTGCCGACTTCGGCACGCAGTTGCCTGAGTGTGTCGAACTCCCCGCTTCGCGTCGACATCTGAACCTTCTTGCCGCCGCGGTACAGCGCGACGAACTGCACGAGTTGCACTTCGAGATCCTCGGCCCGGTAGCCCATCGCTTCGAGTCCAGCTTTAACGCGGGTCACGTAGCCGTGATGGTCGGCTCCGAGGATGTCGATGAGATGATCGAAACCGCGTTCCCGCTTGTCGAAGTGATAGGCGATGTCAGAAGCGAAGTAGGTCTTGGCGCCGTTCTCCCGCACCACGACGCGGTCTTTCTCGTCGCCGAAGTCGGTTGCCCGGAACCAGGTGGCGCCGTCCCTCTTGTAGAGCATGCCGCGCTCCTCGAGCACGGTGAGCGCATCGTCGATACGGTGGGTCTTCGTGAGGCTCTGCTCGGAGTACCAGCGGTCGTAGGTCACACCGAACTCGGCGAGGTCGTCCTCGATGTCGTCGCGGATACTGTCGAGCGACTGCTGCCGAATACGATCGAAGTCGTCCTCCCCGAGCAGTTCCTTGACGCGCCCGATCAGCGCACCGATGTGCGCTTCCTTGTCGCCCTCGGGCGCATCGGCGGGGACTCCCTCGAGCAGGGTATCCGCGCCGACACTGTCGATACCGTCCGTGTCGATCGCCGCCGCAATGTCGCGAATGTACTCGCCCCGGTATCCCGCCGCGGGGAACGGGACGTTCGTGCCTTTCAGCTCCAGCCAGCGCAGCCAGACGCTCACGCCCAGGATATCCATCTGGCGTCCCGCGTCATTGACGTAGTACTCGCGATGGACCGGGTAGCCGACGGCTTCGAGCAGGTTTCCGACGGTCGCCCCGTATGACGCGTGCCGACCGTGGCCGACGTGCAGGGGGCCGGTGGGGTTGGCGGAGACGAACTCGAGCAGAATGCGTGGGGATGCCTTCGGCGCATGCCGGCCGTAATCCTCACGCTCGTCGAGAATCGTCCTTATCTCGGCATGGAAAGCGGCCGGGCTCAGGGTGAAATTGATGAACCCTGGGCCGGCGATCTCGACTTTCTCGAGTTCGTCCGCGTCCGCGATTTGCTTGACGATGGCCGTAGCGAGGTCGCGCGGGCTGCGGCGAGCCGGTTTCGCGAGCCGCATGGCGATGTTGGATGCGAAGTGCCCGTGCGAGACATCGCGGGTGCGCTCAATCGTGCCTTCGGCAGTGAGGTCTCCCGCCGCATCGGCGAGGTCCGGCAGGCGGCGCAGGGCGTCGTCGAGGAATTTTGCTATCGCGGATTTCATGGGGCTGGAGCTTATGCGCCGGGGGCGTGAATGGGATGAGTCGTGAAAGAGCCGGCGATTCTACCCGGTTATTCACCGCCGCGCCCAGCCTGACAGGTCGCTAGAAAAGCTCGACCGGGTCGACGTCGATGGACCAGCGAACCTTTCGCGCAGCAGGGTCCGCCTCGAGCACGGGCCGCAATTCGCGCAGCACCTCGTGCAATAGCCGTCGGTCCCCGCTTTGCAGCAGCAGCTGGGCGCGATAGCGGCCGGCGCGGCGCGCCATCGGCGCATCGACGGGACCGAGCACCCTCAGTCGGCCGTGTGCCAGCCGGCCAACAAAGCCGGCTGCGACATCGAGGAAGGCGTGCGCGTCTTTGCGGCGCGTCGCGGCAGAGCGCAGCAGCGCGAGGCGCGAGAACGGCGGCCAGTTCGCGGCGCGGCGTTCTTCGAGCGCATCGCGGGCGACTCGGGGATAGCCACCCTCGATCAGGCGTTGCCAGAACGGATGCGCCGGGAACGCCGTCTGGATGATGACCTCGCCCACCCGGCTCTCGCGGCCGGCACGGCCGGCCACCTGGATGATCGACTGCGCCAGGCGCTCGTCGCTGCGAAAGTCCGTGCCGAAGAGGCCCTGGTCCGCGTTGACGATGCCGACCAGGGTGAGCCTGGGGAAATGGTGTCCCTTGGACAGCATCTGCGTGCCGACAAGTATGTCGGCCTCGCCGCTGGTTGCGCGTTGCAGTGCCTCGTCCATTGCCCCTTTGCGCTGCGTACTGTCGCTATCGATGCGCATGACCTGCCTGCCGGGGTAACGGCGCACGAGCTCATCCTCCAGGCGTTGTGTGCCCTCGCCCAGCGGGCGCATGGCCGCGCCACACTCGCTGCAGTGCTCATCCAGCGGCCTCCCGCTGCCGCAATGGTGGCAACGCAGCCGGCCTTCCCTCGCGTGCACGGTCATGCGCGAATCGCAGCGCGAGCACTCGGCCACGTGGCCGCAGCCGGAGCAGATGAGAGTCGGTGCGAATCCTCGGCGGTTGAGGTAGATGAGTACCTGCCCCGCCTCGGCGAGATGCTGCGTGATTGCGTGCGCGAGCGGTTCGCTCAGCCCCTCTGCAGAGACCGCCCGGCCGAGGTCCACGATACGAACGGTCGGTGGCCGCGCGGTGCCGGCGCGGCGCGGCAGACTGAGGTGCGAATAACGACCGGAGGCACAGTGATGCAGCATTTCGAGGGTCGGGGTCGCCGATCCCAGCACGATCGGAATGTCGAGATGCTTGGCGCGTGCGATGGCAAGGTCGCGCGCCGAATAACGCAGCCCCTCCTGTTGCTTGAATGAATGGTCGTGCTCCTCGTCGACGATCACCAGGCCGGCCCCCCGCATGGGCGTGAACACGGCCGAACGCGTGCCCACGACCAGTTGCGCGTCGCCGCTACGGGCCTGGCGCCACGCGCGCAGCCGCTCGAGGTCCGACAGCGCGGAGTGCAGTAATGCGGGTTCGATCCCGAGCCGGTTCCGCAGACGCGCGACCAGCTGGGGTGTGAGGCCGATCTCGGGCACCAGCACCAGCACCTGCCGCCCGGCCGCGATGGTCTCGCCGATCAGTTGCAGGTAGACCTCGGTCTTGCCGCTGCCCGTAACGCCGTCGAGCAGGCTCGCGTGAAAACCTGTTCCGGCGCGAATTGCCGCCACGGCGGCCTGCTGGTCGCGGTTCAACACCGGGCCCGGTGCCGTGTGGCGCGGGGGCGGTGGCTCGGGGTCGTCGGCGCGCATTTCGAACTCGCTGACGAGGCCCTTCGCTGCGAGCGCCCTGAAGCTCCGCCGCCACGCGGGCATTTGCTCGGCCATCGTGTCCACGTCGATGCCGTTGCCGCCTGCATCGAGCAGCATTTCGAGCAACTCGGCCTGCCGCGGCGCTTTCCTCGCCATGGCCTCGATGTCGATCCCCTGACCAGGGTCGGTCGCCGCAACATGCCTCAACAGGGGGTTCAGCGAACGACCGTGGCGCAGCAGGGCGGGAATCGCCGCGGCAGCGACCTCGCCGACCGGGTGATGATAGTAGTCGCTCGTGAAACCGATGAGCCAGAGATCTTCCTCGTGCAACAGCGGGGTGTCGTCGAGCGTCTCGAGCACCCGGCGTATCCGGCTCCGCGGCAGGTCACTGTAGGGGGCGACAGCCACTACCACGCCGACCTGCCGCTGCTTGCCGAACGGCACGCGGACCCGTGATCCCGGCGGCGGGCACTTGCCGTCCGCCGCTGGCAGGTAGTCGAACAGGCGCGACAGCGGCACGTTGATAGCGACTTTGAGGACTGGCGCGTTGCCCACGAATTTCCAGTTTGACCGTAAGTTGACGGTGCGCGACCGAGCGCTCTATTACATAAGGCAGGGCGCGACATCCCGAATGCGCCTGTCAACCAACCGCTCGACCAGGCGTTAATGCTGTAGCGACACGTTAGATGACCTCCCGAGGGAGTCAAGAGGAGTTCGCGATGAAAGAGTATTCGCCCGTGGCACGGAGCAGCGGCCGATGACCGCCTGCGCCGGGGTTTTTGCGGTATCGTGCAGCGGCGAGCAACCGAAAGGGGCGATGACGCTGCAGCGCGAAAGGCAACTCAACCAGTTCCTCGCCGGGGTGGAACGTCGTGCGCTGCGCTTTGCCGAGATCGCGGTGCGTGACCGGGATGAAGCGCTCGACCTCGTGCAGGACGCGATGATCAAGCTGGCGCGCAATTATGCGGCCCATCCCGAAGAAGAGTGGACCCCGCTTTTCTATCGCATCCTGCAAAACGGGATTCGCGACTGGCACCGTCGGCAGATGGTAAGGAACCGGGTGATGATGTGGTTCGGTCGCTCGTCCACGAGGGAAGAGGATTACGACCCGATCGCACAAGCGGCCGACCCGATGGGCCGAACGCCGGACGAGCAGATCGAAGCGCGGCAGGCCATGGAGGCGCTGGAGGACGCCGTTACGGCGCTGCCGGCGAGGCAACGTGAAGCCTTCATGTTGCGTGCCTTCGAGGGCCTGGACGTCGCCGCGACGGCGATCGCGATGGGCTGTAGCGGGGGCAGCGTGAAAACGCACTATTCGAGGGCGGTACATACGCTCCGGGACGTGCTGGGAGAACACTGGCAATGAAGAAGCCACTGGACGAGAAAGAGCTGACAGCGCAGGCAAAGGCGCTGTTCGACGAGAGCGTGGAGCACCTCGACGCGGCGACGCAGTCGCGCCTGAACCAGGGTCGTCAGAGGGCACTGCAGGAGATCCCGGAAACCGGGTCCGGCGACGGATGGGCGCGCTGGGTGCCTGCCGGAGGCCTTGCGGCGGCAGTCGTGGTCGCGGTCGTCGTCTGGCAGGGCGCGCCGGTTGAAAAAAATACTCCGGCGGCAGGTATCGCGACGGATTTCGAAATCATACTGAGCGAGGACAGCCTGGACATGCTGGAAGACCTCGAGTTCTACAGCTGGGTAGACACGGCGAGCCTGGATCCCGAAGGCGATGTCGGCTAGGAGCCCCTGCAGGAGCACGCTGTTGGTTCTTGCGCTCGGCGCTGTGAGCACGGCGCTCGCGGCAGGGGCCGAGGAGCCGGAAATGGAGTTTCTCGAGTACCTCGGGCTTTGGGAGGAATCGGACGACGAGTGGCTCATGGTCGAGCACCAGATGGCCGTGGAGTCCGAAGAACGGATCGATCCCGTACCGGAAGGTGAAGAATCGGGGGAGGACGACGATGAGAGTTAGGAGTTTGTTTGCGCTCGGCGCAGTCATTGCGATGCTGCTCGGGTCCGGCGCCATGGCCGATGAGCATGGCGTGGCCTGGGACTCGCTGTCCGCGGAACAGCGGCAGGTGTTGAATCGCTTTGCGGAGAGCTGGGATTCTCTGCCGGCGGATCGCCAGATGCGACTGTCGCGCGGCGCGGCACGCTGGACCGGTATGACGCCAGAGCAACGCGAGCAAGCGCAGCAGCGCTTTGCAAGTTGGCGCGAGCTGCCGGACGAGCGGCGTCACCAGATTCGCAGGCGCTGGGAAGAATTCCAGGGCCTTACGCCGGAAGAACAGCGGCGCATCCGCCAGAATTACCAGCATTTCCGCAACCTGTCGCCGGAACAGCAACAGCAGCTTCGCGAACGTTTTCATCAGCTGACACCTGAGCAGCGGGACAGGATGCGTGATCGCTTCCGCGACATGTCGCCGGAGCAGCGCCAGCGTATGCGCGATCGGATGCAGCGCGACCGGCGCGGCTGAGCATCTTCTTCGTCACCGGGAAGGCGCCTGCGGGGCGTCTTTTTCGTGCCCGGGTTAGGGGTTTTCCGAGACTCTCAAAATCTGTGATGTCCCGGGCATTGTTGATAGAGTACGCCCCCAACAATTACCGGCACTGTGATCGGAGGCCATGAATGAAGATCGGTGTACCGAGAGAGACTCACCCCGGCGAGCGACGCGTCGCAGCCACACCCGAAGTAGCGACCCAGCTGCAAAAACTGGGCTACGAGGTGGTTGTCGAGAAGGATGCAGGCGCCGCAGCCAGCTTCTCGAATGAAGCATACGAGGCGGCAGGATGCACGATCGCCGGTTCGGCGGCCGACATCTGGTCCGGTTCGGACATTATTCTTAAAGTCCGCCCGCCAGAGGGCGAGCAGGCCGGGGCGCTGAAGGAATCGCAGACGCTGATCAGCTTCCTGTACCCGGGGCAAAACCCGAAGCTCCTCGAGCAGCTGACGAAGAGCGGCGGTACGGCGCTGGCCATGGACAGCGTGCCGCGAATTTCGCGCGCGCAGAAGATGGATGCACTGAGTTCGATGGCGAATATCGCCGGTTATCGCGCCGTCGTGGAGGCCGCGCAGCATTTCGGGCGCTTCTTTACCGGCCAGATCACGGCCGCGGGCAAGGTGCCGCCAGCCAAGGTGCTGGTGATCGGCGCCGGCGTGGCAGGCCTTGCCGCGATCGGTGCGGCGAAGAGCATGGGCGCCATTGTCCGTGCCTTCGACACCCGCCCCGAAGTAAAGGAGCAGGTCGAGAGCATGGACGCCGAATTCCTGATGCTCGACTTCGAGGGAGAGGACGGCTCGGGTGAAGGTGGCTACGCCAAGGTGATGAGCGACGAGTTCATCAAAGCCGAGATGGCGCTGTTCGCCGAGCAGGCCAAAGACGTCGATATCATCATCACGACGGCCCTGATCCCGGGCAAGCCGGCGCCGAAGCTGATCACCAAAGAGATGGTCGAGTCGATGAAGGACGGCAGCGTGATCGTCGACCTGGCGGCCGAGCAGGGCGGCAACTGCGAGTTCACCCAGCCCGGTGAGGTGGCTGTCCGCAATGGCGTGTCGATCATCGGCTACACGGATCTCCCGAGCCGGTTGGCTACTCAGTCGAGCCAGCTCTACGGCACCAACCTCCGCCACCTGCTCACGGACATGACGCCGGAGAAGGACGGCAACCTGGTGCTCGACCTCGAAGACGAAGTCGTGCGCGGCGCCACGGTGTGCACGGGCGGCGAGACGCTGTGGCCGCCGCCCCCGCCGAAGCTGTCGGCTGCGCCGGCGGCGAAAGCCGAGCCGGCGCCGCCACCGGTAAAGGAAGAGACGAAGCCGAACGTCATGGGCCCGATCGTCGGCATGATCGTTGGCGGCCTGGCGCTGCTCGGTCTCGGCGCAGTGGCGCCGCCGTCCTTCATGGCGCACTTCACGGTCTTCGTGCTGGCCTGCTTCGTGGGCTACATGGTGATCTGGAACGTGACGGCGGCGTTGCATACGCCGCTCATGAGCGTGACAAACGCCATCTCGAGCATCATCGTGATCGGTGCGTTGCTGCAGATCAGTTCCGACGTGCCCGTTATCAAGTGGATCGCGGTAGGCACCGTACTGATAACCGCCGTCAACATATTTGGCGGTTTTGCGGTCACTCGCCGCATGCTTGAAATGTTCAGAAAGTGAGGTCGCGATGTTTGAGGTAAACCAAGGAATCATCCAGGTCTCGTACATCATCGCGACCATCCTGTTCATTCTCGCCCTGGGCGGACTGTCCAACCAGGAGACCGCGAGGCGCGGTAACTGGTATGGCATCGTCGGCATGGCGATTGCGCTCGTTGCGACCCTGATGGGCGACGTCACCCAGAACTTCGGACTGCTGATCGTGGCGCTCCTGGTCGGCGGCAGCGTGGGTATCATGGCCGCCCGGCGCGTGCAGATGACGCAGATGCCGGAACTGGTTGCCATACTGCACAGCCTCGTCGGCCTGGCCGCGGTGGCGGTCGGCTTTGCCAACTTCATGGATCCGGATCGACTGTCTCACTATGTCGGAGTCGAACTGACTATTCACGACGTCGAGACCTACCTCGGCATCCTGATCGGTGCGGTGACCTTCTCCGGTTCCGTGATCGCGTTCGGCAAGCTGTCGGGTCGCATCAGTGGCAACCCGATGCTGTTGCCGGCGCGTCACTGGCTCAACCTGCTACTCCTGCTCGGGGCCATCTGGTTCGGTTACTCGTTCGTGGTGCAGTCGGCAGCCGGCGGCGGCGTTGCTCCGCTCGTCATCATGACGATCATTGCGCTGCTTTTCGGCATCCACATGGTCATGGCGATCGGCGGGGCGGACATGCCCGTCGTCGTCTCGATGCTCAACAGCTACTCGGGCTGGGCCGCGTCCGCGACCGGCTTCATGCTGGGTAACGACCTGCTTATCGTGACCGGCGCTCTCGTCGGCTCGAGCGGCGCGATCCTGAGCTACATCATGTGCCGCGCCATGAACCGCAAGTTCCTCAACGTCATCGCAGGCGGTTTCGGCACTGGCGGCGGCGCCGCGGCTGCGGCCGGCGGCGAAGACCAGGGCGAGGTAGTTCCCATCGATACCCAGGAAGCCGCCGAGTTGCTGTCGAGCGCAAAGGAAGTGATGATCATCCCGGGCTACGGCATGGCCGTCGCGCAGGCGCAGCACACCGTGTTCGAGATCACGCAGAAGCTGCGCGAGAAGGGTGTGAACGTCCGCTTCGGCATCCACCCGGTGGCGGGACGCATGCCCGGCCATATGAACGTGCTGCTGGCGGAAGCGAAGGTACCGTACGACATCGTGTTCGAAATGGACGAGATCAACGAGGATTTCCCGGACGTCGACGTGTCGGTGGTGATCGGCGCGAACGACATCGTCAACCCGTCGGCGCTGACCGACCCCAACAGCCCGATCGCCGGCATGCCGGTGCTCGAGTGCTGGAAGGGTAAGACCTCGATCGTGCTCAAGCGCAGTATGGCTACCGGCTATGCCGGCGTGCAGAATCCGCTGTTCTTCCTGGAGAACACGCGCATGCTGTTCGGCGATGCCAAGGAGACGCTCGACGAGGTATTGAAGGCGATCTGAGGGGTTGTCATCAAGGCGTCACTCCGGTCTCGAATAGTATTCAACACGTAGAAGGTGTCTGTTGATTTTTGGGGCGCAATCGGCAAACTAGCGGTACGCCGCTCGCGGCGACACCGCAAGCGGCTCGACCTGAGCAGGATAAGGTGTGCCAATGCTGGCTGGAGTCGCATCCAATATCTCGCAACAGGTTCTCCGAACCGACGTTGCAGGAATGCCGCTCGAGTGGATTGACTACCGCGAAGCGGTGCGTCTCTACCACGCCGAGCAGGTGGCCTACGACTGCGGTACCCTTCTATATACGGTGTTCGGCGGGTACAGCTCGATTGACGGGCGCCGCAGCAAGATCGACGTCAATTCCATCATCGCGACACACGGTACCAGCCAGAGCCTGTCACGAAACCGCGAAAAGTACGTCCCGCCACTGAACAACCGCACGCTGTTCAAACGCGACGGCAACCTGTGCCTGTACTGCGCAATGCGTTTTCCGACACGCGACCTGACGCGTGATCACATCACACCGATCTCGCGGGGTGGCGGAGACACCTGGAACAATGTCGCGACAGCCTGCCGCCGCTGCAACAATTACAAGGGCGGCCGCACGCCGGAACAGGCGGCCATGCAGCTCATCGCCGTGCCGTTCACGCCGACCTACGCCGAGTACATCTACCTGAAGGGGCGCCGCGTGCTGGCCGACCAGATGCAATACCTGCTGGCGCACATCCCGCGTTCCAGTCCCCTGCACGCGCGCCTGACCGATCACCTGTTCTCGGGTGACGAGATCATCGACACGCATTTCCACGACTGAAAGTCGCCACTCCGACCGGAACGCGTCGCAAAGAGATGCGGTATGACGATGGTTTCGGCGGTGCAAGCGACGCCGTGCCTCGCCGAGATGCAGGCCCCGGGATTCCGGTCAACAGCGCGCGATTCGGAGCTCAGCTATACTGCGCCGATGCAGTACCTGATCGATGCCAGCGTGTATGTTTTTCGGGCCTATTACTCGATGCCCGACGACATGACCGACGCGGACGGCAACCCGATCAATGCCTTTTACGGCTTCGCCCGATTCCTCGGCGACTTCATCGAGCAGGTCAACCCGGAGCACGTGGCCGTCGCGTTCGACGAGAGCCTCACGACGTCCTTCCGCACCAGCATCTACCCCGAGTACAAGGCAAACCGCGAACCCGCACCCGAGGAATTGAAACGCCAGTTCGGGCAGTGCCGGCGCTTCGTAAGCGCGCTCGGCCTCATGAACTGCGCCGACCCCCTGTACGAGGCCGACGATCTCATCGGCACCCTCGTCGAGCACGGCCGAGGCAGGGGCCGGCCGTCGACGATCGTAAGCCGCGACAAGGATCTCACGCAACTAATCATGAGGGACGACGTCTTCTGGGATTTCGCCGGCAAGGGCAAGCTCGGCTACGACCACATTCTGGAAGTGTTTGGGGTGCGGCCGGAACAGATTGCGGACTTCCTCGCGCTTGCAGGCGACAGTGTGGACAACATCCCTGGGGTACCGGGTGTCGGTAAGAAGACGGCGGCGGCGCTGCTCGGCCATTTCGGAACACTCGACCAAATCTACGCAAACCTCGACCGCATTCACGAGGTGGCGGTGCGCGGTGCCAAAACCTTGGGTGCGAAACTGGAAACGCATCGAGACGCCGCCATGCTGGCGCGGCAGCTGACCGGCATCGCCTGCGATGCGCCGATCGACGACCCCGAGACCCACCTGCGCCGCGCGATGCCCGACCTTGGCGCGATCAACGCGCTCTTCGACGAAGCTAACATCGGCACTGCCTTGCGACGGCAGGCCGAGCGGGTATCCGACCTCAGCCGCTATTGACGATGCCGTGTAGCGAGTACGCCTTCATCAAGACAGGTCCAGTGAACGCGCTCGATATGTTCGAGGCGGAAGCGGAGGGGCTGAGCGAACTCGCTTCTGCAAACGCGATCCGGGTACCGGCCGTCATCGATTGCGGAATAGAAAACGGCTCCGCCTTCATCGCGATCGAGCGCCTGCGCTTCGAGCGTCCCACGACCGCGATCGAGACAACGTTCGGGCAGCAGCTGGCCGCAATGCATCGCCACTCTGCGAAGCAGCACGGGTGGCATCGCGACAACACTATCGGACCGACGCCACAGCACAATCCCTGGACCGATGACTGGATCGAGTTCTTCGGCGAGCATCGCCTGCGATTCCAGCTCGATCTCGCGGCGCGCAACGGCTACACCGGCGAACTCCAGTCACTCGGCGATCGGCTCGGGCAGGGGCTGCTGGAACTCTTCGACGGCTACGTGCCGGTGCAATCGCTATGCCACGGCGATCTCTGGAGCGGCAACTGGGGCGCCGCGGACGGAGTGCCCGTCATCTTCGACCCCGCCGTTTACTACGGCGATCGCGAATCGGACATCGCGATGACCATGCTGTTCGGCGGTTTCGGCCGAACTTTCTACCGCGCTTACGAGGAGAGCTGGCCGATGGCGGCAGGACACGAGCGGCGACTGAAGCTCTATCAGCTCTACCACGTACTGAATCACCTGAACCTGTTCGGCTCCGGTTATCTCGGGCAGGCGTTGAGATTGTTGCGCGATCTCGCGTAGGGCGTCGCGTCAGTCGAATTGGCCCTCGATCTCGCTCGGATCGACGTCCTCGTCGACTTCGATCGGCTCGCCAAGAAAATCCTCGTCAAACAGGAACAGCTGCGTGCCCTCGGGCGCAGTCAGCACCATGAAGGCGCCCTCGAAGCCGGGGAATTCCTTCGCTTCGAGGCCACGCGCCTCGATGAGATGCTTGAATGTGTCCTTGTCCTGGCACTTGAAGCATAACGACGGCGCCTGCAACGCAATGCTCTCAGACAGGCCGAGGGCGATGCCGCCCGCGTCGAAGCGCATGTGCACTGTCGGTTCCTCGCGTATCTTCAGGATCGAGCCGGCGACGGGACCCCAGAAACGCGCCGAGTGCATGGCATCCCGCACGGGCAGCGTTAGTTCGAACCAGGTGCCGCATACCGAATCGTTGTCGTCTTCGTCATTACCGTGGAAGGTGCGTGCTTCGACGATGGTGATGAGGTGCCGGTCGCGGTCGTTGATACCGATCTCGTTGAAGCGTTCTTCGTCCAGGTGCATGAAACTGAACTCGAAGCCGTGATCGGACATCGAGCGCGCATGCCGTGCGAGGTCCGGCTGCACGAAGGTAATCGCCGGCGCGTCCAAGTTGCGGTCATGGATGCCGATATTGAGTACTCCGTCGCTGACGACGGCGTATTTGTGAGGATAGACATCGGCTGTTTCGAGTTCCGAGAAGCCGAGAGTCTTGTACCAGAGCAGGGATTCGACGACGTCCTGCGCTCGGACGCCAATTTCCAGGAAGCGGCCGATGCCGCTCAACGCTCAGCTCCCATGGCGAGCGCGCGCTCCCGCGACTTCTCGCGGTCCCGCGCAGTTTGGGTCTCGCTCCAGTCCGGCGACGCTTCCGGCCAGCCCCCCGCGTGCTTGTCAACCAGGCGCGCAAGGAAGGCAACGTGGTCATCACGCGCATTCAGCGCGGGGATATAGTGAAGGTCGCCGCCGCCGGCTTCACGGAAGATGTCGCGGTTCTGCATCGCGGTTTCCTCGAGCGTCTCGAGGCAGTCGGCCGCGAAACCCGGGCACAGCACGTCCAGCCGCTCGAGGCCGCCGCGGCCGAGTTCGGCGATGGTCTCGTCGGCGTAGGGCTTCAGCCACTCCGCTTTGCCCAGGCGTGACTGGAAGGCGACCATGCATTGGTCGTCCTCCAATTCCAGGGCTTCGGCGAGCAGCCGCGCCGTCTTCTGGCACTGGCAATGATAAGGATCGCCCTTGAGCAGCGTCTGTTTCGGCACCCCGTGAAACGACAACAACAACCTGTCACCGCGGCCATGCTGGTGCCAGTAATCCCGGGCGCTGGCGGCGAGCGCGGCGATGTAGCCCGGCGCATCGTGGTAGTGATTGATGAAGCGAAGTTCGGGAATCCAGCGCCGTTTCGACAATGTGGCTGTCACGGCATCGAACACCGACGCGGTCGTCGTGCCCGAGTATTGCGGATAGAGCGGCAGTACGACGATGCGGCGCGCGCCGTGCTCGTAAAGCCGCTCGAGCGCGGCCGGAATCGAGGGGTTGCCGTAGGACATGCCGAGCGTGGCGTGTATCGGCCCGGAAAAACGCCGCGAGAGCTTGTCCTGCAGCGACCGCGTGATGTCTTCCGAGATGCGCAGCAGCGGCGAGCCCTCTTCCGTCCAGATCTTCTCGTACGCCTCAGCCGAGCGCTTCGGCCGGAACGGCAGGATGAAGCCGTAGAGGATCATCAGCCAGATCGGCCTCGGGATCTCGACGACCCGTGGATCGGAAAGAAAATGCCGCAGGTATCGCCGCACGGCACCCGGCGTCGGATCGTCGGGCGTTCCGAGATTGACCACGAGTACGCCGAGCGATTCGGCGCTGCCGTGCTCGTATTCGGGTGAAGACTGAAAGGTCGGCATATACCTGGAGGCCCGTGTGCGAACGCCGTAACACTACTGCAAAGACCGTTCGCGTTCCACCGCAGACGGATCGCGCCAGCCGCTATAATCGAACATCCCGAATCACGTCAACGACGGTCATCGATAATGGAATCCAACCCGGAAACGCCCGGCGACCGCGCCGATCGCTGGACCCTGATACGCGACCTGTTCGTCTTTCAGGCGAAACTGCTCGTGGACGGGTTCCGCGACCTGTTGCTCGTGCCGGCCTCCCTGGTTGCGGGCATCTGGAGCCTCGTAAGCGGTGACAGGGACAAACCCGGACCGCAGTTCTACAAGCTCATCGGCTTGGGCAAGCAGAGTGAGCTGTGGATCGATCTCTTCAAAGCGTACGAAAATGCGCCGGAGGAAGTGCGTCGCGAGCGCGAGTTCCCGGTTTCCAACATGGATGAACTCGTCGATCGCTTCGAGTCGTTCGTCGTGGACGAGTACGAGCGCGGGGGCGTCACGGCGCAGGCCAAGGAGCGCATCGACAAGGCTCTCGACGCCATCCAGCGCCGCCACCCCCCTGAATAGTCACCCGTTCTGCCGCCGCCACGACCCTTCTCTCCGCCATGACCCGTAATGTCGTGGCAAGGAGCCCGGTCGGCGTTATTTGTCTCGGGTCTGCTCGCTGCGCTCGCCTTAGGCCTCCTCGACAAATACCCCGAACCGGGCTCCGATAGGTCTTGTCGGCACAATCAGGCGCGCCGGGGAGATTCTCGACCGAAGTAAAGCGGACCGAAGGGAGCCATGAGGGAGAGAAACTCCCCGGGCGCCTGTCCGATTCGGCGATCAGCAGGTCATTGCGGAGAGAGCTCTTGCCTGCGCCGTGGCCGGGCTTATCTCTGGGTATCGCGGCCGGGGGGCGGTCGTCGGGTCAGGCAGCTTCCATGATCGCCGTGACGCCCATGCCGCCGGCGGCACAGACGGAGATGAGGCCCCGTCCGGAACCCTTTTCACTGAGCAGCTTCGCCATCGTCGCGACCACGCGTGCGCCCGTTGCGCCAAAGGGATGACCGATGGCCACGCTGCCTCCCTTGACGTTGAGTTTCGCGAGATCGATCGGCCCCATCGCCTCGTTGCGGCCGAGCTTATCCCGGCAGAACTGCTCGGACTGCCAGGCCTTTAACGTGGCGATGACCTGCGCTGCGAAGGCTTCGTGGATCTCGTAGAAATCGAAGTCCTGCAGCCTGAGGTCGGTCTGCTTCAGCATGTCCGAGACCGCGTACGCGGGCGCCATGAGCAAGCCTTCTTCGTTGATGAAGTTGACCGCCGATACCTTCGCGAAGGTGAGGTAGGCCTGTATCGGCAGGTTCTTCTTACGCGCCCAGTCCTCGTTCGCGAGCAGAACGGCGGCTGCACCATCGGTGAGCGGCGTACTATTGCCCGCGGTCATCGTGCCCTCGGCGGACTTGTCGAAAACGGGTTTCAGCTTCTGCAGCTTCTCGAACGTGGTATCGCGGCGGATATTGTTGTCTTCCTCCGCATCCATGAACGGCACGACGAGATCCTCGTACCAGCCTGCATCGTACGCAGCAGCCGCTTTCACGTGACTCGCAAGCGCGAGCTGGTCCTGGTGTTCGCGCTGCACGTCCCACTTCTTCGCCGTGAGTTCCATGCTCTCGCCCATCGACAGGCCGGTGCGCGGTTCCAGAACGCCGGGGAACTCGGGCGCGAAGTGCTTCGGGCGCAGCCGGAACCACGGCATGATGCGCTGCACCGCGGAGCGTGCGGCGTGGACGTCCAGCAGGATGTGACGGAACTCGTCGCGAAACACGATGGGCGCGTCGCTGACGGTATCGGTGCCGCCGGCGATGCCGCAGTCGATCTGGCCGAGCGCAATCTTGTTGGCGATCAGGACTGCTGCTTCGATGCTCGTGCCGCAGGCGCGTTGCAGGTCCATGCCCGGCGTCCGCAGCGTCAGCCCCGAGTCGATCACGCTCTCGCGGGCGAGGTTCCAGTCGCGGGAATGCTTGATCACCGCGCCGAGCGCGACGTCACCCATGGTCTGCCCGCGCAGGTCGAGCTTGTTGACGAGTCCCTGCAGGGCCGCCGCCATGAGGTCCTGATTGGTGCACTTCCTGTAAACGGAATGTGAACGACAGAAAGGAATACGGGAGCCACCGACAACGGCGACGCGGACGGATCGACCATCGTGCAACATATTGCCTCCGTAGCCAGAGTTTCACACGAACGCGAAGCAACTTTACACTATTGACCGAGTGGAACGTAGAAGGGTCTCGGGATTTCGATGCGCCGCCCCGGCTCGTACGCTTCACCATATCCCGGCCGGGTGATTCCGGCAGCCACGGCAGATGCAGATGCAACAAATAGTCCGACGTTTCGGGCGCGAGACACGAGCGCTTCTGGGCATTGCGTGGCCGTTGATCATCAACAACCTCTCGGTCGCGGGCATGCAATTCACCGACGCGGTGATGGCGGGACGGCTCGGGGCCGAGTCGCTGGCGGCCGTGGCGGTCGGCGGCAGCGTCTGGTTCATGGGGTTTGCGCTCGTGTTGGGCGTGTTGATGGCAATATCGCCCATTGCTTCGCGACACCACGGTGCGGGAGACGAGGCGCTGATCGGTCGCTACACGCGGCAGGGACTGTATCTCGGTGTCTTCCTCGCGGTGCCGATCATGCTGTTCGCGTGGTTCCTCGCCGCGCCGACGCTTGCTGCCATCGGCATTGACCTCGCGTTCCGCGACATGACCGTCGGTTACGTGAAGATGATTTCGCTCGGCGCACCCGGGATGTTCATCTTCCTTGCGCTTCGATTCACCACCGAAGGCATCGGCTACACCAGGCCGATCATGTACACCTCCATCTTCGCACTGCTCTGCAACGTGTTCCTTAACTGGGTGCTGATGTACGGAAACCTCGGTGCGCCGGCCATGGGAGCCGTGGGCTGCGGTCTTGCGAGCGGCATATCGATGTGGATCATCGCGATCGTGCTGGCGGCTTACATGGTCTCGAGCAAGATGTACGAGTCGCTTGACCTTTTCTCGCGGCTGTCGCCAATGCGCCCGACTGCGCTGAAGGAAATCATTTTCCTCGGCGTGCCGATCGCCATCACGATTACCGCCGAAGCCGGACTGTTCAATGCGGTGTCCATCCTGATGGGAACCCTCGGTCCGGACATTACGGCGGCCCACCAGATCGCGATAAACTTCGCATCAACCATGTTCATGGTGCCGCTGGCGCTGAACTCGGCGATCACCGTTCGTGTCGGCTATGCGCTGGGAAGGGGCGATCTCGAGTACGCGCGCTTCGCCGGGGGCTTCGGCGTCTTTATCTGCGCCCTGTTCATGGGCTGCTCCGCGACATTCCTGCTATTGTTCCGCGATGCCGTCGTGAGCATCTACACGCAGGACGTGACGGTAAAGGGCATCGCGATTTCGCTGCTGCTGATGGCGGCGATCTTCCAGGTAGCGGACGGCATCCAGATCGGCGCTGCCGGGGCACTGCGCGGCTATAAGGACACGCGTGTGCCGATGGCGATCAACATCTTCGCTTACTGGGTCATTGCATTCCCGCTCGCCTACATGGCCGCGGTGACGTACAAGCTTCCGCCGAATTATATCTGGGGAGGGTTCGTTGTCGGCCTGACCGTTGCAGCCGTCATGCTGACCTGGCGCTATGCACGCCTTTCAGGCGCGGCTGTGCGAGAACGCGAAGTCTGGCGACAATGACCAGAAGTGCCCGCCTGCATTGCCCGTGGGCACTGTCGGTCGCTGTACGCTAGTTTCCCTGGCCGAAATCGGGCGCGTCGCCGGCGAGGTATTCGTTTTCCTCCGGCGTGTTCTCCCGGCCGAGCAGGGCGTTCCTGTGCGGGAAACGGCCATACCGCTCGATGATGTCGCGATGCAGTTCCGCGAACTGCGCGATGGTCAGGAAGGTCTCCCGGAAGGTGGGCGACACAGCCTCGGCAAGACGGCCGAAAAGCTCGACGGACTTCGCCTGTACCTTGAGTGATTCGGCGTGCTGCAGCGGCATATAGAAGAATGCCCGCTGTATCGGCGTGAGCCCGCGGTCTTTCCTTTGCATTGCGCCCTCGACGCAGAGTCTCAGCGCGGCGCGGTCCTTTTCATACGCTTTTGCCGTGCCGCGATAAATATTGCGGCGAAACTGGTCGAGCAGCAGGATCAGCGCCAGCCGGCCGCGGGGCTCGTCCGCCCAGTGATCGAGCTTGCCCTCGGAGGCGTTCTCGACCTCGGTCGAGAAGTTCTGCCCGATTTCGTGGTCGAATGCGGGGTCTTCGCCGAACCAGATGTCCATGCGCCGGTCGATCTGCGGCGCGCTGAGTTCATGCTGCTTGAACCAGAACGCGAGGATCGCCTCTATGCGAGCCTGATCCTCGTCGGTGATGGTCGCGCCCCTACTCTCTGAAAGAAGTTTGACTGACATAGTTTGTCCCGATGCCGGGGTGAACCCGTGTGGAGTACCGCGCAACCGCCGGCAAATTGGGACGTGCGTCACAGTTCGGAACGCAGCGGCCGTTTGCTGCCGACTTTACCAGTAGACTTTAGCAGATGATGGCCGAGGCAACCGACATCCGGACGCCGACCGGACCCACGGCATGGCGCCCCTGTCTGACCGCACTGGTCGCGGCGGCGCTGGCGTCGTGCGGGGGAGCCCCGGGGAACACCGAGCAACAGCTTCGCGCCTGGGTCGATCGGGGCCACGAGGCGGCCGAAAACAAGGACCGGGGCACGCTGATGGATATGATCGCGCCAGCTTACAGCGATGCGCGCGGCAATTCCCGCAAGGACATCGAAAACCTGCTTCGCTTCTATTTCCTGCGCGCGAAGAAGGTCGGCCTGCTGGTCAGCATCGACGACATCGCTATCTTCGACGAAACCGCCGCGCAAGTGATGCTCACCGTCGCGATGGGCGCTACCACGGATTCCGCGCTGGGCTTCAACGCGGATGCCTACGAGTTCGAGCTGGAACTCGAAAAGTCGGGCGGCGAGTGGCTGCTCGTCAGCGGCCGCTGGACCGACGTCGGCAATGAGCTGCGTTAGGAGGACGCCATGATGGACACTGCCCGAATCAGGAAGATTGGTTTGAGCGCACTCGCGTGTGTCGCGGCCGGATGCGCCAGCACCGGCGTAACCATCGAGAAACCCGCTGTCAGCCTGCGCAACGTGGAGGTTACGGACGTCGACCTGGACGGCCAGACCTTCGTGCTGGATTTCGACGTAGTCAACCCGAATCCGTTTCCGTTGCCGATCCGGTCGCTTTCCTATGGCGTCGAGCTCGAGGGCTTGCGCCTGGCAAGCGGGGAGGCGGAATGCGCGTTCACCGTACCTGCGGGCGGCGACAGCCAGTTCGCAATCACGGTTGACGTCGACCTGATGCGCACCGCGCCGCAATTGATATTCATCGTCCGCGACGGCATGTACCGGGACATCCCTTACGCCCTCGAGGGCAGCATGGCGATCGACGTACCGCTCGCGAAGCCGGTTTCATTCCGCAACCAGGGCTCGATACGGTTCGATGCGGGGGCGCTGGCGGCCGACCGCGGCGACTAGCGTCGCGTCATGGTTACGCGCGTAACCATAGAAACGACTGTCCACGAGTCTGTCGCGCAGAGCTTTAAGTAACTGTTTTCGATGAACTTGCTGCGGCGCACTCGCGGGCGTCGCGCTGCCTGACATATACTCGATCGTTCGGGTTGGTCGCTGACAACCACCCAATCTCAGTGAAAATTCAGAAGGCGGGGGGCGCGCCGCGCGTTCTCCCGGGGCGACTATGACGGAGCGATCGGTACAACGAGGTGCGGCAGGGCTTTACGACCCTTCGTTCGAGCGCGACAGCTGCGGTTTCGGGCTAATCGCCAATCTCGATGACCTGCCCAGCCATTTCGTCGTGCAAACCGCCATCGCTGCACTGGCCCGGCTCACGCATCGCGGCGCCGTCGCGCCGGACGGCAAGACCGGCGACGGCTGCGGTCTCCTGATCAAGTTCCCGTTCGTGTTCCTGCGCGAGGTCGGCGAGGAACTCGGTTTCACGCTGGTCGATCGATTCGCCGCCGGCCCCGTATTCCTGAGCCATGACAAGGCGGTCGCCGCGTCCGCGCGTGCCGTCATCGAGACGGCAATCCGCGAGACCGGCCTCGAAGTTGCGGGCTGGCGCGAGGTTCCGACTGACCCCTCGGCCTGTGGAGAAGTGGCTCTCAAGACCCTGCCGCGCATCGAGCAGGTTTTCGTCAATGCGCCGGAGGGTATGCAACGCGGCCGCTTCAACAGGCGCCTGTTCCTCGCGCGGCGCCGCGCCGAGAACCGCCTCGAGGATCGCGAGACCTATATCGCCAGCCTGTCGTCCGTGACCATTAGCTACAAGGGAATGATCATGCCCGCCGCGCTGCCGGACTTTTACCCGGATCTGCGCGACCCGCGTCTCGAGTCCTCCGTTTGCTTGTTCCACCAGCGGTTCTCGACCAACACGCTGCCCGAGTGGCGGCTCGCCCAGCCGTTCCGCTTCCTCGCGCACAACGGCGAGATCAACACGATCCAGGGAAACCGGAACTGGGCGCAGGCGCGCGCCAAGAACTTCCGTTCCGACAAGCTGGACGATATATCGGACCTGAACCCGATCATCTCCCTCACCGGGTCCGATTCATCGAGCCTCGACAACATGCTCGAGGTGATGCGAGCGGGCGGCATGGACGTGCTTCAGGCGATGCGCATATTGCTGCCGCCAGCATGGCAGACCGTGGACGACATCGATCCGGAAGTGCGTGCTTTCTACGAATTCTTCGATTGCCAGATGGAGCCCTGGGACGGGCCGGCAGGCATCGTGCTGACCGACGGCCGCTACGCGGCTTGCTGCCTGGACCGCAACGGCCTGCGGCCGGCGCGTTACGTGATCACCAAGGACCGCCATATCACCATCGCCTCGGAGATCGGCGTCTACGACTACGACGAGAAAGACGTCGTGGAGAAAGGGCGTCTCGGTCCGGGTGAGATGCTCGCCGTCGACCTCGTCAACGGCGGGCTGCTCGACACCGACGAGATCCACGACCGGCTGAAGAGTCGCGCTCCTTACAAGAAGTGGCTGAAACAGGGCGTGCGCTACCTCGATTCGGAACTGATCGACACGCACACGGCGGCAGAGCCGTTCGATCCGGCAACGCTCGCGGTTTATCAGAAGATGTTCAACGTGAGCCGCGAGGAGCTCAACGACGTGATTGCGGTGCTGGCGAAAGCCGAGCAAGAGGCGGTCGGCTCGATGGGCGACGACACGCCGATGGCGGTGCTGTCCAGCAAAGTACGTTCGCCATTCGATTATTTCCGGCAACAGTTCGCGCAGGTCACGAACCCGCCGATCGATTCGCTGCGCGAACGCATCGTGATGTCTCTGCAGACGAATATCGGGCGCGAGTCCAGCCTGTTCGACATCGGTCCGCAGCATGCACAGCAGGTGATCATGAACTCACCGGTGCTGTCGCAGAAGAAACTCCGGCAGCTGCTCGGGCCCGACATGTACGACGAGGACTACGAGTTCGTCGATCTCAACGTCGACGATACGCTGTCACTGAGCGAAGCCCTCGACCGGATCTGCGGGCAGGTAGAGAGCGCCGTCAGGAACGGCAAGCTCATCATCATGCTGAGCGACCGCTGGCTCGAGCAGGGCAAGCTGCCGGTGCATGCGCTGCTGGCGACAGGCGCGGCGCATCACCATCTCGTCGCGAAGGGGCTGCGCTGCGACGCCAACATCATCGTGGAGACAGGGGTGGCGCGCGATCCACATCATTTCGCCTGTCTGATCGGCTATGGCGCGACGGCCGTGTACCCGTATCTCGTCTACCAGTCGCTGCACGACATCGGCAAGCGCGGCAACATCGGCAAGCAGCAACAGCTCGGTCGCAGCTACCGGCGCGGCATCCGCAAGGGCTTGTTCAAGATCATGTCGAAGATGGGTATCTCGTCGATCTCGAGCTATCGCGGTGCGCAGCTCTTCGAGATCGTCGGCCTTGCCGACGAGATCGTCTCCCGCTGCTTCAGGGGTACGACGTCGCGTATCCAGGGCGCGGGATTCGACGACCTGCAAAGCGACCAGAGAGCGCTGGCGAAGCTGGCATGGGAACCGCGCGAGCCGATCACCCAGGGCGGCCTGCTCAAGTACGTGCACGGCGGCGAGTACCATTGTTACAACCCGGACGTCATCGCGACGCTGCAGGCGGCGGTCCGCTCGGGTGATTACGATCGCTACCGCGCCTATGCCGATCTCGTGAACGAGCGCCCGGTTTCGACGCTTCGCGATCTCATGCAGCTGAAGCCCGTCGGTCCGTCGGTGCCGCTCGACGAGGTGGAGCCTGTCGAGGCTATCCTGCCGCGTTTCGACAGCGCCGGCATGTCGCTGGGCGCGCTATCGCCCGAAGCGCACGAGGCGCTTGCGATCGCGATGAACAGGATCGGTGCGCGCTCCAATTCCGGCGAAGGCGGCGAGGACCCGGCACGCTACAAGAGCGAGCGCGTGTCGAAGATCAAGCAAGTCGCCTCCGGTCGCTTCGGTGTAACCGCGGAGTACCTCGTCAATGCCGAGGTCATCCAGATCAAGATCGCGCAGGGCGCGAAGCCCGGCGAAGGCGGCCAGCTGCCGGGCCACAAGGTCAACGAACTCATTGCGCGGCTGCGTTACGCGAAACCGGGCGTCGGACTCATATCGCCGCCGCCGCACCACGATATCTACTCCATCGAGGACCTGGCGCAGCTAATTTTCGATCTCAAGCAGGTCAATCCCGACGCACTGGTGTCCGTGAAGCTCGTCGCCGAACCCGGCGTCGGCACGGTCGCCGCCGGCGTCGTGAAAGCCTACGCGGACCTGATCACGATATCGGGCTACGACGGTGGCACCGGCGCGAGTCCGCTCAGTTCGGTGAAATACGCGGGCAGCCCGTGGGAGCTCGGCCTGTCGGAAGCGCACCAGGTGCTGCGCAACAACGGCATGCGGCACAAGGTGCGTCTGCAGACGGACGGCGGGCTCAAGACCGGCCTGGACGTCGTGAAGGCGGCAGTTCTCGGCGCCGAGAGCTTCGGTTTCGGCACGGCGCCCATGGTCGCCCTCGGCTGCAAGTACCTGCGCATCTGCCACCTGAACAACTGCGCGACCGGTGTCGCGACGCAGAACAACGTGCTTCGCAGCGAGTATTTCGTCGGCTTGCCCGAGATGGTCATCAATTTCTTCCGCTTCGTGGCGCAGGAAGTTCGCGAGTGCATGGCGGAACTCGGAATCCGCTCGCTCGACGAGCTGATCGGGCGTGTGGACCTCGTCGAACTGCGGCCGGGCCTGACAGCCAGGCAGGCGCGCCTCGACCTGTCGCCGATCGTGTCCGATGCCGGCGTCCCCGGGGGTGTTCCGCAGTTCTGCACGGAACTGCGCAACCAGCCGTTCGACAAGGGCGAGCTGGCGGAAGCGATGCTCGAGGTGACGCTGGACGCCATCCGCGACAAGTCCGGTGGCAGCTTCGCGTTCGAGGTCCGCAACTCGGATCGATCGATAGGTGCCCGGTTGTCCGGCGAGATCGCGAGATTACACGGCAACGAGGGCATGCGTGACGCGCCGCTGGACATACGGCTTCTCGGCACGGCGGGTCAGAGTTTCGGCGCCTGGAACGTGGCGGGCCTGCAGCTGAATCTCGTCGGCGACGCAAACGACTATGTCGGCAAGGGCATGTCGGGCGGTCGCATCACCATTCGGCCGCCGGAGCGCGTGCGCTACGTCGCCAGGGAGACGGCGATCCTTGGCAACACCTGCCTGTACGGAGCGACCGGCGGGCAGCTGTTCGCTGCCGGCCGCGCGGGCGAGCGCTTTGCCGTACGTAACTCCGGCGCGACAGCCGTCATCGAGGGCGCAGGCGACCATTGCTGCGAATACATGACCGACGGCGTCGTCGTGGTGCTCGGACGGGCCGGTGTGAACTTCGGGGCCGGCATGACGGGTGGCTTCGCTTACGTACTGGATATCGACCGTGATTTCGTCGATCGCTATAACCACGAACTCATCGACATTCACCGAGTGTCGCCCGAGAGCATGGAGGCTCATGTGCACCACCTACGCTCGCTGATTACGGCGCATATCGAGGCGACCGGCAGTGAGTGGGGCGAGATGATCCTCGATGACTACCGGTCGTTCCTGCCGAAGTTCTGGCTGGTGAAACCCAAGGCGGCGGAGCTCGGTTCGCTGATCGAATCCCTGAGGCAGGCGGCATGACCGGGAGATTCAATTCCCGCAGGAGCGCGTTTCGACGCGTGACCCCGTTTGATGGCTAAGTACCCGCTGCAATACCTGGAGATTCCGCGGCGCGACCCCGAGAAACAGCCGCCGGAGGAGCGCGTGCGCCATTTCGGTGAGATCTACGGCAATTACGACGGCGCCGATGCCGCGCAGCAAGCCGGCCGCTGCCTCTCCTGCGGAAATCCATATTGCGAGTGGAAGTGCCCGGTGCACAACTACATCCCCAACTGGCTGGCGCTTATCGAGGAAGGCAAGCTGTTCGAGGCGGCGGAACTCTCGCACCAGACGAATTCCCTGCCCGAGATCTGCGGCCGGGTGTGCCCACAAGATCGTCTGTGCGAGGGCGCGTGCACATTGAACGACGGCATCGGTGCGGTGAGCATCGGAAACGTCGAGCGCTACATTACCGACGAGGCGGTCAAGCTCGGCTGGCGTCCAGACATGTCGAATGTCGTTGACACCGGCAAGCGCGTGGCTATTGTCGGCGCGGGCCCGGCAGGTCTGGCCGCGGCCGACATCCTTGCGCGCGAGGGCATCCGTTCGGTGGTGTACGACGCTTATCCCGAGATCGGCGGTCTGCTGACGTTCGGCATTCCGCCATTCAAGCTCGAGAAGCACATCGTGCGCCAGCGGCGAGCGCTCCTCGAGGGCATGGGCGTCGAGTTCGTGCTCAATACTCGTATCGGAGAGGAAAAGCCGTTCGAGGACCTGCTCCATGAATTCGACGCCGTGTTCCTTGGTATGGGTGCCTACACCTACGTGCGCGGCGGTTTCCCGGGCGAGGAACTCGACGGCGTGTACGATGCGCTGCCGTACCTCGTCACCAACGTCAACCGGCTGATGGGTATCGAGGATGATTCGCTGGACTACATCGACCTCGCCGGCAAGCATGTCGTCGTTCTAGGCGGTGGTGATACGGGCATGGACTGCAACCGCACGGCGATTCGCCAGGGCGCCGCGAGCGTGAGCTGCGCTTATCGCCGCGACGAAGAAAACATGCCGGGGTCGCGCCGGGAAGTTCGCAACAGCAAGGAGGAAGGCATCAAATTCCTCTTCAACCGACAGCCGCTCGAGATTGTGGGCAGCGACCGGGTGACGGGAGTCAAGGTCATCGAGACGCGCCTCGGCGAACCTGGCGCCGACGGCCGCCGCCGGCCAGAGACCGTGCCGGGCACCGAGGAGATCCTGCCGGCGGATGCGGTGATCATCGCTTTCGGCTTCCGGCCCAATCCGCCGGCCTGGTTCGAACAGACAGGCATCGAGACCCTGCCGAGCGGCCGCGTTCGCGTCGCAATGCTCGGCGACCATCCGTTCCAGACGACCAATCCGAAGGTATTCGCTGGTGGCGACATGGTGCGCGGCTCGGACCTCGTGGTTACGGCGGTCTTCGAAGGCCGCGAAGCGGCGAAGGGAATCTCCAAGTACCTCGGCGTCTGGTGATCAGCCGTCGAGAACGAGCGGCCGATGCGGGTCGCTTCGGGTGTACCGGAAGAAAAGTGGGGTAGCAATCATGTCGATCAATCCCGTGGGATGGTTCGAAATCTATGTACAGGACATGGACAGGGCGAGGTCGTTCTACGAAGCGGTATTCAGTGTGAAGCTCGAAAAACTCAACGACCAACAGCCGGAACTCTGGAAGTTTCCGCAATCGATGACCAGCTACGGTGCATCGGGCGCGCTGGCGAGCGTCGAAGGGATGCCCTCCGGTGGCAACAGCACGGTGGTCTACTTCACATGCGCCAATTGCGCAGACGAACTCGCACGTGTCGCCGGAGCGGGTGGATCCGTAATGAAGGACAAGTTCTCGATAGGCGAGTACGGCTTTATCGGGCTTGCGTTCGACACGGAAGGCAACCTGATCGGCCTGCATTCCCTGCAATGACAGTGCCGGCAGCAGGCCCGCGAGCCGCCGCTGCTGCGATAGCCGCGTAAGGCGGAAGTTGACGAAACGGGCCGCGTGGACCGGTAGAATGCGGGTCGGTCTTCGAACCAATCGACACGGTGAACAAGATGGGTGAACTCGGTTTCTTTGCATTGATCCACCTGGCTCTTGTGGTGTACGCGCTGGTGCAGATCTTCGGCAGCAGTGCCGATACCGGCAGTAAGATACTCTGGGTCTTCCTCGTCGGGTTGTTCCCCCTGTTCGGGTTGATCATCTGGTTTCTCGCCGGGCCCGGGACGCCGAAAAGGTAACAGACGGATCCTGCAAGCAGAGCCCATTCCAGGGGTCGGAGCCAGCAATGACGGAACAATCCCCACCCGAACTGACCTTGCGCGCAGTCGTTCTTGCGATCGTGCTGGCAGTCATCCTGGCGGCCGCGAACGCCTATCTCGGGCTGTTTGCAGGAATGACGATCGCCTCTGCCATTCCCGCGGCCGTCGTCTCGATGGCGGTACTGAAAATGCTCGGCGGCGGCCATATCCTCGAGAACAACATCGTCGCAACCGGCGCCTCGGCGGGCACCTCGATCGCGACCGGCGTGATATTCACGATTCCGGCGCTGATTCTGCTGGGTTACTGGGTCGACTTTCGCTACACGTGGGTGCTCGCCATCGCCGGGCTCGGGGGGCTGCTCGGCGTGCTGTTCTCGGTGCCGCTCAGGCGCTCCCTGATTGTCGACCAGGGTCTCGCGTTCCCTGAAGGCAAGGCGGCGGCCGAAGTACTCAAGACCGGTGACCGGCCGGGCGAAGGCTTGAAGATACTCGCCGGGGCTGCCGGATTCGGCGGCCTGGTGAAGCTTGCGGCGGGAAGCGGGCTGCGGCTGATCCCGGACACGGCGTCCGCGTCGGCCTGGTTCGACAAGACGATCGGCTACTTCGGCACCAACCTGTCGCCGGCGCTCTTCGGTGTCGGCTACATCGTCGGGCTCAACATCGGGGTCGTGATGCTTGCCGGCGGCGCTATCGCCTGGCTCGTGGCGATACCCATCTTCAGCACCTTCTTTCTCGCCAACGACCCGGTGCTCAGCGTCGAACTGGCCGGCGTCGGCGCGGAGGACGCCGCGTACGCCATCTGGTCGTCGAAGGTGCGCTACCTGGGCGTCGGTGCGATGCTCGTCGGCGGCGTCTGGACGCTGATATCACTGCGCAAGTCCCTGGTATCAGGCATCAAGAGCGGCCTGACAGCCGGCGATGGCACAAGCGCTACCGCCGTACCTGCCACGGAGCGCGATCTGCCGATGCGCTACATCCTTGTCGGCACCGCGCTATTCACCTTGCCTTTGCTGGTCCTTTACCAGGCGATCGTTGGTCAGTGGACGGTCAGCATTCCGATGACGGTTATCATGATCACGGCCGGGTTTCTGTTCGTTTCGGTGTCGGCGTACATGGCCGGCCTGGTCGGTTCGTCCAATAACCCGGTGTCGGGTCTCACGATTGCAACCATCCTCTTCGCGGCCCTGGTCCTCGCCGTGCTGCTCGGCCGCTCCTCGCCCATCGGGGCCGTGGCAACAATCATGATCGGCGCGGTCGTATGCTGCGCTGCCTGCATCGGTGGCGACAACCTGCAGGACCTCAAGTGCGGCTACATCCTCGGTGCGACGCCCTGGAAGCAGCAGTTGATGCTGGCCGTCGGCGGAGTATCCAGCGCCTTCATCATGGCACCCGTGCTGAGCCTGCTCGCGCAGGCCTACGGCATCGGCGTGCCGACGGAAAGCCACCCGAGCCCGCTGCTGGCACCGCAGGCGAACCTGATGGCATCGGTGGCCAAAGGTATCTTCGGCGGCGAACTGCCGTGGACAATGATCGGTATCGGGGCGGCGATCGGTGTCGGAATCATCGCGCTCGACCAGTACCTGAAAAAGATCGGCGCCGCCTGGCACGTGCCGGTGCTGGCCTGCGCGGTAGGCATCTATCTGCCGATCGAGCTCAGTGTGCCGATCTTTGCCGGCGGATTCGTGGCACACCTCGTGGAGCGAAAATTCCCGCCGGGAGATGATGAAGGCGATCGCGAGCGCATCCACCAGAAGGGCACGCTGTTTTCCGCCGGGCTCATTACCGGCGAGGCGCTGACGGGCATCATCATCGCGATCCCGATCGTCGTGGCCGGATCGGCGGACATTCTCTCGCTGCCCGCTGCACTGCATTTCGGTGGCTGGCTGGGCCTGATCTTCCTCGCGGTGATCGGTATCATTCTTTACAGGACCGCGGTCGATCAGCCCGAAACCCCTGATCCAGCAGCACGCCAATGAACATCGAGTTTTCGATTCTCAATGAACGAAATGCGGTCGCCATAACCGCTGAAGGATACATTTCTGCCGCCGACGTGAAGGAAATGCGCCGCCGCACCGTCGAACTCGCGCACGAGACCGGTTACCGGAATTTCATTGTCGATATCCGCAATCTGCTCTCGATCGCCGACGGCTCGGATTCCTCGGCGTTTGATCTTGGCGAGCAGTTCAAGGAGAGCGGCTTCTCCGTCTGGAACAATACGGCGGTACTGATGCCGGAAGACCCGGTGGCCCGAGCGCAAGCCGAACTCCTGCATACCGTAGAAGTCAACCGTGGCAGGGGTGTCCTTTCCTACGTCGAGTCCTTCGACGAGGCGTTCAGCTGGTTCGAGGACATGGCGCGCCATGCCGGAATGACTCGTGTGTAAGTCCTCGAAGCCGCCATCGGGCCTGTTTCGAGGCTATGACCGCGGGCTCGGGACGCCCTCCGTGGTGGTCACTCGTGCGCGATTTCCTCGGTCGTGAAGAGATAGTCTTTCAGCTCTTTGTCGAACCGGGAGTCCTGGCGCCGTATCCACTCGAGCACCATGGCAGCATGCTCCTTTTCCTCGTCCCGGTTGTGCGCCAGTATTGCGGCGAGTTCCTTGTCCTTGGTTGCGTCGACGCGCTGGTTGTACCAGTCGACGGCTTCGAGTTCTTCCATCAGTGAAATAATCGCACGGTGCATGTCACGGGTCTTGTCGCTGAGTTCCCCGACGGGCTCATGGTAACCCTCGTTCGCCATCGCCTTCTCCTTCCCGTAATACGGCTTTGAAAAAATTCGACGTGTTGCCGCGAATGATACCAAGGTCCCGCTGCCGCTCCTGTCGATCTTCGTATCCGGCTTCGGAAACTACGTAGAGGAGGACCGTCAACGGCAGGTGCGCCGATTCGTTTTACTGAATGAAAACACGAGAGGAGCGACACCATGAGAACCCTACTGAAGTACAGCGCACTTCTTGCTGCTGCCGTGGTTCTTCTGCCCATCGACGGGTTTGCCCAGGGACGCGGGCAAGGAGGTGGCGGCGACCAGGCCCATGCACGTGACAGGGCCCAGGTCGAACGCGGCCAGACCGATCACGACCGAGACCGTATCCGTGATAGGGACCGCATCCACCAACCTCCCATGGATCCCGCGCAAGACAAGATTCAGGAGCGCAAGCAGGTCCAGGAGCAGCAGCGGATTCACGTGCCGGATACGGGAAATGGTCCTGATTCAGATATCTACGGCCATGCACTGATGTCCGTCCAGGAACGCAATCAATACCGCGAGCAGCTGCGGATGGTCGAGTCCGATCCTCAAAAGAAAACCCGTTTCCTCGCGCAGCATCGTGAACAGATGCAGGCCCGCGCCAAAGCGCAGGGCGTCGTCATTGACGATGGTGAGAGGGAAGAAGCCGAGTAAGGCGTAAGAAGCAGTCGGGGCCGGCGCTCGCCGGTCCCGTATCCGGGAGGGGAATCTGACATGAATATGGATAGAAGAACAGCGACGGTGGTTACGATCGCCGGGTTCTTGCTGATTGGTTCAGGCGCCGGCGCGCAGGACAACGCTGCCGACCTGCGAGTCTCGACGGGCATCGAATACAGTACTGGCGAATATGGCGGTAGTGGCGATATCGAGGAAATCTACGTTCCGTTCACCTTCCGGGCCGGGTTCGAGCGGGTCGGGCTGCGGCTCACGGTGCCGTGGCTGAGCGTAACCGCGCCGGAGGATACCGTTATCACCGAACCTGGCACTGAGCCGTTGCCGGGCAGCGGCGCAACCGTCACCGAAAGCGGCCTCGGCGATATGATTGGTGCATTCACGCTGTACGACCTGTACGTCAGTGACAACGCCGGTTTCGTTGTCGATATTACGGGAAAGATCAAGTTTGCCACGGCCGACGAAGCGAAGGGCCTCGGCACCGGCGAGAACGACTACACGGTGCAGATCGACGCCTACCGCTTCTTCGACAGGGTCTCGCTGCAGGGAACGGCCGGTTACCGGCTGCGCGGCGACCCGCCGGGGATCGATCTGAACGATGTCTTGCTTGCATCGGTGGGCGGTGCCTATCTCGCTTGGGCCGATACGCTGGTCGGGATGTATTTCGATTACCGTCAATCGGCAATCAGCGGAATGGACGACATCCAGGAGCTCTCTGGCTTTGCATCGTTTCGCCTGAGCAGGGCATGGCGTATGGAGCTGTATGCTTTCACCGGCTTTACCGACAGCAGCACGGATTTCGGAGGCGGAATCCTATTTTCGACCAACCTGAGCCAGCTTCGCGTCAGCGAGCGGCAGGATTACTGAGAACCTGACACCACCGTCTGCGTTCTCGGCCGTGATCCGTCCCCCGTGACCCTCGGCGATGAGCTTCGCAACGTAGAGGCCGAGCCCCAGGTGCCGGTCGCTGCTATCCTCGCGCACGGAGACCATCGAGTCGAAAACCTGCGATCGCATGCGTTCCGGTAATGGGGGGCCCGGGTTGTGGACGCTGAGCACCAGTCCGCCGTGGCGGAGCGCCAGGCCGACCGTGATCTGGTCCCCCTCTGCGCTGAAATCTGCGGCGTTGTCCACGAGCTTGTCGAGCATCTGGATGAGCAGCTCGGGCGAACCTCGCACCGACGTTGCCGCGGCAGTGCAGTCGAATTCGAAACGGCGCTCGGGGTACACGTCCCGGTATGCGTCAACGGTCGGCAACACGACCCGGCGGAGGTCGAACTCCTCGGGCTCGGCATGCTGCATGAGTTCCTCGACCCGGCTCGCTTCGCTCATTGCATTGAGGATGCGGCGCAGGCGCTCCGCGCCGTCTCGCGCGCGCGCCGTGTATTCCGCCGGCGCGCCATGGAGTCCTTCATGCTCGAGGTTCTCCAGCGAAGAGGTGACGATCGCGAGCGGCGTGCGTAGCTCGTGAGACAGCTTCGACGCGAGCGACCGGAGGTAATCGTTGTAGTCGGCCAGCTGGCCGAGCACGTAGGAGAAGCTGCGTGACAGGTCGCCGATCTCATCGCCGGATTCGGCACTCGGCAGCGCGGCCCTGATGCCGGAACCCTCGACGGCCTGTTCCGCGGCCAGGCTGAGATGACGGATGCGCCGCGACAGCCAGGTCGCGTAGCCGAGCAGCGCGGCGGCAACAAGCAGGGTCGCGACGATCGTTACATTCATCAGCCGCGCGAGGCCCTCATTGCGCAGGCTCAGGATCGCATCGGTGCCCTGTTGCAGGACGACGACGCCGATGATGGCGCCGCCGCTCCTGACCGGCTCGGCGACGGCGACGATCGCCCTGCCGCTGTCGAGGCTCCGAAACCAGCTTTCCGAGCTGCGGCCGTCGAGGGCGGCCGTGATGTACGGTTGTCGTTCGCGGCCGCTGGGGTCCGGCTCGGCGAACGCGGGCTCGGTACCGGGCTCCACGAGTGCCTGGTACGCGATGCGCAGCCAGTTCGAAACCGCTCCCTGCGCCGGTTGTGCCTTCGTCCCCGGCGAGCCGACGGTCGCGATGCGCCAGCCGCTGTGGTCGGTTATGAGTATCCGGGTACCGGCCTGCACGAGCTTTTGCGCCTGAGATGTCAGGTACGGAGCCGTCGTGACGAAAGGGCCCGGCGCATGCCCGGCGAAACTGGTGCTGCGGACGCCGGCTTCGCGTTCGTTCGCGGTATTGATGACGCTCACGCCGAGGTGGGTTCCGAGCAGGCTGGCGGGAATGCGTGCTTCCACCTGGTAGCCACCCGCGACATCCTGCCAGCGCGCCTGCACGGCCGGCTCCGGAGCGAACCCGAACGAGTTCCGCAGCCAGGCAATTACCGGACCGGGCGCTTCCGCGGCAAAGGTCAGCGCCTCGCTCGCCATCGGCGGATTCGCGCTGACGAGCACCACGCGGTCTGCGTAAGCTGAACCATCGTCGGCAGCAATGGCGGCGGGTGATGCATAGACGATCTCGTCGTCGGTCACGGCCACGTAGAGGTAGACGTATCGGCCGCGCAGTCCGGCCACGAAGCGGATCGGCCCGTCGACTCCCCGGATCTGCCGCAACGAAGTCTCCGGCAAAGGCCAGTCGTTGAAGTAGCCGTCGATCACGGGTTCGGCGTCGAGGTGATGCCCGTATAACTGGTCCCCGGCGCTGCCGCCCTGGTCCGGCGGTGCTGGAAACTCCTCGGGGTAGCGCTCAAGCGATTCCGCCACGGCCTTCGCCGTGCCCGAGAGCATCTGCTGCTGGCTCTGCCGCAGCGCCGATTCCGTTTCACGGATGAACTCGCAGCCAGCCCAAGGCAGCACGAGTGTCAGCAGGCTGACGAGTAGCAACTGCCGTCTCAGGTTCATAGCAGATTCGGTTTCAGTCGGTCAGCCAGCGATAGCCCATGCCGTAGACGGTCTCGATGCTGCCGAAGTCCGCGTCGACCGCTTGGAACTTGCGTCGAATACGCTTGATGTGCGAGGTAATCGTGTTGTCGTCGAGCACGGCGCGCGCAGCATCCATGAGCTGTTGCCGGTTCTTCACGTGCCCCGGGTAGCGCGCCATGGCGTGCACGAGCCAGAACTCCGTCAACGTGAGACCCACCGGCACGCCGCGCCACTGCACGGTCATCCTGTCAGTGTCGAGTTCGAGGTTGCCGCGCGTGATACGGCCACTCGCCGCCTGCGGCTTCTGCATTGCATCGAGCCGGCGAAACAGTGCCGCGATACGCGCCATCAGGTGCGGCAGGCTGATGTCCTTGGTGAGGTAATCGTCGGCGCCCAGGCGCAGGCCGGACACGGCGTCGAACTCGCTGTCGCGCGCGGTGAGAAAGATGATCGGCAGGTCTGCGGAGTGCGCCCGCAGTTCACGGCACAGCTCGAACCCGCCCTCGACATCATCTTCCAGGTTGATGTCGATCACGACAAGGTCCGGCAGCCGTGACGCGAAAGCCTCCATCGCGGGTGCCCGGGAATCGTAGGCATCCACGGCGTAACCTTCGCGGCGGAATGCTGCCGCGTAGTTTTCGCGAATCGCTGCTTCGTCTTCGACGATCGCTATGCGCTTTGCCAAATCAGGCTCCTCGGGACCACGCCACAATTTGCCACATTACGCCGGTGCTTTGCCATGGCGCCGGCCGCGGCGCGACGGATTGGATTGCTGGAATTACGGTAACGCCGCCGGGAGACCCGCAATGTCAAGAAGAACAACGTTAACGATGATGACCCTGGTGATCGGCTGCCTCTGGACGGCCGTCGCACCGGCACAGGAAGCGCGCCCGCAGAACGTTCAGTCCGGCACCTTGCTCCTAAAGATGCAGGCCGGGCTGGTTACGGCGACGCGTACGAACACCGCCGTTACGATGAACATCAGCGGGCTCGTCGCGCGCGTGTCGGTTCGCCAGGAATTCCGCAACGAGGGTGACGAGTGGACGGAAGGCGTCTACGTATTTCCGTTGCCGGACGAAGCGGCGGTCGACCGCATGCGGCTCTATATCGGCGAGCACTTCATCGAGGGCGAGATCCAGGAAAAGCAGCGGGCGCGCAACGACTACGAGCGGGCGCGCAGTGAAGGCAGGAGAGCCAGCCTGGTCGAGCAGGAGCGGCCGAACCTTTTCACGGCGTCGGTGGCGAACATCGCGCCCGGCGAAACGGTCGTCGTCGAAATCGAGTACCTCGAGAACCTGCGCTACGACAACGGCACGTTCGCCATTCGCTTTCCCATGACGCTGACCCCGCGTTATGTCCCAGGTTCGCCGGTTCCGGATCGCAGGGGCAGCGGCTGGTCGCCGGATACGACGCGGGTGAGCGATGCTTCCCGGATAACGCCGCCCCACGTCACCGTATCGAGGGATCACAGGATTTCCCTGCAGGCCATTATCGACGCCGGCATGCCGCTGGAAATCGTGGCGAGTCGCTACCACCCCGTGGCGGTCTCGGAGGACCGCGGCCGCTACACCGTATCGCTGGCTGACGACAAGGTGCCGCTCGATCACGATTTCGAATTGTCGTGGCGTCCGGCGCCGTCGGCTGCACCGCGTGCCATGCTGTTCCGGGAGACTATCGAAGACCAGCCGCACTACCTCCTCATGGTCGTGCCCCCGGATGCCGCACGGGAAGTGCCCTTGTCCATGCCGCGCGAACTGATCTTCGTGGTCGATACCTCGGGTTCGATGCACGGCACGTCGATCGCCCAGGCAAAACAGGCACTGATGCGCGCGCTCGGCGGCCTGGGCGCGAACGATCGCTTCAACATTATCGAGTTCAACTCGACGACCCGTGCGCTGTACCACCAGAGCGTTGCCGCCACCGCCGGGAAACTCGGGCATGCGCGGGAGTTCGTGAAGGGTCTCGACGCGAACGGTGGTACCGAGATGCAGCCGGCCCTGCGGCTCGCGCTCGATACCTTGAGCGACGAGTCCAGGCTGCGGCAGATCGTTTTCATGACCGACGGCAGTGTCGGCAATGAAGAAGAACTCTACGCGATGATCGAGCAGCGGCTGGGCAATGCGCGACTGTTCACCGTCGGCATCGGTTCGGCGCCCAACAGCTGGTTCATGCGCAAGGCGGCGGAACTCGGCCGCGGCACCTTCGTCACCATCAGCGCACTGCACGACGTCGGCGAGCAGATGGACCGCCTGTTCGACAAGCTCGGCAGTCCGCAAGTAACGAACATCGAGGTGAGTTGGCCTGGAGACGCCGTCGTCGAAGCCTATCCGCACACGGTGCCCGACCTGTATCTCGGCGAGCCGGTCACCGTAAGCGCAAGAGCGTCGGGAGACTTTCAGCCGGGTGCCGTCGTGAGGATCCGCGGCGATTCCACTGCCGGCGCGTGGGACCACGAACTCGAGCTGGACAGCAAAGACGAACATCCCGGAGCCGGTGCGCTGTGGGCAAGAGCGAGGATCGCTGCGCTGCATGACCGGGAGCGGCGCGGCGCGGACTCGGACGAAATACGCGCGTCGATCGTCGACACCGCACTGACGCATCATCTCGTCAGCAAGTTCACCAGCCTGGTCGCCATCGACAAGACGCCGGCACGCCCGGCGGGCGATCCGCTCGCCCGCGAGCAGGTACCGAACCTGTTGCCGTATGGCCAGAGCATGAACGCGATCTTCGGTTTCCCTGCGACGGCGACCGATGCCGCCGCGCTGCTGCGCAGCGGCCTGCTGACGCTGCTCGCGGGGCTGTTGCTTGTCATCGTGGCGGCCTTGCGGCGGGGTTACGACCGTGCGCGGCTGGCCTAGGAACCCGGGAGGCTGGGTCGTGGCGTGCGTGCTGTGCCTCGGGTTCTGGCAGCTCGGAGAAGGCGCCTATATCCCTGCGAAGGCCTGGCTTGCGCAGGAGTTGATGCAGCGCGCATGGGAACGCGCCGAGCAGGGCAGCGAACGGCCGGCGCCGTGGCCGTGGGCGGATACCTGGCCGGTGGCGAGGCTGCAGGCGCTGGGTGGCGAGATCGACCTGATCGTGCTCGCCGGCGGTTCGGGGCGCACGCTGGCTTTCGGTCCCGGGCACCTGGGCGCGAGCGCGATGCCGGGCCAGCCCGGCAATTCCGTGATCGCGGGGCACCGCGACACGCATTTCAGTTTCCTGCAGCGTCTCGAGGTCGGGCAGCCGCTCGCGCTGGAAACGGTGGACGGCCAGTCGCACCTGTACCAGGTCGTGAATATCGACGTCGTGGACTCCCGGCGCAGCAGCCTGCTGCTCGATACAGAGGATAGCGTGGTGAGCCTCGTAACCTGCTATCCCTTCGACGCGCTGGAGCCGGGCGGGCCGATGCGCTTTGTGGTCACCGCGAGGAAGCTTTTCTGAGCGCTGCGACCCGCAGGATAGCGGCGGCGCTGATGGCGTCGGTGATCTTGCCGTCGTTGACGAGCTGCAAGGCCGTTTGCAGCGGCAGCTTGCGGATGTCGAGGTCCTCCGTCTCCTCGAACTCGGGTTCGCCCTGGGTCAGCCCCTCGGCAATATAGACGATGCCCAGCTCGTCAGTGATCGAGTTGCTGGTGTGCAGGCGCATAACCTCGGACCAGCGCTCGGCGGTCAGCCCAGTCTCTTCCTTGAGCTCCCGCTTCGCGGCGTCGAGCGGCGATTCATCGAGCGGCGCGCCGCCCATCGGCAGCTCCCAGGAATACTCGCTCAGCGTGTAGCGCTGCTGGCCGACGAGCCAGGTATTGCCCTCGTCGTCGAGCGGCAGGATCGCGATGGCGCGATTCTTGAAGTGCACGTAACCGTAGTGGTTCCTGCCCCCGCCCGGATTGATGACGTGGTCCTCGCGGACCTCCATCCAGGGGTTCTCGTAAACGGTACGCGAGTCGAGTTGCTTCCAGCTCATCCGGCCCACTCCGACGGCTGGTCCGAGTCGATGACGATTTCGCTCCTGAACTTCATGATTGCGGCCCATCCTAAATGCCGATCGCAATGATAACCTTGCCCGATGAACTCACCCAAGCCGAAGCTCACGCAGGGGCCTGTCGGCAGGCACCTGGTCGACATGACCGTGCCCGTGCTTTTCGGTATTGCGACGATGATGGCACAGGGTCTCATCGACACCTGGTTCATCGGTCAGGTCGGTGATGCGCAGCTCGCCGCTTTCAGTTTCGGTTTTCCTATCCTCATGATCGTTACGAGTGTCGCTATCGGCCTGGGTGCGGGCACCTCCTCGGTCGTGGCCCGCGCGATCGGCGCAGAGGACCATCGGCGGGCGCGGCGGCTGTCGACCGACAGCCTGCTGCTGTCGTTCCTGGTGACCGCGGTCATCAGCGCGATCGGCATACTGACCATCGGCCCGCTATTTCGCCTGCTCGGTGCGCCTGGCGAGCTGATGCCCCTGATCCGCGGTTTCATGACCATTCTTTACATCGGCGTGCCGTTTATCGTCGTCGGCATGGTGGGCATGGCAAGCATGCGCGCTACCGGGGATACGCGACTGCCGAGCATGCTCATGATCCTTGCGGCAGTGCTCAATGTCATCCTGGATCCCATACTGATCTTCGGCGTGGGTCCCGTTCCGGCGATGGGGCTGAACGGCGCCGCAATGGCGGCGTTGCTTGCGCGCGCTACGATCTTCGTCGGTACGCTCTACCTGATGCGGCACCGACTCGACATGGTGAGCTTCAGCACGCCGGACCCGGCCGAAATGAGACAGTCGTGGCGCGACATCCTGCACGTTGGCGTACCGGCCGCCGGCACCAACATCATCGTGCCGGTCGGGGCCACGCTGGTTACCGCCATGATCGCGCGCTTCGGGCCGGACGCCGTGGCGGGGTTTGGCGTCGCGAGCCGCATCGAGTCGATGATGCTGGTCATGTACTACGCACTGTCGGCGATCATCGGGCCTTTCGTCGGACAGAATTTCTCCGCTGGAAGAGAGGACCGCATACTGCGGGCGCTGTCGCTTTGCACGGCGTTCTGCATCGTAAGCGGTCTCGTGATAGCGGGCCTGTTGGCATCGATGTCCGGGTTTCTGCCTGCGCTGTTCAGCGACAGCGAAAGTGTGCGTCACGTCACGTCCCTGTTCCTGTGGATCGTGCCGCTCAGCTATGGGACCTATGGCATGGTGATGGTCATGAACGCTTCGTTCAACGGCCTCGGCTATCCGATGCCGGGCGTCGTGGTGAGCGTTTGCAGGATAGCCGTTTTGTATATCCCGGCCGCTCTTATCGCGATGCAGTTCTTCGATATCGCCGGGATCTTCGGTGCCTACGCCATAGCGAACATCGTCTCTGGTGTCGGCGCATATGCGTGGGCGCGCAGCACCGTCCGGAAACGATGTGCCGAAGAAGCTCTGCTGCGCAGGGCCGCGGCGTCGAGCCCGGCCGGGTGACATCGCGCTCCAGAGCGGAGCGTGCCGCCCCGTCGATGTATTTCGAGTACCCGGAAGGCAACACGATCGAATTGAAGGGCCCGGCGATACCCGAACTGTAGGAACAGCGCTCGAATAACGACTCATTGCGTGCCACAGACCCACTCGTTGCGACCGACTGCCCGGCTACACGGGGCCCAGTCGCTACATACGGTCTGTGTGCTGACACGGCCGTGCGTAGCCAATCAAGAACAGCGGGTTACTATCTTGAGCGACATGGGAAATTGTGAAGTGCATCGTCGCTTTTTTTGCCCTGCTTCTCGATTCTTGGGTCCTGTGGGACGCACAGCGACTTTGATACCGGGGCATTGCGGTTACGCGCCTCCGGTGGAACGAAGGTATTAGTGAGCCGGCGTTTTGAGAGAATCGACTATGAATAAACCCTTGGTTATATGGGTCTCCCAACTCGCGGGCACACAGGCTTACGACGTGCCGACGCAAGTGATGAATGAATTTAATGTTCGAACAACATCCATAACGGAAGACATCGAGAGCCTGATAACCAATCAATCATGCGTCGGTATCTTCTTCGATTTCGATTATCCGGACCGACGTCGACTCGAGTTGTTCGCGCGCGCTAATGCGCGCTTTCCCTCGATACCGTTCATCATGGTGACCCTTCAGCATTCCGAGTCATTGGCTGTCTGGTCATTCCGCATCGGTGCGATGGATTATCTCGTGAAGCCACTTCAGGACGCCGAGGTAGCGCGCTGTATCGACAGCCTGCTAATGGATGAGCAGCCGCTTTCCCAGCGAAGGAATCGCCGAAGTCCAAGCCGTGTGAACATACCGATTCCCGACACGGTTCCGAACATGCCGAACAGCAAGAAGCAACAGCTTGCGCCTGCTGTCACATACGTTCGGCGAAACTACAGCAGCCGGATCGTGTCCGATGGCATGGCCCGGCTTTGCGGTATGAGTTCTTCACATTTTGGTCGTGCCTTTAAACAGGTTTACGACATGACGTTTCAGGAATTCGTCGTGCGGTACAGGGTCTTTCAAGCATTCAATGCCCTGCATGCTCCCGGGGCGAATATCTCTGAAGTTGCATATAGCGTCGGGTTCTCTGACCCGTCATATTTCACGCGCGTTTTCAAACGCTATGTCGGGGTCGCTCCTTCGGAATTGTCAGCCGTCGACGGTTATGCCACCAAAGGCACCCTGGAACATGAAATGATCGCCACGGACGATAGTTCGACGAGCCAGCTGGTTCGCTCACTGTCGAGTAGCTTCAAATCTTGATCGCCGCGGGCCGAATGCGTATCCAGCACTTTCCATTTCCACGACTGAGTCAATCGCCCTGAGCTGAGCACGGACTTCTGCCGGGCGCGATCATTCAAATCGACCGGAACACCCTGAATCCAACAACGGCGAGCGGCGGGATACGGCCCCCACGACAAGCCTCATTGCATTCCTGGGCGCGCCTGTTTTTCGGGAGCGGTTCTGAAGCTGCGATCGCGAGCCAAGACGCGTGCCAAGAGCGCCGGCAAGACATTGCGCCGATAGCCGATGTGCATGCCGATACCACGGCTTGCGAGGAACAGCAGGAAGGCAAGCCACAGACCGTCGTTGCCGAGCGGCTGTAGCACGAACCAGGCCGGGATGAATACTGCGAACGCTGAGAACAACATGATGTTGCGCATCTCGCGCGCCCGCGTCGCGCCGACGTAGACGCCGTCGTAGAGGAACGACCAGACTGAGACCATCGGCGAAACGATCATCCAGGGTAAGTAGCGCAGGGTCGTCTCGCGGACCGCCGGCAGGTCGGTGAGAACGTTGATGAGCTGCGGCCCGAGCAGCAGGTACGCCAGGCTGAAACCGGCTGCGAAGAGCAGGGACCACCTGAGACACAGGGCAACGGAACGCTCGAGCACTTCCCGCCGCTGCTGGCCGACGGCCTTGCCGACCAGCGCTTCGGCGGCATGCGCAAGTCCGTCAAGGCCGAAAGCCGTCAGGTTCTGCAACTGCATGAGTATCGCGTTTGCCGCGAGTATCAGCTCACCCATGCGCGTACCCTGTGCCGTGACAAATGCGATCGTGAATATCAGCGCCATCGTCCGCACGAACAGGTTGGCGTTCACCGAGAAGAACGCCGCGTACTGGCGCAGCTTCACGAACTTTTCCATCGGCCAGCGGCCGGCATGCCGGCGCAGCTCGCGTACGGCGAAGAAAAGCGCGACCGCTAGCCCGGTGTACTCGGCGAGCACGGACGCCAGGGCAACGCCATTCACCTTCATCCCCAGAACGAGCACGAACAGGAGATCCAGCGCGATGTTGGTCATATTGATGGTCAGGAAGATTACCAGCGGTACGCGCGCGTTCTGCAAGCCGAGGAACCAGCCCACCATCACGAAGTTGGCGAGCGTGCCCGGCGCGCTCCAGATACGAATGGCAAAGTACTCGAGAGCATGCTCGGCGAGAGCACCGTCGGCGCCCAGCAGCTTCATGGCGGCTTGGCCGATTGGCCACTGCAGCGATATCACGGCCAGTGCGATCAACTGCGCGACGATGAGCGCCTGGCCGAGCGATACCCGCAGACCGTCATGATCGTCGGCGCCGTAGCGCTGGGCAGCGATACCAGTCGTGCCCATGCGGAGGAAATTCACACCGGTATAAAGGAAGCTGAAGATCGTGCCGCCGATAGCGACGGCTCCGAGATAGACTGGGCTTTCGAGATGCCCGACGACGCCGGTGTCCACCATGCCCAGCATCGGCACGGAGACGTTCGACAGGATCATCGGCGCCGCGATACGCCAAACGTCGCGGTCGCGTGGCACATCGGTCGATTTCATGAGGTGATGCTCAGAACGGTATACCGATCCGTCGATACAGCACCGAAAGCAGCCATGCCGGGCCGATCATTATCAGCTGAAGGTCGGTCAGCAAGGGGCGCAGGCCGGGTTGATGACGATGCCCGAGCCACAGGCCAATCACCCCGCCCGCCAAGAGGCCGGCTGCGACATTCGGGTGCGAGTACAGCGACTGTTCGAGCCAGAGCTGGATCGCGGCGACACCGAGAATGAAGGGCAGCATGCCGATCGCGATCGGCAACGAGATGATGAAATAGTAAACGGCAGCGGCCATCAGGAAGGCGGTGCCCCAGTTCAAGAGTGGCGATATCTCGAAGAACTGCTCGGGCACCGGCAGCGACCACAGCAGGCCGACCACACCCGTGACAACCAGCGGTACGGCGACCCAGTAAAGTGCCGGGGAAGTCAGGTTGTCGTGGATCTCGGCGTAGCGCTCCAGCCAACCGTCGCTGTCAGTCATGGCTGCTCCCGCATCATGGGCGCTATTTGACCATAAACGCTTCAATTAAGTGTGCGTTCAGCGACGTAGCGTTACAATTCGTGCTGTCAATCTTCATCAGAAGGTGTCAGGGAGATTTCGCTATGGGCAGCAAGACAATCAAATCCCTGTTCGTGATCGCGGGCATGGCCGCCATCTTGAGCGGGTGTGAAACGCTTGACCCCTATACCGGGGAGTCGGAAACGAGCAAGGCGACCAAGGGCGCGCTTATCGGCGCGGCGGCCGGAGCCGTAGCCGGCCTGATGTCGGGTGACGATGCCGTAGAACGGCGTCAGCACGCGCTGATCGGTGCCGGTATCGGCGCCCTGGCGGGCGGAGCCGTCGGGCACTACATGGATCAGCAGGAAGCCAAGCTTCGTGCCGAACTGCAGGGGACCGGTGTCAGCGTGACCCGAACGGGCGACAACATCACGCTGAACATGCCGGGGAACGTCACGTTCGACACGGACAGTGCGGCGCTGCGCCCGCAGTTTTTCGGTGTTCTCAATTCGGTCGGCAAGGTGCTGACGGAGTACGACAAGACCGTCGTCGAAGTGGCCGGTCATACCGACAGCACGGGTAGCGACTCCTATAACATGCAGCTGTCGCAGCGCCGTGCGAACACGGTCGGAGAATACCTCTACACCCAGGGCATCATGGACCAGCGGATCATCTCGGTCGGCATGGGCGAGCATCATCCCATCGCCGACAACTCGACACCGGAAGGGCGCCAGCTCAACCGTCGCGTCGAAATCACGCTGGTGCCGGTTACCGCCAGCTAGGCCGGCGTTCGTTACAGAAACAGGGGAGCGCGCCGGCCAGGGATGGCCGGCACCGCTTTCACTCGCTGAGCAACACAAAGAAAGTCAGGCATGCTGTCAGTCTATGCAAAAGCCGACACCGGCCATTGGATCGAAGATACGGGTTTCGTCCGGCGGTTGTTGAACGACGACGATGACGCCTCGCGCCACCAGCGCTTCATCATCCGGTTGAGCAACAGACAGACGCTGCTGATTGCCCACAATATCGAAGTCGCTGAGGCGGTTCCGCTGTCGCTGGGCGACAGAATCTACTTTCGCGGCATGTACGAGTGGAACGATCTCGGTGGGCTGGTGCACTGGACGCACCACGATCCGCTGGGGGAGGAAGACGGCGGGTGGGTGCGATACCGGCGTAAGGTGTATGCCTAAGCGACCGGGTCGCGGGTCCAGGCCCGCTCCTACAGAAAATCAGACCGCCATCGCGGACCGCAGCTTCTTGATCGCGTTGGCTTCGACCTGGCGGACCCGCTCCGCCGAGATGCCGTATTCGTCGGCGAGCTCGTGGAGCGTCAGCTTGTCTTCCGACAGCCAGCGGCTCTCGATAATGTGGCGGCTGCGATCGTCGAGGATATCCAGGGCAGCAGCCATACGTTCGGTGGCATCGTCGTTGAAGTCCGCTGTCTCGACGAGCATCGCAGGGTCGGAGTCCGGGCTGGGCAGGTAAGCGGCCGGCGTGAACGAATGCTCATCATCCGCGTCCGGCGCCGGGTCGAAGATCGCGTCGCGTGCGTGCAGCCGCTTTTCCATCTCGGTAACTTCCTCGGGACTCACACCGAGATCGCTGGCGACAGCCTGGGTCTCGTCGAAGGTCAGCCACGCGAGATTCTTCTTCGCCTTGCGAAGATTGAAGAATAGCTTGCGTTGCGCTTTCGTGGTCGCAACCTTGACGATGCGCCAGTTGCGCAGCACGAACTCGTGAATCTCGGCGCGGATCCAGTGCACCGCGAAGGACACGAGCCGTACGTCATAGTCCGGGTCGAAGCGCTTGACGGCCTTCATGAGGCCGACATTGCCTTCCTGGATCAGGTCGCCGAGCGGCAGGCCATAGCCCGTGTAACCTTTCGCGATGTGCACGACGAAGCGCAGGTGCGCCAAAACGAGTTCGCGCGCCGCATCGAGGTCGTCATTTTCGCGGAATCGAATCGCCAGTGCCTGCTCGTCTTCCTTGCTGAGCACGGGCACGGATCCGACGGCCTGGATATAGGCGTCGAGGCTGCCAACCGGTCCGGCCAGCATCAGCTCCCGGTTTCGAAGCGCTACCGCTGTGGTCATTCTGGTCTCTCCTTGTGGTACGGCGATTTTAGCACTCGGAACCTTAGAGTGCTAACCGCGACGAACGTTCCGCCAGCATGCCAGAAATATTCCTTTTTAATACAGGGCGTTACAATTCGTTACGAAGTGTCCCCCGAGAGGCGGGGGGGTCGCTGGCGCACGCGCATGCGCGCTGCCACAAGCGTTATCTGGGCTCTATGGAACGCATGTGGCGCGCTGCGGCCAGCCATGAGCCGGTCAGGCCCAGCCCGACGCCGATCGCGATGATCACGAGGCTGTCCCGCAGGTCGAGAGCGAGCATGGTCACCCCACTCTGGTAAAGACCGGCCAGCCGTGTCACCGCCGGCTGCAGCAGGTACAGGCCGTACTGCACGAGCCCGAGGGCGAGCACCGACCCGAACAGCCCGAACCAGAAGCCGCTCCACAGAAACGGCCGGCGCACGAAGGCGTTGCTCGCGCCGATGAGCTTGGTGACCTCGATCTCGTCGCGACGGTTCTGGATCTCCAGCCGGATCGTGTTGCCTATGATTACTACGATCGCCGCGCCCAGAAGACTGGCGCCTATCATAATGGCACGCTGCACGATCTCGAGTATCGCGTGGAATCGCTGCACCCATTCGGTGTCCACCTGCACGAGGTCGGTTTCCGGCAGGCTGTCCAGCTCCTCTCGCAACAGCGTCATCAACTGCGGCGTATTGGCCGGGCTGGGCCTCACGACAAGCGTGTGCGGCAGCGGGTTGTCGGGAAGGTGATCGAGGGCGCTACCGAACCCCGACTGCTCCTTGAATTCTGCCAGTGCCTCGTCTGCGGTAATCAGGCGCACATCGTCCACGTCGGCACGCTGCGATATCAGCCTGGCGAGCGCCTCGGCATCGCTAGCTGAAATGCCGGTTTCTAGGAACACCGAGAAATCGAGCGCATCGTCCCAGCCGCTGCTGATCGCTGCGAAGTTCTTGATCGCAAGATTTAGGGCCATCGGTATCGCGAGGGTTATCGCAATCACCAGGATGATCATCAGGCTTGCAAACGGTTGGTGCACGATCCGGCCGAAAGACGACGATGCCGTCCTCGCGTGACGCCCGAGCCAGATGGTCACGGACCCGGCGGAGCGCAGCGGGGCTACTGCATCAGAATGCCGCGTTACCGCCATCCGTCGTCACCTCCATTTGGCACGAAATCGCCGTCGAAGTGCGCGACCAGGTCGTCGTCATACTGCAGTTCCTGCAATCGGCCTTCCTCGAGCTCGATACGGCGGCAGCCGAGTTTGTCGATCAGCGAGATATCGTGGCTCGCGATCAACAGCGTGACACCGACCTCGTTGAAGCGCCGGAATATGCGCATGACCTCCAGCGACAGGTCGGGATCCAGGTTGCCCGTCGGCTCGTCGGCGATCAGCAGCTTGGGTCTGGTCACGATGGCACGCGCAATTCCGACACGCTGCTGCTCGCCGGCGGAGAGTGTTTCGGGGTTCTTTTTTTCCTTGTGCAGCAGGCCGACCTGGTCGAGTGCCGCGCGGACGCGCTTCCCGGCTTCGCGCGGGCTCGCGCCTGCGATGATCAGAGGCAATGCGACGTTGTCCGATACCGGGCGGTCGTAAAGCAGCTTGTGGTCCTGAAAGACCATGCCGATCTGGCGACGATACCCGGGGATCTTTCGGCGGCGTACCCGGCGAGTGTTCTGGCCGTCGACGATGACCTGGCCGCTGGTCGGGCGCTCGATCAGAGCAATGAGCTTGAGTAGCGTGCTCTTCCCCGCGCCCGAGTGCCCGGTTACGAAGACCATCTCGCCCTTGTCGACGGACAGCGTCAGCCCGGACAGGGCTTCCTGCCCGCCAGGGAACCGCTTGGTCACGTCCTCGAACTGAATCATCTGTGCCTTGCTCACCCCTGTCCGCCGCTGGCGAGGAGTGCGTCGACGAATTCTTCCGCGGCAAACGGCTGCATGTCCTCGGCCGACTCGCCGATGCCGATGAACCGTACGGGAACATGCAGCGCGCTCGCAATAGCCAGCAGAATGCCACCCTTGGCGGTACCATCCAGCTTGGTCACGGTGATGCCCGTCAATCCGAGGGCATCGTGGAACTTCTCTGCCTGCACCAGCGCGTTCTGGCCCTGGCTCGCGTCGAGCACCAGCATGATTTCGTGCGGTGCCGTCTCATCGCGCCGTGCCACCACGCGGCGGATCTTTGCCAGTTCGTCCATGAGGCCCCGCTGGCTTTGCAGGCGCCCGGCCGTGTCCGCCAGGAGCACGTCGATTCCGCGCGCCTTCGCCGCCTCCCACGCGTCGAATATGACGGCGGCCGGGTCGGCGCCGCTCTGCTGTGCGATCACCGGCACCTGGTTGCGGTGTCCCCATGCCTGCAGCTGCTCGACGGCAGCCGCCCTGAAGGTATCTCCCGCGGCGAGCATGACGGACAGGCCCCGGTCCTTGAAGCGTCTCGCCAGCTTGCCGATCGTCGTGGTCTTGCCGGCGCCGTTCACACCGACCATCAGGATCACGTACGGGCGATGTTGAGGATCGATGTCGAGGGGCTTTTCGACAGGCGCGAGGATGTCGACGAGTGACCGCCGCAGGCCGTTGCGCAGGGCCTCGACATCCTTGAGCTCTTTGCGCGCGAGGCGCTTCTGCAGGTCCTCGATGATGCGCGACGTCGTGTCGATGCCGACGTCCGCCATGACGAGCAGCGATTCGAGTTCCTCGATCACGTCCTCGTCGATCTTGCCGCCCGGAGCGAGATTCGCCAGGTCGTAAGTGAGCCAGCTGTCGCCACGGTTGAGGCGCGCGCGCAGCCGCTTGATGAATCCCTGGTGTTCGGCGGGTTGGTCCTTTTTCCCAAACATTGCGTCTCGAAGTACCCGGCGACCGAAATCGCCTAAACTGTCCGGAACCGGCCCCTGCTCGAGGCCCGTGGGGAAATGATGACGAAAAAGCCCGGTGCCGCAAACCAGAAGCCCCGACCCGGACGGCTGCGTATTGTAGCGGGAAAGTGGCGCAGTCGTCTGTTGGATATCGCGGAGGTGCCGGGGCTGCGGCCCACGTCGGAGCGGATCCGGGAGACGCTCTTCAACTGGCTCGCTCCCTCGATACAGGGCGCGCGTTGCCTCGACCTGTTTGCGGGAACCGGAGCGCTGGGCTTCGAGGCCTTGTCGAGAGGTGCGACGCAAGTGGTCTTCGTAGACAACTCGCGTCGCGCCATAAAGGTAATCGAAAACAGTGCGAAGATGTTGGATGCCAGGGGAGCCATTGTTCAACGCGGCGATGCCGTGGAGTATGTTCGCGATGCCCGACCCGCCTCTTTCGACATCGTCTTCCTCGACCCGCCGTTCGCCGACGACAGGCTGGAGGAACTCTGCAGGCTCATCGACGAACTTCGCCTGCTCGCCCCGGGCGGTCGGGTCTACCTCGAACAGGATCGCGCGAAACCCCTGGCGACGCTACCGGGCAACTGGCACATACTGAAGGACAGGAGCGCAGGAAACGTGCGTTTCAGGTTGGCCGAGGTCGCGTCTTAGGGGAATGGCGCGCCTGCGGTACCCGCTGGTGGAGGACGGCGCGAAGTCGCGGTATGCGATACTTGGCGGCAGGGGTACTCAAGAGTAACAAGGAGGGGGGATGTCCGTAGCAGCCATGTACCCGGGGACTTTCGACCCGATCACATTGGGGCACGAGGACCTGGTCAAACGAGCGGTCAAGGTGTTTGACCGTGTTGTCATCGCCATCGCAGCGGATACGGGCAGCAAGGCGCCGATGTTCGATCTCGAAGAGCGCGTCGAACTCGCGCAGTCGGCCCTTGCGGGCGTCGACGGCGTCGAGGTGACGTCTTACAAGGGCCTGACCGTGGATTTCGCACGCGACAACGGGCTGTCCGTCATCATCCGCGGGCTGCGCGCCGTCTCCGATTTCGAGTACGAATTTCAGCTCGCCACCATGAACCGGCACCTGACCGACGCAGTAGAGACTGTCTTCCTGACGCCGCCCGAGTCCTACACCTTCATCTCGTCGAGCCTGGTTCGCGAGATCGCTTCACTGGGCGGCGACATCTCGGAGTTCGTGTCACCGAAAGTGAAGGAGGCGCTGCTCGAGCGCTGCGGCCGCGGTTAGGCAGGTGCTGGCGCCGGCGCGTCCGGTGTGCCGCGGCGACGCTCGAGTTCCTGGCGAATCTCGTGCGCGCGTTCCTCGGTAATCGAGAATGTCGCTATTGCCCAGATCGCGATGCCTGAAGTGACGAAGGGGACGAACGCATCGAACAGGCGCAGCAGGGTTATCGTCTGTTCACCCTGGTTGCCTTCCAGTGCGACGTCGAAACCAGTGGCATTGAGCAGGAAGCCGCCCGCCGCCAACGCCGCGGCCATGCCCAGTTTGACGACCCACCAGAAGATCGAGCCATACATACCTTCACGCCGCTGGTGCGTTTCAAGTTCGTCGGCGTCGACGACGTCGCAAATCATCGACGGCATCAGCACGAACAGGCCGCCGAGGCCGAACGCCAGGAGCGGTGCAGGCAACATCACCATCCACGGTATCTCGGGGTTATAACAAACCCACTTCAGTGCATACCCCGCCATCGAAACGCCGGTGCTGACGAAGAATGCCCGCCGCTTGCCGATCTTCGTGCCGAGCCAGGCCACGAACACGATGACCGCGAACGTCGTAATGGACTGTATCGTGCCGGCATAGCCCGCATACTTTGAGCCGAGCGCGGTATCACCACCGAACACGTAATAGATGATCACGTAAAACTGGAATGACGCGATCATCATGAAGCCGTTGAAAACGAGAAAGGTTGCAGCGCATAGCTTGAGGAACGGCTTCGACTTGAGCGTAATGAAGAAACCATGGAAGAAGTCCAGGATGTTCTTTAGTATGACGCTGCCGGCACCGGTCGTTTCCCTCTTCTCCGCAGATTCCGCCGCTGCGATGTCCTTGAACCGCTCGCGCAGAAATATTGCCGGCATGATACCGACCCCGATAACGATCACGGCGATTATTATCGACAGGCCCGCGGCGCCGGCTACCATGTCATCGAACCAGCCTTCGTTCTGCATGATCCACAGGAACCACGGCGAGATCATGTAGGGAATCTGGCCGATGAAATTCTGTACACCCATGAGCCGCGTGCGCTCGTGATAATCAGGCGTCAACTCGTAACCGAGAGCGACCCAAGGGGTCGCGTAAACCGTGTACGCCAGGTAGAAGATCAGTGAGCCGACAAGGAAGTACCAGAAGTAGAAGGATTCGCTCTTTCCCGACGGCAGTTGCCAAAGCAATGCAAAGATGACAGCAGCCGCAATGGCGCCCACGAATATGTAGGGACGCCGGCGCCCCCAGCGGGAACGCGTGTTGTCCGAGATGTAGCCCATGAGGGGATCGGTAATCGCATCGGTCAGGCGCGGTAGCGCGCTGACCAGCCCGACCAGCGCCGGATTCATGCCAAGCCCGAGGTTCAGGACGATAACCATGCCGCCGATCGCGGCGGCCAGCAGGTTGTTGACAAAAGCGCCCAGCCCGTAGATGAGCTTGAGGTGAAACGGTATGCGATCCTCGGACGCTGTCTCGTAGTGCTGCATGGCGCGGCCATCGTCCACTATATTGACAGCGCTGTCAAACGTTGCTAGAAACGAACTTATCGATGCCGCTATCGCACCGTCAGGTACAACGATAAAGCCTGTTGTCGGACCGGGCGTAGCCGCAGGGGGTTGTTCAACTAAGCCGACGAGAGCCTGCTGCTCGCGCATGCCGGGGCGGGGATTGGATTGATGTACCGCACCAGGAACGTAAAGAGACTCGCTCGGCCTGGACACGTTGCCCTGCTCTGCGGCTGCTTGCTGGTGTCCACCATGACTACGACAGATGCAGAAGATCGTTCAGCGGCTGCCGACATAGAGCAACGCGTCGCCGAACTGCTCGCCCGCATGACCCTCGCCGAGAAAGTCGGCCAGATGAACCAGATCCATGCGGGAGACATGGATCCCGCGGAGGAACTCGGGGACGTCCTGCGAGCGGGAAGGGTCGGTTCAGTCATCAACCAGGTCGACGTGGCCACGGTGAACGAGCTGCAACGCATCGCCGTTGAGGAAAGCCGGCTCGGCATCCCGTTGCTCGTCGGCCGAGACGTAATCCACGGCTTCAAGACCGTGATGCCGATCCCGCTGGGCCAGGCCGCAACCTGGAACCCGGATATCGTGCGGCAGGGTGCGCGCATCGCGGCCCTGGAGGCGGCAAAGTCGGGTGTCAACTGGACCTTTGCGCCGATGATCGACATCACGCGCGACCCGCGCTGGGGCCGCGTCGCAGAGAGCCCGGGTGAAGACCCGCACCTGGCAAGCAAGCTTGCGGTCGCGATGGTTCAAGGCTTCCAGGGCGATGACTTCGCGGCACCGGGAGCGATTCTCGCCTGTGCCAAGCACTTCGCCGGCTACGGGGAAGTGGAAAGCGGCCGCGATTACGCGACAACCAACATCCCAGAGAACGAACTTCGCAACGTGCATCTGATGCCGTTCCGGGCTGCGGTAGATGCTGGCGTCGCCACGCTGATGGCATCGTTCAGCGACCTGAACGGCGTGCCCGCGACCGGCAACGAGTTCCTGATGCGACAGGTCCTCCGTGGCGAATGGGGCTTCGACGGATTCGTCGTCAGCGACTGGAACTCGATCCACCAGCTCGCGATTCACGGACTGACGGCGGACGACAGGGATTCGGCGCTTGCGGCTGCGACCGCTGGCATCGACATGGACATGGCGGGCAGCGTGTATGTCGATGAACTCGTCGGGCTGATCGAAGACGGCGCCCTCGATATCGACGTGATCGACACCGCCGTCGCGAACATACTGCGTGTGAAGTTCGAGATGGGTCTGTTCGACGAGCCGTACACCGATCCTGATGCGCTCCCGGCCTTCGGCAGTGCCGAGGCGCTTGCCACCGCGAAGACAGCGGCCCTGCAGAGCGTGGTCATGCTAAAGAACGATAATGGCGTTTTGCCGCTGTCCAAGGAGCGGATCGAAAGGATCGCCGTGATCGGACCGCTCGCCGATGCGCCCTACGAGCAGCTCGGCACCTGGGTATTCGACGGCGACGCGGAACTCAGCGTCACGGCCCTGCAGGGCATTCGCGACCTCGTGGGTAACGATGCCGGGATCGAGTACGTGCGCGCGATGGAGACGAGCCGCAGCAAATTGACGGGGCCGTTCGACGACGCCGCCGCGGCGGCGAAGCGCTCGGACGTCGTGGTGCTCGTCCTCGGCGAAGAGGCGATCCTGTCCGGCGAGGCGCACTCCCGCGCGGACATCAACCTGCCGGGCGCGCAGGCCGAATTGGCCAGGCGCGTACGGGAGGCCGGCAGGCCCGTCATCGCCGTCATCATGGCCGGGCGGCCACTGACGCTGACGAACATCGTCGATCACGTCGATGCGATTCTCTATGCCTGGCACCCCGGCACGATGGGCGGGCCGGCGATCGCCGAACTACTGTTCGGACTTGAGTCGCCGTCCGGCAAGCTGCCGGCCACGTTCCCGCGCATGGTCGGCCAGGTTCCCGTCTACTACAACCAGAAGAACACGGGCAAGCCGCCGTCCCCGGACAAGATCGTGCATATCGACGACATCGAAGTGCGTGCACCGCAGACGTCCCTGGGCATGACGGCATTCCATCTGGACGCGGGGTACACGCCGCTTTACCCGTTCGGCTTCGGCCTGTCGTACGCCGATTTCAGCTACGAAAATATTCGAGTGAGCGCCGACGAAGTTCCGCTCGGCGGGACGCTAATCATCAGCGCCGAACTCACGAATCGCGGTGACATCGCCGCGGACGAGGTCGCGCAGCTCTACGTAAGAGACCTCGTGGGGAACGTGACCCGGCCCGTCCGAGAACTCAAGGGATTTCGAAGACTGCGCGTCGAACCCGGTGAGAGCGTGACGGTGAGTTTCGAGCTGCACACCGACGATCTCGCGTTTTACGGACGCAATAACGAGCTCATGGTGGAGCCGGGCGATTTCCACGCCTGGGTTGGCGGCAGCTCGGACACTGACCTGAAGACCGCTTTCCGCGTCGTGGCAAGCGATTGATCCCGAGGGACGCCATGAACCCATCCTCTCGTTACACTGCCATGATCGCCCTGTTCGTTGCGCTCGGCGGTTTCCTCATGGGCTTCGATGCCTCGGTGATTTCCGGCGTCGTCCGTTTTATCGAAGTCGAGTTTTCCCTGACCAAGATTCAGCTCGGCTGGTCGGTGTCGTCCCTGTCGCTCACGGCGACGCTGGCGATGATGCTGTCCGGCCCGTTGAGCGATCGCATCGGGCGGCGGCCGGTGCTCCGGATCGCGGCAGCGCTGTTCGCCGTTTCGGCGATCCTTTCCGCGGTGGCGCCGAGCTTCGGGTGGCTGGTTTTCGCGCGCATGCTGGGCGGTCTCGGCGTCGGCGCAGCACTCATTATCGCGCCGATGTATATCGCCGAGATGGCGCCCCCGGAGTCTCGCGGGCGCCTAGTGTCGTTCAACCAGCTCAACATCGTCATCGGTATATCGGTCGCATTTTTCAGCAACTACCTGATATTGACGCTCGGCGAATCCGGCGCAGCGTGGACCGAAGCGCTCCGGCTGGACGAGTGGAACTGGCGCTGGATGCTCGGCGTTGAGACGTTGCCGGCCGTGCTGTATCTCATTGCGCTGTTGTTCGTACCGGAAAGCCCTCGGTGGCTGGCGATGCGCGGCCGGGAAGACGACGCGCACGTCGTGCTTGCACGGGTCGGCGGCTGCGACAGGGCGTCCGAGGATCTCCAGGCCGTCAAGCAGGCGATCGCCGCCGAAGCGGCGCTGGGCCGGGTTTCGCCGAGGACGCTTCTGCACCCATCGCTCAGACTCGTCATGACGATCGGCATTGCGGTCGGCATCCTGCAGCAGATCACGGGCATCAACGCCGTGTTCTTCTATGCGCCAATGATCTTCGAGCAGTCCGGCATCGGCGTGAACGCGTCGTTCATGCAGGCGGCGCTCGTCGGTCTCGTGAACCTGGTGCTGACGGTCGTGGCGATGGCGCTGATCGATCGCCTCGGGCGGCGGCCGCTGCTCGGCTTCGGCCTGACCGGTATCGCCGTTTGCATGCTGACGCTCGCCTGGAGCTTCGGTTCTGCGACCTACAGGCTGGACCAGGCCTCGGTCGACGCACTGCCACCCGAAATCGACCGACAGCAACTCGAACTCGTGGTGGATACGACCTACGAGAGCGACACGGAATTTCGTTCCGCGCTGTTTGCTGCCGTCGGTGAAGACACCTACAAGAAATTTCAGTCCGAGCTGGTCAGCAGTGCGATCACCATGAACCCGGTGCTCATCCTGTTCGCGATACTCGGTTTCGTTGCGAGTTTCGCAGTCTCGATCGGGCCGATCATGTGGGTGCTGTTCTCCGAGCTGTTCCCGAACCGGGTGCGCGGCATCGCGATCTCTTTCGTCGGTCTGATCAATTCGAGCGTCGCATTCCTCGTCACCTTTATCTTCCCCTGGCAGCTGGAGACGATCGGTAACGCCGGGACGTTTCTGATCTACGGAGTGTTTGCCGTGGTCGGTCTCGTGTTCGTCATGCGGATCCTGCCGGAAACCAAAGGGCGGTCCCTCGAAGAACTCGAGACGATTCTCGTCAAAGACTGATATGAAGTTACTGCCAACGATTCCGCTACTTTTACTCATGACAGCCTGTTCCCCCGAGCGCGGAGACGCGGGCTCCGCAATCAAGGTGGAGATCGCGAAGACCGACTCCGGCTACCGTCTGCTGCGCGGCGGCGAGCCCTATGTGATCAGGGGTGCCGGCATGGGCAGGGACGACATCGAGCGCTTCGCCGCGCACGGCGGTAATTCGATACGCACCTGGAGTACGAGTAATGACTACCAGGACACGCGGAAGCTACTCGACGTGGCACAGGCGAACGGGGTCACCGTGGCACTGGGACTTTCCATGAAGGCCGAGCGCCATGGATTCGATTACGATGATACGGAGGCCGTGGCCCGGCAACGTGAAACGGTCCGCAAACAGGTCCTGAATTACAAAGACCATCCTGCGCTGCTCTTCTGGCTGATCGGAAACGAGCTGAATCACAGCTATTCCAATCCCGCGGTGTGGGACGCGGTCAACGACGTTGCGACAATGATCCACGAACTGGATCCCATTCACCCCGTGACCACGCCGATATCGGGCTTCAAACCCGATGTCATCGCCGAAATCCGGGCGCGTGCGCCGGCGATCGATTTCATCAGCTTCCAGATGTACGGCAGCCTGTTCGGACTGCCGGAACAGGTCGAGGCGACCGGTTTCGACCAGCCGTTCATGATGACGGAGTGGGGCACGATCGGTTACTGGGAGATGGAGAAGACGACCTGGGGAACGCCGGTCGAACTCACGAGTTCCGAGAAAGCCGGCGTATTCCTGAGGGCCCACGATGACGTTCTCGCGGAATTCGACGGCCAGCTGATCGGCTCGTACGCATTCTTCTGGGGTCAGAAGCAGGAACGCACGCCCACCTGGTTCGGCATGCTCACCGAGCGCGGCGAGCTGACGGAAGCCGCGGACGCCATGCAGCACATCTGGACAGGCGAATGGCCCGCGAACCGGACGCCGCGAGTCGAGGCTATCCGGCTCGACGGAAAGGGCTACAAAGAGAGTGTCGTCCTCACCGCCGGCGAGTCGTATGAAGCAGTCTTCGACGTCATCGATCCCGACGGGGATACACTCACCTATCGCTGGGAAGTGAAGCCCGAGAGCGATTCGCAGAAGTCGGGCGGCGACCGCGAAGAGCGGCTGCCCAGCCTCGAAGGCCTGCTGTCGGATGCCGAGGCTCCACAGACGACGGTTACCGTGAGCAGTCCCGGCAGGTACCGCCTGTTCGCCTATGCCTACGACGGCAAGGGCCACGCCGCGCACGCAAACATCCCGTTCCTGGTCGAAGGTGACGAGCCCGCAGCGTCTTACCGGCAGGCGCCCGGTGACCTGGTCGCGGGAGAATCGCTCGCCGTCGCCTACTCGGGTTCCAGGGTGGGCCAGCACCCGGACCGAGGCAACGGCGCCGAAAACCACTGGGGTTTGTTCTTCGTGGACAGGACCCCCAAGCTGGTGTTCAGGGATCGCCCGGCTTCAGAAAAGTGACGTTCCTGACCGAGAACGACAACGGCTCGGGTTGGTCGATGAAAAGAAACCCGGTGACGATGAATAGCCTGCTCAGGTCCGCGCTCTCGAATGACGCGAGATCGAAGTCGTAGGTCTGCCAGTCCTCGGTAAGAGTAACCGGGATGTTGGTCTGGGTGCCGTCGTCTGCGTCGCTGCTGTCCTTTAGATGGATCGAGAACTGCTCGCCGCCTCTCGCGCCTTTCATGTCCAGGCGCAGTGATTTGAACCGCGAATAATCCTTCGCGCCGCGGGTTGCGGTCGGTGCAATGCCCCCGACCCGGAGAGCGACCGCGGCCCAGTTCGGACCACCGAGGCGCTCTATTCCCGGGTAACTGACATCCATGCTTTCGCCGGAAAACGAGATGGCCCGGATATCGCTTGCAAACGTGCCGCGGTTTTCGAGAATTTCATTGTCCGGGGTTGGATACCATTCGACCGTGTAGCTGTGCCAGGCGAGTTCGCCATCGTCGAGTACCCGGGCGTAACCGAGACCACTGTTCGGGTCGTAGAAGGATTCTCGGGATGACAGGGTTGTATCGTTTCCCGCCCCTTCCACGAGGCCGATGTAGAGCATTCCCAGGTTTTCGAGTCGCATGTAATCCAGCAGCAGTGACTGCAGACTTGCAGACTCGAACCACGCCAGCACGATCGGGTCCCTCAGGATTCCGCGAAATCCCGACTGAAGGTCGCTGCCCGCGAACATTTCTTCATCGAAGAAGCCGGGTTCCTGGAAAGCCAGCATGAGGTCCCCGTATGCGTGTGACGTGAACTGCAGCGACAGCCCGCGAAGGTACTCGTTTTGGTTTTGCTCGAACTGCCGAATCCTCGAAACCAGTTCGTAGTATTCGAACAGCAAGCTCTCGATTTCCGGGTCACCCAGGTTTGACAGCAATCCGGAGTTCCTGAGCCCTTCGTAACTGCTGGTGTTCGCGTTGAAATAGTGTTGCTCGCGCGCGAGCGCGAGTGCATCGCTGGCATACTCGATCTCGGCCAACGTGTAAGAGGTCAGCCAGCCCATGCTCCAGCGGGCAAGCTTAGCGGCGAACATCGCGGCTTCGCGCTTGGCCCGGATTGCCTGGATCTCGGCGATGTCCTCTCGGATGTTGCGGGCAACACCGGCCAGGTATTCATCGATAGCCTGCTGCGTCTGCCGCTCCTCGTGCCAGGTGTCGATGCGCAGCGCGATGAGAATGCCGACGATGACCAGGAGGATTTCGCCGACGGCATAGCCGAGATACCGCCTGAATTCCCGGTTCATGAAAAAACTCCGCTTGAGGTGTCTGAGGATGAGCATTGTTACCTATCGTCGCCGGGCCGGAGCTCGGGTATAATGGTACCAACTTTGACAGCGCTGTCATTTTTTATTTGCACAAGGCCCGAATTGGCGTTGTTGCATTGAGGTCCATGCCATGGTCGAAACTTGTAAAGGTATGATTCGTAACGTAATGGTGCTGGCGGCCGCGATGTCGCTGGCCGCCTGTGGTGGTGGCGGTGGCGGCGGAGACAGTTCACCGCCCACCGCGGGCCCGCCTCCGCCGCCGGTGTCGCCTCCGCCGCCGACGGTGAACGTGAACATCGACAACCCGACGCTGAGCGTGGCGGACAACCGCGATGTCACGTCCGGGGATCCGACGTCCTGGACGCTGGTCTGGAGCGACGAGTTCGATGCCGCGCAGCTGGACCCGGAAGTGTGGTTCTTCGAAAACGGGGACGGCAGCCAGTACGGCATCCCGGGCTGGGGTAACAACGAACTGCAATGGTACCTGGAGGACAGCGCCGAACTGAGGGACGGGATGCTGGTCATCACCGCCCGCCAGGAGTCCGTTGGCGGTAAGAGCTACACCTCTGCACGGATCAACACGCGCGACCGATTTGCGTTCCGCTACGGGCGCATCGAGGCCAGTATCCGCCTGGCCGGCGGGCAGGGCATCTGGCCGGCCTTCTGGATGCTGCCGCAGGACGACGTTTACGGCACCTGGGCTGCATCCGGCGAGATCGATATTGTCGAGGCCGTCAACCTGGGCGGCACGGGCGGCAATAATGTCTTCGGCACCATCCATTTCGGCGGCGAGTTTCCGAACAATGAATCGGCGTCCAATGATGGTGGCTACCCGGTCTCGGAAGACCCGTCTACCGTGTTTCACACGTACGCTTTGGAATGGGATTCCACGGTGCCCGAGATGCGCTGGTACGTCGACGATATCCTGTATTCGACGCAGAACTCGTGGTCGACGACCGGTGCGCCGTACCCCGCGCCGTTCAACGAGAACTTCTACATTCTCCTCAACGTTGCCGTCGGCGGTAATTTCCCGGGGGCGCCGAATTCGTCAACCGTCTTCCCGGTCGAAATGGAAGTCGACTACGTGAGGGTCTACGAGGGCTCGCCCTAGCGGCGGCGCGAGCCGAACGGCGACTTCAGTCGGGCACCGGGCCGGTGGATTCCCTGACCTGGATGGTTGCAGGCACGACCTCGGTCCCCATCAGCGGACGCTTGTCCCGAACGGAAGCGATCAGTGCCGCGGCTGCACGCTCCGCCATCGCCGAGAGTGGCTGGTTGATGGTCGTGAGCGCCGGGTAAACTTGGCGGGCGAGCGAGATGTCGTCGCAGCCCGCAACGGATAACTCCTCCGGAACCTTGATGCCCAGGCGGTCGGCCACGCGGATGACGCCGGCCGCCATGTCATCGTTCGCGGCGAATATGGCAGTGGGAGGGTTCACTCGTTGCAGCAACTCCATCGCGCATTCCTCGCCGGACCCGATCGAATTGTCACCCGCAGCGACGAGCCGTTCCGAAAACTTGATGCCGCTCTGCTCCAGCCCGTCCCGGTACCCGAGATAGCGATTACCAACTGCCTTGTGACTGGGGTGACCCGTGATGAATGCAATCCGGGTATGGCCCAGCGATGCGAGATATCGAGTCAGTTCGGCGCTGATCTCGCGATCGTTGGTCACGACGGAAAGCTGCTTGCCGTTCGCGGTGCCCGGAGACAGCCGCACCAGGGGGGTGCCCGTGGCTTCGATCGCCCGTACGATCTTCGGCATGTTGGAAAGCGGCGCGGCGAGCACGATGCCATCGGGACGTACCTGTTCGATCAGCGTCTTGATCTCTTTGCCGATGTCCTTCCTGCGATACTGGCAGGGGTGGATCAGAAGCTCGTACTTGCTCGTATGACAGGCGCTCAATACACCCTGCTGCATGCGGATGACGTAGCCGGCGCTCGGAACTTCGTAGTAGCTCGGATCGTCGTAAATCAGGCCGATGAGATGAGAGTGGTGGCTCGCGAGGCTGCGGGCAGCCTTGTTCGGCTGGTAGTTGAGCTTTGCGATGGCCGCTTCGACTTTGTTGCGCGTCGCTTCGCGGACGTTCGGTTCCTGGTTGACGACGCGCGAGACGGTCTTTATCGAAACGCCTGCAAGTTCCGCAACGTCGTCAATCGTGATCTTCGGCATATATACCAGCCCGAATGCGCAATACTGCGCACTACCCCCCTAAACGGGCGGAATTAGACGCTGTTTTGACAGCGCTGTCAAATTGCCAGAAGGTGTTCTCGGCTCAGGGTTACGTTGATCTGCCGGATGTGACCACTGCGCTGGAACACCTCGGCGCTTGTCGATTCCGACAGCGACAGTTTCCGCGACTCTTCCGTCCTGCCGTATTCGTAAACAAGTGTCAGCGCCGGGGCATCCGCGTCCTCCAGCCGATACACGACAGGCACCTGGCACCAGGTGAACGCGAGCGCACCTGCGGGCAGATCAATGTCCTGCCAGTCGCCCTTTACGTCGAGATAACGGAAGGATCGAGGTTCCGCCGGGAATTCGACCGCGCGCAACAGCCCCGGTTCGAAATGCACTGCGCCGTCGCGTACCCGGACGCCGAGTTCGCCGAAGCGTGTCAGCACCTCTTCCTTGACCTGTCCTGTCATCCCGGGCTGCTGTGCGCCGGCATGCTTCGGAGTATGCGAATAGGGGTCCATCGGGAATGCACCGTATTCGGACGGCGTCTTGTTGAAGCCGATGCCGTTGCGGACCGCATAGTACAGTGACCCGAGCCGCGAACAGGTCTGCTCACTGACGCCGCCGTCGCGCGCCGCAAAGAAGTTCTCCTGGATCGCAAGCAGCAGCTTGGACACCATGTGCCAGTAGATGCTGCCGAGGCCTTCGAAACCGAACATCGCTCCGGAGCGACCGGTGAACGCGCGGTGATCGAAGACCCTCTCGTAAAGTTTCAGCAGCTCGCCGCGGGCGGCTGCAACCTCGTCGCCATACACGGATTCGAGTGCCTCCAGGCGTCGCTTCAGATCGCCCGAGTTGGCGAAGTCCGCATTGAAGCGATAGCTGCCTTCGACATCCCGCGACACGACCCGGTCGTCGCCATCCGCCACCATCCGCGCGAGCAACGGAATAGCGAGCAGTTCCTTTTCGTCGATCTGGTTCTTGTCGAAGAAGCCCGGCAGCTTGCGGTCCGGGTACAGCATGAAGGAGTGTTGGTCCGGCCGGTAGATGTCGCTTTCGAACAGGGTATCGAGTAGAGCGCAGGCCGCCTCGGGCGAGATCGCCCCCGAACTCAGGGCTGCGACCTGGCCTTCGAGCATCGGGTACAGCGTGTCCACAGTCGCCGTATCGGTGTTCAGGCCGAGCAGGTTGTAGGCGTTGTACAGTCCGTCAACGCGTCGGTTGACGCCGATGCTGTGGTCGATGGCGACGAGCGCATCATCGAGCATTCTCACGATGACGTCCGGCGATTGCTTCACTTTCCTGGAGAAACCCTCGTTACGGTAAACGGTCTCACGGTAGCCGCTTGCTGCAAGGCCCACCTCCTGCAGCGTTTCGAATCGCTGCTCCGGGCTGATCGGCTCGGTCCCGAGCAGGGGGCGGACGCTCTCGAGAGCGGACGCGGTATCGGCCAGCCACTCACTGACTTCCCGTGACAGTTCGACGGTACCCGCTCCGGATGCGATCAGCTGCTGCAGGAATCGAACGTAACGGCGCATGTAATAGAGGGTCACCATGCTCAGCCCGTGGCCGACCAGGGCGTTGTTCGCGTCGTTCCACTCGGGACGCTGGGTGTTCATCCAGATCCCGCCGCCAATGACCAAATTGCCGAGCTTGGCGAGCAGCGGGACCAGCAGCTTCTCGAGCAGGGTCACCTGGTAGACCTCACCATTGCCATCGAGGATCAGCTTGCCGTCTGCGCCGTTGTCAGCGACTCGCTGCTCGATACGGTCGGCGAGTTCATGGTCGTACACGACCGTATCCTTCGGATTGCGCAGCAGCTTTTCCAGGGGCTTGATGCGATAGGGAACGTTTGCGTAGCTGAAGACGGGCTGGTGCAGGAGCTGTGCGAGCCGGGTCGGGTGAAACTGCTCCGACAGCTCCAGCAGCTTGAGCAGGTAGATTATCTGGTGGTCCCCCCAGTAGCCGATATAGCTCCAGGGGTCCTCGGGATCCTCGATCTCCCAGTCGATACCTTGCTTGGTGATGCGATAGGGGTTGTAGCCGTCCATCGTCGATGCATTGACGAACTTCGCAATGACACTCTCGATGAACTCCGGGTAGCTGAAGGTCAGGGCTTCCCAGTTCTGGAAAATGTCGCGCCAGTTGCCCTGGTAAGAAAGCAACCGGTGTCCCGACTCGTCCTTCAGCCGGATGGCGAAGCGATTCCAGGGACGGCTCGGGTCACCGTGGCGGCGGCCGAACGTTATCGGCAGGTATTCATAGCAGAGCCGCTCCAGCTGCGGGTCATTCTGCGAGCGAACCATGGAAGCGAGCTGGTTGAAGTCGAGGGTGGCCGGAAGGCTGTCCAGGAAGTCCTCATTGCGTGCATGAACGTTGTGGTTGAAATGGTGGACCGTCTGCGAGAAATCCCGCGCGGACACGGTGTACTGGTCGTCGAAGATGCCGCCGCGAAGAATGTTGAAGAGCGCGTTTGCATAATGGTGGGTGGTGACTTCTTCCTGCGCCGAAACCTGGAAAGCGTCGCCGGCAGCCATGATGCGCGCGAGCTCGTCGTCGCACCTGTCGATGGACGCGTCGACGGAGTCCGAGATATCCGGTTCATTGCGCAGCCGGTTCCGGAGTGCAACGACCCGGGTCTGCGACTGCTCCGTATCGGCAACGAGGCGCCACTGCCGTGATTCACCGGGTGGCACTTCGACGGTTGCGGCGACGAAAAAGGCACCGCGAATGCCACGCCTGTGTGTTTCCTGTTCAACGCGGGCGCCCCCGCGAAAAGCATCCAGTTGCTCCGACGACAGCAACATACGCGGTCCTTCGAGCCCGGTGACGAAGACCGTATTCGCCTTCAGCGATTCGCAGGGCTCGGCCCGGTCCGATATGCCCGAGTACAACGTGAAAACACCGAGGCCCGTGGACTCATCCAGTTCCGTCCACTTGTAGGCGTCCACCAGGTTACTGCTGTTGGTCTGGGCGAGAAGGGGCGTGCCGGCCGGCAGAATATTCTGCAGACCGTCGAGCACGTCAACCTGGGAGCGCCGCCTGCCGCTGTTTACGAGTTCGCAGTGGCGTACAAAGCCGAACTGGTCGCTCGTCATCCACGTGTACCGGAAGGTGAGCTTCAGGTCGTGGTTGATCTCCTCGAAGCACAGCTTGTTGCCGAGCGTGTTCTTGTAAAGATGACGGCTCACCTCGAAAGGTGCATCGCAGTCGCGGTTGAACGGCTCCCAGACCTGCGGCCGCCCGTCGGCGACAACCCGCAGCACGGTCCTGGGGCCGGTGTGAGAAAAGCTCTCGTGAACCCGGTCGACCGGTATGTAGGGGAAGAGCGCCGTCTCGGGCGACACCCGTCCCGCAGTCAGCCCGCCGGTGGATGATACGAACAGCCAGTGATCGGCGCTCGATATAACGCTGATGAAAAACGGCGCCATGGCGTCGACGTGCCGAATGGCGTAGTAGCGCTCCCCCCCGAACATCACGAATTCACCGGCAACGGAGTCCCCGGCCCTGTAACCTGCGCTAACCGCTCGTTCCATATTCTTATTCCGTATCCACGAGTTGCAGTTCACCGAAGAGCCCGGCGTCGATCCAGCCGCGGTCCTTCGGTCCTTCGGGCACCGACTCCGACCCCACAAAGTTTTCACGCAGCTCACTGCCATCGTTGTCGCAGTAAGCGAGCATGAGACCCATAACCTTGCCGGCATGAAGAGCGACCGGCGCGTTATCCTCCGCACCGTCGACGTAGTCGTCGGTGTAAATGTCGATGGCAAATTCCCACACGACCTTGTTGCCAGTCTGCTTCCAGCGGCTCTCGACGTGGTGCGAGTAGTTGTGTGGCCGCTCGTCGGTGCCCATGTCGATCGCCTGGTTGTCAAGGGACATGTGATAGGCGAAGGCATTGTGGTTGTACTGGTGGTCGCCCCCCGAGTAATCCTCGTCGATGAAGATCTCGACGCAGTCATCGTCCCAGTACTGCACGAGCGGGTCGCGATGACTGTCGAAAAGGATGTCATCGACGACTTCCACCAGGACATAGAGCCGCTGTTCGTTCCACGCGACTTTGAAGCGTCCGCTGAAATCGTCCGCAGAGTATTCGGGTCCCAGCCATCGGTGGTTTATCTCGTGCCAATCGGCGGTCTGCCATACTGCATCGTCAGCTACTCCATCGACGACGAGGGGCTCCGCGGACCGCGGTGCGAGATACCGGTTGCGGTCCTCGGAGTGCGTCGGCTCCGCCACTACCGACGTTACGGCGTGGATCAGCACGCTGCCGCAAAGCAATGCCGAGAAAGCCACCTTGCGCAGCGTCACTGCAGCGTCCTCGCGACGGCAATGGTTCGGTCGACGAGATCGTCCAGGGGCAGTTCGGAGTAGCCGGCCAGGCTCACGCCGACGCGGCCCTGCCAGGGCCGGGTCCAGGATTCGGGTATCGGCACGCCGGTCAGGCCAAGCAAACCGCCGACAGTCGCGCCGTTGCAGTCGGTATCCCAGCCGGCCGATACGGCGTTGCCGATTGCCGCCGAAAAATCGTCTTCGAATGAAAACAGGGCCCATACGACGAGGGCGAGATTGTTCAGGGTGTGCACCGGCGACAGATCCTCGTACTCGGCGTGTAGGCGATCCACGGGGTCTGTGGCGCCGGCAAGCCCGCGGCCGAAGAGTACGGCAGACGCAGCGGCGCTGTCGCGTGGAATAAAGCGCAGCGCAATATCGGTTGCCTCGGCCAGATCCTGGCTCATCGGGATCGCGGCCCCCAGTGCGGCGACGAATGCCGCTCCGTGGACGCCTTCGCCGCGGTGCGACAGTGCCGCGTCCCGGGTCGCAAGATCGGCCGCGAGCGCCGGGCGGCCCGGGCAAACCCAGCCGTAGAGATCGGCCCGAATCTGCGCGCCGATCCATTCGTTAAAGTCGTTGTCGGAACAAAGGGCCAGGTCGAACCCGGGCGGCTCGCCGTTGACGAACTCGTCCGCCATGTTGTCCAGCAGCACCCGGTACGCCTGGCGCTCCGCCGTCCAGGTTGTACCTGCAGGGAGCAGGCGTAGCCAGGCGCGGGCGACGTCCTCGGTGCACATTTCGGCGCCTCGGTCCTCGAGCAGCAGCAGCGCGAGCACCGTGTAATTGATGTCATCGTCCGGTTCTGCGCGAGCAATGTGCCCGCGGCAGCACGCGCGCCCCGACCCGGCGGCCAGCGTGCCTTCGATCAGCGGGACGTAATCGCGAAGTGGGAATGCACCGGCTTCTCGCAGGAACGATTCGAGACCACCTCGGCCCTCCTTGAAGGAAAGAACCTCGACCGGCTTGCCGAGCAGGCAGCCCGAAATTCGCCCCTGCCAGGCACCGCGAATACGCTCAGGTACGGTTGTATCCGCACCAAAAGATTTCTTGTCGTTGCCCGAAAACATGGTCTTTTCTTCTCTAAATCAGTAAGTTAGTTGTAAGAAGGTACACGTTGTACTGAAACCAAATTACTGTTGACAGCGCTGTCAGCATGGATTATAAATGCAATCTGACAGCGTTGTCATATTTTTGCTACGACCGCTGTCGAGACAATTTTTCGATTTCGAACGCGAAGCGTGCTGGTTCGGTGCGGCTTCGACCACAGACTTAAGCTGCGAGCAATTCAGGGGGTTCCAATGCAAAAGCCATCCTTCCACAAGACACCTTTGGCCACGGGAGTTGCGCTGGCGCTGGGTGCGGCGGTCGCATCGCCGGTTCTGGCGCAGGAAGGCGCCGATGACGAGGTCATCGAGGAAATCGTCACAACCGGTATCCGTAGCAGTCTTATGACCTCGATGAATCGCAAGCGCAATTCAACGGGTGTCGTCGACGCGATTACCGCGGAGGAGATCGGTAAGTTCCCCGACCAGAACCTGGCCGAGGCGCTGCAGCGAATCACCGGCGTCTCCATTCAGCGTGTCAATAACGAAGGCACGCAGATCACGGTTCGCGGCATGGGACCGGAGTTCAACCTGGTCACGCTGAACGGTCGCTCGATGCCGACCCAGGGGAGCCGCTCGTTCGACTTCGGTGATCTTGCCACCGAGAGCATCAGGGCCGTTGAGGTTTACAAGTCCGGCCGGGTGGATATTCCGTCGGGCGGCATTGGCGCGACAGTCAACATCGAGACTGCGCGCCCCCTGGACAGGGCCGGGTTCCGCAGCGTCATTAGTGCGAAGGCTGTACACGAGGCGACGTCGTCCGACAGCAGCATTGCCGGCCTGAGTGAGTTCACGCCGGAGCTGGCCGCGCTCTTCAGCAACACCTTCGCCGACGACACGTTCGGCGTGCTGGTGTCCGCTTCCTACCAGCAACGCGACAACCGCGAGGAATTCGCCGACGTCGACTCCTGGATCCCGAATTATCCGGATGGCCTCAACGGCGGCATCGTCAACGACAACAACCAGCGCACGGACGGTGTCTGGTGGCATCCGCAGAACATCGGTTACGGTATCGCGGAAATTTCGCGTGAACGCACCAATGCCCAGCTCGTGCTGCAGTGGGCGCCGACGGATCGCATCACCACGACGCTCGATTACACTTATTCCGAGGTCGACTTCGAGAAGGATGGAAACTCGTTCGGCCTGTGGTTCCAGAACCCGAACGTCGAGTCGACGATCAACGAACGTGGCACGATCACCGAGGTTGCGATGGATGGTGGCGACTACGCGATCAACGTGAACCGGGACCACACGATCAAGGAAAACGAGTCGCTCGGCCTGAACATCGACTGGCAGGCCACGGATAGCCTAAGCTTCACGCTGGATGTCCACGATTCTTCGTCGACGCTCGAGGGTGCCGGACTTGGGGACGGAGTGCCGGGCAGCTCGTCGAACCTGATCATTGGCAACACCTTCTGTGACTGGTGCGGCATCCCCACGGCGAGCATCGACGTCAAGTCGGCAGTCTACCCGGCCGGCGGGATCCCGCTGTGGGACGTGACGTTTCGCGAGTCCAATACCGGTGCCCCGCTCGCCGACGTGAGGCCTGGCGACATCGGCTCGCTGTTCGGCCAGTCTTTCGACGTCAAGAACAAGAACGAAATCACACAGCTTCAGCTGGGTGGCACCTGGGACAACGACAGCGGCGGTGCGATCACGAGCATCGATTTCGGTGTCGGCTATACCGACCAGGAGTTCGTTAACCGCAATGCGTTCTCGGGACTGCTACCGGCCGGATTCTGGTTGACGTCGGCCGAATACTGGCCCGATGACACCTGGAACCTTGTTAGTTTCGACGGATTGCTTGGTGACTTTTCGAACGGTGGCAGCTACGCCTACGATACCTATTACGTAGCGGATTTCGGCACCGTCGTCGACCTCTATGAGACCGTCGGCGCGAACGATGCTGCTCTCGCGGGCTGCTGTTACTGGCCGGCGTGGGGTTCGGACTTCCAGGACCCTGCTGGCGGTCGCGGTTTCTTCAACCCGGGCCCGCTGGGCAACGGCAATGGCGCAGGCATCACCGAAGAAATCCTGGCCGCCTACTTGCAGGTCAACTTCGAGGACGACTTCAACGGCCTTCCCATCAACGGCAGCTTCGGTGTGCGCTGGGAGGATACCGAGACGATCTCGACCGGTGACGAAGTGCGTGTCACGGCCGTGGTCTGGACCGGCGGCGACGAGTTCGCATCCGAGTTCGGTGATCCCGTCTTCGTGGAACGTACGGGCAGCAACAAGGTGTGGCTACCGAGCCTCAACCTGAACATGGAAGTTGCCGAGAATATGATCGCCCGCTTCGGCTACAGCCGTACGCTGGCGCGTCCAGACATCGGCGCCCTGAGCCCGATCATCAGTTTCGTTGCCAATCCGAAGATCGATAACCGCCTGGCCACTGCAGGCAACCCGGATCTGGTCCCGTATCTGTCCGACAACCTGGACCTGTCGTTCGAGTGGTACTACGGCGAGGGCAGCTACGCTTCGGTGACGCACTTCCGCAAGCGTGTCGATAACTTCCTCGTTACGACGACGACACCGGGTGTGACGTTCGAGGACCTGGGCCTCAACGTGCCCGATCCCTACTTCGGCGCACAGGCGGAACTCGCACGTCAGCAGCTGACGGACGAGGGCATCCCGACGTCGAACGCCAACGTGTTTGCCCGTATCAACGAGAACATCGGTGCGCCCGTAGGCACGCCGGTCCGGGCCGAAGCGGGCGATCCGCCGGTGGCCTGGAACGTCTCACAGACGACGAATGCGCGAGTCGGCAACCTGTGGGGCTGGGAATTCCAGGTGCAGCACTTGTGGGACATGGGCTTCGGTATCCAGGCGAACCTGACGACGGTCAGCGGTGACGTCGATGCAGATCGCGACGTGGTCAACGAGCAGTTCGCGCTGCCGGGCCTCAGCGACTCCGCGAACCTGATCGCGTTCTACGAGAACGACTGGATGTCTGCTCGTGTCGCGTGGAACTGGCGTGATGAGTACCTCCTAACCTTCGATCGTTTCGATGCTCCGGTCTACTTCGAGGAGTACCAGCAGGTTGACCTGAACTTCACATGGTATGCGACCGATAACCTGGACGTGTTCTTCGAGGCGCTCAACGTCACCGAGGAGACCATTCGCCAGTACATTCGTTACGAAGAGCAGTTCGACTTCGGTGCCCAGTACGGCGCGCGTTACAACATTGGAGCGCGTTACAGCTTTGACTAGGCACGAATAGTCGTTAAATTAAAGCCGCTGCCCTGCAGCGGCTTTTTTTTCTCTGAAGGCCACGGACATGAATGACAGCATCGACCGGATCGTGATCGTCGGTGGCGGTAGCGCCGGCTGGCTGAGTGCGGGATTGATTGCGAGCGAGCACCTGGCCCGCTCCGGCCAAGACGTACACGTTACGCTCATCGAGTCGCCGGATGTAAAGACTATCGGCGTGGGTGAGGGAACGTGGCCAACGATGCGTTCGACGCTGCAGAACATAGGGCTGTCGGAAACAGAGTTCCTGACCGAGTGCTCCGCGTCGTTCAAGCAGGGCACGAAATTCGTGGGTTGGGTGACAGGTGCCGAGGGTGATGCCTACTATCACCCGTTCACGGTGCCGGCCGGATACGCGAGCCTCAACCTCGTGCCTTTCTGGCAAGGACAAAGGGACAACGTCTCGTTCGTCGATGCCGTCAGCGTCCAGGGGCGGGTCTGCGACAGGGACCTCGCCCCCAAGCAGGGGACGACACCGGAATATGCCGCGGTCGTCAATTACGCCTACCACCTCGATGCCGGCAAATTTGCGGAGCTGCTCCAAAGGCACTGCACGGAACGCCTCGGTGTCCGGCACATACTCGATCACGTAACTGCGATTAACGGTGAACCCGACGGCGACATAGAGTCACTGTCGACGGCGAATAGCGGCGAGCTAGAGGGAGACCTGTTCATCGACTGCACCGGCATGGCGTCGATGCTCCTCGGTAAGCATTATGATGTCGCCTACAGGGACAGGAGCAACGTTCTTTTTAACGACTCAGCGCTGGCTATGCAGGTGCCTTACGCCGATCAGAGCGGGCCGATCCTTTCTCAGACACTGTCGACCGCACAGTCGGCAGGCTGGATCTGGGATATCGGGCTTACGACGCGCCGCGGAATCGGCTACACGTATTCGAGCGATCACACCACTGACGAGGCGGCGGAAAAAGAACTGCGTGCGTATGTCGAGGGCTTGCAGGGCGTGAACGCAGACTCGCTGGTGCCGCGTAAGATCTCGTTCCGACCGGGCCACCGTGAGAAATTCTGGCACCGTAATTGTGTCGCGGTCGGCATGGCGTCCGGATTCCTCGAACCGCTGGAAGCCAGCGCGCTGGTGATGGTCGAATTGGCCGGCAAGATGATCAGCGAGGAATTGCCGACCTCACGCTCGGTCATGGACATCGTCGCAAAGCGCTACAATGATGTGTTCCTGTACCGCTGGGACCGCATCATCGACTTCCTGAAATTGCACTACGTACTCAGCAAGCGGTCGGACAGCCAGTATTGGGTCGACAACCGCAAACCGGAGACGATTCCAGACAGCCTGCATGAACTCCTGCAACTGTGGCGATATCAGCCTCCCTGGCACAACGATTTCTCTCAACGTGAAGAAATCTTCTCGTCGGCGAGCTACCAGTACGTGTTGTACGGCATGGGCTTCGAAACGGCAGCAAGGGGTAGCGCGCCGGATTCTCGCGTTGCCGGAGAGGCCAGGCGACTGTTCGCAGAAAACAGCCAGATGGCGAACAAGGTCGTCGCCAACCTGCCGGGTAACCGAGAGCTTTTGACGCAGATCACCCAAGGGCGATAGCAGCGGGGACGGAATAATGACCAGGCATGTACTGCTCGACAACGTGAGCCACAAGGACCTCCGGGTCGTCCGGGACTACGCGAAGGTCCCGGGCTACGATGTCAATGTCGCGCGGGTGTTTCCCTCGGAATTCATCCAGCTGCAAACGGAGTACCCACTGTTCTTCATCAGGAACAAGGAACAGGGTGGCTTCGAACCCGTCGCCCTGCTTGGTTTCGGCGACAAAGAGAACCTGTTCCTGGACGAAAACGGTTGGGACGCGGGCTACGTGCCGCTGTCGATCGAGCGGCAGCCGTTCCTGATCGGCTTCCAGGAGCAAGTCGTCGACGGCATTCCGACCGAGACCCCGGTCGTCCACATCGATCTCGATCATCCGGCGGTCAGTGACACCGAAGGAGAACGGGTGTTCTTGCCGCACGGCGGGGAGAGCCCGTTGCTCGAGCGAATCTCTTCGGTCTTGATGACCGTCCACCAGGGACACGAGGCCGCAAAGTCTCTGTCCGAGATGCTCGTCGGGATGGAACTTATCGAGTCGCTCGTTCTGGAAGTGGCGCTGAAGGACGGTTCGAAGCAGAGCCTAAAAGGCCTCTATACGATCAATGAGGACAAGCTGCAGAATCTGAACGCGAATGCACTGGAGTCACTGCATAAGAAAGGCCACGTTCGGGACGTCTACATGATGCTTGCGTCGTTGCCGAATATTTCCAGACTTATCGAAAGAAAGAACCGCCGATTGCCGAACTGACCCGAGTCCGGTGACAAAAATAGCCAAAGAAATCAAGGAAATCTGCGATATACACGCCGACGAGGCCCTCGAACACGTGCGGGGGGTCGACGAGCCGGTCGTATTCAGAGGACTGGTCTCGGAATGGCCGCTGGTGCAAAAGAGCCTCATTTCCGACCGAGAAGCCGACCGCTATCTGAGGGGCGCCTATGACGGAAACCCCGTCACGGCTTTCGTGACCGAAGACAATGTCGATGGCCGCGTTTTCTACACTGAGGGCCTCGTCGAGACGAACTTCAAACAGCTCAAGACCGACCTTGGCTGGGTTCTCGACCGGATTCGCGAACACGAGAACGACCCGGCAGCACCCGTCGTCTACATGGGCTCGATGGCGCTGTCCTATTGCCTGCCGGGTATCAAAGCAGTCAACAGCCTGCCACTTCCGGGTCTGGATGCATCTGTAAGAATCTGGATCGGCAACCGGTCTCGCATCGCCGCACATTACGACGTTCTCGAGAACATCGCTTGCGTATGCGCTGGCAAAAGGCGATTCACGCTATTCCCGCCGAACCAGCTGGCGAACCTGTACATCGGTCCGATCGACTTCACGCCCGCGGGTCAATCGATCAGTCTCGTCGACTTCGACGAGCCCGATCTGGACCGATACCCGAGGTTCGCGGAGGCGTTGGCGCATGCGCAGGTGAGTGAACTCGTGCCCGGCGACGCCATCTTCATACCGAGCATGTGGTGGCACCACGTCGCAGGGCTCGAGAGCCTGAACATCCTGATAAACCACTGGTGGCGAATTTCTCCCGACTACCTGGGCGTACCGCAGGACGCCCTGTTGCATGCCATCCTGAGTATCCGCGACCTGCCGCCAGAGCAGCGTGAGGCCTGGCGCGGGATATTTGATCACTATGTCTTCCATGCGGATGAGGCGTCCGTGGAACATATCCCGGCCGATCGTCGCGGCGTGTTGGGAGAACTCGATGAGACCGCGGCGCGCAAGCTGCGCGCTGCCCTGCGTAACAACCTGAACCGATAAGAGGGGCGTGGTGATGATACCGTTCAACAAAGTCGTCATCGTCGGCGGCGGTACCGCAGGCTGGATGGCCGCGGCGGCATTGTCGAAGACTTTCCGGGACAAGATCAGCGTTGAATTGATCGAGTCCGAAGTGATCGGCACCGTCGGCGTCGGCGAGGCCACGATACCCAACATCAAGAATTTCCACCTGCTGCTGGAACTCGACGAGGCCGAGTTCCTGCGTTCCGTCCACGGCACATTCAAGCTCGGTATCGAATTCGTGAACTGGGCCAAGCTCGGCGATCGCTATTTCCATCCATTCGGCCCGCCAGGCGTCGAATCCTGGGCGGCGCAGTTCCACCATTACTGGCTGCGCGGCAAAGAGCAGGGCGAGAGCGCGGGTTATGGCGAGTTCAGCGTCGAGACGTCGATGGCAAAGGCGGGCAGGTTCGGCATGAACGGCGATCGCAAGCCCAATTACGCGTATCACTTCGATGCCGGTTTGTACGCGCGTCTCCTCAGGGGATTCAGCGAAAACCTGGGCGTGCGGCGAATCGAGGGCAAGGTCGTCGCGGTGCAGATGCATCCGGAGTCCGGCTACATCGAGTCCGTGGCACTCGAGTCGGGCCAGGTCGTGGCTGGCGACCTGTTCATCGACTGCACCGGCTTCCGCGGGTTGCTGATCGAGCAGGAGCTGAAGACCGGCTGGGAGGACTGGTCGCACTGGCTGCGAAACGACAGCGCTGTGGCGGTGCAGACCGAATCGGTGTCGTCGCTTGCGCCGTACACCCAGTCGACGGCGCGCTCCGCCGGCTGGCAATGGAAGATTCCGCTGCAGCACCGGGTCGGCAACGGCCTCGTGTACAGCAGCGGGTACATGCGCGACGAGGAGGCAACCCGGAGCCTCCTGGACAACGTCGACGGCAAGACGGTCAACGAACCCCGGGTCATCAAGTTCCGGACCGGGCGGCGCCTGAAGCAATGGAACAGGAATTGCGTGGCCCTCGGCCTGTCGAGCGGCTTTCTCGAGCCCCTCGAGTCCACGAGCATCCATCTCATCCAGAACGGGATCATCCGTCTCATCAAACTGTTCCCGTTCCGGGGTATCGACCAGGCGGCGGTCGACCAGTACAACGAGGAGATAAGGACCGAGATCGAGTTCATCCGCGATTTCATCATCCTGCATTACCATCTCACGCACCGTGCCGATTCGCCGTACTGGAACGATTGCCGCACGATGGACGTGCCGGAGACCTTGCTCCACAAGGTGAGCCTCTTTGCGAGCAGCGGCTTGATCGCGCAGCACCCTTACGACCTGTTCGCCGACCAGTCGTGGGCGGCCGTCATGCTCGGGCAGGGCATAGAACCGCAGGGCTACCATCCCGTGGTCGAGATGGCCAGCGACGACGAACTCAGGAAGTTCCTCGCCCGCATCCGGGCGTCCGTGCGCCAGATCGTGGACCTCCAGCCGATGCATCGCGACTACGTGGCCGGCTACTGCAGCATGCAGGAGACCGATGCCTAGCCGACTGCGGGGCGGCGATAGTCATAGTCCTGATTGCCATCGCCCAGGCGGAGGTAGCAAATGCCGGCGATGTCGTCTGGGCCGTAAACGTCGGTGGTTCGGCTTACGAGGCAAGCGACGGCACGTCTTACCTCGCCGAGACTTCCGTAAAGGGCGGCAAGGTCCGCTCGGCACTCACGATCACGGTTCCCGGTGTCGCCATCACCGACGGGGAACTGAACATTCACTTCGACGCATCCGCGATGCAGCCTGTCTTGAGCGCCCTGCAAGTACGCCGCAAGTGCGCGCGACGAGCCTTGGGAAATCGTCTGGCAGGATGAGTTCGACGGCACGAAACTGGATGATTCGCAATGGAGTTACCGGGTCTGGGCGCCGCGCAGGGTCAACGGCGAGGACCAGGCCTACACGGCGAGGACGAAGTACGTGCGGGCTTACTACTGGCGGATGTGGGAGCAGCGCAAGGGGCGCATCCTGATTGACGATGCCGCAGACGCCTTTCACGTGTACGCGCTGGAATCGTCGCCGGAGAGGGTCGATGTCTTCGTCGACGACTCGCTCTACTTCACCTACGTCAATGAGCACAGGACCTGGCGGGAGTGGCCGTTCGACCGGCCGTTCTACCTGGTCTTGAACATCGCGGTCGGCGGCGCCTGGGGCCGCTCCGGGGGTCCCATCGACGATCCGATGCTTCCACAGCGTATGCTGGCTGACGTCGTGCGCGTCTACCGAAAGACGGCAAGCGACTGACCGGAGTAGCCGCGGTCAGGTCTGGCAGTGCTTGCAGTAATAGGTCGCGCGCTGCCCCTGCACGATCGCGCTCACCGGGCGGTCGCATCGGTGGCAGGGTTCGTCCTCCCGGCCGTACACGTCGAGTTCCTGCTGGAACCAGCCGGCCTCGCCGAAGCCGCCGTAGTAATCCCTGAGCGTCGTGCCGCCGGCGCGGATCGCCCGTTCGAGCACACCGCAAATCGCATTCGCGAGCGCGTCGTAGCGCGGCAGCGCGATTCGGCCCGCGGCGCGCTTCGGGTTGATGCCGGCGAGGAACAGCGACTCGCTCGCGTAGATGTTGCCGACTCCGACGACGACATTCGCGTTCATGATGAACTGCTTGACAGCCACCCGGCGGCCGCGGGACTTGCGCCACAGGTACTCGCCGCCGAACTCGTCGCCGAGCGGTTCGGGCCCGAGGTCCTTGAGCAACCAGTGAGTAGCCGGGTCGTCGCTGTAGTGCAGCGAACCAAAGCGCCGCGGGTCGCGCAGCCGCAGGGCGTGCCCGGAGGCGAGGGCGATGTCCACGTGGTCGTGGATACCTGCCGGTGCATCGAGCGGCACGATACTCACGTGGCCGGACATGCCGAGGTGCAGGATGGCCGTGCCGCCGGTTGTATTGATCAACAGATACTTGGCGCGCCGATCCACGGAGGTAATCGTCTGCCCCGACAGGTGCTCGTCCACATCCTCGCTGACGGGCCATCGCAGCCGCCGCTCGCGAATCGCGACATCGACGATTCTCTGGCCAACGAGGTGCGGCTCGATTCCGCGGCGGCTGGTCTCGACTTCGGGGAGTTCCGGCATACGGCTAGAGTGCCAACAATCCCGGACACAAAAAAGCCTGCCGGTGCAGTACACCGGCAGGCCTCATCGCAATAGCCCAAGCGT
>JBFFEB010000001.1:0-114409 GCA_041559075.1 Woeseiaceae bacterium | reverse complement strand
GCGCAGAACGTGCACTTGTCCATCTTGCCGCGTACGCCAAAGGCCTCCTGCTGCGGGAACTGCGGTGCCCCGAACGGGCAGGCATAGAAGCAGTAGCCGCAACCGATGCAGAGGTCCTTGTCATGCAGGACGATGCCGTCGTCGGTCGTGTAGAAACAGTCGACCGGACAGACGGCCGCGCAAGGCGCGTCGGTGCAATGCATGCATGCGACCGATACCGACTTTTCGCCTGGAACACCATCATCGAGCGTCACGACGCGACGTCGGTTGACGCCCCAGGGGACCTCGTGCTCGTTCTTGCAGGCCGTTACACAACCGTTGCACTCGATGCAGCGCTCGGCGTCACAAAGAAATTTCATACGTGCCATGATCGAGCCTCCTAAGCTGCGCTGATCTTGCAGAGAGATGCTTTCGTTTCCTGCATCTGCGTGACGGAGTCATAACCGTAGGTGAAGGCGGTGTTCGCCGCTTCGCCGCGCACATACGGTGCGGCGCCCTCCGGATACTTGTCCAGCAGGTCCTTGCCCTGGTACCAGCCACCGAAGTGGAAGGGCGTGAAGACCACTCCGCGCTCCACTCTCGGGGTCACCATCGCCTTGATCTTGATCTTGGCGCCTTCCGGGCTTTCCAGCCACATCCACTGTCCGTCGCGGATGCCGTTGTCATTCGCATCGGCCGGATTCACCTCGGCGAACATGTCCTGCTGCAGCTCTGCGAGCCACGGGTTGGAGCGGGATTCCTCGCCGCCACCCTCGTACTCGACGAGGCGTCCGCTGGTGTGAATGAGCGGGAAGTCCTTCGAGTAGTCCTTGGCCTGGATCGATGCGTAGCGCGTCGGCAGCCGGTAGTGACTCTTCCTGTCCTCGTAGGTCGGGTACTCCTCGACGAGGTCACGCCGCGACGTGTACAGCGGCTCGCGGTGAATCGGCACCGGATCCGGGAAGGTCCAGACGACGGTCCGTGCCTTGGCGTTGCCGAACGGGGCGCAACCGTGCTTGATGGCGACTCGCTGGATGCCACCGGACAGGTCCGTCTTCCAGTTCTTGCCCTCCGCCGCCTTCTTCTCGTCGGCGGTGAGGTCATCCCACCAGCCTAGCTGCTTCAGCAGGTCTGCCGTGAACTCCGGATAGCCGTCCTTGATCTCGGCGCCCTTGCTGTAGGAGTCCTCGGCGAGCAGGTTCTCGCCGTTGTACTCGACGCCGAAGCGGGCGCGGAAGTTGAGGCCACCCTCGGCCACGTGCTTGCTGGTGTCGTAGAGCACCGGCGTGCCGGGATGCTTCATTTCCGGCGTGCCCCAGCTCGGCCATGGCAGGCCGTAGTACTCGCCGTCGCAGGGTCCGCCCTCGGCCATCAGCGTGGTGGTGTTGAAGGTGTGCTTGTTGGCTAACTGCAGCTTGAGCCGCTCCGGGCTCTGGCCGGTGTAGCCGATCGTCCACATGCCCGCGTTGATCTCGCGCAGGATGTCTTCGATGTTGGGTTCGTCGTTCTCGACCTTGATGTTCTTGAACAGCTGGTCCGAGAACTCGAGTTTCTTCGACAGCTTGTACATGATCGTGTGGTCGGGCAGTGCTTCGAACAGCGGGTCGATGACCTTTTCGCGCCACTGCAGCGAGCGGTTCGATGCGGTGACCGAGCCGTAGGTCTCGAACTGTGTCGCGGCGGGCAGCAGGTACATGCCTTCCTGCCGGTCGGGCAGGACCGCCGTGTGCGTCGGGTACGGGTCTACGACGACGACGAGCTCGAGCGTTTCGAGCGCCTTCTTCATCTCCGGACCGCGGGTCTGGCTGTTCGGCGCGTGGCCCCAGAAGAACATCGCCTTCAGCTGGTCGCGCTGGTCGATCAGGCGGCTGTCCTCGAGGACGCCGTCGATCCAGCGGGAAACCGGGATGCCGGCCGAGTTCATCGGGTTCGCGAACGGTACCGGTGCCTGGCCCTCTTCGGTATCGCCTGCCGTGTCCATATAGCCGGTGTCGAAGCGAGACTGCACCCACTCGAAATCGAGGCCCCACACTCCGGCCCAGTGCTTCCAGGAGCCTTCCGCCAGGCCGTAGTAGCCCGGAAGCGTGTGCGACAGGATGCCGAGGTCGGTAGCGCCCTGGACGTTGTCGTGGCCGCGGAAGATGTTGGCACCGCCACCGGAAACGCCGACGTTACCGAGCGCGAGCTGCAAGGCGCAGTAAGCGCGGGTGTTGTTGTTGCCGATCGTGTGCTGCGTGCCGCCCATGCACCAGACGATGGTGCCGGGACGGTTCTCGGCCATCATCTGGGCCGCTTTCTTGCAGTCCTCCGGCGATACGCCGGTGACGTTCTCGACGACGTCGGGCGTCCACTTCGCGACTTCTGCGCGGATCTGATCCATGCCGAAGACGCGCTGGCGGATGTACTCCTTGTCCTCCCAGCCGTTCTCGAAGATGTGATACAGGATGCCCCAGATAATCGGTACGTCCGTTCCCGGGCGGATACGCAGGTAGTGATCCGCGTGTGCCGCCGTGCGCGTAAAGCGCGGATCGACAACGATCATCTTCGCGCCGTTCTCCTTGCCGCGCAGCACGTGCTGCATCGCGACCGGATGCGCTTCTGCAGCATTACTGCCGATGAAGAACATCGCCTTGGAGTTGTGCATGTCGTTGTACGAATTGGTCATCGCGCCGTAGCCCCAGGTGTTGGCTACGCCGGCGACCGTCGTCGAGTGGCAGATACGTGCCTGGTGATCGACGTTGTTCGTACCCCAGAGCGCCGCAAACTTGCGGAACAGGTAGGCCTGCTCGTTGTTGAACTTGGCCGAGCCCAGCCAGTAAACCGAGTCCGGGCCGGAACGCTTGCGGATGTCGAGCACCTTGTCGCCGATCTCGTCGATGGCCTGTTCCCAGGAGACCTTGGTCCACTTGCCGCCCGTGAGCTTCATCGGGTACTTGAGCCGGCGTTCGCCGTGGCCGTGTTCGCGTACCGATGCGCCCTTCGCGCAGTGGCCGCCCATGTTGAACGGAGAGTCGAAGTCCGGTTCCTGGCCTGTCCAGACGCCGTTCTGAACTTCCGCGACGACGCCGCAACCCACCGAGCAGTGGGTGCACACCGACTTGTGGACTTCGGTTGCGACTCCGGGGTCGACCCGGGCGGCTTCTGCGCGCCGGATCATTGCCGTGGGCAGGGTTGCCGCCACGGCGGTGCCACCGAGGCCGAGGCCTGCGCGGCGCAGGAAAGCGCGGCGGTCCACGGCGGAACCAAGCACGCCGCTCGATACACTGGCCTTTTCGGTGGCGGTGAGGTCTCTCTTCTTGATCAGCTTCATCGCTAATCTCCCAAGGTTGGTTACTGTTGCGCTGCAGTCCGGTGAAGAGGCCGGCTACAGGCGAGCAGAACGGTAATAGCTACGGATGTGGGGGGTTTCGTGGTAACCCCTTTGTTTGGCCGGCCCGGACGCCGTGTCCTCCGCCGGTGAGGCGACAGCCGCACGGCCGGACACTGCGACCGCTGCCGTTGCGCCCCCCGCCGCAGCCAGCTTCTTGAGAAATGTACGCCGATCAGCGGTGTACGAACTCGATTTACGACTCATCTCCTATCTCCCATTGCGGCGCCGCTGTGCCGGCGCTTTATGAAATACCGGGGCGGATCGGTTCGGCGGACATGCCGTCCGATCGTTCCACCATTTCCAGGTAACGCTGGTCCGTATTGATAAATTGCTCTCCGAGCTGGCCCACGGCGCGATAAAAGCTTGCCGAGGGAGCCTCCTGCAGGTCGCGGAAGAATCGCGCCATCCAGGGTCCGATGTGGGTTTCGAAAAACGCGGCCTGCGACTCCAGGCTGCCGGGCGCGCCATCCTCTGCGAGCAGCGCCATGATTTCGCACAGCGCCGCGGCGTGGTCCTCGGGCTCTGAAACGTCGTCCTGACGCTCGAAGCCGAGCTTTTGCATGTCGGTGCGGAGCCTCGCGAGTGGCTGCTCCATCAGAAACCCGGTGAGGTACCAGGAACCGAACGGCACCAGCTCGCCACGGCCGAGGCCGATGAAAAGCGTCTGGTATTCGTCCGCCACCTCGCCCGGTGTCGCTCGATCGGCAGACATCGCCAGCATCCGCCAGGCGACGGCGAGAAGGTTATCTTCGTTACTGACCGGGGCGCTTGCGAACAGGCCGAGTGTCTCGGCGTCCGGCGGTGCTGCGAGAAGTCGCCCGATTACCCGGTAGGTATCGGCGCGGAGCCGGTCTTCAGGCTCTAAGGACGCGACGCCGGCAGGAGCGGCGGAGTCCTGAGTTGCAGGTGCTTCGGTCATCTATTCCGAGCCCGCTGTTATTCCGAGCCCGCTGTTCCCCCAATTATTTGCAATGATTTTAGTCAAATAGCGCAACAGTCGCCAGTGACAAAAAATCCCTAAGGAAGGAGCAATACTCACCGAAACCTGTTCTCGCAGAAGTAATGCGGGACAATTTGTCGCACAGTGTCGGCCTGTCGGGTCTGCGTCTAGCCCGGGCCACCGCCCCGCTGGGCGCGCATCAGATCCTTGACCCTGCAATCGTCACACATTTCCAGGCGTCGCCGGTCCGCGTCGCTCTGGAACATCCAGTGATCCTCGAGCTTCTTTGCCATGACCTTGAGCATGGACCGCGTCGCGAAGGGTTTGCCGCACAAGATGCAGCACGCCGGCTGTTCTTCGTGCAGCAGGCGCTGGGTACCGCGGGCCTTGTCGTCGTACAGGAAACGGGTGTCGAGCGATATGGCGTCTTCGGGACAGGCCTTCTGGCATGTGCCGCACTGGATGCAGGAGCGTTCGACGAAATTCAGTTGCGGCAGACCCTGGCCTTCACGAAGCGCCGAGGTCGGACAGACGGCGACACAGCTCATGCACAACGTGCATGCAGTGGCGTCGACCTTGATCTGCCCGAACGGTGCTCCCGCGGGTAGCGCGGCAACTTTCCTGGCACCCGGCGCGTGCTCCAGCAGATAATTGATCGCCGTGCGCAATAACAGGCGTTTCTCCGGCGGCGGGGCGAAACGGGCCGGGCTTTCCAGGCTGATTGCTTCATCGGAGATCGCCGCCGCGGCGACCGCGTCGACGTTGCCGGAATCCAGCGTTTCGACGGCGGCGCCGCTGTAGCCCAGGCCCTCCAGGATCGGGGCGGTATACCCGATCTGCTGTTTCAGCACCTCACGGATACTTTGCGGCGTATCCGTGCCGGTGAGGACCAGTACACGACGGGCACCGTAGGCCAGGCAGGCCAGCCAGGCGTCGATGCCGATTGAACCGACCTCTTCCAGTTCGACCGGCAACGAATTCTCCGGCAATGCGGCGCCGAGCCCGTCTGCAATCGCGCCGGCAGATGCGCTGTCGAAAAACACGAGCACAGGATCCGTTCCACCGGAATCGAGATAGGTGACGAGGACGGTACGAACGTAGCCGAGCAGGTCTCCCGTGCTCGGATACGCATAGGTGATCGCTCCCGTCGGGCAAACCGATGCGCAGCTGCCGAAGCCCTGGCAGAGGTTCGGGTCCACCGTCACGTGCTCGCCGGCCGAGGTGATTGCCCACGCAGGACAAACGTCGAGGCAACGGGTGCATCCTCGTATGCCTCTGCGACCGTGCGCGCAAATTTCGGGGTCGAGATTGAAGTACTTGGGTTTCTCGAACTCGCCGCGCATCTCGGGCAGTTCGTCGATGATCCTGTCCAGGGTCTCTGCGTCGCCGCGCGGTGCGTAGTAACCCGGCGGCAGTGCTTCCTGCTGCAGCAACGGCGGGTCGCCGAGGTCGAGTACCAGGTCGAAGCGCGCATGGGTAAGCAGTGCAACCGCGGGCGATTCCCGTTCGTCTTCGGACTCTGCGAGACTCAGGTTATAACCGCCCAGGCTGCCGGAAAGCGCGGGCCTGCCGCCACGGACGACGGTGAGGCCGTCGACCGTCGCCGTCGCCGGCCTCGCATCTGCGGGACAAAACAGCGTCGCGACGAGCCCTTCACCGAGCCGTCCGGCTGCGGATAGCGCCTGCGCTTCGTCGCCGACGATCAGCACGCGGCCGTGGGACAGGAAGTTGACGATGGATGTAGGGGCCACCTCCGGCCTATGGCGGAGGTCCAACGCCTCCATTCTCGCGCGGCCGTTTGCTGTGGTGTCAGGAAGGTTCAGATCGGTCATCGTCGGCCTCGGCGTCAACTTCGTTGTTGCCCTCGTCGTGCTCCTCGTGCTTGGCGGCGTCGACCGCGGCCACTGAGGTCGTGTCCTCCTCGTGCTCTTCGTCCTCGTCGAGGCCTGCGAGTCGCTCCAGTTCGCGCTCCACGCGATAGCGCATCTCGGCCGTGATGATGTCGCCCAGCGGCTCGGGATTGGAGAAGTCCCAGTCGTAGTCGTCGAGGCCGTCGCGTACGTTGAACTTGGGGCCGTGAAACAGCTTGCGCAGGGCTTTCTGCTTCAGGTCCGCCGGTACGCCGTCGCCAAGAAAAGCGCTGTAGTCGGAGTTCTCGTCCAGCGATTCGAGCGGCGGCAACTCCGGCGCCTCCTCCGGCAGGCCGGCCTCTTCACTGGCTTGCTGCGACGACACCTCTTCACTGGCGGCGGAGGGCTGACGCGCTTCGGCCGCCGCCTCCCGCGGTTCCCCGCGCACGTCTTCGGCAGGTTCCGGCAGCTCCTCACCCTGCCGCGAAAGCGTCTTGCGACGTGACCAGCGCGTCAGAAACCCTTCCTGTTCGTCCTGTCGACTCTCGCTCATCAGCCCGATGTCTCCGACCAGTTCTTGCGTTTGCGCTTTTTGCGTTCCTGCGGCACGAAGTTTGCGACGACGAACTTCTCGAGATGCTGATAGATCTCCGGGGGGATCGGTACCGCGAACACCTGGTCGTCGCTCTCGAGACAAACCGTGGCTGAATCGTGATCCGCAGTGACCCGGAACGGCGTCAGTTCGCCTTCCGGCGTTTCATGACAGATCACGTACAATGACGGATTGTCGCCGGTCAGGTTGTACCAGTACTCCTCGGCCAGGTCACGATGGAGCTGCAGCGGCAGCCCGGACCACAGGTATTGCGCCTCGTCATCGCGCTCGTAAATCGGGCTGCGTCCGCTGCCTTTGGTGATCACGTGCTCGCCGGCAACGGCGGACACCGCGCGCCAGCTCGGAACGGACCACGGCCCGCGCCTGACTTGGGTGCGCTCCATGATTACGGCAACTGTATGTCGATCTGGATGGCTCATTTCTGCCAATATTAGCGCAATGACGCGAGTGAGGATGATTTGACTTCCGCCAACGAAGACAACGAAGGGCAGGACAGGCCAGTCGGGACGGTCGGCGTCGATTCCAACGGCGTGGAGCCGCCGCGCTTCATGACCGTGAAGCAGGCCGCCGCCTACCTGCAGGTCAACGAGAAGAAGATCTATGCGCTGGTGCGCGAGGGCAAGATTCCGGCGACCAAGCTCACCGGCAAGTGGCTGTTCCCGCGCGACCTCGTCGATCAGTGGCTGCTCGAGTCCAGTCATGGCGGACTGCTGACCGACCGCATCGTGATCGCAGGTAGCGACGACCCGCTGCTGTTTCGGGCCGTCACGCAAGTGGCCAGCGCGCTGCAGTCGAGGGCGCTGATCAGTTATGCGGCGACCGGCAGCCAGCTCGGATTAACGCTGCTCGCACGCAAGCGCGCCGATGTCTGTGGCATCCACTGGGGCCCGGCCGAACAAAGCTATCAGCGCCATCCCGCGTTGATACGGCAGTACGCTCAGGCCGGCGACTGGGCGCTGGTGCGGCTGTTTCGCCGCGAGCAGGGTCTGCTGGTATCGCCGGGCTTTTGGTCGGCGGAGATCGGTGTCGAAGGGCTGTTCGAGCGCGAGGTTCGCTGGGTCGAGCGACAGGAGGGCGCAGGCTCGCAGCGTTTCCTGCGCGAGCTGATTTCACGCCACGACCTGAATCCAGCGAGCCGCCGGATAACCGGCCGCGCCAGTACCGAGCGCGAAGCGGCGTCGCTGATCGCGATGGGGCAGGCGGAGGTGGGCCCGGGTGTGCGAGCGGTGGCAAACGAGTTCGGCCTAGACTTCGTGCCCATCGGCTGGGAGGCGTTCGATCTCGCTTTGCACCGAGGCATTTTCTTCCGCAGGCTGTTTCAGCGGCTACTCGATTACCTGCGCGGCAACGAGTCCCGGCGCCAGGCAAACATGCTCGGCGGTTACGATCTCGCCGAGCTTGGCAACCTGATCTGGACGGGTACCGACTGACGCGCCGAAGGGCGCGCCTACTTACCCGTATCGATTTCGTGATCGATGACGTGCTCGAGCCCGAGTGCCGGCATGGATAAGACCATTTTGGCCTGCAGCTTGGCCGACTCCGGCAGGGACCCTGCCTCGGCCGCATCGCGCACGGCTTTTTCGATTTCACGTTGGGACGTGATCCCGACCACCTTCAGAAACTTGCGAATCGCGACATTCAGGCGATCTTCGTCAATGCTCGTCATGCTCGATTATCTCCTTTACTCGCGACCCGAGGTCCCGAGTTTTCGGTCCAGTGTCTTGCGAGAGATGTCCAGGCGTCGCGCCGCGGCCGACTTGTTGCCATCGCTGGCTGCGAGAACGCGAGCCATGTGATGGCGCTTCACCTGCTCGAGCGTCCAGTCTAGCGGATAATCGGGAACCCCGGGGAGTTGCCTCGCCGGGTTCACCAGCGCGTCGGCCGGCAGTCTGCCAAGATGTAAGGCCTGCTCGATCACATCGCGCAGCTCCTGCACATTTCCAGGCCAGTCATACTCCGCGAGCCTGTCCAGCTCCGCAGGACGCAACTCGAGCAACGGCAGCGACATGTCGGCAGAGAGCTTGTTCGCGAAGTGCGCCGCGAGCAACGGGACATCCGCCCGCCTTTCGCGAAGTGGCGGAAGCCCGACACGAATCACGCCGACTCTGCAATACAAATCCGCACGAAAACGATGCCCGGTAACGAGCCTCGCAAGATCTGTCGTCGCCGACGCGACGATACGGGTGCTCGCCGGGTATATCTCGTTCTCCTCAATGCTGCGCAACAAGTCGGCCTGCAGGTCGGGAGATGTTTCATGAATAGCTTCAAGAAAAAGGGTGCCGTTACCCGACTTTTCCCGGGCACGGCTGAGCAGTTCGCGTTGCAGGCCGGGTTGTGCGATTACGCGGCAGTCCATGCGAACGAAAGGGCCTTCCCGGCCGCTGCGTTCGTGCAGCAGCCGGGCCACAAGTTTTCTCCCGGTGCCAGGTTCGCCCTCGATAAGTACCGTCGCAGGCGCATCCGCGAGGGTTTCGATCAGCGCCCGGATTTCCCGCACAGGCTCGCTATTACCGACCAGTATCTGCCGGGGATCGCGCGTGGGAGAAGACGAGTGTGCGGCACCCTCCCCGCAAATAGCGCTTATCTTTGTGACAAGCTCCTCTGTCGAGAACGGTCTCAATAGCACATCCGATACGCCACTCTGCAGCGCTTCTACTGCTGTCTCGGCACTGGACCGGTCCGCGATCAACAGGGTCTCGGATGGCAGGCCGCCGCCGATGTTGAGCGCGCCACGGATTGCGGTCCAGGGGTCCTGGGGATCGATGATTACCAGCAGGTGAAAGCGGCAGCGCTGCGCCAGTTCGCGCGACTCGTCGACTGTATGCGCACATTCGACCGTCAGAAAATGCCTTGCCAGCCTGCGTTGCAGGCGGGACATCTCGGATCCCTCACCGAGGAGAAGAATCGACGTGGACTCGGCCATAAATTCTCCAGCTGTCGCGTTCGCTCGAACGTTCGTCCAAAGCCTATGTTGTGGGACAAATTGTCGCAAGGCTACGGTGACTATGCGACTATTTGTTGCTGGCGTCATGCCGAGGCATCTGAAAGAATGCCATTTACCGTCCGGCGAGCATTCCGACCGGAACGGGTATAGGGGCGGATGACCAGTGCGAGGGGGTTGGTCGCGAAAGACGCGGCCGGATTCTGAGGATGAACGAGTTTTGGTCTGCAATCGTTGCGGCGCTGTCGATGATTGTGACGCTCGACGAGGACCTGGTGGAAATCGTCCTGTTGTCACTACAGGTCAGCCTCGGCGCTGTCACGATCGCGTCGGTCATCGCGCTGCCTCTAGGCGCGCTCATTGCACTACAGAGCTTTCCCGGCCGACGCGGCGTCGTGATCCTGCTGAATGCGCTCATGGGCTTGCCGCCCGTGGTCGTAGGGCTTGTCGTCTATCTGCTCTTATCCCGCGCCGGGCCGCTGGGCTCAATGGGTCTCCTGTTTACGCCCGCAGCCATGATCATTGCCCAGAGCATCATCGTCCTGCCCATCATCGCGGCGCTGTCGCGTCAGACGATCGCCGATTTGCACGAGGAATACGACGAGCACCTGCGTTCACTCGGCTGCACGCCGCTACAAAGTGTGGCGACCCTGCTCTGGGACGGGCGTTTCCGATTGCTGACGGCGATAATGGCGGGCTTCGGCCGCGCCATTGCCGAGGTCGGTGCGGTCATCATCGTCGGCGGTAACATCCAGCATGCGACGCGTGTGATGACTACCACGATCGCCCTGGAGACGAGCAAAGGGAATCTCGCCCTGGCGCTCGGACTTGGACTGATACTCGTTACGCTGGCGCTCGGCGTAAACGCGACCGCACTGGTGATTTCTGACGCAGCACGGCGGCGTTATGGTTGACGAAGCATCGATGACAGAACTTCGCAGGCAGTCACCGCCGGACAGGAGCGATGACCATCCGTTGCTACCGCTGGTTGTGCGCGGGCTGCACTTCGGAATCAACGGCCGCACAATTATCAAAGACGTGTCGTTCTGGATCGGGTCCTCGGGGCGGACGGTGATACTCGGACCGAACGGAGCCGGAAAGAGCGTGATGCTGCGCTTGTGTCACGGCCTGCTGAAACCGACCAGCGGCGAGATACGCTGGGGAAATCTTTCCGTTGCCCAGGCGCGCGAGCAACAGGCAATGGCAGCGCAACACCCCGTGCTGCTGCGCCGCACCGTGACCGGCAACCTGATACACGTATTACGTGTCAAAGGCGTGCCGAAGGAGCGACGCCACGACCTGGTCGAAGCCGCGCTGCAGCAGGCCGGTCTCGAGGGCCTCGGCCCCAGGGCTGCGCGCACCCTGTCGGGCGGCCAGCGGCAACGCCTGGCAATTGCGCGTGCCTGCGTGCTGAGACCGCAGGTTTTGTTACTCGATGAGCCCACCGCAAACCTGGACCCGGCAGCGGTGCGCGGTGTCGAGGAGTTGGTCCGCGCCGTTGCTGCGGCTGGCACGAAGATTCTGATGACGACGCACGACATTGCGCAGGCCAGGCGGCTTGCCTCCGACGTCATGTTTCTGAATGACGGGCGCCTGCTCGAACACGCCCCCGCGGCCGACTTCTTTGCGGCGCCGAAAGATCCGGCGGCGGCGCGATTCGTGGCGGGAGAGTTGCTCGACTAGCATGATTCGGGTGCAGGAGAACGGGGCGCAATGATCGGGACATCATCCGACAGGAGCGGCAGCAAGCTGTCTCCCAAAGTGTTCGAGATGCGCCTGGTGGCACTACTCATCGGTTTCGTGCTCGCCGCGCCCGCCGCGAGCGACGAATCGAGGACGATCACCGTCGCCTCGACAACATCCACGCAAAACTCGGGGCTGTTCGACTACCTATTGCCGAAATTCATGGAAGAGACCGGTATTGAGGTTCGTGTCGTGGCTGTCGGAACCGGACAGGCAATTCGCCTCGCGACCAACGGCGATGCCGACGTATTGCTGGTCCACCATCCGGCATCGGAACAAAAGTTCGTGGCCGATGGGCTGGGCCTTCGGCGCCAGGCGGTCATGCACAACGACTTCGTGATCGTGGGTCCCGGCGACGATCCGGCCGGCATACGCGGGATGACCCAGGTTACGACAGCGCTGCGACGCATCGGCGACGGTCAGCACGTGTTCGTTTCCCGGGGTGACGACAGCGGAACGCACAAGAAGGAGCTTGAACTTTGGCGAGCGGCTGCCTTCGATCCGCAGCCGGCCAGCGGCGCCTGGTACCGCGAGTCGGGATCCGGAATGGGTACAACGCTCAACACGGCGAGCGCGATGCGCGCCTATACGCTGACTGATCGCGCGAGCTGGGTGAGCTTCGGCAACAAAGCCGGTCTGCAGCTTCTCGTGGAAGGCGATGTGCGCATGCACAATCCTTACAGCGTCATCGTTGTCAATCCCGAACGGCACCCCCATGTGCATGCAGTCGAGGCGCAGGCTTTCGCCGAATGGCTGATTTCAGAGACAGGTCAGGGGGCCATTGCAGCCTATCGTGTGGATGGCCAGCAGCTCTTTTTCCCGGATGCGGCCGCGCCGGGCGGCAGCGCAGGGGTAGACTAGTTTGAGTCCGCGGGATGTCGCTGTTTGTGACGAGGTCACCGGCGTAATTCTCGCCGGCGGCAAGGCAACGCGCATGGGTGGCGTGGACAAGGGGCTGGTGCCGATCAACGGTCGGCCCATGATCGCCTGGGTCATCGACGCGTTGCAGCCCCAGGTCGCGGAAGTGCTGATCAACGCCAACCGCAGCTACGACAGCTACCGCGAATTCGGCAGCAAAGTGGTCGACGACGGTGACGAGGAGTTCCGGGGACCGCTGGCGGGCATGGCGAGCGGAATGCGGGCGGCACGAACGCCGTACATCGCCGTCGTGCCCTGCGATTCGCCCCTGATTGGCGCAGAACTCGTGCAACGACTGTATGCGGCAGCGCAGTCTTCCGGGTCGCCGATAGCGGCCGCCCACGATGGCGAGCGTTTGCAGCCGGTGTTTGCGTTGCTGTCCCGCGACCTGCTGGACGACCTGGCTGGTTATCTCGACGATGGAGAGCGTAAGATCGACCGGTGGTATGCCCGGCACGGGTACGAGAGGGTGGATTTCAGCGATGTGGCGGAATCGTTCGCCAACATCAACGCACCGGACGACAGGTGCGCACTCGAAGAAACGCTCGCGCGACGCACGCGCACCTGAACGAAGAAAAACGGGATATGAGCAGCAAGACTAACGTCGATTGTTGCGCCGACGGCCACGACGCTCCGGCGCTGAAACTCGTCGAAGCGTTGAGCCGCATCCTCGCCGAGGTGCGGCCCGTCGGCGGCGGCGAGACCCTGGCCGTACGCAGTGCACTCGGCAGGGTGCTCTCGGCCGACGTCGTGTCGAGGATCGACGTGCCTTCGCACACCAACTCCGCCATGGATGGCTATGCACTGATCGGCACCGATCTGTCGGAGGATGACGAGACGCGCCTCGAGGTGATCGGAACTTCGGCGGCAGGCAGACCTTTTGCGGGAGAAGTGTTTACAGGGCAATGTGTGCGCATCATGACCGGCGCGCCGATGCCGGCGGGCGCGGATACCGTCGCGATGCAGGAGAACGTCATGCGTGATGGCGACGCAGCGATAGTTGCTGCTGGGCAGAAGACCGGCCAGCACGTGCGCCAGGCCGGCGAAGACATCGCTGCGGGGAGTGTTGCGCTCCGTGCCGGCACGCTCCTGATGCCGGCAGAGATCGGCATCCTCGGTTCGCTCGGAGTCAGCGAGGTCAGCGTCCGGCGCCGTCCGCGCATAGCATTCTTCTCCACCGGTGACGAACTCAGGAGCGTCGGCGAGCCGCTCGGCGAAGGACAGATATACGACAGCAATCGATACACGATCTTCGGCATGCTGACGCGGCTCGGCGTCGATGTTCTCGACATGGGCGTTATCCGCGACGACCGCGATGCGGTCGAGGAGGCGTTTGCGAAGGCGGCTAACGAGGCCGATGCAATCGTGACCTCGGGTGGCGTCTCTGTCGGGGACGCGGATTACGTCGCCGAGACCCTGGAGCGTTCCGGCACCGTAGGTTTCTGGAAAGTTGCTATGAAGCCCGGGCGACCCCTGGCTTTCGGCCGCATCGGTGACGCGTTGTTCTTCGGTTTGCCGGGCAATCCCAATTCCGTGATGGCAACCTTCTACCAGCTCGTGCAGCCGGCGCTGCAGGCCTTGGCAGGCATACCAAACCCAGAACCGCCGCTCACCATGCCTGCCATTTCCGCATCGGCGCTGCGCAAGAAGCCCGGGCGTCGCGAGTTCCAGCGCGGCGTGTTGTCGCGTGCGGAAGACGGCCGGCTGATCGTACGCAAGACGGGCCACCAGGGGTCCGGCGTCCTGAGTTCCATGGCTGCCGCCAATTGCTTTATCGTATTGCCGGAAGACTCGGGCCCCGTGTCGGAAGGCGACGAGGTGACCGTACAGCCGTTCGCAGCATTCGTTTGAGCGACCGCCCGAACGACACGCAAACAGTGAGCCGTATATGAGCAAGAATCCTAAAGAGCGCGAATTCGTCGCGCTGAATATCGCCGTACTCACCGTGTCCGACAGTCGTACGGAAGAGACCGACAAGTCCGGCAAGTTACTGGCCGGCAGGCTTACCGACGCCGGTCACCGGCTTGCCGAGAAGACGATCGTGCCCGACGATGTCTACACGATTCGCGCTGTGGTGGCCGGCTGGATTGCCGCTACCGATGTCGACGTCGTGATCACGACCGGCGGTACCGGGGTGACGGGACGTGACGGCACGCCCGAAGCGGTGAGCCCGCTCCTCGACAAGGTTATCGACGGCTTCGGCGAGACCTTCCGCGTGATCTCGTGGCAGCAGATCAAGACCTCCACGATCCAGTCGCGGGCACTCGCGGGCGTGGCCAACGGCACCTACGTCTTCTGTGTCCCGGGCTCCGCCGGCGCCTGCGCGACGGCCTGGGACGAACTGCTCAGTGCCCAGCTCGATATTCGCACGCGGCCTTGCAACCTTGCCGAACTGATGCCGCGACTGCTCGAGACGTGATGGTGGCCGCGAGGCGCTAATGCGATGATGCTGCTGGTCGGCACGGCGAAAGGACTATTCCGCGTAATGAGCGACGCCGCGGGCGGGCGGTGGCTTATCGACGGGCCGCACCTGGCCGGTTACTCCGTGCTGCACACGCTGGAGGCGCCCGATGGCCGGCTTTACGCAGCAACATCGCACAAGATCTGGGGCGCACATATCTACACCAGCAGCGACGACGGCGTATCGTGGAGTTCGCTCGAATCGGCGCCGGCCTACCCGGTGGAGAGCGGCCGAGGCGCGACGAAGGCCGTCTGGTACCTCGCGCTGGTTGGGGGAACGCTTTTCGCGGGTATCGACCCGGCCGGGTTATTCAGGAGCGACGACGCGGGCGCGAGCTGGCAGTCGGTAAACGGGCTCAACGAGCATCCGACCCGTTCGAGCTGGGAGCCTTCGAAAGGCTGCTTCGCAGTGCATTCGATCTATGTCGACCCACAGGAGCCCGCCAACATTGTCGCGGCCGTATCGGCCGGCGGCGTTTACCGCAGCGACGACGGCGGTGAATCCTGGCTGCCGGCGAACGCCGGCGTGCGCGCCGAGAACCTGCCCGACCGGTATCCCGAGAGCGGCCACAACGTGCACCGTGTGATCATGCACCCGAAGGTACCGAGCCGCCTCTACCGACAGTGCTACAACGGCACCTACCGCAGCGACGACGGCGGCCGCAGCTGGACGGAAATCACCGCCGGACTGCCGAGCGATTTCGGCTACGGGATCGTCACCGACCCGAACGACCCGGACACCGTGTTCCAGATCCCGGAGTCGAGTTCGCACCTGCGCGCACCCGTGGACGGCAAGCTGCGCGTCTACCGGAGTTACGATGCGGGCTCGACATGGGAGTCGGCGAGTTCGGGCCTGCCGGCGGAACACGTCTACGTGACGGTGCTGAGGGAGGCGATGGACATCGATGCGCGCAGGCCCTGCGGCGTCTATTTCGGAACCTCGGGCGGGCAGCTGTTTGCGAGTGACGACGCCGGGGCGGGCTGGGCGCAGATCGCGAGCTACCTGCCGCGCGTGCTTAGCGTGAAAGCCGTGCGGCAAGCAGTGCGATGACGACGCTGATCGACGCGCTGGAGGCTCGCGAAGGCATCGTCTGCGCAGTGGGTGCGGGCGGCAAGAAGTCGGTCCTCTACCAGCTGGCGCGCGAGCATCGCGGCCGGTTCGCGTTGACCGCCACCGTGCACACGACCGTGTTCCCCGATGAACTCGGCCTGCAAAGCATTATTGACGACGATGCCAGGTTGCGGCAGCGGGTACGGGCGGCCGATGCGTCTCTTTGCGTCGCGTACGCATGCCCCTCGAGCAAGCCGGGTCGCCACGCAGGCGCCACGCCCGAGACGATCCGGGCCATCCACGACGAGGGCTGTTTCGACGCGACCTTCGTGAAAGCGGATGGCGCGAGGATGCGCTGGCTCAAGGCACCGTCGCCGGACGAACCGATCGTCGTTCCCGGGGCGGACCTCGTGATTCCGGTGGTGTCGGCGCGCGCGCTCGGCGAGCCGCTCGGTGAGCGGGTCGCACACCGCGTCGATCGCGTTGCCGCCGTCACGGGTGTCGCCCCCGGCGAGCGGGTCACGCCCGAGGCCGTCGGCCGACTGCTCGCTAGCGAGCGGGGCGCGCTGTACCGCACTGCCGGTGGCCGTGTTGCGCCGGTCATTAACATGGTCGACAATATCGGCAAAGAAGAACTGGCGCGAGCCGCGGCAACTGCGGCGATCGCGATGACATCACGCTTCGATCGCGTGGTGCTCTGTTGTTTGCGACGGCCCAAAAGGCCGGTTGTCGCCGTGGTGACCCGATGAGCAACGTAACGGTACGCATTCCCACGCCGCTTCGACCCTTCGTCGAAGATGCATCGGCGCTCGACGCCGACGCCGATACGGTGGGTGCCGCGCTGGTGCAGATCGGTGCGCGTCATCCCGGATTCCTGCAGCGCGTGATGCAGGGCGAAGGGGAGCTGCGGCCGTATGTAAATGTCTTTGTCGGTTCGGAAAACGTGAAAACCGTTTCCGGGCTCGATACGCCGGTCCGCGACGGCGATGTCGTCAGCATAATACCCGCCGTGGCTGGCGGCTGACCGGTAGCGCCGGACGTCAGGGGGGATCCAGGCATGCGCGTCGCTGAAAATCACGTGAAGGACAGGCTGAAAAGGACCCTTCGGGATCTCCGGATCTCGGTGACGGATCGCTGCAATTTCCGCTGCACCTACTGCATGCCGGAAGAAAAGTATCATCGCAATTTCCAGTTCCTGAAGACCAACGAGCGCCTGAGTTTTGTCGAGATCGTGCGCCTCGCGGGCCTGTTTGCGGCGGCCGGCGTGCGCAAGCTGCGCATCACCGGGGGCGAACCACTGCTGCGGCCGGCGCTCGGCGACCTGATTGGCGATCTGCGCGCCCTGCCGAAGATCGAGGAGATCGCGCTGACCACCAACGGCATCCTCCTCGGCCAGCATGCTGCCGGCCTCAAGGCCGCGGGCCTCGACCGCGTGACCGTCAGCCTCGACTCGCTGGACGATGAAGTGTTCCGCGAGATGAGCGGCGGCCGTGGCGGCCTGGGCCGTATTCTAGACGGCATCGACGCTGCGGTGGACGCCGGTCTCACCCCCCTCAAGATCAATGCTGTCGTCCAGCGTGGCGTCAACGATCACACCATGCTGCAGTTGCTCGAGCGCTTCCGCGGCACGGGCGTCATCGTGCGCATGATCGAGTACATGGACGTCGGCAACATCAATCACTGGAGGGAATCGGATACCGTTCCCTCCGCCGAGCTGCGGGCACGCATCGGCGAACGCTGGCCGCTACGCGCAGAGCGCAGCAATTACGACGGCGAGGTCGCCACGCGTTACCTGTACGAGGACGGCGCCGGCGAAGTCGGCTTCATTTCATCGGTCAGCGAACCGTTCTGCGGCACCTGTCACCGCGCAAGGCTGTCCTCCGACGGCCAGCTGTTCACCTGCCTGTTTGCGACGAAGGGCACGGACCTGCGGCAGCCGTTGCGCGAAGGCGCATCCGACGAGGAACTCTTCAGCATCATCCATCGCGTGTGGACGAAACGGTCGGATCGTTACAGCGAGCAGCGCGCCGAGCTACGCCGCCACGGGCGCGAGATCCAGAAACCGGAGATGTACTACATCGGCGGTTGATCCCGCCGCGACGATCGCGCGCCAGCGCTGGCGCGGTAACACCCCCGGGTGCATAATGGTCTGCAGCAGACGGGGTGCCGGACTGCAATGAGCCCGGTGCCGTGGGACGGCAGGCATGGCTCCACCGCGCTTCAAGTCGCTGTTCGCGCAAGCGCGAAGGCGGCGCTTTTTCGGTACGCTGGCGCTCTACATAGTCGGCGCCTGGGGGGCGCTGCAGGCTGCTGATCTCCTGTTCCCGGGATGGGGCGTACCGGCCTCGGCGATTCGCTATGTCTGGATCGGCGCCGCTCTTGCCCTGCCGCTTGCCGCCGTCTTCGGCTGGCGCTACGACATCACGGGACAGGGCATCCGACGCACGCCGGCACGCGAGGGTGAACCACATCGGGGTCTCGGCCGCAGTGATGTCGTGATTCTGGTGACGCTGGTGGCTGCGGTGGTCGGGCTCGGTACGGCGGTCGTCACGCAGGTACTCGAGTCGCGTGGCGATCAGCGACCCTATGCCGCGACGCAGGAAGTGCAATCGAATTCCATCGCGGTGCTGGCGTTCGTCAACATGAGCAGCGATGACGAAAACGAGTATTTCAGCGACGGGATATCCGAGCAGCTGCTTAACGAGTTATCGCGAGTACCGGATCTTCACGTCGCCGCGCGGACGTCCTCTTTCTACTTCAAGGATAAGACCGCAACCGTGCACGAGATCGGGAGAGCGCTGGGCGTCAGTACGGTGCTCGAGGGCAGCGTACGCAAGGTTGGCGACAAGGTCCGCATAACGGCGCAACTCATCAATGCCGCCGATGGCTATCACCTCTGGTCCGAGACCTTCGATCGAGAGCTCCACGATGTGTTCGAAGTTCAGGACGAAATCGCGCGGGCGATTACCGATGCGTTGCGGGTCGAGCGTTTCGTCGCCGTGGCCGAGCGAAGGACGCGCGGCGGTACCGATAACGCGATCGCATACGATCTCTATCTGCGTGGCCTCGCGTATCTCAGGGCGCGCAACCCGGACGCCGTCGACAGGTCCGTGAAGTATTTCGAGCAGGCTCTCGATCTCGACCCGGAGTTTCCTCTCGCGCTCGACGGGCTCGCTTACGACTATCTGCTGAAGACCTACGACGGCTCCATGAGAATTGCTGAAGCCCTCTCCCTGGGCTTGCCGCTGGTTCATAAAGCCCTGCAACTGGAACCGGAACTCGAACAGGCTCACGCGACGCTCGGAATGCTGCGAAGCCGGGAAGGCCGCTTTGACGAAGCCAACGGCCATTTTCAAAGAGCACTGGCAATCAATCCGAACTATTTCCAGGGTCAGGTGAATTACGGTCTCAGCCTCGTGCACCAGAGCCGGCTGAAGGATGCTGCCGCCGCGTACCTGCGTGCGCTCGCTCTCGATCCCCTGAACGCGAACCTGAATTTCAACCTGGGCAGCCTCATGATGCTCATGGGCCAGTTCAAGGATGGCCGGGAATTACTCGACAAGTCGATAAGCCTGCAGCCCGTGAGGCTCACGGTGCTTGCCGCCAAGACGCACTGGCTTGCGCAGTATGGACACTTGTCGGAAGCGGTCCGGAACGGCGTCGAATTACACGAATCGCATCCCGGGTTTGCTCCGAATGTCGCGGCGTTGGCCCGGGCCTACATGATGCTTGGCCTGAAAGAGCAGGCACTGGACATGGTGACTGTCCTCGACCGACTCGGCGCCAGCGATCATCAGAGCCGCATGGCACGCTGGGACGTCTTTCTCGGCAGTGGAGATTTCGACTCGTTCATCGAGGAAACGAGCACGTGGTTCGAACGGCTGGACGTCCAGCCCGGCAGCGAGCTGAATTTCGAGCAGGCATTGACCGTGCGGCAGTACGGCCATGCGCTGTTGCTGCAGCAGCGTGACGAAGAAGCCGCGGAGCACCTGCTCTGGGCGGCGGGGGGAGCCGAGGGCGTGGCGCGGATAACCTACGATCAAATGGAGGTACTCAAACTGCTCGCGCTCGCCTATCAGCGGCTGGGCCGGGACGATCTCGCAGACACGCTGCTCGAGCGCTGCGGATACCTCGTCGACCGCGCGTGGGAAAGCGGCTGGGCGACGCCGGTGCTGCACGTGCGTCGTGCCGAGATCCTTGCCGTGAGGGGTCTTTCGGACGAAGCGATCGATCAGCTTGCCGTTGCTGTCGACAAAGGCTTCAGGGACCTGGGCTGGCTCGAATACGGGATATTCTGGCAGGGTATGCAGCACGATCCCGGTTTCGACGGCATCAAGGTCAGGATCATCGAGTTCGTCGACGCGGAGCGCGCCACGCTCGAGCGCCTCGCGAAAGCAGCCTAACCGCTAAGTGCGCTACGGATTGAACACGTAGTGCAGCAGGATACCGACGAAGACCACCAGGCCGATGTGGCGGTTGTGCAGGAATGCTTCGAAACAGCCTGCGGGCCGGCGGTCGCGCGCGAGCCAGAGGTGATACGCCATCAATCCCGCGGCGACGAAGGGCACGGACCTGCGGCAGGCGCTGAGCGAAGGCGCCTCCGACGAAGGAACTCTTCAGCAACATCCATCGCGCCCGGGCGAGACGGTCGGATCGTTACAGCGAGTATCGCGCCGATCTGCGCGCAATAAACTTCTGGCCTACTGTTGCGGTGCTGGTTCCGCCCGCGTCGCCTGCAGTTCTGTAGACGGGAGCATCCGTCAATCGGGGAAATTACTTACCGAGCGAAGATGAACTGAAAAAAAGCGAGATTTTACAAAAGGTTCTGCGAGTCTAGCCGGGAATACACCGCGCCTACCGGAGCGCACGCGACTAAAGGCTGTTTGCATTTAACCATCGATAGTTCTAAACAAAAACTGACCAGCGGATAAGACGAAGCAACAACAATCCGGCAGACCGGATTCCGAGAATGTCTTGGAGGTAAAGAGTCGACTGGCTACAGCCGATTCTGGGAGGCGCATATCGGTGCGCCTCATGCCCGGCAACGGAACCGGCTGCTGCCTGGCTCCTGCGGGGTGAGCGGGCATGAGACATGCGGGGAGAACAGGAAGCCGCCGTGCTGCGATCCAGCGGTGCGCAGCGGTCTCTCGTTATTCATTTTCGATCCTTGTCATCGGCGTATTGCCGGGGTTGCTCGCGGCCCAGGTTCCGCGTCCCGGCGATGCCCGTCCCGACCTGCCCGGCTTCGTCGAGGTTGCCGACGAATCCAGCTGGAGCCTGCCGACGATCATCGCGCAGGTCGAGCCCGGGTTGGCCAGGGACGACGACGACACCGGGCCCGCTCCCGAAACGGCTCGGGGCGCCTATGTCGTCCAAATAGGCGCTTTTGCCAATGCGGAAAATGCCACGCGTTTACTTGGCGAGATAGAAGCTCGAGGTAATCGCGGAATTATTCGGCGCAAGATCAATGCAGAAGGTGTCGAGTTGACACAGGTGCTGGCCGGGCCCTTCGCTACGCGCGAGGATGCAGTCGAGGCGCAGGCGAGACTGGCAGCGGATGGCTGGAACGGATACGTGCTCGCGGCGCCGGCAGGGGTCGAACGGGGGATCATGGTTGCCCCGTCAGTCGCTGCGACACCGCCGCGTTCGCCAGCTCCTAACGAGGTTTCGAGGAGAAAACCCTGGGCACTGCCCGTACCAGACAGGCCAGGCGGAGACTCGGACATCGTCACGACGCCGAGGGTGCAAGCTTCGGGCTTCCGATTTAGGGGTAACACGGCATTCTCCGACGAAGAACTGCGGTCGCTGACGACGGCGTACACGAATCGCCCCATCAGCTTCGAGGAGCTGCTGCATCTCCGCGATCAGCTCACCCTGTACTACGTGTCCCACGGCTATGTCACGTCGGGCGTACTGTTGCCCGAGCAGGTCGTCAGCGATGGCATCATCGAGCTCCAGATCATCGAGGGCACGCTTGCCGCGGTCAATGTAACCGACGTCGAGCGACTGCGGCCCGCCTACATCGAGAAACGAGTGAGGGCCGACGATAGCGAAGTCGTGAACATGACGACGCTCGAGGGACGGCTGCAGGTGCTGCAGCAGGATCCGCTGATTCATCACGTCGAGGCACAGCTCGTGCCCGGCCCGCTGAGAGAAGTGTCGGAACTCAACCTGCGCGTGTTCGAACGGCAGCCCTTCGGAGGCTCGCTCGAAGTCAACAACCATCAGGCACCAGCGATTGGATCGGAACGCGCGATGGCACGCTTCTGGCATCGCAACCTGAGCGGGGGCGGGGACTCCTTGAACGTCACGGCGTCCGGGAGCGAGGGTCTCGGTGAGCTCCAGGCGTCCTACGAGATTCCGCTGAACTCCCGCGGCATGCGGCTGGGCTTCTGGGGTATTGCAACCAAGGCGGAAGCTGTCGAGGCGCCCTTTGACCAGCTGGACATCGAGAGCGAAACACAATCGTACGCGATCGATTTCAGTCATCCTTTTATCCGCAACCTGAATACCGAGTTCTCGATATTCGGATCCGCCGAGGTTCGACAGAGCCAGTCGTTCCTGTTCGGCGAGGGCTTCCAGTTTTCCGAGGGACTCGAGGAAGACGGCATCGCCAGGGTGACCGTGCTGCGCCTCGGCGTGCAGTACACCCATCGCGACCGGCAGCGGGTCTTCGCGGCACGATCTACGTTTAGCGGCGGCATAGACGCGTTTGATGCGACGATCAACGAAATCGGCCCGAGCGGTGAATTCTTCGCCTGGCTCGCCCAGCTGCAATGGGCGCAGCGCTTCGACTGGCTCGACGCCCGCATGATTGCGCGGCTCGACGCCCAGCTCGCGCTCGATCCGCTGTTGCCACTCGAGCAGTTCGCCGTAGGCGGCCACGCCACGGTTCGCGGCTACCGGGAGAACCGTTTCGTGCGCGACAACGGGGTGGTTGGTTCGCTTGAATTCCGCATCCCGATCTGGCGGCGCTCATCGGGGCGGTCCGTTCTCGAGCTCGCGCCGTTTTACGACTACGGCCGCTCCTCGAACCGCGATAGACCAACACCGCAACCCGAAGTGCTGGAGAGCGTCGGCGTAGGCCTAATCGCGCCGATAAGCGCGATGTTCTACGGCGAAGTCTACTGGGGCCATGCCCTGCGCGATGTACCCGACATCAGCGACGAGCACAACCTGCAGGACGACGGCATCCACTTCCAATTCAGGCTGGTGTTCGAATGAGCAGACAACATCGACTGGCGAACTACGCGATACTACTCGGGTCGATCTTCCTGATCGGATCTGCTTCCGCACAGGTCGTTCGTGACGGGACCCTGGGGCAGAACGTCCCGATTGGCGGCGACGCCAATAACTTCATCATCGATGAAATCCACGGTGAGCTGCGCGGCGTCAATCTCTTCCATAGCTTCCTGCAGTTCGACCTGAGCAGTACGCAGACCGCGACATTCACCGGCACAAGCCCTATCACCAACGTGGTCAGCCGGGTAACCGGCGGGCCGTCGACGATTGCGGGCCTCATCCGTTCCGACATACTCGGTGCGAACATATTCCTGATCAATCCGGCCGGTATAACGTTCACCGATACGGCAGCGCTCGACGTCACCGGATCGTTTCACATGACGACGGCGGACTACCTGCAGTTCGAGGATGGTGAGCGCTTTTATGCCGCGCCCGGTGTCAACAGTGTGCTGTCTCCGGTCGATGTAGCCTCCTTCGGCTTTCTCGGTGCCGCCGCCCCCATCAGCATCCAGGAGAGCATCCTGCAAGTACCACTGGGTGAAACGATTTCCGTTATCGGCGGCGATATCGATATCACCGGCGGCGTATTCGGCTTCTTCAATGCGCCCGCGGGCCGGATTCACATCGCCAGTACCGCGTCCGCGGGCGAGATTGCGCTGGACCCGGCGGTATGGGATGCATCTTCGTTTGCCCAGCTGGGATCGATCAGTCTCAGCAACTTTGCATTTTTCAACGTAGCAGCGCCAGGCTTCGATGCCGGTAGTATCCGTTTGCTGGGACAGAACCTCGACATGCGCGAGAGCACCGTTCTGGTTGCTGATGATGGTGGCCGCGCGTTCGGCGGCGCAGTAGGCGGCGAAACGGGAGGGCTCATCGACATCGATATCCGCGATGTCGCTCGAGTTTCGAGTGCCTCTGTGATCGATGCTTCCGGCACGTTTGGTGGACGCATCGAGATCGATGCCAGCATGTTTATCCTCGAAGGCAATGGTACTACGCTGTCGATTGCTTCCCTTTTCGAAAACCCTGCTGCGGGCATGGAGATTGTGGCGACAGGGACTGTCAATTCGTCGCTTTGCCCGGCGAATATTTGCATTACTGACTCCGCGACTATTCGGAGCATTCATATCGATGCAGGTCAAGGCGCCGGAATCAACCTGCAGGGCGGCGATGTTTTCGTAGGCGGTAATAGCACTCTGCAAACAAGCTCGGTAGGCGCAGGCACCGGCGGTGATATTGAGATTAGCGGCGATAACGTTGTGATCGAATTCATGGATATCACGGCGGATGCACAGAGCCTCGACGGCAATACAGGATCGATCAACATCAGTGGCAGCGCGATCGAAATACGCGATTTCGCTTTCGTTACCACGCTCGTGGCGGGCAATGGGTCCGCTGGCGAAATTTCTCTGTCTGGCGGTGACCTTCTGGTCACCGGTGATTCGCTGATAGGAACGCAAACGTTCGATCCGTTTTCGCTGGGCAGTCCGGGCTCAATATCGATAGTTGCCGATTCACTAACGCTCGAGCAAGGCAGCTCGATCACCAGCAGCAATCAGAGTGCCGGTGCGGCCGGCGACATCGTCATCGAGGTCGATGCGCTCACGATTGACAGCGGCGGAAGCATTCTCGCGTCCGCGTCCGATCCAGGACTTGTCGCTTTACTTGGCGGACCGGTAGGTCACGGTGCAGGTATCGACATCAACGTTGGCGCCGCGACCATCAGCAACGGCGCCGGAATACAGACGATGACTGGCGGAGCCGGCAACGCGGGAGATGTCAACCTGAGTGCCACACGTTCGATTGCCATCCAAGGCATTCCTGGTGACCCCTTTGCTACGATCATCGCCAGTAGTTCGCTCGGCGCGCTAGGCAACGCCGGGAATGTCACCCTGAACGTACCCCTTGGCAGTCTCACTGTGAATGACGCGGCAGTGATTTCTCGCAGCCTGAACGACAGCTTCGGAAATGCCGGCAGCATTTCCATGTCTGCAGCTGATATCGCTGTTACTGAAAGTATTGTCTCGACCGAAACAGACGGCATAGGGAATGCCGGAGACCTGGTGATCGACGGCGGTGTCGACACGGCTGCCGGGTCCGCGCTGTTTACCAATAGCGCAGTGGGCACCTCGACAACCGGCAGTGGCGCGGCGGGCGATATGACCTTCCTCGTGTCCGACCTGACCATGAGTGGTGGGCGCATCCAGGCGAGGACGGCGGCCGAGGGCGACGCGGGCAATATACTCATCATTACTGACCGGTTGACGATCCGTGATGGCGCTTTTCTGAGTAACTCGTCGGAGTTCGACCTGGATGCAGAGGGCAACATCATTGCCAGCACAGGCGGTGGCGGTGACCTGGTTATAGAGGCCAGCGAGTTCGTCACCGTGACCGGCGTAGCGGGAGATATTCGCAGCACGATTTCGAACGTGAATTTCGACGGTACCGGCACTCGCACGCTTACGATACGCACGCCGGTACTGACCTTAGAGAATGGCGGTGCCATCGAAGGGTCTACCTTTGGCAGCGGCGACGCCGCAGTTATCAATATCGATGTTCACCGGCTGATCGTTCAGAATGGCGGCTTCATAGCGACCGATACCAGTGGCGAAATCGATCTGGGCGGTGGCGTGGTGTTGCCAACGAGCACTGGCACCGGCGGGCAGGTGAACATTACTGCGACCGATTTCGTGCTGGTCGCCGGAAGCGACAGCAGTCTTCATGACGGCACGAAGATCTCGACCTCGACACTCGGCGAAGGTGCTGCGGGCGGCATCAATATCGATGCGCCGTCGATCGAGGTAAGGGATGCAGCTGTGGTGACGGCATTTACGTCGAGCGCGGCGCGCGGAGGCACGATCAACCTCGATACGAATATTCTTACGATTACCAGCAATGGTTTCGTTGTTACCGACAGCACATTCGTTCCTGGTGCGAATCCAGAAACTGTCACGGGACAGGCTGGCGATATCGTCGTGGATGCCAGCACGGTGTCGCTCGCGGGTCTGGGCAGCGGATTCACCGGCCTTCGTTCCGCGAGCAGCACCGCGGGGGACGGTGGCAGTGTCACGGTAGCCGCGAATGATCTGGTAATGTCATCGAATGCACAGATCACTGCACGTGCCGACGGCAGTGGCAATGCAGGCGACGTCACAATCGATGCGGGCAACATAACGATCGATACAGGCGCGTCGATCGAGACCCGCGCTGCTGTCGGTGACGGCGGAAATATCGTGATCGGTTCGGGCGAGCTGATGTATATGAGCGACGGCGCGATCACAACCAGTGTCGAGAGCGGTGTTGGCACAGGCGGCAATATCACGGTCGACCCGCATATCTCGGTGCTCGATTCGAGCGAGATTCGAGCGGATGCCTTCGGTGGCGACGGCGGTAACATCGACCTCAATTCCCAGTACCTGATCGCGACACCGGACAGCGCGATCTCCGCGTCGTCGGAACTCGGCAATGCGGGCGTGATCAACGTCGCGGCGCCGGATATCGCAATCGTAGCGTCGCTTACGTCTTTGCCAGCCGATTTCCTGGCCGCAGCGACGCTGTTCCGGCCGCGCTGCGAAGTGCGCCAGACGGACGAAGGCAGCAGCCTGGTCGTGGTCAACCGCGTCGGCGTCCCGGCGTCCCCGGAAGGCCTGCTGCTGGCGTATGACACGCCCGAGTCGCTCGACGGACCGTCGCCCGTCACCGGTGGCGAGCCGCGACAGGAACTCATGGCCGCGCTCACGGCCACGAGTGAGGGCTCCCGCGCCCTGCACAGCGGCCAATTCGACGACGCGGTTAACAACTTCGAGCAGGCGAGCGTGATGTACGCCGAGGCCGGCGACACCGCAGCACGGAACCAGGCGCTGCGCAGCCTGTCCCAGGCACAGCAGGCGACCGGTGACTACGAGGGCTCGGTTGCGACGCTGAACAGACTGTTGTCTGCCGCGGAAGACTCGGACGACGAGGCTGGCATTGCGCAGGCGCTTGCGAGCCTTGGCAATGCCTATATTGCCCTCGAACAGCCGGAGCGCGCGCGAGAGCACCTGTCCCGAGGCATCACGGTGGCCATTGCTGCCGAAAAGCCTGAAATAGCTGCGCTGAATTTGAACAACCTTGCGAACCTCGAAGTGACGCAGGGCCAGTATGACGAGGCTCTCGGGCGCTACAAGCAAAGCGCAAAACTCGCTCTGCAAGCCGGCGATCGTCTGCAGGCCGCCAAGGCACTCGCCAACGGTGCCCGCGTGCTATTGCGCGCCAATCAGCCTGATGCCACTCGCGAACTCTTGGAAGAAGCCGGGGCCGAGCTTCGACCCGTCGAGGTGACCCACGACAAGGTCTACGTGCTGATCCACATTTCGCGCACGTATCAGCGATTGGCGCAGCTCGAAGATGGTCAGCGGGCAGATTTCCGCAACGCCTATCTCGCGCTGGAGGAGGCATCCACGCTTGCGGAGGCTTTGCAGGACGATCGCGCGCACGCGTATGCGCACGGCAACATGGCAGAACTGTACGAAGTCGACGGAAGGTTCGACGAAGCGCTCGTGCTCACGCGCGAAGCGATAGCGGCTGCCGAGAGAGCGGGTGCTTACGAGTCGTTGTATCGGTGGCACTGGCAGACAGGCAGGATCCTGTGGGCGGCCGGTAATCTTCATGACGCGCTGGGCGCCTACCGTCGTGCGGTGGCGATTCTGCAGATCACTCGCCAGGAGACGGCATACAGTTACCTGCGCGAGGAGAATTCCTTCCGCGACAGCGTGGGGCCCGTTTACAGAGACCTGGTAGACGGCCTGCTGCGTGTAGCCGAGCAGTCCGGTGATGCCGACGCGAGCTCCGGCCTGTTGCTGGAGGCGCGCGATACCGTCGAAATGCTCAAGGCGGCCGAGCTGCGAGATTATTTCCGCGACGAATGCGTTGCCGACCTGGAAGCTCGTGCGGTTTCCGTCGAATCGGTATCGGCTGATGCTGCGATCATCTACCCGGTCTTCTTCCCGGACCGGCTCGAACTTCTGGTGTCCACGACGAGCGGGCTGGCGCGCTACACCGTGCCCGTGGGCGAAGCGGCGCTCAACGACACGATCCGGCAGTTCCGGCATGCACTGCAGCGCCCTGCCTCGAATGCCTATCTCGAACCCGCGCAGCAGCTGTACCAATGGCTGATTGTGCCCTACGAGGACAGTCTCGAATCCGCCGGCATTACGACGCTGGTATTCGTGCCTGGCGGCGAGTTGCGCAGCGTGCCGATGGCGGCCCTGCACGATGGCCGGGATTTCGCAATCCGGAAATACGGATTGGCCGTGACACCGATTCTTGCGCTTACGGATCCGCAGCCGCTCGACCGCGAGGACCCCAGACTGTTGCTCGCCGGTATCAGCGAGAGCGTGAGCGGAGCAGCTCCGTTGCCGTATGTGCCGGGCGAACTGAACGCGATCCAGGACCTGTTCGGCGGCCGGGTTTTGCTGGACGACGGATTCACCACGGGTAGTTTTATTCAGGGCATGGAGGATCGCGAACTCGACGTCGTTCACATTGCCTCGCACGGCGTGTTCACGGGCGATCCCGACAAAAGTTTCCTGCTAACCCACGACGGCCGCATCTCGATGAACGAACTCAGCAACTACATCGGGCGCACCAAATTCCGTGAGACCCCGCTGGAACTGCTGGTGCTCAGCGCCTGTGAAACGGCGATCGGCGACGATCGGGCGGCTTTGGGGCTTGCCGGAGTTGCGATAAACGCAGGAGCGCGCAGTGCGCTCGGTAGCCTGTGGTCGATCAGCGACCCGGCTACCGCCAGGCTGATCGAGGGGTTTTACACCGAGCTGCAGGATCCAGGACTGACTCGTGCGGAGGCGCTTCGCAGGGCCCAGGTCAGTCTGCTCGACGCTGAGGACGGGGGGTTCCAGCACCCGTATTACTGGTCGGCGTTCCTGCTGATCAGTAACTGGTTGTAGCGGCAGACGGGCACAGTGACTGCATTGGCCGCTAAGATAGCGCGCTACGGATTGAACACGTAGTGCAGCAGGATACCGACGAAGACCACCAGGCCGATGTGGCGGTTGTGCAGGAATGCTTCGAAACAGCCCGCGGGCCGGCGGTCGCGCGCGAGCCAGAGGTGATACGCCATCAACCCTGCAGCGACCACGATCGAGCCGAAATACCAAAGACCGAGTTCGGCGCGCAAGCCGATGAAGGTCAGTGCAATGATCAGCACGACCTGCAAGCCCGCTATTACGAATAGGTCCATGTCGCCGAACAGCAGGGCCGTCGATTTGACGCCGACCTTGCGGTCGTCCTCGCGATCCACCATTGCGTAGAACGTATCGTAGATGACGGCCCAGACGAGGATTGCGCCGAATACGAGCCAGGCCAGTTGCGGCGTACCGCCGGTGTGTGCGGCGAACGCCATCGGTGCCGTCCAGCCGAATGCGGCGCCGAGGATGAACTGCGGTATCGACACGAAGCGCTTGAAAAACGGGTATGCGATCGTCAGCCCGGCAGCAACCACGGCAAGCAGTTGCGCAGGCCGGTTCAGCATGCTCGCGAGTCCTACCGCGATGAAGCCGAGCGACGCGAACAGCGTCAGCGCTTCCATGGGGAGCACGGCACCGGAAGCAATCGGCCGCGCGCGGGTGCGTTCGACGTAAGGGTCGATGTTGCGGTCGACGTAATCGTTCAGTACGCAGCCCGCTGAACGCATGACGACGACGCCGAGAACGAACACGACGAACAGGTTCGGGTCAGGGTGGCCTTCTCCGGCGAGCCACAGCGCCCAGAGCGTCGGCCACAGCAACAACCAGGTGCCGATGGGCTTGTCCAGCCGCATCAGCTTGGCGTAATTGCGAAGCTGGGAAACGATATCGGGAGCGAAACTGCCGGCCGGGAATTTCATCGCGGCTAAATTACCAGAACCAGCGCGCCGCACCTAGCCGCTAGACCTTGCCGTACCGTCCCGCATCGCCGAGCCAGCGGCGTATGATCGCCGCGCTCGTTGCAGGCGTGTCTCGCGTGATTCGCTGCGCGACGCGCTGGACCTTCGGCATCAGCTCCGCATCGCGAACCAGGTTGGCGATGCGATAGTCGGGCAGCCCGGTCTGGCGAGTGCCAAGCAGTTCGCCCGGGCCACGCAGTTCCAGGTCGCGCTGTGCGACGACGAAGCCGTCGTTGGTATCACGAAGCACCGCGAGGCGTGTCTTCGCGGCATTGCTGAGCGGTGGCTTGTACACCAGCACACAATGGCTCCGTGCCGCGCCCCGACCGACCCGCCCGCGCAACTGGTGCAGCTGCGAAAGCCCCATGCGTTCCGCATTCTCGATGATCATCAGGCTTGCGTTCGGGACGTCGACGCCCACCTCGATGACGGTCGTCGCGACCAGCAACTGGATGAGTCCTTCTTTGAACGCCCGCATGCCGTGCTCCTTTTCCGCCGGGCGCATGCGGCCGTGCACCAGGCCGACACGCAGCTCCGGCAGCGATGCTGTCAGCATCTCGTAACTGGCCTCGGCCGCTTCGTAATCAAGCGCCTCGGATTCCTCGATGAGCGGGCATACCCAATACGCCTGCTGTCCGGTCGCGCAGGCGGCGCGCACCCGCTCGATAATTTCCTCGCGGCGCGTTTCGGGCACGGCGACGGTCGTGACGGGCTGCCGACCGGGCGGGAGTTCGTCGAGGATGGATACGTCGAGATCGGCGTAGGCGGCCATGGCAAGGGTGCGGGGAATCGGTGTCGCCGTCATGACCAGCTGGTGCGGGTGGCCTTTGTCGCCAATGCCCTTTTCCCGCAGGGCCATGCGTTGGTGCACGCCGAAACGGTGCTGCTCGTCGATGACGACCAGCCCGAGCCGCTCGAAATCGACGCCTTCCTGGAACAGTGCGTGCGTGCCGACGACCAGAGGTGCGCTGCCGTCGGCGATTCCCGCGAGAGCTGCCCGGCGTGCCACCGTTCTCTGGCTACCGGCGAGCCACGCTGGCTCGAGGCCGATAGGCCGGAACCAGTCGGAGAAACTGCGCCAGTGCTGTTCGGCGAGTAGCTCCGTCGGCGCCATGATCGCGGCCTGCACCCCGCAGGCCATCGCCTTCAGACAGGCGATGGCGGCGACGACCGTCTTGCCCGAGCCGACGTCACCCTGGATGAGACGCATCATCGGATGCGCAGCCGCCATGTCGGCCAGGATTTCCCGTGTCACGCGTTGTTGCGCGCGCGTCAGCTCGAAAGGCAGCGTGTCGATGAACGCGTCGACCTGTTCCCGGCCGCCGCCGAGCGCGGGTGCAGATTCCATATCGGCGAGTGCGCGCAGGTTCATAAGGCTGAGGTAATGGGCGAGCAGCTCCTCGAACGCCAGGCGCTGCTGGCAAGGGTGACGGCCCGCAATCATCAGTCCAACGTCTGCATCGGGCGGCGGCCGATGCAGGTAGCGGATGGCATCCGCGAGGGACGGCATCGCGAGCTCTAAGCGTATTGCGTCGGGCAGCAGTTCCTGGGGCGGGGTGCGCTGCATCGATTCCATTGCCTGCCCGGTCAAGTTGCGCAGCCGGCCTTGCTGCACGCCCTCGGTCGCAGGGTAGATCGGCGTCAGCGAATCGTTGATCGCGGGGTCCTGGCCTTCGCGCAGCAGACGGTATTCCGGATGGATCATCTCGAAGCCTGAGCGGCCCTTACGCACCTCGCCGAAGCAGGTCACCTGTACGCCGAGCCGGAACTGCGCTTGCTGGCTGCGCGAGAAATGAAAGAAACGCAGTGTAAGCTGGCCGCTGCCGTCGCCGATTCGCACGAGCAGGTTGCGCCGGCCGCGAAACGTCGTTTCGGCGAGCAGGACTTCGCCCGTTACCAGGCAACGTTCGCCTGCGGTGAGCGCTCCCAGCCTGACGAGCTGCGTACGGTCTTCGTAGCGCAGCGGCAGCAGGAACAGGAGGTCCTCCACGCGTTGGAGATGCAGCCGCTCGAGTTTTTTCGCGAGCGCCGGCCCGACGCCGGCCAGGGCCGTCAGCGGTGAATCCAGCGCAGCCGTCACCGCGGCAGCGGTTCTCGAACCGCGATCGGTGCCTTGCAGTAAACGGGCGCGTTGCCGGCGTGCCGCATGAGACCTACAGCGGACGATTCAGGAACAGGATCGCATCCGCTTCGACGTCCACGCCCTTCGGGAGCGACACAACGCCGACCGCTGCACGGGCCGGGAAAGGTTCTTCGAAATAATCCGCCATCACGGTATTCACGGTTGCGAAATTACCGAGGTCCGTGAGGAACACCGTCAGCTTGACGACGTCGTCGAGGGTGCCGCCCGCAGCCGCCGCAACGGCTGCAAGGTTGTCGAAAACCCGGCGTGCACGTGCTTCGAAATCGCCGTCCACGACTTCCATGGTTGCCGGGTCGAGCGGTATCTGGCCGGACAGGAAGACGAGCCCGTTGACGTCGACCGCCTGGGAATAGGTGCCGATGGCGGCCGGCGCATCGTCTGTGTGAATCGTTGCTTTGGTCATGAGTGCACTTCTTTCGTGTTGTTCAGGCGCAGTCGCGGGCAACGCGTACGACGTTCTGCATGTTGCGGACGCCGCGCAATATGCGCGCAAGGTGATTGCGGTCTTTGACCTTGATGAGGAAAGAGAGTACCGAACAGTCGTCGTGCCTTCCTACTACCTCGACCTGTTCGATGTTGGAACCGGTGTCGCCGATCGTGGCCGCCACTTCGGCGAGCACGCCGGGCTTGTTGATCGTCTCGACCTTGATCTGGCTTGCGAACTCGCGATCGATGTCCTTCTCCCAGTTGCAGGCGATCCACTTCTCCGAGTGCTTGCGGAAGTTCGAAAGATTACGGCAGCTGTTGCGGTGGATCACGATGCCGCGCCCGGTGCTCAGGTACCCCATGATCTCGTCGCCCGGTATCGGGTAACAGCATTTCGCGTAGCTCACGACCATGCCTTCGGTCCCCGCGATAGTCAGGCTCGCGTGACTGGACTGCGGCTTGCCTTCCCCGTCGATGCCGAGCAGCAGCCGCGCCGTCAGCGGCGCGAGCCTCTCGCCCAGCCCGAGCTGTTCGAACAGTTCCGCGGTGTTGTTCAGGCCGAGTTCCTCCAGCGCCGCCTTCGTTCGTACCTTGCCGACCTTGCGCAGCGATGAGCCGAGATCCTTGAGCGCGCGATCGAGCAGGCGTTTGCCCAGGTCGATGGACTCTGTCGAGCGCATCTTCTTCATATGATTGCGGATCGCGGTCCTCGCTTTCGCGGTGCGTACGAAAGAGAGCCAGTTCGGGTTCGGCCTGGCGCCGCGGCTCGTCACGATCTCGACGGTTTCGCCGTTTTGCAGTTCCGTGCGCAGAGGTACCAGGCCGCGGTCTACTTTCGCGGCCACGCAGCGGTTGCCGACATCGGTGTGCACCGCGTAGGCGAAGTCGACCGTCGTAGAGCCCTTGGGCAACGGCATGATGTCTCCCTTGGGCGTGAATACATAGATCTTGTCCGGAAACAGGTCCACCTTGACGCTTTCGAGGAACTCTTCGGAGGTCCCAGTCTTCTGCAACTCCGCGAGGTTCGCGAGCCACTGGCGCGCACGCCGCTGCGGTGTTGCGTCTTCCTTGTCTTCGGCCTTGTACTGCCAGTGGGATGCGACACCGGACTCGGCGACGCGGTCCATCTGGCGGGTGCGAATCTGTACTTCCAGTGGTTGTCCCTTCGGTCCGAACAGTGTCGTGTGTAGCGACTGGTAACCATTGATGCGCGGTATGGCGATGTAGTCCTTGAAGCGCCCGGGCACCGGTTTGTAGAGGCCGTGCACAAGACCGAGCACCTTGTAACAAGTGCTCACGTCGTCGACGATGATTCGGAAACCGTACACGTCGACGATGTCCGAGAGCATGCGTTTCTTCTCGGCCATCTTCTTGTAGATACTGTAGAGGTGTTTCTCGCGGCCGATGACCTGCCCCTCGATCTTCTCTTCGGCCAGCGTCTTCTCGAATTCATCGGAGATGCGCTTGACGATCTGACGCTGGCTGCCCTTGCTTCTCTTGAGCGCACGTTCCAGCACCCGGTAGCGCAACGGGTACAGGTAGCGGAAGCCGAAGTCTTCGAGTTCCACCTTGAAGCGATTGATGCCGAGCCGGTTGGCGATCGGCGCATAAATGTCGAGGGTTTCGCGAGCGATCCGCTGGCGCTTGCTGGCAGGCATCGCCTCCAGCGTCTTCATGTTGTGCAGGCGATCGGCGAGCTTGACGAGGATGACCCGGATGTCCTCGATCATCGCGAGCATCATCTTGCGGAAGCTCTCGGCCTGGGCCTCGGCGCGCGAACGGAACTGGATCTGGTCGAGTTTGCTGACACCGTCGACCAGCAACGCGACTTCGTGACCGAATCTCTCCTCGATCTGCTCGAGCGTCGCTTCCGTATCCTCGACCGTATCGTGAAGGATCGCGGCCATGATCGCCTCGGAATCGAGGTACATCTCAGCCAGGGATTGCGCGACCGCAACCGGGTGCGAGATATAAGGCTCGCCGGTCTTTCGGGTCTGACCCTCGTGCGCCGCTGCTCCGAACTCGTAAGCGCGCACGATCGCGTCGATCTGCTCCTGAGGCAGGTAGGTCTGCAGCGTGTCCACCAGGAGCCGCATGCCGTGATCGCGCTTCAGCGCGCCCGGCAGTTTGGACAATATGGTGGCGGCGTAATCCATACGCCAATCATACCCGCGAAAAGCCGCGGGTAGCGTGTCAGTCGCCGATGGAGATACCGCGCATCGGCAGCAGGTCGTCGTCCGCTTCGCGAGGCCGCATCAGGTCCTCCGCCGGCGGCTGATCGATCTCGTCGAGGATGGCGGGGGTGACATGGCCTTCAGCGATCTCGCGCAGTGCGATGACGGTGGGCTTATCGTTCTCGAGTTCGACCATGGGATCGGCGCCATGGGCGATACGCCGGGCGCGTTTCGCGGCCACGAGCACCATCTCGAAAATGTTGTCGATGTTTTCGAGGCAGTCTTCGACGGTAATTCTTGCCATTTGTGGGCTTCCTTTGTCATATCCGGTGGTCACTGCCAACGGACACGGTGTTCGAACCAGGCCGCGCAGCGTAAAGCAAGCGCTGACGCAAAATCCAGACCTTATAACCAAAAGTTATGGGTTTTGCGGGTCGCGGCTCAGGTCCGCTCCTGCAGGCTCAATCCAGGAGCCCGCTGGCGGCTTCGCGAACGGCGGGATTGCCTGTCGCGCTCGCCGCTCCGCGTCCGCCGAGCACTGCTTCGAGATCTGCCACGGCCTCGTCAAGGTCATCGTTGAATATCACGTAGTCGAATTCGTCCCAGTGCGACATGTCCGACAGTGCATCGCGCAGTCGTCGCTCGATGACTTTCTGAGTATCAGTGCCCCGGCTGCGCAGCCGGCGCTCGAGTTCCTCCCGGGATGGCGGCAATATAAAAACCGTGATGCAGTCGGGCTTCGCTTTTCGGACCTGCCGCGCGCCCTGCCAGTCGATCTCCAGGATTACGTGGTGCCCCGCGGCCAGGTGTTGTTCGACCTGCTCGCGGCTGGTCCCGTAGAAGTTGTCGAATACCTCCGCCGATTCGAGCAGGGCACCCGCTGCAAGCAGGCGATCGAATTCGGCCTTGTCGACAAACAAGTAGTCGACGCCGTCCGCTTCGTTGCGCCGCTGCAGCCGTGTCGTGTAGGAGATCGAGAACCTGAGTTCCGGGTTACGGGTGGTCAGCGCTTTTACGAGTGTCGTCTTGCCGGCGCCGGACGGCGCAGCGATTACGAACAGTCGGGAAGGGGAACCGTGCACGGCAGGGCTTACTCGATGTTTTGTATCTGTTCGCGCATCTGCTCGATCAGGACCTTCAGTTCCACCGACGCGCGTGTCGTCCCGGTATCGTTGGATTTGGACGCTAGCGTGTTCGCCTCGCGATTGAGTTCTTGCATCAGGAAGTCGAGGCGCCGGCCGACCGGTTCGTCGCGTGCGACGACGTCGCGAATCTCGGCGACGTGGCTGTCGAGACGGTCGAGTTCTTCGTCGACATCGAGCTTCTGAGCGATAAGCGCGAGTTCCATCTCGAGCCGTGCCGGGTCGGCCTCTACGTCGAGCTTGTCGATGCGTTCGCGCTGCTTCGTGCGAGCTGCCTCGAGGACCTCGGGCATGCGCGACCGCACCGATTGCGATATGGACGCGATGTCCGCGCATCGGGATTCGATCATCTCACCGATGCGGGCGCCCTCGCTCGCACGCATCGAGCGGATGGCATCGAGTGCCTTGTGCAGCAGGGGTAGCGCCGCCTCGAGCAGCGGTTCAGTTTCGATCTCGGCCTGTTCGACCACGCCCGGCCAGCGCAGCACATCGAACGGATTGACCGCACCCGTCGCGGGGAGCATCGCCGACATCTCCTTGATGCGCGTACCGACGAGCTCGACGAGCGCGGAATTGATCTGCAGCTCCGCCTGGCGATCGGTTTGCCGGCGGAAGTTCAGCGAGCACTCGACCTTGCCGCGGCTCAGGCTGGCAGATACCGCTTGCCGAAATGCCTGCTCGTGCGCACGCATCTGCTCCGGAAGCTTGAACTGAACGTCGAGGTAACGATGGTTCACCGCGCGTATTTCCCAGGTCAACGCACCGATCTCCGCCTCGGCGGTTTCGCGCGCAAAGCCTGTCATACTGTGTAACATTGGCACCTGTCTCCGGTTGTGACGTGTTGATCACGTTTTTTCAGAAAAGGAGCGGGCATACTTCTGCCCCCTGGCGCGGGACCGTGGTACGTCTCGGCAGCCGAACATTCTAAGCGCAGCCCACTATGCAGGTCGAATACGCAAAAGTTTCCGCACTCGGAGACCGAGAGGATAACCAGGATCGTGCGGCGGTGGTCGTGGCGGAGGAGGCGGCGATCATGCTCGTCTTCGACGGCATGGGCGGACACTCCGACGGCGCGCGCGCCGCCGAGACCGGGCTCAAGGTCGTGCAGGACAGGTTCATGTCTTCCGCACTGCCGGTTTTCGATCCACAGGGTTTCCTTTACAAAGCGCTGGCACGGGCGCACGAAGAGGTCGTCGCGCTGGGTTTCGACGTCGCGGTGGACTTCCGTCCCCGAGCGACCTGCGCGATCTGCCTGGTGCAGGAAGGCGGTGCATACTGGGCACACATCGGCGACAGCCGCATCTACCAGGTGCGCGATGGACGGGTGCTTGCCCGTTCCCGCGATCACAGCCACGTGGAAGTGCTGATCCAGGAAGGGGCCATCACGGAAGAGGAAGCGCAGGACCATCCGATGCGGAATTTCGTGGAATGCTGCATCGGCGGCGACGCGCCGGTCCCCGACATGTCCATCACGAGCAAACAGCCGCTACGGCCAGGTGACGTACTGCTCGCTTGCACGGACGGGCTCTGGTCCGGCCTGAGCGATGAAGACGTCGCGGAGATCGCGAAGCCGGGTCAGAACAACATCGCCGAGAACCTGAAGGCGCTCAGTATCAAGGCGTTGAACGTGAACTCACCCTACAGCGACAATACGACGGGCGCCGCGCTGCGTTGGCTTGGCGACTGACACGAAATACCCGGAGAACAAAGAGCGGAGAGCGATGATGCGCCCGAGTGGCCGGCCGACGAACGAGATTCGCCGAGTATGTTTCACGCCCCATTTCACCCGCCACGCGGAAGGCAGCGTACTCGCCGAATTCGGCGATACCCGTGTCCTCTGCACGGCGAGCGTCGAGGAACGCGTGCCGATATGGATGCGCGGCCAGAACAAGGGCTGGGTGACCGGCGAGTACGGCATGCTGCCGCGCTCGACGCATACGCGTTCGGCGCGCGAGGCCGCGCGCGGCAAACAGAGCGGCCGAACCCAGGAAATTTCGCGGCTGATCGGCCGCTCGCTGCGTGCGGTCACCGATCTCGAAGCGCTTGGTGAACGCATGGTCACGGTCGACTGCGACGTCATCCAGGCCGACGGCGGCACGCGCACCGCGGCCATCAGCGGCGGTTACGTGGCGCTCGCGCTGGCCATGCAGCGGCTGGCCGACAGCGGGGCCGTGAGGAAGAATCCGCTCCACGGCCGGGTTGCGGCGGTGTCCGTGGGCATCTACCGTGGCGCTCCCGTCCTCGACCTCGACTACGACGAGGACTCCCAGGCCGAGACCGACATGAACATCGTCATGAACGAAGCCGGCCGCTTCATCGAAATCCAGGGCACCGCGGAAGGCCACGCGTTCACCGAAGACGAGTTCGCCGAGATGATCGGGCTGGCGAAGACCGGCATCGAACACATCATCGCCGCGCAGGACGCGGCACTGGCCGGCGCCGGCGGTTGAGCGCCATGACGCTGCCCGACAGGATCGTTCTCGCGACGGGCAACCCGGGCAAGGTCCGCGAGATACAGCGCATCCTCGGGGAACTCGGCGTTGAGGTCGTGCCGCAGACCGAACTGGGTGTCGGCGACGCGGACGAGACCGGCACCAGCTTTGTGGACAATGCGCTGATCAAGGCGCGTCATGCCGCCATGTTGACGGGTCTGCCCGCGATCGCAGACGATTCCGGGCTCGTCGTCGATGCGCTCGATGGCCGGCCCGGCATCTATTCCGCGCGCTACTCGGGCGCCGATGCCACCGATGACAGCAATATCGACAAGCTGCTTCAGGAACTCTGCGGCGTACCCGGCGACGAGCGCACGGCAGCGTTCCATTGCTGCGCGGTATACGTGTCGGTGAATGATCCGACGTCCCTCGTTGCCGAGGGCCGCTGGCAGGGCCGGATTCTAGACGAGCGGCGAGGCGCCCAGGGCTTCGGTTACGACCCCGTGTTCTTCGATCCCGAGTGCGGACGCACCGCCGCAGAACTGACGCCGGAAGTCAAGAATGCGCGCAGTCACCGCGGTAAAGCGCTGACAGCGCTCGCCGAGATGCTCCGCCAGCGCTATGCCTGACGAACCGGTACCACCCCTGTCGCTGTACCTGCACCTGCCATGGTGTGTGCGGAAGTGCCCCTATTGCGATTTCAATTCCTACAGCGGCGGTGATGACGCGTCCCGGCATCGTTACCTCGATGCCGTTTGCAGGGACCTGGAAGCGGAAGCGGCGAGGGCGGGTGACCGAGCGCTCACGAGCGTCTTTCTCGGTGGTGGTACGCCTAGCCTGTTTCGCGCCGACGAGATCGGCCGGCTGCTGGACGTGATGCGCTCGCATCTTGCGTGTGCGCACGATGTCGAGATCACCATGGAAGTAAACCCGGGGGCGGTGGAGCGCGGTAACCTCGCCGGGTATCGCGAAGCCGGCGTGAACCGATTGTCGATCGGCGCCCAGTCTTTCGATCCCGGCAGGCTGGCCGCGCTGGGCCGCATCCACGGGGTCGAGGACATCGGTGTGACGGCACGGGAAGCAACCGCCGCGGGATTCGACGACGTCAACATCGACATCATGTACGCGCTGCCCGGGCAGGATGTCGCGGGTGCGCTTTCGGATATCGACGCCGCGGTATCCCTGGCGCCCACGCACCTGTCCTGGTACCAGCTGACACTCGAGCCGAATACGGTATTTCAGGCGCGGCCGCCGCTGGGCCTGCCCGACGAGGACCGGTCGTTCGAGATCCAGCAGGCGGGCGAAGCGCGGCTCGCCGAAAGGGGTTTCGAACGTTACGAGGTCTCCGCATGGGCGAGAGACGGCCGGCGATGCCGACACAATCTCAACTACTGGTCGTTCGGGGACTACCTGGCCGTGGGCGCTGGGGCGCACGGCAAGCTGACGACGTCCGCGGGTATCCTGCGTTACCGGAAGTCGGCGAATCCGGTGCAGTACATGCAGCGCATGGAAGCCGGCGGCGACCGGGGTGCGGAGGAGATGATCCGCGGTGGTGACCTGCTGTTCGAGTTCATGCTCAACGCGCTACGTCTCGTCGACGGCTTCGACGAGCGGCTTTTCAACGACAGGACACGGCTGCCGCTGCCGGTCCTGCGCGAGCGCCTGGCACCCCTGGTCACGCGGGGACTGGTCGCTGGTGGGGCAGGCGGCCACTGGTGCCCGACGCCGACGGGGCGGCAGTTTCTGAACGACCTGCAGGCGCATTTTCTGCCCGAATGAAGGGCTCGCAGCGGGAGCGTGCGGGGCCGTAAAGCCACCCGCCGGTCGCATTGTCCGCAGTCCGGCGTGGTCAAATTATGCACATGGCGGCGCGCATCCCTATTTTTTCAGTGTCAGAGGCATGCAAATTCAATTGAAGCGTCGAGAAAGGGTGGTAATCCATTGAATTAAAAGACTATCTAAAAATGGACATAAAATAGTCATATTGACAAGCGGCTTTGAAAATCCGCACGTTAGGGCACTCGTTCAAATTTGTTCCACAGGTTTATCCACAGGTTCTGTGGATAATGTGCGTCGCCACGACGCGCTATTTCCCGGTACTTGCGGCGTTGCCCGCTTCGCTATATCCTACGCGGCCATTTTTACGGCATCGAAGAGACACTCAGCCATGAAAGCCGATATCCATCCGAACTACGCGGACATCAAGGTCACCTGCAGTTGTGGCAACGAATTCACGACGCGTTCGACGCTCGGCGAAGATCTCGTGATCGAGGTCTGCTCTTCCTGTCATCCTTTCTACACGGGCAAGCAGAAGATCGTCGACACGGGCGGTCGCGTTGACAAGTTCCGCCGCAAGTACGGAATGAGCTGAGCCACCCGGCGACCCCGGGCGGAGGCTCCTTCGCCCGCTGACATTGGATATACGGTTAATCCCTAGGTCGAAAAGCCCCGGGCTTTGGTATCCTTGTCGGCCAAATTGCGCTACGACCGATACCAGAAAGGGATAACCATGACCGACGAAGCATATCGACTGATCAGCCCTGACGGTCGCGAACTGGACCTCCCTGTCCACAAGGGTACTACCGGCCCCGACGTCATCGATATCGGACGTATTTACCGGGAACAGGGGGTGTTTACCTACGACCCCGGTTTTGTTGCGACAGGCAGCTGCAAATCCGACATCACCTTCATCGACGGTGAGAAAGGTATCCTTATGTACCGGGGCTACCCGGTCGAACAGCTTGCCGCGCATTCAAATTTCATCGAGGTGTGTTACCTGTTGCTCAACGGCGAGCTGCCCACGGCGAAAGAGCGCGAGGAATTCGACACCACGATCCGCACACACACGATGCTCAACGAGGGCATGCTCAACTTCTTCAAGGGCTTCCGCTATGATGCGCACCCGATGGCCATGCTGTCGGCCATCGTCGGCTCAATGTCGGCCTATTATCACGATACGACCGACGTCCATAACCCCGAGCACCGTGATATCTTCGCGCACCGGATCGTCGCGAAGCTACCGACGATCGCTGCGGCGGCGTACAAGTTGAGTATCGGCCAGCCGTTCATGTATCCGAAGAACGACCTCAGCTATACGGCGAATTTCCTGCAAATGATGTTCTCCGTGCCGGCCGAAGATTACGAGATCGACCCGATCCAGGCCGAGGCGCTCGACCTGCTGTTCATACTGCACGCGGACCACGAGCAGAACTGTTCGACGTCGACGGTCCGCATGGCGGGCAGCTCAGGCGCCAACCCGTACTCGGCCATCGCCGCCGGCATTGCGGCCCTCTGGGGGCCGGCGCACGGCGGTGCCAACGAGGCAGTTCTCAAGATGCTCGCCCGGATCGGCGACGTGAGCCAGATCGACAAGTACCTCGCGAAAGCCAAAGACAAGGACGACCCGTTCCGCCTCATGGGCTTCGGCCACCGCGTCTACAAGAACTTCGATCCGCGGGCGACCATCATTCGCGAGATGGCGCACAAGGTGCTCGACGCACTGCCCAACAACAACGAAACGCCGCTATTCGAACTGGCGCTCAAACTCGAAGAACTCGCGCTCAAGGACGACTATTTCATCGAAAAGAACCTCTACCCGAACGTCGATTTCTATTCCGGCATCATTTACAAGGCGCTCGGCATACCGACGTCGATGTTCACGGTCATGTTCGCGCTCGGCCGCTCGGTTGGCTGGGTTTCGCACTGGCGCGAAATGATCTCGGACCCGAACCAGAAGATCGCACGTCCGCGGCAGCTGTATGTCGGCGCTGGCGAAAGGGATTACGTTCCGGTCGAGGAGCGTTGAGGCTTTAGGAGCGGCTCGGGAACCGGTCCTGCGGCTGCCGCAATAACTCGCGCACGGCTTTCTCGTCGGCGCGCTTCATCGGTTTGCCGTCGACCGGGCTGATGGGCGCCTGGCGGATGCCGTCGACCGGGAACACGGTGGCCTGCACGGACGCCTCCCCGTGATGGAATTCGAAGCCGGCGTAAGTCTCGGCGCGATCGCGCCGGCTCTTCAGCCGACGTTCATAGGGCCTGTAATTAAAGCCTTGCTGGTCGAGGGCATGAGCGACCGATTCCGCGCTGTCCGCAAACACATGCAGGTTGACAGCCGAGTTCGCATCGGCGGTGCCAGTGAGCACCGGTCCGACAAGCCGCGGACTGAAACGGGATAGCAATTCCATCGCGGACAGTGCCGCCTGCCTCATCGTGGTCAGAAGGTCGGTGTGTGATTCGCCCGCAAACAACTGCAAGTGCTCGCTCACGGCGTGTTCGATTTCCGCGTTGCCGGGCAACGACCCGCGATCCCTGAGGCCGAGACGTTCGGCCGCTTTCTTTTTTGCGAGGCCGAAATCGCGGATGCCCTGATTGACGATGATGCGGGCAGCTTCCTGTGCAACCATGAGGCGCGCTCGCTCGCCATTGTTGATCTTCTTTCTCGGCATGGCTTCAGAACAAAGGCTCGTCGGTTTCCTCGGATTCCTCGTCGGTGCCGTCCCCGACGCCGGTGGTGTCGTTGAAAATGTCCGGCAGTTCTTCCACGGTTTCGCATTCGGGTACGTGATCCTGCCGGAAGACCTCGAAAGTGACGTTGCGCTGTCCGGCCCTGGCCGGGCAGCCGGTTTCCCTGTCGATGAGGACGGAAACGATGCCTGTCGGTATCGGCATCTGGTTCTCCGGCACACCCCGCAGCGCCTCGCGCATGAATTCGATCCACACCGGCAGTGCCGTTCGCGAGCCCTCTTCGCCCGGGCCCAGCGGCAGGTCGTCGTCATAGCCCACCCACACGATGGCCGCGAGGTCGCGGTTGAACCCGCCGAACCAGGCATCGCGGCGGTCGTTGGAGGTCCCGGTCTTGCCGGACAGGTCTCTACGTCCCAGGACCAGTGCGCGCCGGCCGGTGCCGCGGCGGATGACGTCGCGCATCATGTCCTGGATCAGGAAAGCGTTCTGCTTGGACACGGCCGCCGGGGCGACGTTGACGTCGGTGAACAGCTCGGGAGCCGTGCTGGCGTCCGGTCGCTGGAACGGCGCGATATCCATCAATTCCTCGAGCGTCAGCTCTTCCGCCGGGTCGGGGGCATAGTCGTCCTCGGGCTCTGCAAGGCAGGGCTCGCAGACCACGGCGGGGTCCGCCCGGTACAGCATGGAACCGTCGGCGCCATAGATGGCGTCGATGACGTAGGGTTTGACCGCGTAGCCGCCATTGGCGATCGTCGCGTAGCCCTGCGCCATGTCCAGTGGCGACGCGGCGCCACCGCCGAGAGCCAGCGAGCCGTTGCGCGGCAACGCGGCGTCGTTAAAGCCGAATCTCGCGATATGGCGCACCGCGTTGCCGATGCCGGTCTCGAACAGCAGCAGCCGCACCGAGACGAGGTTCATCGAGCGTACGAGCGCTTCGCGCATGCGCGTCGGCCCGTAGAACCGGCCGCTATAGTTGATCGGCCGCCACACGGCTTCCAGTTCCGACGAGTTGATTACCACGGGCGCATCGAGCACCACCGTAGCCGGCGTATTGCCCCGCTCGAGCGCCGCCGAGTAGATAAACGGCTTGAACGACGAGCCGGGCTGGCGCGCCGCCTGGGTTGCGCGATTGAATTTCGTGGTCGCAAAATCGAAGCCGCCAACGAGGCTGTTAATGGCGCCATCATCCGGGTCGATAGAGACGATCGCAGCCTGCGCTTCGGGGACTTGCGCCAGCGACCAGAAACCGGCGCTCGTGGGCATGACGTAAATAACGTCGCCCGCGGTCAGGACGTCGGCGGCCGTCTCCGGCGCGGGGCCTGTCGTGTCGCGATCTATGAACGGTTTCGCCCAGCTGATGCCACGCCACGGCAGGATCGCAGAGGAGCCGTCTCGAAATACGATATCGGCCGAATTGTCGTCGTTGACCTTCGTCACCAGCGCGACCGACAAGCCGCCGGGCGCGTACTGGTCGAGGACCTCGAGTGACTCGGCCGGCCATTCCGTGGTTGCCAGCCCCGGTAACTCCGGCGGCAACTCGACGTTCGCGATCGGGCCACGGTAGCCGCGGCGCCGGGTGAACTCGAGCAGCCCGTTGCGCAACGCGTAGTTCGCGGATTTCTGCAGTCGAGAATCGAGCGAGGTTACGACCTGGAAACCGGCGGTATAGGTTTCTTCCCCGTAACGCGACAGCATTTCCCGGCGCACCATCTCGGCGACATAGGGTGCATTGAGTTCGACCGCGGCGCCGTGCAGGCGCGACTCGACCGGTATCGCCATCGCCTCGTCATAAGCCGGCTGTGGGATGAAGCCGAGACGGAGCATGCGCCCGAGCACGTAACCGCGGCGACGTCGCGCATCGGTGGGGCTGCGCACCGGGTTGTACCGGGACGGCGCCGGCAACACACCGGCGAGCGTCGCTGCTTCCGCGACATTGATGCTGGCGAGGGGCTTGTTGAAATAGACCTGCGCCGCTGCGGCAACACCGTACGCTCGCTGGCCGAAGAACATCTTGTTGAGGAACAGTTCCATGATCTGTTCCTTGGTGAATTCCTGTTCGATCCGGACGGCGAGGGATGCTTCCTTGAACTTACGCTCGGCTGTCTGCTCGAGCGAGAGGAAGTAACTGCGTGCGAGCTGCTGTGTCAGCGTGCTGCCACCGCTCGCGATGTCGCCGGTCAGTGCGAGCTGCCAGAGTGCGCGCAGGATGCCGCGGTAATCGATACCCGGGTGCACGAAAAAGCGCTGGTCCTCTGCGGCGATGAATGCGTCGACGACGTGCTGAGGTACGTCGTCGTAGCGGACGAGTATGCGGCGCCGCTGCCCGATCTCTTCTATAAGGTGTCCGTCACGGCTGTAGATGCGCAGCGGGATCTGCAGCGGGATGTCGCGGATGGTCTGCGCGGCGGGGAGCCCGGGGGCGACGAAATAATAGGCACCGATGACGCCCGCCACGCCGCCGATGATCAGCAAGGTGGCCACCCCGGCGGCGACGACCAGCGCGCGCAAGAGCCCGCTGTGGGGCCGTTTAAGGGCTTGCTTCTTCGGCTTTCGCATAGGTACTCGACTCACGCGTATCTGGCATTACGGCACGGAAAGGCGTGCCGCTGCCTGCACGAGCATACAGATAGTCTGGTGTCCGACCCGTGTTCAGTGTGTGGCATTTTGCGGGCAAGCGCCCAAGCGGGGCAGTTTGCCGCGGCTGATGATAGCGAGCGGTGGGTACAAGCTGCAATGCCCGGACCCTCCCCGGGGCCACGGCGTCGGCACCACGACCAGTTCACGGAATATGTAGCGTGGCGTCAGTAACATACGTTCCCGGGATCGTGAACAAAGTCACGTTTTATTTAACATTTTGTTGATATATAGTTAAATCGATTTGCTCAGGTCCTTACTACTTTTGACTCGCAACCTACCGACTTAGAAGGGAAAAAACGTGCTTTTCGGCAAGAAAACTCAACCCCTGTTGGGCCTCGACATCACGACGTCGTCGGTCAAGCTGATAGAGCTGTCACAAAGTGGCAAGCGCTATCGCGTCGAGTCGTATGCGGCCGAGCCCACACCGCCCAGTTCAGTCAGCGAAAAAGCCATCGTTGACGCGAAAGCCGTGGGCGAAGCAATCCGCCGCGCCGTCAAGCGTGCTGGCGCCAAGGCAACGGACGTTGCCGTCGCGATCAGCGGTGATGCCGCGATCACCAAGGTCATCCAGATGTCGTCGGGACTCTCGGAGCGAGACCTCGAGGGTCAGGTCGAGATCCAGGCGGATCAGTACATCCCGTTTCCGATGGAAGAGGTCAGCTTCGACTTCGAGATCATCGGCCCGAACGAGAAAGACCCGGAATTGATGGACGTGTTGCTCGTTGCGACACGCACGGAGAACGTCGAGCAGCGGCAGGCTGCCGTGAATGCGGCAGGCCTGAGCGCGCATATCGTGGACGTCGAGGCGTTTGCGCTCGAGAACGCGTGCCAGCTCTTGAGTCACCAGCTTCCGGATGGCGGCATGGGGCACTCGGTCGCGGTTGTCGATATCGGCGCCAGCAGCACGACGTTTTCGGTGCTCGAAGATCTCAAGGTCATCTATACGCGTGACTTCAGCTTCGGCGGCCAGCAGCTCACCGAAGAGATCATGCGCACTTACGGACTGTCCATGGAGGATGCCGGTCGCGCCAAGAAGCAAGGCGGCCTGCCCAGTAACTACCAGCCAGAGGTTCTCGAACCGTTTATCGACGACATGACACAGCAGGTCAGTCGTTCCCTGCAGTTCTATCTTGCTTCCGGCGGTGGCCGCGAGCAGCCCGACATGATCGTCGTGTGCGGCGGCTGCGCGAACATCCCCGGCATTACCGACGTGATCTCGAGCCGGGTCGGTATACCGACCGAAGTCGGCGATCCGCTTGGCCAGATGAAGATCTCGTCGAAAGCCAAGTCGCAGGGTGTTCACAAGGACGCAACCGCGTTGCTTACCGCATGCGGGCTTGCACTGAGGAGCTTTGACTGATGCCACGGATTAACCTACTCCCATGGCGCGAGGAAGAACGCAAGAGACGCCAACGCGATTTCGGGCTGGCAATGGGCGGTGCGGTACTGGCGGCGATCGCCGTCATCATGCTGACTATGCTGGCGTATTCGCAGATGATCTCGGCGCAGGAACAGCGTAACGCCCGCCTCACGGAAGAAATCAGCGAACTGCAGCGCAGTATCGAGGAAATCGATGGGCTGGAGAGCCAGAAGGAACGGCTGCTTGCGCGCATGGAGATCATCCAGCAGCTGCAGAAGAGCCGCCCGGAAATCGTGCACCTGTTCGATGAACTCACCCGGCAGCTGCCCGAAGGCGTCTACCTGACCGGTATCGTGCAGACCGGCTCCCGAATCGAGGTGCGCGGGGTCGCGCAATCGAGTACGCGTGTGTCGGCGCTGATGCGGAAGATCGATGCCTCGGAATGGCTGGCCGACCCGGAAGTGGAGAGAGTGGTAACGACGACCGCCGGCGCTTCCCGGCAGGCCGCGTTCGTCGTCTATCTCAAGCAACGTCGTATCGGCGCGGACGAGGAGGAAGAGGTATGAACCTCATCGAAGAACTCCAGGGTCTGGATGTCAACGATATCGGTCGCTGGCCGTTCGTATTCCGCGCGGGGGTCATTGTCCTGGTTTTCGTCGCCGTGACGTTCGCCGGCATATGGTTCACGATCGTTAAAGACAAGGCGCCCGTGCTGCAGCGTGCCGAGGCCAAAGAGCAGGAGCTGCGCGTAACGTTCGAGAACAAGCAGCGCAAGGCGGCAAATTACGACGCCTACAAAGCCCAGCTCGCCCAGATCGAACAGTCTTTCGGCACCATGCTGAGGCAGCTTCCCGGCGAGACCGAGATACCGAGCCTGATCGTCGATATTTCGCAGACTGGACTCGCGGCCGGTCTGCAGGAAAAGCTGTTCCAGCCGCAGCCGGAGGTCCCCAGGGACTTCTACGCGGAGAAGCCGATCAAGATACACTTGGCCGGCGGCTACCACGCGATGGCCAACTTCGTCAGCGGCATCGCCGCCCTGCCGAGAATCGTCACGCTGCACGACATCAAGATCACACCGGAGCAGCAAGGCTCGTTCGACAGCCTGAACCTGGAAGTGACCGCCAAGACCTATCGATACATTGAGGAGGCAGAGCCGCAATGATTGCTTCTCTCACAATGCGCAAGGGATTGCTGCTTGCGATTACCGCTCTCGGGCTCGCTGCCTGTGGCAGCGACATGGATGACCTCGACAGCTACATCAATTCGGTCAAGGCACGCCCGGGCGGACGGATCGAGCCGTTGCCCGAGATCATGCCATACGAAGTCTTTACCTACGTCGCCGATGCGGAAGGGTTGCGGTCGCCCTTCCAGCCCGATACACCGCAGGCTGCAGGTCCGGCCGCTGGCGGTACGAGTCCCGACCCCGACCGGCCGGCAGAGTTCCTGGAGAGCTTTCCGCTGGATACCCTGCGGATGGTGGGTACGCTCGATATCAACGAAACAGTCTACGGCCTGGTGCAGACCTCTGATGGCCTGATCCACCGCGTCGTACTTGGTAATTACATGGGACAGAACGATGGCCGCATTACCGAGATCACGGAATCGGAAATCGTGCTGGTTGAAATTATTTCTGACGGAATCGGTGGCTACATTGAACGAGACGCCGCTATCGGTCTTTCAGACTGATGCCTGAGTGGAACTGGGAGTAATTGGAATGATGCTCAAACTGAAACCGACGATCGGCTACCGGCGTTTGACCTTGCAGGCTGCCGTACTGGTACAGGCATTGCTCGTGACGCTTGCCGGTACGGCTGCCAGCGCGCAAGAAGGCAACCGGCTGCAGGACATTCAGGTACAGAGCCTGTCCGGACAGCGAATCGAACTGAAACTCATCATGTCCGAGACCGCCCCGGAGCCGCTGGCATTCACGATCGAGAATCCGGCGCGCATTGCACTGGACCTGCCCGGCACCAGCCTGGGCCTCAGCCAGCGCCGCCGCGACGTGAACCAGGGACCGCTCGACACGATCCTGACCGCGGAGGCCAACGGCCGAACCCGCGTGGTCCTGAATCTCGACCTGATGGTGCCGTACGAGACCAGGAGGAGTGGCAACACGGTTTTCGTCACTCTGGGTGACGGTGACGACTACGACGCTGGCTCCACCCAGTTCACCAGCAGCCCGTCGTCTGCCTCCAGCACACCGTCCTATGCGGCCCCCAAGGGCCGCGCGATTACGAATGTCGACTTCCGCCGCACGCGTGACGGCGGCGGCCGCGTGATCGTCAGCCTGACGGACCCCTCCACGCCGGTGGATATCCGCCAAGAGGGAGCCAGAGTCGTTGCCATCTTCAAAGACACCGCACTGCCTGCCGAGATGATGAGGCGCCTCGACGTGATGGATTTCGCCACGCCGGTGTCGACGGTCGATACGCTCAAGACCAATCTCGATACTCGCATCGTCATTTCGGCCGAAGGCAAGTATGACCAGCTCGCGTACCAGTCCGACAACGAGTTCTCTATCGAGATCAACCCGGTAGCGGACAAGATCGAGGAAGCCTCGAGCCTGTACTCCGAGACCAAGGAATACGAAGGTCAGCGCCTCACGCTCAACTTCCAGGACATCGAGACACGCGCCGTGTTGCAGCTGCTCGCCGAGACGTCCGGCAAGAACATCGTCGTGTCCGACACGGTACAGGGCAATGTAACGTTGCGCCTGCGCAACGTCCCCTGGGACCAGGCTCTGGACATCGTCATGACGACGAAGGGTCTGGACATGCGTCAGAATGGCAATGTGATCATCGTTGCACCAGCTGAAGAAATCGCGGCACGCGAGACAGCAGACCTGGAGGCCCGCAATGCAATCAGCGAACTGGAGCCGATGTACTCGGAATTCCTGCAGGTCAACTACGCGAAGGCTGCCGATCTCGCAGCGTTGATCGGAGCGGAGAAAGGTGGCAACAGCCTGCTGTCCGAGCGCGGCAGCATCGCCGTCGACGACCGCACCAATACGTTGCTGGTCCAGGACACGGCCGACCGACTGGAGGACATCCGCCGGATGGTCCGGACGCTCGACGTGCCGATCAAGCAGGTGCTGATCGAGTCACGAATCGTGGTCGTGAACGACGACTTCAGCCGTGATCTCGGTGTGCGCCTGGGCGTCACGGCCTATCGCGAGAACGGCAGCGATGGTGCCGCCGTGATTTCGGGCACGGGCACGGGCACGGATACCATGGTGAACTCGATCGTCAACAACCTCGGCTCGACCGGCCAGATCACGCCGGTGCAGCTGCCGTTGCTCGAGGATCGCTATAACGTGAACGTTCCGATCGCCGAAGCCGCCGGCCGGTTCTCGCTCGCCGTTCTCGAGAGGGACTACCTGGTCGATCTGGAGCTGACGGCCCTGGAAGCGGAAGGCCGGGGCGAGATCGTCTCGACGCCGCGCGTCATCACGGCGAACCAGAAGGAGGCCCGCATCGAGCAGGGCGTCGAGATTCCGTACCAGCAGTCTGCTTCGTCCGGCGCCACCACGGTGCAGTTCAAGAAAGCGGTGCTGAGCCTCGAGGTGACGCCGCAAATTACGCCAGACAACAACATCATCATGGACCTCCGGGTCCACAAGGATAACGTCGGCGATGTGATTTCGACAGGCGGCCTGGGCGGCACCGTGCCGAGTATCGATACGCGCGCAGTAGAGACCCAGGTGCTCGTCGAGGACGGACAGACCGTCGTGCTCGGCGGCATCTACGAGACCGAGCGCCGAGAAACGATCACCAAGGTTCCATTCCTCGGCGATATCCCGGCGGTCGGTGTCCTGTTCCGCAGCAAGCAGCTGCAGAATGACAAGTCCGAGTTGCTCATATTCGTGACGCCGCGCATCCTCGAGGAAGGCTCGACAATCTACTGACAAGCAAATTAGAGTAATGCGGTGAAAGCCAACCTTCGGGTTGGCTTTCTCTTTTGAGGATCTGCAGCGAGACATCCGTGAAGCATCCGCAAAACCTGTTTCTCGTCGGCCCGATGGGCGCGGGCAAATCGGCTGTCGGCCGACAGCTGGCGCGCATGCTACATCTCGACTTCGTCGACAGCGATGAGGAGATCGAGTCGCGCACGGGCGTCGATATTGCGTTCATATTCGAGAAGGAAGGCGAGGCCGGTTTTCGCAAACGCGAGGCCGCGGTCATCGACGATCTCTCGCAGCAGGAAAGCATCGTGCTCGCCACCGGCGGCGGCGCCATCATTGATCCGCAGAACCGCAATCGCCTCGGTGCACGCGGCTTCGTCATCTACCTGAACACCAGCGTCGACCAGCAGCTATCGCGGACTCGAAAAGGACGCGACCGGCCGCTGCTTCAGAACGACGATCCGCGCGCAGTGCTGGAAGCGCTGATGGCGACACGCGAGCCACTCTACCGGGAGATCGCGGACATGACCGTCGACACCGACTGCCGCAAGGTGCGCGACGTCGTCAAGGAAATCCTCGACCGTCTCGAGAGCCCGAACTCCGCTCGCGTGTAGCAGTCAAACGGCAGGAGTGCTTCTCGAAGCGCGATTCAGGCTTGCCGCAATTCGCGGTTCAAGAAGCGCTCCAGAGGTCGGGGATGTTGTAATCTACGGCCACCATGCGTGATTCGCGATCCATCACGGTCGAGCTCGGCGAGCGCAGCTACCCCATCGTCATTGGCAGCGGGCTGCTCGGCGGCGGATTCGATCTCTCGACCTACGTCAGCGGGCCCGACGGCCTGGTGGTCACCAACGAGACCGTGGAGCCGCTGTACCTGGACGCGCTTGCGGCGAATCTTCCCGGCAAACAGTTGCGGGCAATCAGCCTCCCCGACGGTGAGGCTTACAAGACGCTCGAGACCGTCGAGGACATCCTCGATACGCTCATCGACGGTGGCGCCAATCGCGATACCACGATCGTCGCGCTGGGTGGCGGCGTCGTGGGCGACATCGCGGGTTTCGCGGCTGCCTGCTACATGCGCGGTGTCGATTTCGTCCAGGTACCGACGACACTGCTTGCGCAGGTCGACAGCTCCGTCGGCGGCAAGACGGGCGTCAATCATGCCTCTGGCAAGAACCTGATCGGCGCCTTCCACCAGCCGCGCGCCGTGTTGATCGATACTGACACGTTGACCACGCTTCCCGACCGGGAACTCAGAGCGGGACTTGCCGAGGTCATCAAGTACGGCGCCATCGTCGACGCGGACTTCTTCGCCTGGCTCGAAGCCAACATCGAAGCGCTGCTCGCGCGTGACCCGCAAGCGCTGGCTGCGGCGATAGGGCGCTCCTGTGAGCTCAAGGCGGAGATCGTTGCGGAGGACGAACGTGAGAGCGGCCGCCGCGCCGTTCTGAACTTCGGCCATACTTTCGGTCACGCCATCGAGCGCTGCCAGGGCTACGGCGAGTGGTTGCATGGAGAGGCTGTTGCTGCGGGCATGGTGATGGCCGCGCAGCTGAGCGTGTGCGACAAGGCGCTCGTGGATCGCATCGCGAACCTGCTCGAGCGCGCCGGCCTGCCGACGCGGCCGCCCGCGATTGCAGCAGGCGACCTGCTGGTTGCAATGGGGATGGACAAGAAGGTGCAACAGAAGCGGCTGCGCTTCGTGCTGCTCCGCGGGCTCGGCGACGCGTTCGTCACGAGCGACCACGACGCGGAGCGGCTCAACGCCATCCTGGCAGGCGCGGGCTGATGCATCCAGCGCCCCTTGCGCCGTATGCCGCAACGGAGTCGCGGTCGAAGGGGCGACGCTACAGCGAGCCGGTCGCCACCTACCGCGGCCAGTACCAGCGCGACAGGGACCGCGTCATTCATTCCACCGCTTTCAGGCGCCTCGTCTACAAGACCCAGGTCTTCGTGAACCATGAGGGCGACCTGTACCGAACGCGTCTGACCCACTCCCTCGAGGTCGCGCAAATCGGGCGCTCGGTCGCGCTGGCCCTGCAGCTCAATGAACCGCTCACCGAGGCCATCTGCCTAGCCCACGACCTCGGCCATACTCCGTTCGGCCACGCAGGGCAGGACACGCTGAATGCCTGCATGCGCGAATACGGTGGCTTCGAGCACAACCTGCAGTCGCTGCGGGTGGTCGACGAACTCGAGGCGAAGTACGCCGACTTCCCGGGCCTCAACCTGATGTTCGAAACGCGCGAAGGCATCCTGAAGCACTGTTCGAAGAACAACGCGAGGATGCTCGGCGACCTCGGTGAGCGTTTCCTGAACCGCACGCAGCCAGGACTGGAAGCGCAGCTCGCAGACATCTCCGACGCAGTGGCTTACAACAATCACGACGTCGATGACGGTTTTCGCGCGGGACTTCTCAGCCTCGACCAGCTGCGGGAACAGCCTCTGTTCGAGTCACAGTACTGCGAGGTCACGCGGCGCTACCCCGGGCTCGAGGACCGCCGGCTGATCTACGAGATCATCCGCCGGATGATCAACACCGTTGTCACAGACCTGATCGAAGCGACGAAGCGCAATCTCGATGAAGCCGCGCCGCAATCCATTGATGACGTTCGGGCCGCCGGCAGGCCGCTGGTCGGCTTCTCCGCGGACATCGGCGAACAACACCGGCTGCTGAAGCAGTTCCTGCACCAGCACCTGTACAGCCACGAACGCAAACTGGAGATGACGCGCAAGGTGCAGACCGTCCTGCGCGACCTGTTCGACACCTTCATGAACGACGTCGACCGCATGCCCGGCGAGTTTGCCGCCAGGGCGGCGGAAGGCGACGAGGACGTTCGGGCCCGCGTCGTGGCCGACTACATCGCCGGCATGACGGATCGTTACGCATTCGCTGAACACAGGCGAATCTCGGGTTAGAATTCGCGGCCGGCAAACATCCTTGGATATTCACGTGGTCCCGAAAGACATTCCCAGCAAGGATAGGCTGATATTCGCCATGGACGTGCCCGACTGCGATGCGGCGATGTCGCTGGCGGAAGAACTGGGCGACGCAGTCAGTTTCTACAAACTCGGTCTGGAGTTGATGATGAGCGGCGGCTATTTCGAGTTGCTCGACTGGATGCTAGCGCGCGACCGCAAGGTGTTCTGCGATCTCAAGTTCTTCGACATTCCGGCAACCGTGGGATCCGCGGTGCGGCAACTGAAGGACCGGGGCGCGAGTTTCGTGACCGTGCACGGCAACCAGTCGATCATGGAGGCGGCTGCGGAGAACAAGGGCGGCACGCTCAAGGTGCTCGGGGTGACCGTGCTGACGAGCCTCGATCGCGGCGATCTGGACGACCTCGGATTCGACTGCGACGTCGGCGAACTCGTGCTGTCCCGCGCGCGGCGCGCGCTCCAAGCCGGTTGTGACGGCGTCATATCGTCGGGACTCGAGGTGCCGAGGCTCAGGGAGTTCGTCGACGAGAAGCTGGTCGTCGTGACGCCGGGCATACGCCCGGTCGACAACAAGCCGGCCGGCGACCAGAAACGTGTGGTCACGGTTGAGACCGCGTTTGCGAACGGCGCCGACTACATCGTCGTTGGCCGTCCCATCCGCGATGCGGCCAGTCCGCGCGAAGCGGCAGAATCCATCCAGGCATCCATCGAGGCACAGTTCGCATGACCAAGCTCAAGAACGATCTGCTCATCCGCGCGTTGCTGCGCAAACCCGTACCGCGTACGCCGGTGTGGATCATGCGCCAGGCAGGGCGTTACCTGCCCGAGTACCGGGCAACGAGGGCCGAGGCAGGCGACTTCATGAGCCTCTGCCGCAACCCCGAGCTCGCCTGCGAAGTGACGATGCAGCCGCTGAGGCGGTACAAGCTCGATGCCGCGATCCTGTTCTCCGACATCCTCACCGTCCCCGACGCGATGGGCCTCGGGCTCCATTTCGCAACCGGCGAAGGGCCGAAGTTCGAGCGCCCGGTGCGGTCTGCCGCCGAGATCCGCAATCTGCCGATCCCGGACGTCGGCGAGACGCTTGGTTACGTATTCGATGCCGTGCGCACGATTCGCCGCGAACTCGACGGTGCAGTACCGCTGATCGGTTTTTCCGGCAGCCCGTGGACGGTGGGTACCTACATGGTCGAAGGCGGATCGAGCCGCGACTTTGCCAGGATCAAGGGGCTGGCGAAAGACGACCCCGCTGCGCTCGAGGAGCTGCTCGCCAAGGTCGCGACGATCACGACCGACTATCTCAATGCCCAGATCGAGGCGGGTGCCCAGGCGATACAGATCTTCGACACCTGGGGCGCGGCGCTCCCGCGCGATGACTACCGTCGCTTCTCCCTCGCCAGTATGCAGCAGATCGTCGATGGCCTGACGCGCGATAAGGATGGCGAGCGCATCCCGGTCATCCTGTTCACCAAGGGAGCCGGTGAAATGCTTGCCGACATGGTGAGCACGGGCTGCGATGCGCTGGGCGTCGACTGGACCACGGACCTCGAGACCGCGCGCGCCTATGTCGAAGACAAGGTTGCGCTGCAGGGCAACGTGAATCCCGCGACCCTGCGCGGGTCGCCCGAGGTTATCCGGCAGGCCGTCGCTGATGCGCTCGCGAGCTACGGGAAGGGGCCCGGGCACGTGTTCAACCTCGGCCACGGCATTACACCCGACATCGATCCGGACCACCTGGGCGTGTTGCTCGATGCGGTCCACGAGCTGAGCCCCCAGTACCACCTGTAGGGGCGGTTCTCGAACCGCGGCCCGGTTCGCGGGCCCAGGCCGACGCCTACAGGGGAATTCGCGGGCCCTGGCCCGCTACCGTGGGCAGCGGTGGCGAAGGTTTCTCAGTAGTAGTACGTATGGCCGGCCGCTGCCGCCACTCTGAGAATGATTTTATGAGCGCCAAGACGGATGAGAAGCTGTCCGTCGAGAAGGCGATGTCACGCGTTCTCAACGCCGAAAGGGATGCGCTGGCGCAGATCGTTGCGTGCCAAAGCCGGGCAGACGAGACATTACTGGCCACCCGCAAGAAAGTCCGGGCGATGATGCGAAGAACGCAGCAGCGCCTCTCCCGCCTGCATGCCGGCTGCGAAGAGCGCACACGCGAGCTCGTGTCCGGCATGGAACAGGAAGCCGCCACGGGTGCCGACTTCCCGGCTCGCGAGAACGCTAAAGACACCCTGATGGAGGCCGTACGCGTCGTCGCTGCAGAGCTGACGACCCCGGGCTCCTCCGATGCCCGTTGAGTTCGCCTATGCCCAGGCGCGCGCGCAGGCGCAGCATGGCAGGCGGTTGAGTGCGGACACCTGGAGCCTGCTGGAGTCCAGCGTCGGCCTTTCTCAATTCCTGCACCATGTTCGTGGTACCGCGCTCGCGCCTAGGGTCGAACACTTCTCGGCGACGACGTCGCCGCACGTGATCGAACGCTCCCTGAGACGAGAGTGGCATGACGAAGTCGAATCCGCGGCCCACTGGGTGCCCGGACGCTGGCGGCCCGCCGTAGCCTGGACCGCGAGGCTCGCGGAACAGCCGGCAGGCGGCTACCTGTTGCACGATGGCGAGCTGCAGCCGTGGATGGCCGACGACCCCGCGTTGGCGACGTTCGCCGCCGCCGATCCGGCTTCACTGCGGGCATCCCTCGAGGCGGCGGGATACGGCGAGGGGCTCGAGGGCTGGCTGCGCCAGTGGCGTCGCCTGTGGCCCGGCGACAGCAAGGGCCGCGACGCGCTTGATGAGCTGGTGTCGCTCGCCGACCGGCAGGGCATCCGGCGTGGTAACAGCGACGCCGAAGATTGGCGCAGCAGCCTGGAGCGCCGTGCCGTTAGCCTTTTGCGCCGCCGCCGTGAGCAACCGGTGACCGTGTTCTGCCATCTTCTGCTGTGTGCCCTCGAACTGCACCGGTTGCGCCAGGGCCTGCTGCAACGGTCGCTTTTCAATGACCTTGGGGCGGAGGTCGCGGCATGAGCCTGAGACCGGCAAGCGCAAACTGGTTCGAGCTGCTGGTGATGCGTGAGGATCTCGCCGCCGCGATGACCGTGCTTGCGACGTCGCACCGCGTCGAGCTGCAGAGCCATGGCGAAGCCAGTGCGCCAATGCTGATGCCCGAGTGCCGCGAGATGCTGGAAGACTTCGATGAACTGGAGCGACGCTACCGTCACCACTGGCCTCCACCGGCCCCTGACGAGGGGGGCAATCGCGGCGAACCGCACGACATGCTGCAGGACTCGCTGGAACGGCTGCACCGCTGGGCGGGCGATGCTGCGGAGGTCGTGGAGCGTATTGAGGAGCTGACGGAGCACGACAACGAGCAGCAATTGCTACTCGAAATGCTGCGCGATGCGGAGTCGCTTCCGGACCTCGCGCAGTTATCGCGCGCGGGCCCGATGCTGGAGAGCGCGCTGTTCCTGCTCGGCGCCGGCGAATGGCCGGAAGCGATGCCCGGCTCGGTGATCACGCAGCGGGTGGCGGTGCCGGAGCAGCGCTTCCTGCTGGCCGTGGGGCTGCCGGACGAGGTGGTGGCGCTAGAGCAGCAATTGCACGCGCAGAAAGCGCGCAGGCTGACACTGCCGACCGACCTGCCGCCCCGGGCGTCCGACGCGGAAGTGGCCGTCCGGGAGCGACTTCATGAGACGCGGCGGGAGCTGGACGATGCTCGGCAGGAGCTGCGGAACCTGCACGATCGCTTCGGCGTCGCCGCGGCAGTCGCGGATGCGCAGTTCGTGCGCTGGTATGTCAAGAGCGTGCCCGAACTGTCGGCGACGGAGAACTTCGCCTGGATCAGCGGCTGGACCAGCGACGCGAGCGGCGATGAGCTGCAGGCGCTGCTCGCGGACGCAGGCGTCAAGGGGCTTGTCAAGCTTACGGAAGCGCCGCCGGGATACGAGGCGCCGTTGCTGCTCCGGAATCCGCGCTGGATGCGACCGTTCGAGATTTTCACCGGGATGCTCGGCGTGCCTGCAGCCGGCGAAGCCGACCCGACCCGGGTGGTCGCGATCGCGACCCCGCTGATGTTCGGCTTCATGTTCGGCGATATCGGCCACGGCGCGGTGCTGCTCGTCGCGGGTCTCCTGTTGCGCCGGCAATTCCCGATGCTGCGGCTGCTCATCTATGGCGGCGCGGCGAGCATGCTGTTCGGCGTCGCCTTCGGCAGCGTGTTCGCGCTGGAAACCATCATCCCGGCGCTCTGGGTCCATCCCCTCGAAGAGCCCCTGCTGATGCTTGCTCTGCCGATGGCTGGCGGTGCAATCCTGCTGCTGATCGGCATGTGCCTCGACGCACTGCAGGCCTACTGGCAGCAAAGGGGGCGCCACTGGTGGGAGACGGGCACCGGCCTCATGCTTTGCTACCTTGCGCTGCTGGGTTCGATAAAGGAGCCGCGGTTGCTGTGGCTGGCGCTGGTCGGTGCGGTCTGGTTCGTGGCCGGGCACGCATTCGTTTCGCCGGGCCGGCGGCTTTCCGCCGCCGCCGCCGCCGCGGCGGAATTCATCGAGTCCACGCTGCAGCTCATAGTGAACACGATCTCGTTCGTCCGTGTCGGCGCATTTGCGCTCGCACACGCCGGTTTGTCGATGGCGGTCGTGGGGCTCGCGGATGCCGGGGATACACTGGTTTTTACCGTGATCATCCTCTTCCTCGGCAACGTCTTGATCATCGCTCTCGAGGGGCTCGTCGTCGCGATTCAGACGACGCGCCTCGTGCTGTTCGAGTTTTTCATCCGGTTTCTTCGCGCCGAGGGCAGGCCTTTCCGCCCCCTGGCGCCACTCGTTACGACCCCGCCCCCTAAACACTGGTGGCAAAAATGACCAAGAAAAAGGCAGCGACCGCTATCGCCGCGTTCCTCACCCTGTTCACCGGGCTTCTAGCGACGGCAATGTTGCTCCTGAGTGGGAGCTCCTTCGCCGCCGCGGATACGGCCACCCTGGCTCCCGAGATCATAAGCTGGGGACTGATGGCGGCGGCAATCGCCGCGGGGCTGTCTGCTGCCGGGGCCGCCTACGCGGTTGCACACGTCGGCAGCGCGGCGGTCGGCGCACTCGCGGAGAAGCCGGAGTTGCTGGGCCGCGTGCTCATCTTCGTGGGGCTTGCCGAAGGTATTGCGATCTACGGACTGATCGTGGCGATCCTCATCCTCAACAGGATCGGCTAGCGTGGCGATTCCCGTTTTCATCGGCGACGAAGTGACGGCGAGCGCCTGGCGCCTCATCGGTGCGCACACGATCGTGGCGGACTCCGATACCGCTGCGGGCACATTCGATACGGTCCCCGCGGATACCGAGCTGCTCCTCATTACCGCGGTCTGTGCCGCAGGGCTGGACAGCGAGCGCCTCGGTGCACTCGTGCGCAGGGGCAAGCCGCTGGTACTTGTCGTCCCCGACGCCGCGAACCGGCTCGGGCCGCCAGACCTGGAGGGCAAAGTCGACCGCGTTCTGGGTATCGAGCAATGAACGCGTTCGAGGGCATCCTCGATCTGCAGGTGCGGTCCGTGATCGATGCGTTACGTGCGCAGCAGCAGAGACGCTGCCGGGAGATCGAGATTGACGCTTCCCGCAAAGCGGAACAACTGCTGGCCGACAGCCGCCGCCGGATGCGCGAACGGGTCCACAAGGCGATCGTCGAGGAGCGCCAGCGGCGCGAGACGGCCCTGTTGGATTCCCGCCACCGCATCGAGACCGCTGGGCGCCGCAGGGTGCAGCAGCACTACCGGGAGTTCCTGCACCAAGCCATGCCGCTGCTGCAGGACGAGCTGGAAAATCGCTGGCGCGAAGCCGAGACGCGCCGCGCCTGGTGCGAGATGCTGATCGGCGAGGCGGCCGACGGGCTGCCCCCGGCGGCCTGGACGGTCGAGCATCCTGCCGGCTGGTCGGCTGACGACACGCGATGGCTGCAGCAGGCGTTCACGGCGCGCGGACTGCCGAAGCCCGAGCTTAGGCAAGACACGGGCATCGCTGCAGGCCTCCGGGTGCGGCTCGGGGCGGCATGCCTCGATGCAACGCTCGACGGGTTGGTGGGGAAACGCCACGCCGTCGAGGCGTGCCTGCTCGCCGCGTGGGAGCGGCAGCACATGGGGGGGCGGGAGCCGGCGAATGACTGAAGCGACCGTCTGCTGGCTGAGCGGTCCCGTGCTGCGCGCACGGACGTCGGGGCGCTTTCACGTCAGCGATGCCGTGCTCATCGGGGAGCGCCAGCTGCTCGGCGAAGTCATTCGTGTCGACACGCAAGGCATCGTGGCACAGGTCTACGAAGACACGACCGGACTGCGGCCGGGGGACCGGGTCACGAGCAGCAGCGAGCCGCTGTCGATCCGCCTCCGGCCCGGCCTGCTCGGCAACATCTATGACGGGTTGCTGCGGCCGCTGGAAGCGATGCCGGGGGTCACCGTGCTGCCCGGCATGCGAGAGGCGGACAGTCAGGGGCTGCGTTACCGTCCCGTCGCGAAGCAGGGTGAGCGTCTGCAACCGGGCCAGGTCGTCGGCGAGTTCCCCTCCGGCGGCGTCGCGGAGAAGCATCTCGTGCCGCCGGGTCGGGGTGGCGAGGTGGTCTCGATCGCCAGGGAAGGCGACTACGAGGACGACACGGTCCTGTGTGTGTTGCGCGAGGAATCGGGCAAAGAGACCGAACTTCGTGCCGGGCACTACTGGCCGATTCGGCGGCCGCGCCCCGCAACGCGGCGGCTCCCGCCGAGCGAACCGCTCGTGACGGGTCAGCGCATCATGGACACGCTGTTCCCCGTTGCGCGTGGCGGTCGCGCGGCCCTGCCTGGCGGCTTCGGCACCGGCAAGACCATCCTGCAGGAGAGCCTCGCGAAGTGGTGTGACGCTGACGTAATCGTCTACGTCGGCTGCGGTGAGCGCGGCAATGAAATGGCCGAGGTCCTGAACGAGTTCCCGACGCTCGAGGACCCACAGAGCGGCAGGCCGCTGCTCGAACGCACGGTCATTATCGCCAACACGTCCAACATGCCGGTCGCGGCACGCGAGGCGAGCATCTACACGGGCATCACCGTTGCCGAGTATTTCCGCGACCAGGGATTGCACGTTGCGCTGATGGCGGATTCGACCACCCGCTGGGCGGAGGCGCTTCGGGAGATCTCGGGTCGCCTCGGCGAACTCCCGGGCGAGCAGGGCTTCCCGGCTTACTTGAGTTCGCGCCTCGCGGAGTTTTACGAACGGGCGGCACACGTCGAGACGCTGCAGGGCGCGCAGGGTTCGGTGACGATCATCGGTGCGGTCAGCCCGCCGGCGGGCGATTTCTCCGAGCCCGTGACGAGCCAGACGAAGCGTTATGTGCGCTGCTTCTGGGCGCTGGATCGCGATCGTGCCCAGGCCCGCTTCTTCCCCGCGATCCACCCGCTGACCTCGTACTCGGAGGATGTCGAGGCGCTGGCGCGCTGGTGGCAGGCCCGCGGCAACCCCGACTGGATGGATCACCGGCGCCAGATCCTGACGCTCCTCGAGCAGCGTGCGCGGCTCGAGCGTATGGCTCGCATTGTCGGCAAGGACGCTTTGCCGCCGCGGCAGCAGCTCACATTGTTGTGCGCGGACCTGGTCAACGAGGCACTGTTGCGGCAGTCCGCGTTCTCGCCAGTCGATCGTTATTGTTCGCCCGGACGCCAGGTGGCGCTCGTGCGCGTGATCCTGCACTTCGTCGATCGTGCCGGGCAGGCGCTCGAACACGACGTGGACCTCGAGCACATCTCGGCGTTGCCCGTGCTGCGGCGCCTGCAGCGAGCAAGCGAGGAAATACCGGAAGAAAAGGCCGCGCAGTTCCGCCTGCTGATGGCGCGCCTCGACGACGAGTTCGACCATCTGGAGAAGAAACATAGCCATGCGAGCTGAGTTCCGCATCGGAGACGTCGCAGAGCGCGTAGAAGGCCCGCTGCTGTTCCTCCGGCGGACCGTGAACGTCGGCCTCAACGAGGCACTGCACGTCGTCGGCCGCGATGGTGTGGAGCGGCTGGGTCGAGTCGCGACGCTCGACGAGGAATCGGTCATCGTGGAGGTCCTCGAGACGACGGCGGGTCTCGGCATCAAGGACACGGTGGTGTCAATACTGGGTGAGCCGGTCTGTCTCGACGTCGGGCCTAACATGCTCGGCCGCGTGTTCGACAGCGTCGGGCGGCCGCTCGACGGCGGCACGCCGATACCCGCCCTGCGCCGCATGCGTATCGACGGCATGACCATCAACCCTGCCCGGCGGGCCTTGCCCAGGGACTTCATCGAAACGGGCGTCACCGCGATCGACCTCATGAACAGCCTCGTTCGCGGTCAGAAACTGCCGCTTTTCTCCGGCGGCGGATTGCCGCACGATCGCCTTGCAACGTCGATCGCGCAACGCGCGCGCCTGCGCGACAGCGACAGCGGCGAGTTTGCCGTTGTATTCGTGGGCATCGGCGTCTCGTACGATACCGCCGAAGGCTTTCGCGCCGCGATGGAATCGAGCGGTGCACTCGGTCACACGGTGATGTTCCTGAACCGTGCGGACGAGTCGAGCGCCCAGCGGCTCCTCACGCCGCGTTATGCGCTCACCGCCGCCGAGTACCTCGCGTTCGTCGAAGGTCGCCACGTACTCGTGATCATGACCGACATGACAAACTACTGCGAGGCGCTGCGCGAAGTCTCGGCCAGCCACGGCGAGATCCCGGGGCGCAAGGGTTTCCCGGGTTACATGTATTCCGACCTCGCCAGCCTGTTCGAACGGGCCGGCTGCCTTCACGGTTACGACGGCACCCTGACACAGCTGCCCATCCTCACGCTGCCGGGCGACGATATCGGCCATCCGATTCCTGACCTCACGGGCTACATCACAGAAGGGCAGATCGTCCTCGACCGCGAGCTCGACCGGCGCGCCGTCTATCCGCCGATCAATGTGCTGCCGAGCCTGTCGCGGCTAATGGACTACGGCACGGGCGAGGGATTCACCGATGCCGATCACCCGGCGCTCGCGAGCCAGTTGTTCGCGGCGTATGCGAATGCGCGCCGGGTGCGGGTGCTGGCCAGCGTTATGGGGCAGGAGGGTCTGTCCGATACGGATCGCGATTACCTCGCATTCGGCGATGCCTTCGAGGAGGAGCTGATCAACCAGCCGTCGATGCGGACGTTGGAGGAAAGCATGGCAATCGGCTGGAACATCCTCGGCCTGCTGGCCGAGAGCGAGCTGACGCGCCTCAGCAACGAGCAGATCATCCACCACGTCCGGCCGCGGAAAGCCGATGCCTGAAACGACACGCACAAGGACCGCTTCGCGCAGCGCGTTCCTCGACCTGCAGGACGAGCAAAGACTCGTCAACGACGGTTACGAGTTTCTCGACGAAAAACGAATCCTGCTCGCGGCGGAATTGCTGCGCCAGCGCGATGCCTGGCGTGAGGCGAACGCCACCTTCATGGGGCGCTGGCACGATGCGGCGAAGGCGCTTCCGGCAGCCGCGGCCGACCAGGGGCTCGAGGGTCTGCTGGTCCATCCTCGGTACACGCTGGAGGCCGCGCGCCTCGAAATCACGGAACGGGCCTACGTCGGGCAGGTCATGCTGGAGGCGAGCATGAAGGTCGGCGATGCCGGGCTGTCGCGCGAACCCGTAAGGCCGTCGCCTGAGGTGCGCCGCTGTGCGGACGCCTTCCGCGCGCTGCTCGAAGCCGCCGTGCCGCTCGCGGCAATAACGGCGAACCTCGAGCGACTGATGCGCGAATACGGGCGTACGGAGCGGCGCGTCCGCGCGCTCGAGAACGTGGTGCTGCCGGAGATCCGCCAGGACCTTGCAGCGATGGAAGAGCACCTCGACCTGAGCGAGCAGGAGGAGGTCATCCGCGTCCGCTCGCTGCAGCAACGGGACTGATCGGGGCCGCCGTTACTCCAGGAGTTCCACGACGACGACGTGGCATTCCTGCACGACGTTGGCTGTCTCGCCGCCGCGGTTTCCTGCCGGCGCCCAGGTGGGCTCGCCGAACTTGAAGGACTGCATGCGCTTTCCGCCCTCGCCATCGTCTTCCATCCAGGCACAGGGGTTGAGGTACACGACGACACTGTCGGGGTGCGAGTGCAGCGGCGGTGTCTCGCCGTTGCGAATGATCTTCTTCAGCACTCGTACGCGTTCGTTTTCGAATGCGACGTCGTAGATGTGCGGTGCGACGCGTACCGGGTCGAGCGCGGCCGGGACCGCGGCGAGCAGCAAAGGTGCGATGAACAGTAATTTCTTCGTATGCATATTGCTTCCAGGCGCAGGAGCGGTTCTCGAACCGCGACCGGTTCGCGTGCCCAGGCCTGCTCCTACGGTTTCTTTTACTCGTCTCTCAGCGCGCGTCTCAGGATCTTGCCGACGTTGGTCTTGGGAAGCTCTTCGCGGAACTCGACCATCTTGGGCCGCTTGTAGCCGGTAAGGTTCTCCCGGCAATACTCGAGCACGTCCTGCTCCGTTATGCTCGCGTCGGTCCTGACCGCGAAAATCTTCACGACTTCGCCGGACTTCTCGTGGGGGACGCCGATCGCCGCGGCCTCGAGTATACCTTCCATTTCCACGACCACGTTTTCGATCTCGTTCGGGTACACGTTGAAGCCCGATACGAGGATCATGTCCTTCTTGCGATCCTCTATGTAGATAAAGCCGTCCTCGTCCATACGGCCGATGTCGCCGGTGCGCAGCCAGCCGCCCGGCAGCATCACTTCCGCCGTCTCGGCCGGGCGCTGCCAGTAACCCTCCATGACCTGCGGGCCCTTGATGCAGATCTCGCCGATGCTGCCGACGGGGAGCGCGTTGCCGTCATCGCCCACGATCATCGCGTCTGTTGAAGGGATCGGCAGGCCGATGGAACCGGTGAATTCGCTGTCGATCGTGTTGCATATGGCCGCCGGCGACGTCTCGGTCAGGCCGTAGCCCTGTAGGATCGGCTTGCCGGTAACCTTGTGCCATTGCCGCGCGACAGCGGGCTGCACGGCCATGCCGCCGCCCACCACGACGCGCAACGCACTGAAGTCGATGTCGCTGAACCCCGGCGTATTCATGAGGCCCGCGAACATCGTGTTCACCCCGGTCAGCAGGTTGAATTCGAACCTGGATATTTCCTTGACGAAGCCGGGCATGTCGCGGGGATTCGTGATGAGTACGTTCAGCCCGCCCTGCGCCATGCCGAGCAGGCAGTTCCCCTGCAGCGAAAAGATGTGATAGAGCGGCAGGGCCGTGATCGCGACCAGCGGCTTCACGCCGTCGTAGGCGTCACCCTGCCAGCAGATGGACTGTTCGACGTTGTAGACCATGTTGCGATGGCTCAGCATGGCTCCCTTCGACACGCCGGTGGTGCCACCCGTGTATTGCAGGTAGGCGATGTCGGCGAGACCGATCTCCACATGGCTCAGTTGTTCGTTCGCTCCCTCGCTGAGCGCCCGCCTGAAAGTGACGCTGTTCGAGAATCTATAACGGGGCACTTCTCGCCTGACGTGGCGCAGCACGAAATTCACCAGCAGGTTCTTGGGGAACGCCAGCAGATCGCCCACGCCGGTCGTTATGACGTGCTCGATGTCGGTGTCGTCGATGACCTCCTCGAGGGTGTGCGCGAAGTTCTCGAGGATGACGATGCACTTCGCGCCGGAGTCCTGAAGCTGGTGTTTCAGCTCGCGGGCCGTGTACAGCGGGTTGACATTGACGACGACGAGTCCGGCACGGAACGTGCCGCACATCGCCACCGGGTACTGCAGCACATTCGGAAGCATGATCGCAATGCGCTCGCCACGCGTCAGATCCAGCTTCTTCTGCAGGTAGCAGGCGAACCGCATCGACAGCCCGTCCAGGTCCCGATACGTGAGCGTCGTTCCCATGTTGGTGTACGCCGGGTTGTCCGAATACTCCTGGAAACTGTGTTCGATCATCTCGCGCAGGGATCGAAACTGCGGCGTCGGTACCCGTTCGGGGACGCCGGGCGGATAGGACTTTAGCCAGATTTTTTCCACGTCCGAATTCACCTCGTGAGACCGCTGTTCCTGTTCGGCCAAACTGCAGAATAGCGTAATTGTCCCGGGTGTTGCTCAGTTCGCCGGCCCGAGCGCCTCCCTTATGGCCGGCCATGCGTTGTCGAGCAACCTGGGCTGGGCTTTCGCATTCGGATGGATACCGTCGGCCTGCATCAGTTCCTTGTCGAGCGCGATGCCGTCCATGAAGAACTCGATCCACGGCACGCCCAGGGTATCGGCCGTCTCGCGGAACACACTTTCGAATGCCTGCGTGTACCGCGGACCGTAATTGCTGGGGATACGAATACCGAGCAGCACCACCTCCGCGCCCGCCGCCCTGCTTGCCGTGATGATCTTCTCCAGGTTCTCCCGGGTACGCTGCGGCGGAAAGCCTCTGAGGCCGTCATTGCCGCCGAGCTCCAGGATGAGCAGCTCGGGGGCGAAGTTCTCGAGTGCGGGCCCGATGCGTTCGGCGCCGCCTTCCGTCGTCTCGCCGCTGATACTGGCGTTGACGACCCGATGTTCGTACCCTTGAGCCCGGAGCCGCGACTGCAACAAAGCGGTCCACGATTGGTCAACGTCCATACCGTAACCTGCGCTCAGGCTGTCGCCGAACACCAGGACAGTCGGCACGTCGGCCGCATGGCCGCCGGTGGCCGTCAGCAGAGCAACAAGGACCAGAAATCTACGCATGTCGAGTGATTCAGACGCTGCCGCCGTTCTTGCGGCACACAATATCGGTAAAAAGGTTAGCAGCCACGAGGGCAGTCTGACCATTCTTTCGGGCGTTAGTTTCTCGATCGCGGCCGGAGAATCGGTGGCGGTCGTGGGGCCCTCGGGCGCGGGCAAGTCGACGCTGTTGGCGCTGCTCGCGGGGCTGGATCTTCCGTCCGAGGGTTACGTCATGTTGAATGGCGTGAACCTGGGACAACTGGACGAAGACGGACGCGCCCGCGTGCGTGCCGAGAGCGTCGGGTTCGTGTTCCAGTCGTTTCACCTAGTGCCGTCGCTGAACGCCCTCGAGAACGTGATGCTGCCGCTGGAACTCGCGGGCCGGGACGACGCTCGCGATGCCGCCCGCACCATTATCGACCGGGTGGGACTCGGGGAGCGATGGAGTCATTATCCGGCGCAGCTCTCCGGTGGTGAAAAGCAGCGTGTCGCTATCGCGCGCGCCTTCGCTACAGAGCCGGCGGTGCTGTTCGCGGACGAACCGACCGGCAATCTCGACACCCGCACCGGCGAGACGATCATGGAACTCATGTTCGAGCTCAACCGCAGGTCCTCGACGACGCTCGTGCTCGTCACGCATGACAACACGCTCGCCGAGCGCTGCGAGCGGGTGCTGAGCCTCGACGCCGGCAAGCTGGTCGACGACACCCTGGCGGCCGCGTGAAAGCATTGACCTTTGCCCTGAGGAGTTTTGGCCGCGAGCTTCGCTCGGGTGAGGTTGTCGTGCTCCTCGCGGCGGTCGTCCTCGCGGTTGCAGCGCTGACGGCCGTCGGGTTCCTGACGGACAGAATCGGTAAGGCGGTCGAACGGCAGGCGAACGAGGTGCTGGCGGCGGACCTGCGGTTGCGCTCGCAGGATCCCATCCCGTACGGATGGCGCGAACTCGCCGCCGAGTACGGGCTGCGCACTGCGGACATGGCGTCGTTTCCCACGGTTGTGTTTGCAGGTGACGAGAGCGCGCTAACCACGCTGCTGGCCGTTTCCGTCGATTACCCGCTGCGTGGCACGGTACGGATCTCCGACGCGCTTTTCAGTGAGCAGCGCGAAGCCGGCGGCATCCCCGCGCCGGGCGAGATCTGGGCTGACAGTGCGTTGCTTGCCAGGGTCGGCGCCGATGTCGGAGACGTCCTGTATGTCGGCGAAGCCGAGTTCCGTATTGCCGCGGTGCTTACCTACCGCCCCGACCAGTCCATTGGCTTTGCCTCGCTGGCACCGACCCTGCTGATGAATAACGCCGATCTCGACGCGACAGGCCTGATCGGTGTCGGCAGCCGGGTTCGCTATGCGCTCCTGATCGCCGGCAACGAAGATTCGGTAAGTGCTTTCAGCGATGTGATCGAGGACCAGCTGCCGGACTCCCTGCGGCTGCGCAGTGCGGAGGAAAGCAGCGAGCGCGCGTACGCGGCGGCTGACCGGGCCAAGCGCTTCCTGTCGCTGACCGCGGTTATCAGTCTGTTGCTGAGCGCCGTTGCCATCTCGATGTCGGCGCGGCGCTTCGCGCACCGCCGTATGGACACTGTCGCGCTCATGAAGAGCCTGGGCGCCACCCAGGGCTATGTGATATCGGTGGCGACCGTGCAGCTCGTCCTGCTCGGGGTCATCGGCGTGGCTGCGGGGAGCGTTGCAGGCTTTGCCGCCGAGGAGGTCCTGTCGTGGATACTCGCGGATATCATCCGCGGCGACCTTCCCGACCCCGGACCTATGCCGGTCGTCCTCGCATCCGGCAGCGCGGTGGTGCTGCTCGTGGGCTTTGCCTTGCCGTCGCTCATCCAGCTGCGCAATACGCCGCCGCTAAGGGTCTTGCGGCACGACGTCATGCCTCCAGCGCCGTCGCGGATCCTGGTCGGCGGTCTGTCGCTGGCCGCGGTTGCGGCGCTCTTGTACCGGTCCGTCGGTGATCCAGCGATGCTCGTGATCGTGCTGGGCGGCATCATCGTGATCGCAGCCGCGCTGTACCTAGTCGGCCGCGGCCTCGTTGCCGCGATGGGACGGTTTCGCGCCGGTGTCGGGGTCGCGTGGCGCTATGGCCTCGCGAACGTCGCGCGGCGCGGCCGTGCCAGCGCCGTGCAGGTCGTGGCATTCGGCCTGGGGCTCACGGTATTGCTGCTGCTGACGCTGGTGCGAACCGATCTGCTCGAAGGCTGGCGTCAGACGCTCGACCAGGATGCGCCGAATCATTTCCTGATCAACATCCAGCGCAGCGAAACGGACTCGGTCACGACCATCTTCGAATCGCGCGGCGTGGTGCCCCCGGACTTCGCGCCCCTGGTGCGAGCCCGCATGACCATGATCAACGGCGAGTCCGTCAAGGAACGCGAGTACCCGGCCGAGGACGCCCGGTGGTTCGTGAATCGCGAGCAGAATCTCTCCTGGGCGCGGGAACTCAGCAGCAGTAACGAACTCCTCGTGGGCGAATGGTGGCCGCCGGACTACGACGGCCCGCCGCTCGTGTCGATCGAAGAGGAGGTCGCAATGGAAACGGGCCTCGGGATCGGCGACGTGCTGCGCTTCGAGATTGCCGGGCAGCTGCTCGACGCGGAGATTGTGAGCGTGCGCCGGATCAACTGGGATTCGTTCATGCCCAATTTCTTCCTGGTGCTGTCGCCGGGCGCACTGGACGACTACCCGGCCACATTCATCGCCAGCATGCGCGTCGAGGACGACGAGAAAGGTGCGCTGGTCGATCTCGTGCGCGAACACCCGACGATATCCGTGATCGATCTCGACGCGATCCTGCAGCAAGTGCGCGGCATCATCGAGAAGGCCTCGATGGCGGTGCAGGCGGTGTTCTTCTTCACGCTGGCAGCCGGCATCGCCGTACTGTTTGCGGCTGTGCAGTCCACGATCGACGAACGACGCTTCGAAAGCGCCATGCTGCGTGCGCTCGGTGCACGGAAGAGCGTGGTGTTCTCCGGCGTGATGGCCGAGTTCGCGGCGCTCGGCGCCGCAGCCGGCATCCTCGCATCGGCGGGCGCGTCGATCCTCGCAGCGGTCCTCGCGACGCAACTGTTCGATCTGCCGTATTCGTTCAACCCGATGCTCTGGGTGACCGGTGTGGCCGCGGGGCTGCTCGTCGTGTGTGCCAGCGGTTACTTCGCCGCGCGCAGCGCTATCAACTCTACGCCGGTCGACGTGCTCCGGGAGGTGGCAGCTTGACCGACGGCAAACTCTCCTGCGGCGTCGTGCTTGCTCGGGCAACGGAAGACGGTTACGTCACGCTGATGCTGCGCGCCTGGCATCACTGGGACTTCCCTAAGGGCCTGATGGAGGAGGGCGAGGAGCCCGTGCAGGCGGCGCTCCGAGAGCTTCGCGAAGAGACCGGCATCGCCCGGACGGACTTCGAATGGGGCGAGCGCTGCATGGAGACTGGCCCCTATAGTCGCGGCAAGACCGCCCGATATTACCTGGCACGCACCGACGAGGCAGACGTCGTCCTGGGGCCCTCGCCCGAGACCGGGGTGCCGGAGCATCACGAGTGGCGCTGGGTCAGCTTCGACGAGGCTTACGACCTGACGTCACCGCGTGTGCGCGAGGTCGTGCGCTGGGCGCGGCAGATCATCGGCGCCTAGAAAGGGGACAGTGATCCTGATTTCCCTGTTACGTGGAGGTCTCCGGGCCGTCGACTCGTTGATTAGGGTCAGTGCCCCGTTTTTCGATAGCATGGGGTTTTTGCGGCGCGGATAATAAAAAACCATGCGCTGGCGACGCATCGCATTCTGGTTCACGTTCAGCACACTGGTGATGATCGTGCTTGCACTCTCCTGGCTGTGGACGGCAGATCTCGGCGTGTTCAAGCCGCAGGTGGAGCGCTTCGTGGCGGAGCAGACCGGCCGCGATTTCGCAATTGACGGTGAGTTCCGTGTTGACCTCTCCAGGCACACGACCGTTATCGCTGAGGATATACGCTTCGGCAATGCCGACTGGGCGTCGTCGGCCGATATGGTCACCGTCGGCAGGCTCGAGGTGCGCCTTGATCTGTGGTCGTTATTCGACGGCCCCGTGCTTGTCGAGCTGGTCGACCTTGACGACACCAGCATCCTGCTGGTTAATCCCGGCGATACGGCACCCAACTGGGAGCTGCCGATCGAAACAGAGACCGATGAAGGCGTGGAGCCAGGTCCGGGAGTCCTCTTCGGCGTGATCGATATCGACAACCTGCAGTTGCGACTCGAGAGCGTAGAGCGCGATCGACCGCTGAATCTCGTCATCGATCGGCTCGATCAGGCGCACCGGGAGGATGACTACCTCGACGTGGAGCTGCGCGGGTCGCTGGACGGCCGCAGGGTCGAGATCGACGGTGAGTTCGGGACCTGGGAAGCACTGCTGGCCGGGAAGCAATTCGTGGCCGACCTGGACGCAGTGCTCGATACATTTACGCTGTCGGCGCGCGGTCGGGTCGACGACATCGCCGACCTGAGGCGTCCGGAATTCGAATTCACGGCATCCGGACCGGATGTCGACGACCTGACGCGAATGCTCGGGCTGGGCGAAGAGGGGGACGGCGACATCAAGTTGTCCGGGGTGCTGAAGCCGGTCGCGGGCGGCCCTCTCATTCTGGAGGTTCAGGGTAACCTCGGCCTCACCGAGATCGACGTCGTCGGCGAAGTTGCCGATCTTCAGTCCTTCGAGAGGCTGCAATTGCAGGCGGACGCCTCGGGCCCGGATCTTGGCCGGATACTACGCCTGGCCGGCATACACCAGGTCCGCGAGTCTCCCTTCATGCTGAAGTTCGATGGCGAAATGGAGAACGGCCGGTTCGACGTCAGGGAAGCGACGATGGTGTTCGCGGATGCACGCATCGAGGGCAAAGCACGATTCCCGCAATTTCCGAGCATCGATGACGCCACGATCAGCCTCCAAATCGAGGGACCTGATATCGAGCGCTTTCGCTACGTCACGGGGATGCCCGGTGCGGCCAGCGGCCCGTTTTCGCTGGGCTTTACGATCGATGTGCGTGATGACGGGGTCGAACTACTCGAGCTCGTTACGAAGACTTCGCTCGGCGAGTTGCAGGCCGACGGCAGCATCGGTGACCCGGACACGTTCCTCGGCACGGAGTTCAACGTGCGGGTCAGAACAGAGAGTCTCGCGGACCTGGCCGCCGCCTACGGCGTCGAAGACATGCCGGACAAGCCCGCCGAGATTACCGGTGCGGCGGAATACACGGAAGCCGGTATTCGCACCAATGGCCCCGTGTCCCTGGTCATCGATGGCGACTCGGCGCAGGTCGACGGACTCGTAGCGCTGCAACCCGGTATCAAGGGCACGGACGTCGTGGTCAGAGCCGCGGGTGGCGACCTCGCGGAACTGGTGGCCATGTTCGCCGAGCCGATAGGGGTGCCGGCCCTGCCATACGACGTCAACGCCAGGCTGCGCGTCCAGAATAACGGTTTTCGCTTCACCGGCATAAGCGGGTCGCTTGGCACGAGCAGCGTATCCGGAGAAGGCTTGGTGGTTCCCGCAAAAATGATCGCCGGATCCTGGTTCGATATCGCGGCGAGCGGCCCTGACTTCGCGGAGATATTGGAATCGGCCAGTGACCTGCAAATCAGGCCGGGCCCCTTCGAACTGGAGGGCAAGATCGAGTTCAGGGCCGATGCGATCGAACTGAGCAACGTCAGGCTGGACAGACAGAACGGAGAGGCCCGGCTCGATCTGACCATCGGCGTCGACAGGCCACAACAATATCTCGACTTCGACCTGTCGGCCAAGGGCCGCGACGTCCGCAGCGTTCTTCGTGGAATCGACAGGTTCGCTGCGTTCGAGCAGCCGTTTTCGGTTTCAACGGAGGGTGCGCTGCGCGGGCCGCACTGGACGTTCGACAAGCTGGACGCGGCGATTGGTGACGCTACCATGACCGCGGCAGGCGACCTCGAGTTCGTGGACGCGAGGGCAACCACCGAGTTCGATTTTGCGCTGAACATACCGTCGCTCGCCGCCATAGGCACCATCGACGGTCGTAGGTTCCAGGATCAGGCCTTTTCCGTGTCTGCAAGCGTCACCGGTGGTGACGGCCTGCTGACAGCCGAGAAGATCGATGTCCGCGTTGGCGACAGCGACATACACGGCAAGGCGCTGGTTCGCAAAGGCGACATCCCGGAAATCGATATCGAGGTGTACTCTGACCGGCTGGTATTCCGCCCGATGCTCGAGGACGCAGAAGAGGAGCCGGTCGCTGAACCCGAGTTCGAGGACGGCCGCCTGATACCAGATATCACCATGCCGGTCGAGGCGCTCAGGAAGCTGAACGGGTCGCTCGATATCGATATTGGCGAACTGGAGCGGCGGGCCCTGTTCCTGAAAGATATTGAGCTGGAAGCGCGGCTTGAGGGCGGACGGCTCGATGTATCGACGGCACGATTCAAAGCCCGTTCCGGCGAACTCGTGGCGACAGGCTCTTACGACGCTTCGGCGGAAATAGCGACCGCCTCAATCGACCTCGTCGCACGCAAACTCGCTTTCGGCCTCGTGCAGAAAGACCTGGATCTCCTGATGAAGGGTGACCTCGACATTGGGCTCGACACGACCGGGAACGACCTTCGCACCATGGCGGGGAACGCCGAAGGCGTCGTCTATATCGACACGCGCGGTGGCCGCTTCACGAGTAACCAGTATGTAAAGGCGATCTATGGCGACATGCTGGAAGAAACCCTGAATACGATCAATCCGTTCAGGAAGACGGATTCCTATACCGACTTCGAATGCGTTATCGTTCCGCTGTCTGTCGTCGACGGAGTGGTAGCGGGGGCGCCGAGCGTCTTCGCGAGTACCGACAAGATACGTTTTATCATTCAGGGTTCGGCAAACCTGAAATCCGAGGAACTCCGCATTGGAGTGCGATCGACGCCACGCCGGATAGTCAGTTTCAGCGCTGCTGAGCTGGTGAACCCCTATCTCCAGGTGGTCGGAACTCTGTCGTCGCCGCGGCTGGCGGTCGATGAGGCTGGCGTCCTTATTACCGGTGGCGCGGCCGTCGCGACGGGTGGGTTATCATTACTGGCGAAAGGACTGTGGGACAGGTTGTCGAAGTCCGGTGACCCATGCAAGCAGATGTCGGAGCAGGCGCTGAAGGAACTCGAAGGCAGACTGCCGAATCTCGTTGTCGGCGATCCCGCGACGGGACAGTGATTAAGAGAATGGACAGACTATTCCGTACCACTGCAATCACACTGATCCTGTTGTCCGCAGCCGGCTGCGCGACGATCGATTACGACTACCCGAGGACAGAGGCGTACTATCTGCCGGAGACCTCGGACACGCACCTGGGGAGACTGGTCGAACCTGAAGTAGAGCGGCGACCGTCGGATCAGTCGGGATTCTATCCTATGAACGACGGTGTCGATGCTCTGGCGGCGCGGTTGTTGCTCGCCGAGCGGGCAGAAAAGTCCATCGACGTACAGTACTACCTGATCAAGAATGACATCGTTGGCCGCGTGTTTATCTATTCCTTGTTAAAGGCAGCCGACCGTGGCGTGCGCGTGCGACTGCTCCTGGATGACATGTTTACGGCCGGCTACGATATCGGGATGGCGGCCCTTCACTCCCATCCGAATTTCGAGATCCGCATTTTCAACCCGTTCCACCGCGGTACGGCAGGAAGGGCAAGGAGCGCGATTACCGGGTTCAGCCGCATCAATCGTCGGATGCACAACAAGTCGTTCACGGTCGACAACCAGATCACGATTATCGGAGGGCGAAACATCGCCGACGAGTACTTTGGCGTGAGAGAAGATGCCAAATTCGGCGACCTGGATGTTGTGGGGATCGGCCCGGTTGTCCAGGAAGTGTCGAACATGTTCGATACCTATTGGAATCACGAGACCGCCTTGCCAGCGCCGGCCTTCGTCAAAGAACTCGATGATCCTCTCGCGGCGCTGAACGAGCTGCGTGCCCGGCTGGAGAGTTCGCTCGAGGATATCCGGGATTCGAAATATGCGGAGGCCGTCCGCAGTCAACTGCTCGAGTACGTACAGTCCGACAAGCAGCTCTTCGAATGGGCACCCTATCAGCTGGTCGTTGATTCGCCAGACAAGGGCATAAAAGCGAGAGCGAAAGCGGCCGATTCGATCACGACTCCGCTCATAGAATCACTGAAGTCGGCGGACCGTGAACTGGTCATCGTCTCGCCCTACTTCGTGCCGAGGAAAAACGGAATCCAGACTCTCGTGGATATGCAGAAGCGCGGCATCGACGTGACGATAATCACGAACTCTCTCGCCGCAAACAACCAGTTCACGGTGCACGGCGGCTACGCACCATCACGCAAGCCGCTGCTCGAAGGCGGCATCAAGATCCACGAAGTACGCCCCGATGCAGATGTCGCGGGCACGGAGTTCATTGACGCGTCAGGCGCCCGCGCGACATTGCACACCAAGGCCTTCATCGTCGATGACAAGGAAGTCTTCATCGGTTCTTTCAACTTCGACCCGCGCTCCGCCGAGCTGAATACTGAACTCGGCGTTCTCATCCGTGACCCGGAGCTCGCGCTTATTTATTCTTTAGCGATTGACGAGGCTCTCAGGGATCAGACCTTCGAGGTCTTCCTGAACGATGAAGGCAGAGTCCGCTGGCGCGGTTACCGCGATGGCGAAGAGACCATCTACGATAAGGAACCGGAGACGACCTGGGGCCAGCGAACCAAGGCCTGGTTCGCCCGCATCATCCCGAAGAGCCAGCTGTAGGCTATTTCGCCGACGTCACCGGCACGTTGCTGCCGGCAGTAAACGGGTACTTAGCGAAGAACTTGGCCACGCCGGCATTGACCCGTTCCTCGAGTTCCTCCAGAGCTTTCTGACTGACCCGGCCAGTTCCGACGCCTTCCCAGACGAGCTTTTTCTTGCGCGCGTCAACGAGATCGATGTTGAAGGTTCCCTCGGTGTACTGGGAGACGTGCGTCTCCTGCGCATACCCGTATCCCATCCACGGATCGTAGAAACCACCGCGGTAACCGTAGTACCCACCGTACATCGGGGCGGGTGTCGTACGGACATCGGTCTTCTCCCTCAGGATAGCGTTGAAGTTGACCAGCAGGTCGGGATCGTCCGACAGGGTGTAGCCACGCAGCTCCATTTCCCGAGTGATTGCGGCAACCATGTACTTGGAAAAGAAGCTCTGGTAATTCGTGCTCTCCGGGCCGGCATCCTTGAAAAAGTTGAAGGTCGAGTATTGGCTGAAATCCGCAGTGGGGTCGTAATCAGAACGGATATTGTCCGAGGCGCAGCCGCCGGTGAGCATGGCGAGGACCAAGAGGCCTGCAACCGATACGATTCTGGAAATACTGTCGTTGAGCATCAGACTTCTCCACTGTATCCGGGTTCCGGTCGCGCCGGCGGGTCGCGATCCCGGTGAAGCGATCATTGTTCTTTCCGGCGCCAGGTTGAAGCTTGCCACTATATACTGGAAGCAGTAACCGCGAAACAGCCGAGGGGCGGTATAAGAAGTACATGATTTCCTCAAGAGTGATCGGTTATCTCGTCATCGTTGTGGTGCTATCCGGTTGCGCCGATTATGGCGCCGAGCCGGCACCTGAGTCGGGCGAGCTGACGATCGATCGCCTGCAGGAGGCGATCTACCGGGGAATCCTCGACGGCCCGCTGGCGCTTGTCGATGGCCGTTACGAAGGTGAGTCCTTCGTTCCCGGTGCCGAGAGTCGACCGCTGGTCAGGCTGGTTCCCGGGACCATGGCTGTGGGTGACCTGACCGGCGACGGAACTGACGAAGCTGTCGTCGTGCTGGCGCACAACTCAGGTGGCAGCGGCGTGTTCATGTATCTCGCCGCAATGCAGGAAACCCGCCGCGGGCCGGAGAATATCGCCACGGTAATGCTCGGCGACCGGGTCAAGGTGATCGGCGTCAAGATCGACGACGGGAAGATTGTTGCGGAGCTGGTGGAGCACGGGCCGAAGGACCCGATGTGTTGCCCGACAAGCAATATCCGCCGCGAATGGTTGCTGCAAGGGAATGAACTCGTCGAAACGAAGCAGGTCGCCAAACCTCGGGAGGTCCGGGTTCGCGGGCACTTGGTGTTGGGCCATGAAACCCGCGCGTTCGCCGAATGCCACACGGCACGAGAAGCGTGGGTGTTGAACGAGGCAGGAGACGAACTCACGGCGGTCTACGACGAACTGACTGCAGCGCCTTACCAGCCGATGTTCGTCGAGGTTCGCGGCGTCTGGGAAGACGCCCCGACCGAGGGCTTCGGTGCCGATTACGGCGGGACCCTGCGGATAACGGAGCTGCTTCGCGCCGAAAACGAGGGCTTCGGCTGCCGCCTGGATCTCGACAGCGTGTTGTTCGTTGCCAGCGGCAATGAGCCATTCTGGCGGCTGCAGGTGAGGAAGGATGGCGTATCTCTGCGGTCGATGGATTCACGGCGGGAGGCCACCTTCCCCGCCCCGGAAAGAAGCGAATACGCCGGTCTCGTTACCTACTACAGCAGCAACGACCGCGACGCCGAAATCAGGATCACGCTGGAGCGGCGCCGCTGTATCGACTCGATGTCGGCCGCGCGGTATGCCTGGGCGGCGACCATCGACATCGATGGCAAGCGCCTTACGGGTTGCGCTGCCGAAGGCATTTAGACCATCCTAAGGCACTCCGCGGAAACCAGGCGATGAAGACGGTGTCGAAGCAAGTACTTCTCTTGTTGCTGGTTGCGCCGTCCGCGTATGCGGGAAGCATTCTCGACTACATCCGCGATTACGACCTCAATAACTACGCGCTCGGGCTGGCCTACAGCATCAGCGAAAGCCCTTACGCGGGCGGAGAGAACAGCGGCTTCGCCTACCCGTATCTCACGAGCTTCCGCCACAATGCGTTCACGGATGACTGGCTGATCCTGACGGGCGGCGACGTCGGGGTACGGTGGGTCAACGACACCGGCTGGGTGCTCGGCGCGGTCACCCGTATTCGTACAGAAGGGACGGGCACCTCGTTGCTCGATGAACTGGCCGACATCGACGTTCGCAAGTGGCGGGTCGAGGCGGCGCCGCTCATCGGTTGGCGCGGCTGGCCCGTGCATTTCGAGCTGAAGTGGTACAACGAGATATTCAGCAACTTCGGCGGGCCGACGACGGAATTCAGGACGTCGCTGCCGAGGGAGCACCCGTGGGGCTGGTTCGTGCCTTCGGTGACGTTCGTAAGAAACAGCGCCGGGTACAACCGCTACTACTTTGGTGTATCCGAATCCGAAGCCGGATCGAACCTCGAGCCTTACACGCCGGGTTCGTCGACCAATATCAAGGTAGGCCTGAACGCCGGCTACGCCATCAACAATCGGTGGTTGCTGTCGGTGACATTGAATCACGAGTGGCTGGCGTCGGAGGTTACGGACAGCCCCATCGTTGCAAGGAATACGGTCTGGTCAGGCAATATCGGTATCGCCTACAACAACGATATCTTTCGCACACCGGAATACGAGGGAGAGCTTTTCAGGGCCGGGGGCTTCGAATTCCGGCTCGGCATGTATAGCAATCAGTCTGATAGCAAGATCATCCAGCGGCCGATCGACGGAAGTCCGCCGGAGGAGATCGACGTAGAGGATGTACTGGGCGTCAACAGGAGGAAGAGCATCATCCATTTCGAGGGCGTGTATCGGTTTGCGCATTTCCATCGGCTGGAGATTGGCCACTTCCAGCTCGGCCGCGACTCGGATAACACGTTGCTAACGGACATCCGGCTGGGCGATGAGATCTTCCCCGAGGGTACGCAAATCAATGTAGAGGCGGATCTGCGCGTGACAAAGGTGGCGTACGGGTTTTCCTTGATGAACGACGCACAGAAAGAACTTGGCATCCTCGCCGGAATACACATCACGAACTACGAGGCTCTCGTCGTTGCCCCCGACACGGGACAGCGCGTCGAGACGTCGATCAATACGCCGTTGCCCGTGATCGGCGCTTTCGGCAGCGTCGCGCTCGGTCCCAAGACCGATCTCAGCGCGAACCTGCAGCTGTTCCGGATGGAGTTCGACCATTACTCTGGTTCGCTGAACACGTTCTACCTTGGGTTTGCGCATTACTTTACTGACACGATCGGAGCCGGTATCGGTTATAACGTCTATCTCATGAACCTGGGTTCCGATGGCGACGATCTCCGCGGAACATTGAAAATGCGTCATCACGGGCCGATCGTGTTCGCGAGTTTCAATTTCTGATGAGGTCGGGAATGACGCTCGACAAACGATATTTGGGTTTGCTTTTGGCGGGACTGGTGTTCCTGGGCGCATGCGGCGATCAGCGAAGCAGTTTTCGCCTGCTTACTCCCGCGCAGCCTTTCGATGCCGAGATAGCCGCGGAACTGGCCGAAGTCTTCCAGCAGAACTCCCGTCACGCTATCGAAGTCGTGCCGTTGCCGGCTGAATACGAAAGCCCGCTAGACGCCCTCGAAGCGGGATACGCCGATCTCGCGTTCACGTCGAACGCCCAGCCTTACCGCCAGGGCATCACCACCGTGATGCCGATCTATCCTACGGTATTGCACATCCTGTACCGTCGCATCCGTTCTGCAGGCAGCGCCGAAGAGCTGCTGCGGGGCGCCACCGTCAACGCCGGTCCAGTTGGCTCGGCATCGAGGCGATTGCTGACCGAAATCCTGGATAGCCTGGCTATCGCGGCGGACGAGGTCGAGTTCGTCGACAACCCCAGTACACTGCCCGATGTGAACCTGGTCTATATTCCGATATCGCCCGAGCGGATACGCAACGTGCTGGCGCAAGATGGTGTTGCCGGGGAGTATCGGTTTCTGAGTTTCGGCTCGCCGCAGGATATCGGCAGCGGGGGTGAGATCGATCGAGCGGTCTTGCTCAATCCGCGCGTGTCCCCGTTTGTCATCCCGACAGGCACTTACGGTGATCTGCCGGAGGAGCCGGTGCTTACGCTCGCGGTCGACAAGCTGCTGGTTTCGAGCCCCGACCTGGACAGCGCCGCGGTTTACGATTTGATCAGTGAAATCCGGCGCCTGCAGCCCGCCCTTGCGGCAAAGCGTCCATTCCTGTTCAAGCAGCTTGGTTCCGAGTTCGATGCGTCAGGTTCGACATTCGTGTTGCACCCGGGCTCGCAGGCATTTGCGGTCCGCGATGAACCGACATTCTATGAACGCTATTCCGGTGTGGCCGAGGTGCTCGTTACCCTGGTCATCGGCCTGATCAGCGGCAGTTATGCCGTTATCCAGATCTATAACCGCCGCCGTAAGAATCGCATCGATGGTTTCTACACGGATGTCATGGCGATTCGAGACTCGGTCAGTGAGCATAGCTCTGCAACCGAGAGAGAAGCTGCGGTCGAGAAGGTCCAGGAGTTGCAGAACAAGGCGTTTGAGATGCTCATCCGGGAGAAGCTCGCGGCCGACGAGAGTTTTCGCATCTTCGTAACCTTGTCGAAGGATATTATTGCCCAACTTAAGTAAACGACGATTACGCGCCCGGCAGTCCCTGCTGCGGGCGACCCAAAAAGGAGAAAACTTATGAGAACGTCTGCCTGTGCACTGATGCTAGCGGCGGCTTTCCTGTCGGGGAACGCCATCGGCCAGGAGATGACGCAGCTGAGCTGCAAGGATTTTGTTCCCACGCAGGAAGCGCGGGATAGATTCCCCGACCTCGCCGGTGCCTGCGAGGGCGTCGTCGAGCGAGACGGTGAACTCTACGGCCTGTTTCGAGCCGAGGTGCGGCGGGTGCGCGGCAACAATATTACGTTGCACCTGCCGGCTACCGGCCATACGTTCACCATAAAGCCGGAACCCTCGGCACGTGTATTGATCGATGGCAGGAAGGTGCGTCCGCGCGACCTGATGCCGAGGGACGAGATCAGCATCTACCTGTCGGCGAGCGAGTTCGCAAAACCCGACGTGCAGGAGATCGCGTTCATCACGGAATCCGACTTCATGATCGACGTGCCGGCCGACGACGTATCGACAGTGTCCATCCCGGGACGGGTGATCACGAGCACGGCGCGCCGCGAGGCGATCGTCGAGTCCGTCAACAAGGAGACCCGCGAGATCAAGGTGCTAGACGCAAACGGCAAGATTCACAAGTTCGTGGCCGGCGAGATGGTGGCCAATTTCGACCAGATCGAGCCGCGTGACCGCATCGTCACCGAATACCTCGAGTCAGTGGCCGTCTTCGTGGTTCCCGAAGGCACCCCCGAGATGGGCGACATGGGGCTCGTCGAGGTCGCGCCGCTCGGCGAGAAGCCCGGCATGGCGATGGCCGACACGTACATGATTGCCGCCAGGGTCGATGCCGTCGACACGGACACGAGAATCGTGACCCTGAGGGGCAAGGACGGATTTCAGACCGCGATCAGGGTAGCGGACGATATCGAACTGGCGAACCTGAAGGTCGGGGACGAGGTTCGCATGCGGGTAACCGAGGCCGTGGCCATATCGGTCGTCGAAGCGCCCTGATCCGGGTTTATAGCGCTACCACTGCCTGACCGGCCCCATGTCCATGTGCACGAAGTCGGACTTCGGGTAGTAGCCGACGCCGCCGCGCCCCAGTCGGAGTGCGGTTTCGCGGAGTGTCTTGGTGCGCACGCCGCGTAGCCGCACGTCGATCGCGTTGCCCTTCACGTGATGGCTCTTCTTTGCGACACCGCTACCCGTTGCGCGCAGCATCTCGTTGGTCTTCGGTGATCGGTACGCGGAAATTACCTCGTAGGCCTTTTCGCTGCCGAGTTCGTTGCGAACGTCGTGCAGCAGGTCCAGGAGTTCCGGGTTGATTTCCGTGATGTCGCCGGTGCGGAAGTCCTTCAGGAAGCGATTGATCTCGTCCAGGGCCGAGTCGACGTACTCGCCATTCTGGTAATAGATGACGCTCAAGCTATGGCGTGTGTGCGTGTGGTAGAACGAGAGCTGGCGGGCGTCCGCGGCGCGGACCTTGGTCGGCTTGATCATGCTGCCCATGACGGCCACGCTGAGCAGGGCGGACAGTACCAGTAGTCGCTTCGAGTGTTTCGTCATCGTGTAGAGGGTTATCCCGGATACCTATGGGGTTGCAGATTCTAGCATCATGGTGGCCGGGAACCGCTAATCAGCGCACAAAACCGGCGGGAGGCAATTTCGGAATGAGGGCGGTATCGAAGCACGCACTGGCGATTTTGCTGGTGGTTGCGGGTCTTGCGGCGTTCTCCGCTGAACCAGGCGTCCAGGAGGCGATCCGCACCGAGATCGAGCAGCTGCGCGAAACCGGGCGCCTGAGCGCCGACGGGATCGAGGTCGCGTCCGGCGAGCTGCTCGCGAGGATCTACGAGAACCGCAACTTCGAGCCGGCCTGGACCGATGTTGAAAAAATGGATGAACTCATACGCCTGGTCGAGTCGACCGCGGAAGACGGCCTCGATCCGGCGGACTACCATCTCGAGGCGCTGAACCGAGTCCACAAGAGGCTTGCCGCCGACCAGCACTTCGACGCGACGCAGCGTGCCGACATCGACATCGGCATGACGGACAGCCTGATTCGAATCGTCTATCACCGGCGTTTCGGCAAGGTGAACCCCTACGACCTCGACCCCGACTGGAATTTCCGGCGCGAACTGCGGCGCAGGGATCCTGCAACGGTCTTCCAGGACGCGATGGATGCCGCTTCGCTCTCCGGGTACCTCGATCGCACATTTCCCCGCGACGAACTCTACCGACGGATGCAGGCCTACCTCTTGCAATACCGCGAGTTGGCCGCGGCTGGCGGCTGGCCGCGGGTACCCGGCGGGCCGACGCTGCGGCCTGGCCACGGCGACGAGCGCCTGGCCCCGATGGCGCGGCGCCTCGCGATCACGGGTGATCTCCCGGCCGACGCGGTTGCGGACCCGGCCGTGTATGGCGGCGCGCTGGAGGCGGCCGTAAAGGACTTCCAGGCAAGGCACGGGCTCTATGTGGACGGCATCGTGGGACCTGCGACGCTGCGGGCGCTGAATGTTACGGTCGAGCAGCGTATCGAGCAGATCCGTGTCAACCTGGAGCGTTCCCGCTGGGTCCTGGACAGCCTCGAGGACGATTTCGTGATCGTCAACATCGCGGGATTCCGCGTTTACCTATTTCGCGATCACGAGATGACCTGGTCAGCCCGTGCGGTCGTCGGCAGGACCTTCCGCAAGACGCCGGTGTTTCGCTCGACGATGCGCTACGTGGTCTTCAATCCGGACTGGACTGTACCTTACAGCATCGCCACTCAGGACCTGCTCCCGGAGGTGCAGCGTGATCCTGGTTATCTCGCTGCGGGGAACTATATCGTCAAGGACCGCAATGGCGATGTCGTCGATCCTTCGGGCATCGACTGGGACTCCCTGGGGCGGGGGAACTTCCCCTACACACTGGTGCAGCAGCCCGGGACAGGCAATGCGCTTGGCGAGATCAAGTTCATGTTCCCCAACGAACACGCGGTGTACCTGCATGACACGCCTGCCAAGGGGCTGTTCGATCGTGCCGACCGCACGTTCAGCTCCGGCTGCGTCCGGGTGGAGAACCCCTTCGAGTTCGCGGAGCTGATCCTGCAGGCAAATGGCCTTGACGCGGCGGGAATCCAGAAGTTGCGCTTCAGCCGGCAAACGAAAACCGTGTTCCTGGATCGCCCGGTTCCCGTGTTGCTGTTGTACTGGACCGCCGAAGCCGGGCGCGACGGCCGCATCCGTTTCTACGAGGATATCTACGATCGTGATCGCGACGTCCTCGAGGCGTTGAATTCTCCGTACCGGGTGGAGCTACCCGAATCCGACTGACTAGACGACGCGGTTCCGATCCACGCCGTCCAGGAATGCCCGCGTATTCGCGGCTAGCTGGTCGATCGCGTTTTGCCGTGCCTCGTCCGTCGCCCAGGCGATGTGCGGCGTGAGGATCAGGTTGTCACCACGGTAATCGAGCAGCGGGTCTCCGTCGACAGGCGGTTCCTTGGGCAGTACGTCGATCGCGGCCGCGGCGATCTCGCCGTTTGCGAGGGCGTCCGCCAGTGCCTGCGAATCAAGCAGGCCACCACGGGCCGTGTTGATGAGAATGGCGCTGTCCTTCATGGCCCGGAACTCCCGATCACCGAACAGCTTGCGGGTCTGGTCGTTCAGCGGGCAGTGCAGGCTGATGACATCGGATTCCGCGAGCAGTTCGTCGAAGCCGACGCGGTCGTCCGGCACGCTTTCCGAGCCCGGGCGTGCTGCCACCAGCACCTGCATGCCGAACTCGCGTGCGATGCGCGCAACGCCCTGTCCCAGGGCGCCGTAACCGACGATGCCGAGCGTCATCGCGGTGAGCTCCCGGACCGGGTAGTGCAGCATGCAGAAGTCGGCTGATCGCTGCCAGTCACCCGCGCGCACGGCATCGTGGTAACGCGGCAGGCTGTGGGTCAGCGCGAGCAGCACGCCGAAGACATGTTCGACGACCGACTGCGTGCAGTAGTGACGGATGTTGGCGACGCCGATGCCGTGTTCTTTCGCACACACCGTGTCTATGTTGTCCGTGCCCGTCGCCGTCAGTGCGATGAACTTCAAATCCGGTGCGGCGTCGAGCAACTCGCGAGTCAGGCGGATCTTGTTGGTGAAAACGATATCCGCACCGGCGATCCTCTCAGCGACGGTATCGTCCGGCGACTGGTCGTGGACGACGAGTTCGTCGACCAGGCTCTCCAGTCCCCGAAGGTCGAGGCCGGCGCCCATCGTGCCGAAGTCGAGGAATACGGCTTTCATGCGAAATTGGGGTACCCTCTGTCCGAGTCGAGACGATGAACGATCAATTCTGGAAACGCAAATCGCTGTCGCAGATGACGGCTGACGAGTGGGAGTCGCTGTGCGACGGCTGTGGGCTCTGCTGCATGCTCAAGGTGCAGGACGAGGATACCGGCGATGTCTTCTATTCCGACGTCGCCTGTCGCCTGTTCGACATCGACACGTGCCGCTGCACGGACTACGCGAATCGAGCACAGAAGGTCGAGGACTGCCTGGTGCTCACCCCGGACGAGAAGGGTGCTTACGAATGGTTGCCGGATAGCTGTGCCTATCGTCGTCTCGCCAGCGGCAAGGACCTCCCTGGCTGGCACCCGTTGCTGACGGGCAGTCCCGAGTCGGTGCATGAGGCCGGCATCTCCGTGCAGGGCAAGGCGATTTCCGAGAAGGACGCCGACGAGTGGACGGTGCTGCGGAGCGTCTGCGGTGACTGAGTACCGCACGGTGCCGCTCGAGGCCTATCGGGAGTACCCGGTCGAGGAGATGCGCGAGCGCGTCGAACGTTTCTACACAGACATGGCGCGGCGCCGCACCGTGCGCGAGTTCTCGGACCGGCCCGTGCCACGCGATATTGTCGAAACTGCCCTGAATGCCGCGGGCACGGCGCCGAGCGGGGCCAACCTGCAGCCGTGGCATTTTGTCGTCGTGAGTAGCGCGGAGACCAAGAAAAAGATTCGCGAAGCCGCAGAAGCGGAAGAGCGGGAGTTTTACGAACACCGGGCGTCCCCGGAGTGGCTGGCCGCGCTCGAGCCACTGGGCACCGATTCATCGAAACCGTTCCTCGAGACGGCGCCCTACCTGATTGCCGTGTTCCTGCAGAAATACGGCCGCCTGGAAGACGGTCGCAAAGTGAAGCACTACTACCCGACCGAGTCCACCGGTCTCGCGACCGGGATACTGATCACGGCGCTGCACCAGGCGGGACTCGCCACGCTGACACACACGCCGAGCCCGATGAAGTTCCTCAACGAGATTCTCGGCCGGCCGGTGAGCGAGCGGCCGTTCCTGCTGCTGGTGGTGGGGTATCCGTCGGACGACGCGCGAGTGCCGGACATCGGCCGCAAGGAACTTCCTGAATTCACGACGTTCCTCGACGACCCACCATGAAGCGCTCCTACGGCTCTAATGACGGCTTGGGTAGTTATCGACCGAAGTAACGCGGACCGAAGGGAGCCATGAGGGAGACAACTACCCGGGCCGTCAGCAACGAGCCCAGGAGCGATCAACCCGTATTCTGCATCCCCTGGGCGATGCCGTTGACGCTCGCGAGCAGGGCTTCGAACAGGGCCTCGTCCTCGCAATTGGAGGCGCGCCAGCGCCGCAGCAGGTCGACCTGCATCAGGCTCATGGGATCAACGTAGGGATTGCGCAGCATGATCGCGCGCTGCAGTGTGATGTCGCCCTCGAGCAGTGACTCGTGGTCCGAGTACTCGAGGATGAGGTCGCGGGTCAACTCGAACTCATCCCGGATGATCGGGTAGAACCTGTCATGCAGGTCGCCGGCGAGTTCCGAGTAGAGCTTGGCTATCCCGAGATCGGCTTTCGCGAGCACCATCTCGGCGTCCGCCGTCAACGCGCGCATGAAGTACCACTCGCCGAACATGCTGCGGAATGCCGCGTCCTCGAACTGCTCGGCCGCCTTCGCGAGCCCGCTCCCGATGCCGTACCAGCCCGGCAGCACGAAGCGCGACTGCGTCCACGCGAATACCCAGGGAATGGCGCGCAGTGCGTGAACGCCGCCTCGCGAATGCCGCACCGACGGCCGCGAACCGATGCGCATGCGGTCGATGATATCGATGGGCGTGGCGAGCCTGAAATAGTCGTAGAACTCCGGCACATCGTAGACGAGCCTGCGATACGCCTTGCGACTCTCCTCGGCAACGATGTCCATCATCGCGTGCCACTCTGGGTCGTCGTTGCCGCGGTGTCGCGGCATCGCAGTGGCAAGGGCCAGCGATCCCAGGACCTGCTCGAGCGTACGCAGCGCAATGCCGCGCAGCCCGTACTTCTCATTGATGATCTCACCCTGCTCGGTGACGCGCAGCCGGCCGTTGACGGTACCGGGCGGCGCGCCGAGCACGGCGACGTGCGTCTTGCTGCCGCCGCGGCTGATGGTGCCGCCGCGTCCGTGGAACAGTGTCAGCTCGATGTCGCGCGACTCGACGGCGTTGACCAGGGTCTGCTGTGCGCCCTGCAGCGCCCAACGCGCGGAAGCGAGGCCGCCATCCTTGTTGCTGTCCGAGTAGCCGATCATGACGGTCTGGCGGTTGCCTCGCGCAGCCAGGTGCGCCCGGTACAATTCCGATGACAGCAGGTCGTTGAGGATCTCCGGTCCCCGCTGCAGGTCGTTGACGGTCTCGAGCAGGGGTGCGACGTCCAGCGGGACCTCGCCCCGGCGATTGTGCAACTCGCTCCATTGCGCCAGCAGCAGCACGGAGAGTATGTCGTCCGCGCCCTGCGTCATGCTGACGATGAAAGGCCCGACGGCGCGGCGGCCATACTTGCGGTGGCACAGGCCGAGCGCCTGGAACACGGCGATGGTCTTGCGTGCCTGTGTGCTGAGTTGTTCGGGGAGGCTTTCGCGCGATTCGATGGCGTCGATAATGCGTCTCGACCGTTCCGCGGCCGGCTTTTCCAGCCAGTCGTCCTCGCCGAGGCATTCGCCCACGACTTCGCGGTGCACGTGGGCATCCTGGCGCACGTCGAGCGTAACGAGATGAAAGCCGAAAGTATCGATGCGTCGCAGCAGGCGCCGCACCGGGAAAAGCCCCGCATGCTCGCCCTTGTTCCGGATCAGGCTGTCCTCGATCAACTGGATATCGCGGCGGAACTGGCCGACTTTCTCATACGGGAATATGTCGTCGTCATAGGTCGACTGCAGGCGCTGCTGGATCAGCCGCAGGAAAACGCGGTACGGCATGTCACGGTGGCGCGCAGGCACGTCGTGGTAGGCATTCTGGAATACACCACGATAGGTGTCGATCTGCTCGAGCATCTCCCGGCTGAAACGGGCGCGGCCCTCGGCCTGGCTCAGTTTCGCGGAAAGGCCCGCGCATTCGTTGTAGTAGAGGTCGAGGATCAGCGCGCGCTGCCGTGCGAGGGTCGAACGGATGGTCTTGGCATTGACGTTCGGGTTGCCGTCCATATCGCCGCCGACCCATGACGCGAAATTCACGATCGTGGGGACGGTGATGTGCTCACCGTCCTCGCCATAGATGCGCCGCACGGCGGCCTCGACGTCTTCGTAGAACGGCGGCATTGTCCGATACAGCACGTCGGTCATGAAGAACAGCACGTGCTCGAGTTCGTCGGCGACGGTCATGTTCTCGGAGGGGTGCTCGTCGGTCTGCCAGCCGGTCGTGACCAGCAGGCGGATGTTCTGCAATGCCGCGTTGAGTTCCTGCGGCGTCATCGTCGGGTTGATCATGTCCACGAGGTGGCGGACGATCTGCTGTTCCTTGCGCAGGATCGTTCGCCGCGTCGGCTCCGTCGGATGCGCCGTGAACACCGGTTCGATGCGCAGCGAGTTGATCAGTTCCTGCAGCTCGCTAGCGGTCATGCCGTTGGCCTTGAGCCGGACGAGCGTGTCTTCGGGCCCACCGGGCTGGTAGCCCTCGACGTCGCGCAGGTACTCCCGCCGCCGCCGGATGCGGTGCACTTTCTCTGCGGTGTTCACCATCTGGAAGTAGGTGGAGAAGCTGCGGATGACCTGCATCGCCGTATCGGGATCGAGGTTCTCAACCAGGGATGCGAGTTCCTCGCCTTCGAGTTCATTGTTCTCGCGGCGGCGAATTGAGCGCAGGCGCGCGTTCTCGACGAACTCGAACAGATCTTCGCCACCCTGTTCGCGGATCAGGTCGCCGACGAGGGTACCGAGCATGCGGACGTCGTCCCGAAGCGCCTGGTCCTTGTCTTCGAACGTAATGTCCTGGCGACGCGGAGTATTGTAGACGCCGTTATCCATGATCCCGAATCCGGACGTTGTCAGTCGCGGAAATTCTCATACTGGAGGGGCAGGTCGACATCGGTGTCCTTGAGGAGGCGGATGGTCGCCTGCAGGTCGTCGCGTTTCTTACCGCTGATCCTGAGCTTATCGCCCTGGATCGCCGCCTGCACCTTGATCTTGCTCATCTTAACCGTTTTGACGAGCCTGCGTGCGAGGTCCGTGTCGATGCCGCGGCGGAGGATCACGGTCTGCCGGGCCGCGCTGCCCGTGATCTCGGGTTCCTGTTCCTCGAGGCAGCCGATATCGACGCCGCGCTTCGCGAGTTTCTGCCTCAGGATGTCCATCATCTGCTGCAGCTGGAACTCGCTTTGCGACGAGAGCGTGATGACCTGCTGGTCGAGCCCGAACTTCGAACCCGTGCCCTTGAAATCGAAGCGCGTATTGACCTCGCGATTCGCCTGGTCCACCGCGTTGGCGGCCTCGTGCGCGTCGAAATCGCTGACTACGTCGAAGGATGGCATGGTTTCAGCCCTCGAGCTGTTTACGGTACTTCTTTGCCAGGTCGAGAAATTGCGGGGTGAGGCCCCTGTCTTCGTAAACGGGATCGCCGAAATCGTCTTCGCGGATCACCTTGTCCCCGGGCACGTACGGTATCGCGGCCTCGATCTGCTCGAGCGCCACCGAGAGCAGATCCGTGATGACGCGCTCGTGCGTGATGCCGGGAAACAGGTCGGCGAGTGCGTGGACCCTGGCGGCATCTTCCGTCCTGAGGTGAATGGCATAGGTCTCGGAGGTCCTGGCGGGTTCCTGCTCCGCCGCCCAGGCATCCAGCAGTGATTTGAAGGTCATGGTGGTGGTCTCGATCGCGGCCGCGTCCGGCGTCGCGACAATAGCAAAAACTCGGCGGGCTGCCCAGTAACGGGCGGTGATGCTTCCATGCAAGGCGCGCATTATCGGTAAACGAGCAACGAAGCGACCAGGGACGGACCGTGATCGAAGCAATTGCCACAGCGGTGGAACTGTCGTTTGTCGAGAGCGAAACGCAGGTGGCTCATGCGCCCCTAGCCGACAGGCTGTGGCGCCGCTTGCGGGATGCCGGCGCCCTGCCGCTGACCGCCGGCGATAAGGCAGCCGGGCACTACGTATTACTCGGCGACGTCGAGCATGGCGATCGCCTGTGGGGGGCGTTGTGGGACCTGCGCACGGAGCCGGCGGTGAATACGGCCTTTGCCGAGCGCGTGCTGCCACAATGCCCGTTGTTATCGGCCGAACGCGGCCGGGCGATCATTTCGCCGGCCGGTCTGCAGGCGCCCGTGAACTCCGCATGGGTTTGCATGGGCATCGATCTCGCTCGTTTCGCCGACGCCCGCGCCGTCGACGAGCCTGCGCTCAAGCACTGCCTCGAGGCCTGCGTCGATGTCGGCGAGGCCCTGCACGAAGCGTTCGCATGGCCGACGGCGGACCTGCAACACGACGCCTGGTTGAACCGCCGCCTCGCGATCGTCCTGTCGGGCTTCGGCGACCTTCTGCGCATCAGGGGGATGGCACCGTCAGACCACGGCAGCCTGCGCTACCTGAACCAGCTGTTGCTGTGGCTGCGCATGAACGCGCAGTCGCGCTCACGCGCGATCGCGTCGCACGCGGATCCGCTACCGGCGATCGCTCTCAGCGACCCCAGCCATGCTCTGCCTCGGGGCAGCATCCGCGACGACTGGTGCCGGCGCTGGCATGAAGCGGTCCGCGCGACGCTGGTGCGCCACCGCAATCTGCTGGTCATTTCGCCGTGGAGCCTGTTTCCGAGCGACAGCCGTGCCGACTACGAATACGCGGAATTGCTGCCGTTGTTGCGTCACTCCGATGCCTGCGCTTTCAGCCGGAATATGTCCATCGACCACTGGAATTTTAATCAATTCAAGCAGTTCCACCAGCGAGCCCGCGCTGTCCTGAAGCAAAGAGTTGCGGCGTCGCAGATTGCGGAGCACGTATGAACTACGATACGGTTTCCGATCGCGCTCGTCGAAGTGCGTTTTGCGATTGCGTAATCGAGGGGACGGATTGCAGGCACTATCATTTGACGCTCACGGCGTAGCGGTACTGCTCCTGACCGTCCTCGCGCTGTTCCTGTTTACGCGGGACGACATTCCGCTCGAGTCGTCGTCACTCGCGATACTGATCATCCTCGTCGCCGGGTTCGAGCTGTTCCCGTATACCCGCGACGGCCAGGTCGTGATCCGGTCCATCGATTTCTTCGCAGGCTTCGGCAGCGAGGCACTGGTCGCGATTTCCGCATTGATGATGGTCGGCAAGGCGCTGGAAACGACGGGCGCCCTGCAACCCCTGGCGACGATAGTGGGCAGGGCCTGGTCGAAGAACCCGGTACTCGCGTTGCTCGCGACGCTCACGTCCGGTGCCGTGCTCAGTGCTTTCATGAACAACACGCCGATCGTCGTGCTGCTCATGCCCATACTCGTGGGCGCATCGATCCGCAGCAAGTTCCCGGTGTCCGGCGTGATGATGCCCATGGGACTCGCGACGATCATCGGCGGCATGTCGACGACCATCGGTACTTCCACGAACCTGCTCGTGGTCGGTATCGCACAAGACATGGGCCAGCATACGTTCACGCTGTTCGAGTGGGTGGCGCCCGTCGCCATCGTCGGGGGCGCGGCGATACTGTTCCTGTGGCTCGTGGCGCCGCGCTTGTTGCCGGACCGAACGCCGCTGATGCCTGACACCACACCGCGGATCTTCAGCGCGCAGCTGCACATCAAGAAAGACGGTTTTGCCGACGGCAGCACGCTGTCGGAGGTGCTCGGGAAGGCTGACGGGCAGATGCGGGTCGACAAGATCCAGCGCAGCGAGTCGCTGTTCCTCGCGAAACTGCCGCAGGTGAAACTGCAGCCCGGTGACCGACTGTTTGTCAAGGATACGCCCGAGAACCTGAAGCATTACGAGCAGATACTCGGCGCGACGCTCTTCAATGCCGAGGACGAGGAGCACCCGGTCGACGACGAATTCCCGCTCGAGGCGGGCGGCCAGAAGCTGGCGGAAGTTGTCGTGACGCGCGGCTCGCCCCTGCATCTGCGCACGCTCGCCGCCGCACGCTTCACCGGCAGTTACGGGCTCATGCCGCTGGCGCTGCACCGGGCGCGTGCGCCGAGTTCGCAGGTCACCGGCGACCTGAATACCATCCGGCTGCGTGCGGGCGACGTGCTGCTGGTGCAGGGGTCGCGGGACGCCATCAACCACCTCAAGGACAGCGGTTCGATGCTGGTGCTGGACGGCACGACGGATCTGCCACAGACGCACCATGCCAAGCGCGCACTGACGATCATGGCCCTCGTGGTCGCGGCCGCGGCATTTGGCATCCTGCCGATCGCCGTCAGCGCCGTGGTCGGGCTCGGGCTCATGCTCGTAACGGGTTGCCTGACCTGGCGCGACTCGGTCGGTGCGCTGTCGATCCCCGTCATCATGATCATCGTGACCAGCCTCGCGCTCGGCAAGGCACTGCTCGGCACGGGCATGGCGGACTACCTGGCCATGGGGTTCGTCACCATGACATCGGGGCTGCCCCCGGGGATGATCCTCAGCGGATTCATGCTGCTGATGGCGATACTCACGAACGTGGTGTCCAATAATGCCGCGGCGGCGATCGGTACCCCCATCTCGATCGGCATCGCGCAGCAACTGGGCGTGCCGGCGGACCCGTTCATCCTTGCGACGCTGTTCGGCGCCAACATGAGTTTCGCGACACCCTACGGCTACCAGACCAACCTGTTGATACTGAGCGCCGGCGGTTACAAGTTCACCGACTTTCTGCGCGTTGGCATACCATTAACGATCATCATGTGGATCGGGTTCTCACTGCTGTTGCCGGCGCTCTATTCGCTGTAGGGAAACGGGGCGGTTTCCCGGTCGTCATGGTGTGATATTCCCTGGCCGACCATGCCCGGCTGATGCTATTTCAGCCGTAACGGTTGACCCTGGCGGACCGGCCGGTAATACTCCGGGGCATGAACGCTCGGCACAGCAACGTCTGGTGGTGGCTTTCCGCCTAGGAGGGGGTGGATGGCCGGCTATTAGCTGAGCAACGGAAAACCAGAAGCCCGTCTCCGACCTCGTCGAGACGGGCTTTTTTTATTGGCTGTTGCTGGTCGCGCGCCGAGTCGCGCTACTACAGTGCTGGTCAAAATCTGTAGGAGCGGTTCTCGATCCGCGAAAGACAACGAGGCAACATGCAGGAACCTTTCGACATAGCGGCTGACCTCGATACACCGGTATCGGCGTTTCTGAAGCTCGCGCCGCTCAGGCCGCGCTTCCTGCTGGAGAGCGTCGAGGGCGGCGAGCGACTCGCACGCTACTCGTTCCTCGGTTTCGGCGACGCGCTCGAAGTTCGCATGGACGCTGGCGGGCTCAGTGTCGACGGCGAGAGCCGGCCGCGGCCGTCCACGCAGGACGAGTACCTTGGTGCGCTGCGCGATGCGCTCGAGCGCGCACCGCGGCCGAAGCCCGAAGTCGAGGGGCTGCCGTTCTCGGGCGGCCTGGTCGGCGTGTCGGGCTACGATGTGGTGCGACTCTTCGAAAGGCTGCCGCGCGATACCGAACCGCAATCGAACGTCCCGGACGCGGCTTTCTCCGCACCGACCTCCTTCCTCGTATTCGACCACCTGACACGCCGCGTCGCGTTGCTGCACGACGGCCCCGATGCGGAGCGCCAGGCGCTGCGCCGCGAGGTCGTCGACCGCCTGCGGGGTCCGGTCCCCGCTGCCAGGACGGACGTGGAGATAATGCCGACGACCGCGAGTCTCAGCGAGGCAGAGTTCACGGACCGCGTGAATGCCTGCAAGGAATACATCGCGGCGGGCGACATCTACCAGATCGTGCTCTCGGTGCTGTTCCGCGGCCGCACCAACGTGCAGCCGTTCGAAGTGTACCGGGCGATGCGGCTGCTCAACCCGTCGCCGTACATGTTCTATTTCCAGTTCGACGACCTCGCGGTCGTCGGTTCGTCGCCCGAGGCGCTGGTGCGCCTGCACGGCAGCCGTGCGTCGCTGCGGCCGATCGCGGGCACGCTGCCACGCGGTGCGACCACGACGGAAGACCTGGCCAATGAACAGGCCTTGCTCGCCGACCCGAAGGAAGCGGCCGAGCACGTGATGCTCGTGGATCTCGCGCGCAACGACCTCGGCCGCGTGGCGCGTGCGGGCACCGTGCACGTCGACCCGTACCGCGCGATCGAGCGCTACAGCCACGTCATGCACATCGTCAGTGGTGTGCAGGGTGAGCTCGATGCGAGCTTCGACCAGTTCGACCTGTTCGCGGCGAGCTTCCCGGCCGGCACACTCGTCGGTGCGCCCAAGGTCCGCGCCATGGAGATCATCGAGGAGATGGAGTCGGTCGGCCGCGGGCTGTATGCGGGTACCGCCGGTTATTTCGGTGCCAGCGGCGACATGGACCAGGCGATCACGATCCGCACTCTGGTGTTCTCCGGTGACGAGTACAGTTTCCAGGCCGGTGCGGGTATCGTTGCCGATTCGGTGCCGGCGCGCGAGTACCAGGAGGTTCTGGCAAAGAGTGCGATCCTGCGCCGCGCACTCGAGATGGCCGGGGAGGGCTTGTGATGGCCGACACCTTCGAACATGTGCGCATGCTGCTGATCGACAACTACGATTCCTTCACCTACAACCTGGTGCAGGCATTCGCAGCGCAGGGCGCCGACGTCATGGTGTATCGCAACGACGCGATAACGGTTGACGAGGCGAAGGCGCTCGAACCTACCCACCTGGTCATCTCCCCCGGGCCGGGGCGACCCGAAGACGCAGGGGTGTCCCTGACCATGATCGCGGCGTTTGCCGAAGACATCCCGATCCTCGGCGTCTGCCTCGGGCACCAGAGTCTCGTGCACCATTTCGGTGGCGCAATCGTGCGCGCGGAGCGGCTCATGCACGGCAAGACCTCGATGGCGACGCATGACGGCCGTACGATCTACGAGGGACTGTCGCAGCCGTTCCAGGTGGGCCGTTACCATTCCCTGTGCGCGCAACCGGGGACGCTGCCCGAGGTGCTCGAACTCACGGCACAGACCGAGCGCGGCGAGATCATGGGCGTGCGTCACAAGACCCTGCCCCTGGAAGGCGTTCAGTTTCACCCGGAGAGTGTGTTGACGCCGGAGGGCGACCACCTGATGGCAAACTTCATGCGAATGACGGCATCATGAATACAGCTGATACGAAAGCGAACCTGAGCCCCTTACTCGATCGCCTGCTGAACGGCGATGCGCTGGCAGAGAACGACGCCTACGAGCTCATGCACCGTTTCGCGGCGGGCGAACTCGACCCGGCGCTCGCCGGCGCGTTCCTTGCAGGATTGCGTGCAAAAGGGGAGACGGCGGACGAGGTGCGTGGTTTCGCACGGGCGATGCGCGAACTGGCCGTGCGCCCGGCGATCCCGGAGGGCACGCCGACCGTCGATACCGTCGGCACCGGCGGCGACGGCTCCGGGAGCCTGAACCTGTCGACGGGGGCCGGCCTGCTGGCGGCGGCCTGCGGCGTGCGCGTCGTGAAGCACGGCAACCGATCGGTGTCATCGAAATCGGGCAGCGCCGACATGCTCGAGTGTCTCGGTATGCCATTGCCGCTGCACGAGCCGGAAGCGGTGGCGTGCCTCGAAGCGACCGGCTTCACGTTCCTGTTTGCGCCGGCGTACCACCCCGCGATGAAGGCCGTCGTACCGGTGCGCGGCGCGATGGGCGTGCGCACGGTGTTCAATATGCTCGGGCCGCTGACCAACCCCGGCCTGCCGCCCACGCAGCTGATCGGTGCGTGGAGCCTGGGCGCCGCCGAGCTCATGGCCGACGCGCTCGCGGGAATGGACATCGAGCGCGCGTTCGTCGTCCATGGCGAGCCGGGCTGGGACGAGGCGACGCCAGTGGGCGAGTTCGTGCTGTTCGACGTGCGCGAAGGCAAGGTCCAGCGAACGGTGCGCACGCCCGAGGACTACGGGGTTTCGCGTTGCGCGCCGGAAGACCTCGCCGGTGGTGATGCTGCGCACAATGCGAAGGAGCTGACGCGCGTGTTCACGGGCGAAGACAAGGGGCCGCACCGCGACGCGCTCGTGATGAGCACATCGCTGGTGCTCGAAGTGCAGGGCTCCGCGGGCGATGCGATGCACGGCGTCGAGCTCGCCTCTGCGGCACTCGACAACGGCGACGCCGCGGATCTCCTCACCCGGTTACGCACGCACTTCGAGGCCCGATGAGCGACTTTCTGCAGCAAATGGCGACACTGTCGGCCGAGCGCGCCGGTGCTGCGGGCACCATCCGTGAACGTGATCTGGACAGACCCGTCGTTCCGCTGCAGCTCGATGCGTTCGACATTATTGCCGAAATCAAGGGACGCTCGCCCGCCGAAGGCAGCCTGGCCGGCGACGACCTGGATCGCGCGGCACAGGCCAGGCAATACGTCCAAGGTGGCGCCGCGGCGATCTCGGTGCTGACCGAGCCGGCCCGTTTCGACGGGGCGCTGGAGCACCTCGAAGAGGTGGCGGCAGCGGTGCCCGACACGCCCGTCATGCGCAAGGACTTCCTGGTCGAGCCGGTGCAGGTGCGCGAGGCACGCAAGGCCGGGGCAAGCGGCGTGCTGCTGATCACTTCGATGCTGTCCGATGCGAAGTTGCGGTCGATGCTCGATGCTACTTTCGAGCTGGGGATGTTCGTCTTGCTCGAAGCGTTCGATCGGAGCGACCTGGCGCGTAATGCGGCGCTGCTCGAGGATCCGGTAAATCGCGACCGCGCGGCTGCCGGCAGGCTGCTCATCGGCGTGAACACTCGCAACCTGCGCACCCTCGAGGTGGACTCCACGCGCCTCGAACGGCTCGCGCCGCTGCTGCCCACTGCTCGCTGTGTCGCGGAGAGCGGGCTGAGCACGGCGGATGATGCCGCAGCCGTCGCGACCTGGGGCTACCGCCTGGCGCTGGTGGGCGGTGCGCTGATGCGCAGCGGGGATCCTGCCAGCCTCGTCGCAGCGATGCGCGCCGCCGGCACCGCGAGGGTGGCGGCATGAGCCTGCTGGTCAAGATCTGCGGCCTGCGCAAGGCAGAAGACGTCAAGGCGGCCGTGAGCGCGGGCGCCGATGCGGTCGGTTTCGTATTCGCAGAATCCGTGCGGCGAGTGAAGCCGGGCGAAGCACGCAAGCTGACGCAGTACCTGCCGAAGCGGGTGCGGCGCGTTGCTGTTATGCGCCATCCGTCGCAGGACGAGTGGCAGGAGGTGTTCGACGCGTTCTCGCCGCACGTGCTGCAGACTGACATCGACGACTTCGAGTCGCTCGACGTGCCGGCTTCGGTGGAGCGCTGGCCGGTTATCCGTGAAGGCTGGGCGGGTATCGAGGGCCGGTTGCCCGCGGTCTTCCTCTACGAAGGCGTGCGCAGCGGTGCTGGCCAGACCGTGGACTGGCAGCGTGCGGCGGAAATCGCGAAGCGGGGGCAGATGATCCTCGCGGGCGGGCTCGGCGTCGACAACATCGCGACGGCGATCCGCACGGTTCGCCCGCACGGCGTGGACGTCTCGAGCGGCGTCGAATCCCGGCCGGGGCGCAAGGACCCCGGGCTCATCGGACTATTCATCAAGGCGGCCCGTGCCGCGGAGAAACAGGCATGACTTCTTTACTAAAAACCGGCGAAGCAGAAGCGCTGCTCGAGGCCGCGATCGAGGGCAGGTTACCCGACGAGCAGGGCCGTTTCGGGCCATTCGGCGGGCGCTACGTGCCGGAGACGCTGGTGCCCGCGTTCGAGCGTCTCGAGGCGGGCGTCAAGGAGCACCTGCACGATCCGCGGTTCCAGGCCCAGTTCCAGCGCGAGCTGCGCGAGTGGGTCGGACGGCCGACCGCGCTGACGCATGCGCCGCGGCTCAGCGAACGCTGGGGCGCGGACGTCTGGCTCAAGCGCGAAGACCTCGCGCATACCGGTGCGCACAAGATCAACAACGCGATCGGCCAGGCGCTGCTCGCGAAGCGGCTGGGTGTCGAGCGCGTCATCGCGGAAACGGGCGCAGGCCAGCACGGCGTCGCATCGGCGGCGGCCTGTGCGCGTGTCGGCCTGCCCTGCGCGGTCTATATGGGTGCCGTGGACATCGAGCGGCAGGCGCCGAACGTCGATCGCATGCGGCGGCTCGGTGCCGAGGTCATCGCCGTCGAGTCGGGCGACAAGACCCTGCGAGCCGCGATCGACGAGGCACTGCGCAAGTGGGTGACCGACCCTGCCGGCATTTACTACCTGCTCGGTTCGGCGGTCGGCGCCCATCCTTACCCGTACCTCGTGCGCGAATTGCAGTCGGTGATCGGGCGCGAGTCGCGCGAGCAGATGATCGAGCAGGCCGGCGGGCTGCCGGACGCGGCGTTCGCCTGTGTCGGCGGCGGTTCCAACGCGATCGGCCTGTTCTACCCAATGCTCGGGGATGACGTCGAACTGATCGGCGTCGAGGCCGGCGGCACCGGCGACGGGCTCGGACAGAACGCGGCGACGCTGGCCACCGGCACCCCCGGCGTACTGCAGGGCAGCTACACGATGATCCTGCAGGACGATGACGGCCAGGTGCAGGAAACGCACTCGATCTCGGCGGGCCTCGACTACTCCGGAGTGGGCCCGGAGCATGCTCTGCTGCAGGCGACCGGTCGCGTGAAGTACCTGGCGGCGAGCGATGATGACGCGCTGGCGGCGCTCGAGGAACTGTGCGAGCTGGAAGGCATACTCACGGCGCTGGAGACTTCGCACGCGTACGTCGCGGCGCGCGAGTGGGCGAAGGAGAATCCCGGCAAGCGCCTGCTGATCGGCAACTCGGGCCGCGGCGACAAGGACATGCCGACGCTGACGAAATACCCCGTGAGGATACGCAGCCATGAAAGCGCATGAACGAGTAACGGCGGCGATTCGTGCCGCAAACGAGGCGGGGCGGACGGGGCTCGTGCCGTTCGTGACGGCGGGCTACCCGGAGCCGCGGGACTTCATAAGCACGCTGAAATCCGTGGCTGCGGTCGGTGACGTGGTCGAGGTCGGCATCCCGTTCTCCGACCCGATGGCCGACGGCATGACGATCCAGCGCTCAAGTTTCGAGGCGCTGCAGAAAGGCGTGAGCCTCAAATGGATCTTCGACGAACTCGAAGAAGCCGGCGGCTTCGACACGCCGCTCGTCATGATGTCCTACCTGAATCCGCTGCTCGCATTCGGCTACGAGAGGCTGGCAGACCGGGCGCTGGAAACGGGCGTGTGTGGTTTCATCGTTCCTGACCTGCCGTTCGAGGAGAGCGCGGAAATTCGAGCGGTACTCGAGTCGCGGGGTCTCGGGCTGATCCAGCTCGTCACGCCCGCGACGCCAGACGGTCGGCTGAGGACGCTTTGTGACGCATCTCGCGGTTTCGTTTATGCAGTCACGATTACGGGGATCACGGGCGGCGATGCCGGTTTGCCCGACGATCTTGCCGGCTACCTCGACAAGGTCTCGGCCGTTTCCGACATCCCGGTGTGCGCCGGGTTCGGCATCCGGCAGGCGAGCGACGTGGCCGCCGTGGGTGCGCATGCGGCCGGCGCGATCGTCGGCTCGGCGCTGGTCGAGGTGCTGGAACGTGGTGAGGATCCGACCGGTTTCCTGACTTCGCTGCGATGAAGAAAGTTACGTCGGCCGACACCGTGGTGATGATCAATCACTACAAGAACATCCTGGAGTCCGAAGGCATCGCCTGCCAGATCAGGAACGAGCACCTGAACCAGATTTACGGGGAGATGCCGTTCACCGAGGTGTGGCCGGAACTCTGGGTGCTCAAGGACATCGACTACGATCGCGCGAAGCAGCTTATCGATGCGGCCATCACCGACGAGAGTCCGAGTGCGCCGTGGCGTTGTGCCAAGTGCGGCGAGGAGAACGAGGGCCAGTTCGCCGCCTGCTGGAATTGCGGCGCGGCATTCGAACCGTAGGAGGACCGGTCGCGATTCCAGAACCGCTCCCGCGGTAGCGGGCAGTCCTGTAGTAACAACCTTGGACAACCCGAAAACCAGGATACAAGGAGCGCGCCTCGGCGCGCGAAAAGAGTCAATGAAAGCACTCGAACTCAAGATTCCGCCGGTGGCTCAGTTTCTCGTCGTTGCCGCCGGGATGTGGTTGCTCGCGAGGTACGTGCTACCGCTGTCATTCGATATCCCTTTGCGCGGGGCGCTCGTCGTTCTGTTCTTCTGCCTGGGCGGTATCGTCGCCGTGCCGGCGATCGCCGCTTTTCGAGCGTCCGGCACGACGGTAGATCCGCGCGATCCCGGGAAGGCATCCCGGTTGGTCATCCGCGGGATTTACAGGTACAGCAGGAACCCCATGTACCTCGGCCTGCTGTTCCTGCTGCTGGCGTGGGCGATCTACCTCGCGAACCCGCTCGGATTCGTCGGCCCGCCCCTGTTCGTGTTTTGCATGAATCGTCTTCAGATCAGGCCGGAAGAGGCGGCAATGGCGTCGCAGTTCGGCGATGCGTATCGGTCGTACCGGGAGTCGGTCCGGCGCTGGCTCTGAATTCGGTCGCGGTTGCGGGATCGCTCCTACGGCGCCTCTTGCGACGCCACGATCGCATTGGCACGGAACAACATGTCGGCGGCCTGCAGGATCTTCATACGCAATTGTGCGTTGTATGCAGGCCGCTCAACGAGGAATGTTCGGACCGTCGTCACCGCGGACGTACTGTGATAGTTGCGCAACGTTGCGTCGAGCCATCGCTTCGGGAAGAAGATGTCCCCCGTAACCTGTATCTCCTGCAACAACTCGAGGCTCGGCAGGAGGTAGCGTTCGGATGTCTCGCTGCGTACCGGGTGGTGCAGGTTTGCCAGTGCTTCCAGCACCCAGGACTCGGTAGACCGGTTTGCTTCGTCCGCGAGCGAGGCGAAGAATGCGTCGCGCACCGCCGGATCCGCGGACAGCGACGGCTCGATGAAGCGCAGTTTCCTGAGGTTGTCCGGGTTCTTCGTCGAGGCCACCTGTAAGTCGACGATAGCTTGCGCCTCGTCCGGGAGCCGGACCGCCAGTGACTGCGCGATGCTGATGCGGTCGTTCTCGGCCAGCGGCAGTTCGTCCACCGGCATCGACCCCGACCACACGTCGCGGGCTCGCGCCAGGCCATCCTGCGTTAGCGCGATATCGGCGAACGCCTCGAAAAGGACTTTGCGCTTGCTCGCCCCGTCGTGACCGAGCATCGTCTCCCAAAGCGTCTGTTCGAGCAGTGGCGCGAAATCGTCGCGAATACCCGGTCGCAGTAACGTCCAGTAGATCGTCCGCATCTGGTTGAGAGCCAGTTCGAGCAGTAGGTCGTTGTCCTCGTACTGGACGAGGCTCGCGAGTTCCCGGAGATACCCGGGCGCCCCTGGTCCTGCCTGAGCAAGCAGGCCCTCGTAGAGGTTGATCAGCGTCGCGGCACGAACGACTTCGTCCGCCGATCGCAGATCGGAGATGGCGGCAGGCACGAGACCGTACCTGAACGGGCCTCCTTCGCCTTCCGCACTCGTGCCCCACTGCGACTCGACCGCTTCCCGGCCCGGCGTGTGGACCCATGCCTCGCTCCACGCACGCAGGTCTTCGGCGGATTTGCCATCGAGAATCTCGACGAGCGCCGGCCAGGTGGCGTTGCCGAACGCGAACGTTTCCAGGTACTCCCGCACGCCTTCGCGGAAGGCAGCTTCGCCGATGAGCTTCTCGAGTTTGCGCATCATGATCGGCGCTTTGTTGTAGATGATCGCGCCGTACATCTGGCCGGCCTCGTTGAGGTTCGGCAGCTCCTGGCGGATGGCGTTCGCGCCCGCCGTGCGATCCACGGAGTAAGCGCTCGGGTAATGGCGCACGAGGAAGTTCAGGTCGTGATTGATGTCCGGGAACTGCGGGTTGACGATCTTCGCGGCCATGAAGTTCGCAAACACCTCCTTCGTCCAGACGTCATTGAACCACTCCATGGTCACGAGGTTGCCGAACCACATGTGTGCCGTTTCGTGCGCGATCAGCGATGCGCGGCTGAGCAAGCGGGTATCGGACGGCGCTTCGTCGAGCAACAGGTTCGACGCGCGATACTGGATGGCGCCGACATGCTCCATGCCCCCGTACGGAAAGTCGGGAATCAGCGCGAAACCGAACTTCTCGTAGGGGTAGTCGATGCCGGTGTACTCCTCGAGCCAGTCGAGCGAGTTGGCGTGCAGGCTGAGGATCTCGTCGACATTGCGCTCGAACTTCTCCTCGTCGGTCTCCCGGTGCAGCAGGGTCATCTGCCTGCCGCCGACCGTGCGGCTTACCGACTCGAACCGTCCCGCCACGAAACTGAAGAGGTAGGAACTGATCAGGTCCGAGCGGGCGAAGCGATGCAGTATCCCGTTCTCGGTCTCGCGAACGTCGACCAGGGGCGCATTCGCCATGGCCGCCCAGCCGGCCGGTATCGTCAGGTCGAGTTCGAACGTCGCTTTGAGGTTCGGCTGGTCGAACAGTGGGAATGCCGTCCTGGCCCGGTCCGGGACAAACAGGCTGTAAAGAAACTCCGGGTTGCGATTGAGCGAGGACGAGCCGGCAATGAAGTCGATGCGGATTTCGTTGTGCCCCGTGACCAGCTCCTGGGCCGGTACGACAACGTGCTCGTCGACGAACCGGTAATCGGACTCGTCGCCATTGGCCGCCACGCTCCGAATCTTGTCCGCGCTTTCGCGAAAATCGAGCTGCAGCGGTTGCGATGCATTACTGAGTTCGAACGTGACGACGACCCGGCCGTCGATCGCTTCGCCCGGGCTGTCGGGAATCGTCAACGAAAGCTGGTAATTGATGCCGGAGATCGTTTCGGCCCGTTGCTGCGCCAGGACCAGTGGAACACCGGGCTCGACGGCAGGCGGCGGCTTACCGCATGCGGTCACGGCGCCGGAGAGCAGTAGCAGCGCGGCGGATGCCCGGATGCTTCTCTCATTGACTGGTGGCCTGCCCGTATTCCGGCCGAACGCTCGCATCGACCCGGCTACGGCATGCCTCGCGCGAGGAGCGTGGTGCCGGCGATCTCGCTGCGCAGGATGGCCGATACCTTCTCCGGCTGCATCGGCCGGCTGATCAGAAAGCCCTGCGCCAGGTTGCAGTTGCAGCTCTTCAGGAAATCGAGCTGCGTGATGGTTTCTACGCCCTCGGCCGCCACTTCGATATCGAGGCCTTGCGCCATGGCGATCGCTGCCCGGACGATGCGCTGGTGGCTGTCGTTCCGGTCGATATCCGCGATCAGTGACTGATCCAGCACGAAGCTGTCGACGAAGCCGTTGTCCAGCGACTCGAAGGAAACATCGCGGGTACCGAAGTGGTCGAGCGACAACCGCACGCCCAGCTTGCGCAACCCTTGGAGCGTCTCGATCTCCGCCTTGCGCCTGTTCGGGAAATCACCGCCACCGATTTCGAGCTCGATGCAGCCCGGATCCAGCATCGTTTCTTCCAGCGATTCGGCGACCGCATCCACCAGACGCCGGTGCATCAGTTGCTGGCGCGACAGGTTGATGGCGATGGACAGGTCCGGTAACTCGAATCGCCGCTGCCAGCCCGCGAGTTGCCGGCAAGCGGTCGCGATCACCCAATCACCCGCGGAGTGGATCAGTCCGCTGGACTCGAGGATGGGCAGGAAGCGTGCCGGCGGCAGCAGGCCGAAACGCGGATGCTGCCAGCGCAGCAGGGCCTCCAGCCCGATCAGGCGGCCGGTGGCGATATCGATCCGCGGCTGGTAGTGCAGCACGAACTCTTTGCGGACCAGCGCATGCCGCAACCCGACTTCGAGTTCCTCGCGCTGTTCCAGCCGAGCGTTGAGCGCGGTGGAGTAATAGTGGAAGCGCCCGCCGCCGCTTTTCTTGGCCTCGTGCATCGCGATGTCCGCGGCCTTGATCATGCGCTCGGCGTTGTTGCCTGATTCGGGGTAGATCGCGATGCCGATCGACGGCGTCGCATAGACTTCACTGTGGCCGACCCGGTATTGCTCCGACAACACCAGCAGCAGCTTCTGCGCGGCGGCGCCGGCGTTGCCCATCTCGCCGAAGTCCTCGAGGCATACGACGAACTCGTCGCCGCGCCAGCGCCCCGCGAAGTCGCCGACCCTGAGGTTGTCCCGCAGGCGCCCGGCCACCTGTCGAAGCAGGTCGTCACCCACATCATGCCCCAGAGTTTCGTTCACGGACCTGAAGCGATCGAGATCGACGAACAGCACTGCAAGCGGCGAGCTCTTGCGCTCGGCGCGGCCGATCGCCCGCGACAGGTATTCCGTGAATACACCGCGGTTCGGCAGTTCCGTCAATTCGTCGTACTGCGCACGCTTTTCCAGCGTGATCGTGCGGATCGTGGCGTCGGTTACGTCACGAAACGTGATGACGCCGCCCACCAGTTCGCGATTGCCGTCATAGAGGCCCTGGCCGCTGATGCTCAGGTAGCTGTCGGGTTGCTCCGGCGCACGATAGATTGCCACCTGGCCCGAAAACCTGGCGCCGCTCTGCGCCCGGACGAGGGGAAGGTCCTGCAGATTCCTGTAGCTGTCGCCGTTTTCGTCTATGCAGCAGAACGTCTGTTCCCAGCCCGCATCCGGCTGCCACCGGGGGCCCAGGCCCAAGATGGTGCGTGCAGCCGGGTTGATATCCAGGATGCTGCCTTCACGGTCGACCACGATGACACCGTCGTTGATACTGGAGAGTACGGACAGGACCGAAACGTCGGTATCCGACAGCCGCTGCTGCAGCCTGTGGCGCCGCAGTGCGTGGTCGAAGATCGCTTCCTGACCTTCGACCGTAACATCGTCAATGCAGATATAGCCCTGCGCGCCCGAGCGCACCGCGGCGATGCCGCGGTGTTCGTGTTCCTTGTCGGTGATGGCAACCACCGCGTAGTCGCGCAGTGAGTGGATGAGCGCGGACAGTGACTGGCCCGACTGGGCGATGAGGGGGCCCGCTTCCAGCAGCACGATATCGAGTTCGCGGCTCTCTACGGGAACGCTGAGCTGTGGGGACCGCGTCAGCATAGAGCAGCACGGCAGCGTCTCGAGCTCTGCCAGGTATTCTGATGCGAAATCGCCGCGTCCCAGGAAGAGAATCGAATGCCCTGTCATAGATTCTTTTGTTTCTTCTGTACCCCAGAGGATGGCCAGCAACGAGACGGGCCAGTCGCATGATAACAGAATTGCAAACAAACACAGGCGCTTAAGCCGCAAATTGCCCTCTGCGGAGGGCAATTTTTAAACCACCGGCCCGGTGCGGGCATCCAAGTATCAGGAAAACGGGAGAATTGGCGGATGGCCGCGCTTTTGACGGTGGAAACCGGCGACAATATACGCAGCATGGTTTCCAGGACAGCAACATCGATGCCGGACGAGGCGACTCTCGTTGCCCGTGCGCAGGGTGGCAACGCCCGTGCATTCGAGGCGCTGTACAGGGCGCACGTCGATCGCGTCTACGGTCTCTGCCTGCGCATGACCGGCAACGTCGGCGAAGCCGAAGACTGTACACAGGAGGCCTTCATCCAGGCCTGGAACAAGCTCGACAAGTTCCGCGGCGACAGCGCTTTCGGTACCTGGATGCACCGCATCGCCGTGAACGCGGTCCTCGGCCGGATACGCAAGTCGAAGCGCGACCAGGATCGGATACAGGTAGTGGCGGAGACGATGTCATCGCCGGCATCGATCGGCGACAGCGGTGAGCTGCGTGACCTCTCCGACGCGATAGACCGACTCCCCGAGGGCGCGAGGCACGTATTCGTGTTGAACGCCGTGTACGGATACAGCCACGAGGAATCGAGCGACATGCTCGGCATCGCGGTTGGGACGACCAAGGCACAGCTGCATCGCGCGCGGCGCTTGCTCGCGCAGCAGTTGAAGGAACAGGGTTTCGAGGCATGAATGAACAACGAGAAGACAAACTGACGACGGCCGCGCGGCAGCTCGCCACAGAGATCAAGCCGCAGCGCGACCTGTGGCCCGGCATCGAGCACGCGATCGCCGAACCGGTGCGGCGGCGCTCCCGCTGGACCCCTGTGTTTGCGCAGGCTGCAGCGATCGTTCTGCTGGTCGGCGCCTCGTCCGGACTGACCTACCTCGCGGTCAAGGACGATAACCGTGTGGTGGTTGAGCGGGTCACGCCCCACTACACCTTCGAGCGGGCGGCGTTCGGAAGCAATTACACGCTGGGCAGCGACTACCTGCAGACACGTGCCGATCTGCTGGCGCGTTTCGAGCAGGAACTCGAGCGGCTCTCGCCCGAGCAGCGCCAGGACGTCGAGAAGAGCCTCGAGGTGATCCGTGACGCGATCGACGACATTAACGCAGCGCTGCAGCAGGACCCCGACAACACCCTGCTGCAGGACCTGTTGATGAAGACGTATCACGAGGAACTGAACGTGATGCGCAAGGTGGGTGGCGTGACGCAGAGCGTCATGTCGCGCCGTGATATCTGATGCGTCGCCGGAAGCGATGCACAACGCAAGTGAGTAACGACATGAATAGATTGGTTTTGGTAACGACAATGCTGTTGTTTGCGGTCCCCGTGAGTGCCGAGGAAGTCAACGAGACGCTCGACGCGAGTGCAGACGGCAAAGTAGAGATATACAACACGGCCGGGTCAGTAACCGTGGAGGGTTGGTCGCGGAATGCCGTGGAGGTGACCGGGACGCTCGGCGACGAGGTCGAGAAGTTCGTGTTCGAGCGCAAGGGCGACTCCGTCGTCGTTAAGGTGAAACCGAAAAAGAACCAGCGCAGTGGCGGCCGCTCTACTTCGAGCTACATCACCGTGCGGGTTCCGCAGCGGAGCAGCCTCGAGGTTTCGACCATCAGTGCCGAGATCGACGTCGAGGGCGTCGAAGGCGAGCAGGAACTGCAGTCGGTGAGTGGCCAGGTTGCGACGCGGGTGTTCGCGGCGGAAGTCGAGGTGGAGACCGTCAGTGGCCGGATCGACGTCGTCGGCAGCGGTGAGGACATCGAGGCCGACCTGACCACGGTATCTGCAGGCATCCAGGTGCGCGACCTGTCCGGCGTGATCGACCTCGAATCGGTTAACGGCAAGCTGGAGATCGGTGGCGGCTCGTTTTCGGATGTGGCGATGGAAACCGTGAACGGCAGGATCGACTTCAGGTCGAACCTGCGCGAGGGCGGCGATCTCGACATCGAGACCGTCAACGGCAAGGTGGTCGTCAACTTCGTCGGCAGCCTGTCCGCGGACATCGACGTCAATACCTTCAACGGCCGCATCAACAACTGCTTTGGCCCGAAGCCGGTGAGGACCAGCGAGTACGCACCCGGCTGGGAGCTCAGCTTCAGCGAGGGCAGTGGCGACGGTAGCGTGAACATCGATACCCTCAATGGTGGCGTTACGCTCTGCAAGGAGTAAGTCGGCACGCCGGAAAACGCGGCAATTTGGTACCCTAAGGGGTCCCCGAATCAAGGACCCGATTCATGAGCCGCGCAGTCAAAATTCTAGGCATCCTCGTTGCGACGGCGGTCGCGGTGGCAATCTTCGCCGCGATCGTCTTCGTGCTCGTCTTCGAACCGAATGATTACAAGGATAAGATCTCGGACGGCGTCAGGAAGGCGACCGGCCGCGAACTCGTCATCGAGGGCGACCTGCACCTGAGCCTGTTCCCCTGGCTCGCGATCGAGATGGGCAGGACCGAGCTCGGCAATGCGCCCGGCTTCGACGATACGCCGTTCGCAAGCTTCGACTCGGCGCGTCTCAGCGTCCGGGTGATGCCGCTGCTGCTGCAACGCCAGGTCGTGGTCGGCACGGCCGCCCTCGACAGCCTCACGGTGAACCTGCAGGTGCGCAAGGATGGCAAGGGCAACTGGGAGGATTTCGGTGAAGCGGGGACGGCTGAAGCGGAGACGCCCGAGCCAGGGGCGCCGGAGCGGTCCGCGACGATCGACGTTGCGAGCGTCGCCGTTACCGACGCCGCGCTCACCTACACCGACGCGAGCACGGGCGATCGTTTCGAGCTGACGGACCTGAACCTGACATCAGGACGCATCGCCGCCGGTGAGGCCGTGCCGCTCGATGGCGGACTGGCCTTCAAGCTCGAGCCGGCCGGGTTGTCGGGCCGCATCGATATCGGTCTCGCCGCCGCATTCGATACGGATGCGGGAACGGTCTCGATGACCGACCTGGACATCGACGGCCGTGTCGAGGGCATCGCGGAAGTGCCTGCGACGATCCGACTCCGGGCGCCGGCGATCCGGCTGGAGACCGAGGCGATGATCGCCGATATCGGTGAGATCAACCTGCGGTTCATGAGTGTCGATCTGAAGGCCGATGTGGAGCCGTTCTCCTACGAGGGCGATCCGCAGCCGTCTGCGACGATCGGTATTGCTGCATTCTCGCCGCGCACGCTGATGCAGGAACTCGCCATCGAGTTACCGTCCACGGCGGACCCGGACGTCCTTGACAAGCTGATCGTGGATGCGAAGGCGAAGGTCGGCGCGAACGCGATTGCTCTGTCCGACCTCAGGCTCGTGATCGACGACACGACGTTCACCGGCGGGCTGAGTGTGCCCAAGAGTGCCGGCGGGACCTTCGAACTGGATCTCGCGGGCGACAGCATCGACATCGCCCGTTATATGGCGCCCGCGGGCGAGGACGCCGCGGCGGAAGAGACTTCGGGCGGACCGGTCGAGATCCCCGTCGACCTCATCCGGGCGCTGAATGCGCGCGGCAACCTGAGTATTACCAGCGCGAGCCTCGGCAAGATACCGTTCGAGAACGTGACGCTCGGCGTGAACTCCGCAAACGGCAAGTTGCGCATTCACCCGATCGCGGCCGACTTCTTCGGCGGCGGCTATCGCGGCGACGTGAAGATCGATGCGTCCGGAAAACAGCCGTCGATTGCCGTCGACGAGAATATCGTGAACGTCAGCCTGCGCCCGATGATGCAAGCGATGTACGAGGTCGACAACGTTTCCGGCATCATCAACGGCACGTTCAGGCTCGGCGGCAGTGGCGCTGACGTGGATGCGATACGCCGCGACCTCGATGGCACCCTGTCGATCGAGCTCATCGACGGCGCCTGGGAGGGCACGGACGTCTGGTACGAGCTACGCAAGGCGCGCTCGCTCGTGAGAGGCGAACCGGCGCCGGCGGCGCCGGCGACGCCACGCACGCAATTTAGCTCGATGAAGGCCAGCGGCCAGGTCACCGACGGCGTGATGCGGAACGACGATTTCTTCGCCGAGCTGCCGTTCATGCGGGTGAGCGGGAAGGGCACCGTGAATTTCGTGGAAGCGACCGTGGACTATACGGTGACCGGTCGCTTCCTCGAAAAGCCCGAATTCATGACGCAGGTCAGCGATGACGAACTGGATGATTTCACGAAGGCGGTGATCCCGTTCCGTATCACCGGGCCGATCGCCGATCCGGCCATAAGGCCGGACGTCGAGGAGATGCTCAAGGATCGGGCGGAGCAGGAAGCGAAGAAGGCGCTCAGGGACAAGCTTTTCGGGGATGACAGAGAGCCGCCGGCCGAGGGCGAAGAACCGCAGGAAGAGAAGGATCTCGAGGATCAGCTCAAAGACGAAGCCAAGAAGCGCCTGAAGGATCTGCTCGGCGGCGACTGACCATGCGGGCACTGTTCCTTCTCGTCATTGCCCTCCCGGTATGCGCCGGCGCGGCTACGTTGCGCGCGGTGAACGTGGACCACGTGGACGGCATCTACATCATGCATTCCGAAGTGTGGTTCGATGTCAGCATCGAGCAGATCTACGGCCTTTTACTCGACTGGGACCAGTCGACGAAATTCTCGAGCGTCATCGTGGAGTCGCGGAACCTCGACCCAGGGCCGGACGGGCGGGCGCGTTACTACAGCCATACCCGCGGCTGCCTGTGGTTCTTCTGCAAGTCCTTCGAGCGCTACGGTTACGTGGAGCACCAGCCCTTCAGGTTTATCAAGGCAAGCGTGGACCCGGAGAAAAGCGACTTCGAGGTCAGCGACGAAAGCTGGGAGTTCCGGGAAGAGGCTGACGGTACGGTCGTCACCTACGCTTTCAGAATGAAGCCCAAGTTCTTTATCCCGCCGCTCATCGGCCCCGCCATCATGAAGAACAAGCTCAGGAACAGCGGCATCAACGCGATCGAACGCATCGAGGCTCTCGCCAGAGATTACGCGCCCTATGAAGACTGATTTCGCGACGCGCGTGCTGCACTGGTACGACCAGCACGGCCGCACGGACCTGCCGTGGCAAGACACCGGCGACCCCTATCGTGTCTGGGTCTCGGAGATCATGCTGCAGCAGACCCAGGTGCAGACGGTGATCCCATACTACCGGCGCTTCATGCACCGGTTCCCTGACTTGGCCAGTCTCGCCGGTGCGCGGCTGGACGACGTGCTGCAGCACTGGTCCGGTCTCGGTTACTACGCGCGGGCGCGCAACCTGCATTACGCGGCGGAGATCATCCGTGACCGGCACGACGGCCGTTTCCCGGAGACCATCGAAGCGGTTTGCGAACTGCCGGGAATCGGCCGGTCCACGGCAGGCGCGATACTCGCGCTCACCTTCGACCAGCGCCACGCGATCCTGGACGGCAACGTGAAGCGAGTGCTGGCGCGGCACGCGGCGGTCGACGGCTGGCCCGGCAAGACGGCGGTGGCGCGGAAGCTCTGGGAGCTGGCGGAGGCACGCACGCCGCCTGAACGCGTCGGCGCCTATACGCAGGCGATGATGGATCTCGGCGCGACGCTGTGTACGCGCTCGAGACCGGCCTGCGCGATGTGCCCGGTGCAAGGCGATTGCAGGGCCCTGGCGCGAGGCGAGGTGGAGCGTTTCCCGGGCCGCAAGTCGAAAAAGGAGAAGCCGCGGCGCACGACGACGATGGTCCTTGCCGTGGCAGACGGCGCGGTCTACCTCGAGCGGCGGCCGGCATCCGGCATCTGGGGCGGCCTGTGGAGCCTTCCCGAGGTCAGCGACGTTGGCGACTGGTGCGCCGAACGGCTCGATGCCGAGGCGATAGCGACGGAGAGCTGGGACATGCTGCGGCACAGCTTTAGCCACTACGACCTCGATATCGCGCCGGTGGTTGTGCGAATCGCCGCCGTGTCGAGTAAAGTAGCCGATTCCGATGACTCGACCTGGTACCGGCCCGGCGACGCGCCGCCCGGAGGAATCGCCGTCCCGGTCATGAAGCTCATCGACACACTCAATACTACGGACGAATCGAGAGACCATGGCTAGAACCGTTAACTGCGTGATCCTCGGCAAAGAAGCCGAAGGTCTGGACTGGGCACCGTACCCGGGAGAGCTGGGGCAGAGGATCTACGACAACGTATCCAAGGAAGTCTGGCAGCGCTGGCTGTCGCACCAGACGATGCTCATCAACGAGTACCGTCTCACGCCGATAGAGCCCGATGCGCGCAAGTTCCTCGAGACGGAGATGGAGAAGTTTTTCTTCGGCGGTGGTTCGGCCAGGCCGGAGGAGTTTGTGCCGCCTCAGTGAGGCTTGCCCCGCGGCTACTGCGTCGAGGGCTCCTCGGAGATCAGCCGAATCGCCGTTTCCAGCTGGGCATCGATGCCGCGGCGCAGCGACGACTCATCGTAAGGCACATTGACATCCGGCGTAATTCCGCGCCCTTCCGGGACGGTTCCGTCCGCGAAGCGCGTTTCCGCGCGCGGGTAGACCAGGGTCGCACCGATGTCGAGCCGCCTGACGTCGGCAACGAGTACGAGCCCGGCGGTCCTCGTCCCCACGACACGAGCCCGGCCGAGCGCCTGCATGGCACCAGGAAGTTCCTCGGCCGACGAAGCGCTCAGTTCATCCACGATGAATACAAGCGGTCCGCGGTACGCATCCGAGGCCGGCTTGAGGAAGATATCGTCGATGCCGGAGCGGTTGGCGTAGCTCCATACCAGTGAACCTTCGTGTATCAGTTGTTCGGCGATGGCGCGTCTCACATTGAAATCGCCTCCCGAGTTGCCACGAAGATCGATGATCAGGCCATTGCCGTCGCTGAATTCCCTGATCGCGGTGATGATGCGATCGATCAGCGCGGGATGAAACGAATTGAAACGCACATAGCCGATGTTATTCGGAAGCCTGCGGGCTTCGAAGTCGACATAGACCGGTGGAATGCCCTCGAGAATCTCGATGGCGCTGCCACGTGGGTAGGCCTTTAGCAAAACCGTCTTTTCGTTGCCGACTTCATCCAGGTAGGTGATTTCGACCTCTTCGCCGGCATCCCGATACAGTTCGCGGCCCGCGCGCTCCGTCATGAGCATGAGTTGGGGAATCGCCGGGACGGGCGGTTCGGAAACCTCGTCGCGAAAGTCGTCCACGGTCAACCCATTCAGTTGGGTGATTGTGACGCCAGGCGTCAGGGCAGGGGCGGCATCGCCCAGCTTTTCCGAACGGCGCGTAATAACCATGCGCCCATCGATGATTCGTAAATCGAGCCCGGCTTCACCGTTCGCGAACGTGGTCGGTGCCCCTATCCATTCCGGGTGTTCGTCCGGAATCACACCGATGTGCGACACGCCGAGTTCGAACAGCATGGCGTTGAGTCCTACGAAGTAATCCTTGTCCGACTCCGCATTCACGACCCGGTCGCGGTAGTCTTCGCCGATCGCGGCCCAGTCGTGGCCGCCGAAATCCGCGTCGTAGAACAGTTCGTCGATGACGGACCAGATCTCGTCGAACGTCGTTGCGCGATCAGCCGCATGCCCGGGCACGGCACAGCAAAAGCCGCTCAGCAACAGCAGTGACGTGATCAGGGAGGCAGGTTGTAGCCGTGCCGTCCGCGGACCGAAACGGGAAGTCATGCTCAGGACCCCGGTACGAACTCCGGAGCAGTCAGGGTCCACCAACCGGTGTTAGCAGGCAATACGTAGGTCCACCTAATTTTTCTGAATGTAGTCAGGTTCTTACGAGGTATTGCACGCTGAACAACCGCCCGTCGTCCATCCACACTCGCTTTACGCGGAAGCCGGCGGCCTCGGCCATCGCGGCGAAGCCGTCCAGTGTGTACTTGTGGGAATATTCGGTGAGAATGGTCTCGTCCCTGTCGATAGAGAAAGACTCATCGCCCAGCGTGAACTCCTGATCCTGCTCGCTGACGAGCCGTATTTCGACGCGTCCTTCTTCTTCGTTGTACTCGGCGCTGTGGGTGAAGGCGTCCAGGTCAAAATCTGCACCGAATTCCCGATTGAGGTGGCGCAGCATATTGCGGTTGAACTCCGCTGTCAGGCCGGCACTGTCGTTGTAGGCCCGCTCGATGATCTCAGGATCCTTCTGCAGGTCGACGCCGATGAGAAGTGCACCGCCGGCGCCAGCCTCCTCGTGCATGACGAGTAACAGCTCGTGCGCCGCATCATGTGTGAAATTCCCGATGGTCGAGCCGGGGAAATAGACGACATTGCGCACCGGCATGACCTCGGGCGAAGGCAACCGGAATGGTTGTGTGAAATCGGCGACGACAGGCAGTACATCAAGATCCGGGAACTCCTCGCGGATCTGCCGGGCCGACTGCAGCAGGTGATCCTCCGAGATGTCGACCGGCACGTAGGCGGCGAGTTCGTCGAGATGCTCGAGCAGTATGCGCGTCTTCAGGCTCGAACCGCTGCCGAATTCGATCAGGCTCGCCTGCTTGCCGACGAGGCTTGCGATCTCACGGATGTTGTCGCGCATGATGCCGAGCTCGGTCTCGGTCGGGTAGTACTCCGGGAGCCTCGTGATTTGCTCGAAAAGTTTGGAGCCCCGCTCGTCGTAGAAGTATTTCGGCGAGATCATCATCTCCGGTTGCTTTAGCCCTTCGATCAGTTCGTCGAGCTCGTCGTCCGGCACGAATTGTTGCGCAGCATTTCTAGCCATGTCCGTCTTTTGCCAGCCGGATCCCGAAGAACTGCCAGCGCTGGTGCGGGTAGAAGAAGTTGCGATAACTCGCCCTGACGTGGCCGTCCGAGGTCACGCAGGAACCGCCGCGCGCCGTCATCTGGTTGCACATGAACTTGCCGTTGTACTCGCCGAGCGACCCCCCCAGCGGAACGAAGCCGGGATAGGGTGCGTACGGCGACGAGGTCCACTCCCAGGCATCGCCGAAAAACTGCGCTCTACCGCCGCCCGATACCGGGTGCAGGAAGCCGGACTGCAGCAGGTTGCCTTCCAGCGGCTTGCCGACGGCCGCTGTCTCCCATTCGAATTCTGTCGGCAGACGGGCCCCGGCCCAGCGCGCAAACGCGTCTGCCTCGTAGAAACTGACGTGGGTGATCGGCGCGTGCTCGTCCATTTCGCGGAGTCCGCCGAGTGTGAACTCGTGGGCAAGGTCCTCGCTCCAGTACAGCGGCCGGTTCCAACCCTCCTGGTTGACCACGGCCCAGCCGTCGGACAGCCATAGCGTCGAGTCAGCATAGCCGCCGTCCGTTACGAACTCACGAAATTCACTGTTGGTAACCAGCCTGGTGCCGATCCGGTGTTCGTGCAGGAGCGCATCGTGGCGCGGTGTCTCGTTGTCGAAACAGAAGCCCTCGCCTTCCGCACCAATACGGTGGATGCCACTCGGTGCGTTCGCGAAGGCATACGCATCGACGGATCGCGACGGAGCCCTCGGCAAGCCCGGATCGAAGGCCGGCAGCAGTGGATTCTGCGATAGCACGTGCTTGATATCGGTAAGCAGCAGCTCCTGGTGCTGCTGCTCGTGGTTCAGGCCGAGCGTGACCACAGCGGCCAGTTTTCCGTCGTCACCCTGCTGGTCGAGCAATCGTTGCATGTGCTCGTCGACGTGCGCGCGGTAGTCGATGACCTGCGCGAGCGTCGGGCGCGACAGCAGTCCGCGCTTCGGCCGGGCATGCATCTGGCCCGCCGTGTAGTAGTAGGAGTTGAACAGGTAATCGTAGGCGTCTTCGAGGCTCTCGTAACCGGGCACGAAGGACTCGAGCACGAAGCGCTCGAAGAACCAGGTCACGTGCGCAAGATGCCATTTGGTCGGGCTGACGTCGGGCATCGACTGCACGACCGTGTCCTCGGGCGCGAGCGTCTCGATCAGCGCGAGACTCTGCGCGCGTACTCGCGTGTACTGCGCCGACAACGAGTCGACGGCCTTGCGATGGACAGAATCTGCCGGAGCAGCCATCACGTCACCTGGGGTCTGGGAGAACGATCACCGTACCGCATCTGGCAGGGCCCCGCCACCGCCCCGACTACCGCAGCGGTAGCTCGGTCTTCTTCTGTACCGTTCGGATCGCGACGCTGGAATTGACCCGGGCCACCCCGGGCAGCCGCGTGAGGGCTTCCTTGTGCAGGCGTTCGAAGTCGGCCATGTCGGCGACGACGACACGCAACAGGTAGTCGAACTCGCCCGTCATGAGGTAGCACTCCATGACTTCCGGGATGTCGCGCACTGCGGCTTCGAAAGCGGCCAGCTCGCTCTGCTCCTCGCGATG